>NZ_JACBYP010000116.1 GCF_018982965.1 Streptomyces mayonensis | reverse complement strand
CCCACTCTCGGCTTCGCTCGAGCGGGGGGACCCCCATCGCCCTGGGGGTACCTCCCAGGCCGTTCAGGCACTGGGGGGAGGCACGACTGCCCGCAGCTGGGGCGGCGCGGCGCCGCCAGCTCATCCCCCGTTCTGGGCCAACCGCAGCAGATGGTCCGCCAGCGCCTGCCCTCCCGTGGGCTCCCTGCTGATCAGCATCAGTGTGTCGTCGCCCGCGATGGTTCCCAGGATGTCGTGGAGTTCCGCCTGGTCGATCGCCGACGCGAGGAACTGCGCCGCCCCCGGAGGGGTGCGCAGGACCACGAGGTTGGCCGAGGCCTCCGCGGAGATCAGCAGCTCCGCGGAGAGCCGCCGCATCCGCTCCTCCTTCGCCGACTCCCCGAGCGGGGCCCGCGGGGTGCGGAAGCCGCCCTCGCTGGGCACCGCGTAGATCAGGTCGCCGTCGGTGTTGCGGATCTTGACCGCGTTCAGCTCGTCCAGGTCGCGGGAGAGCGTCGCCTGGGTGACGGTCAGCCCGTCGTCGGCGAGCAGCCGCGCCAGCTGGCTCTGGCTGCGCACCGCCTCCCGGTTGAGGATGTCCACGATCCGCCGGTGGCGTGCGGTGCGGGTCTGCGGCAGGGCGGGCCCCGCCGTCTGCTCGTGCTCCTGCGCCTGGCTCATCGTCGTCTCATTCTCCGGATCGTCCGTCCCCGTGGGCCGCGTCGGCGGCCTGGTCAAGGATGCCGGGCAGCGCCCCGAGGAACGCCTCCACCACGTCGTCGCCGAGGTTCAGCGCCGGCATCAGCCGTACGACATCGGGTGCGGGCGCGTTCACCAGGATTCCGGCGTCCTGAGCCGCCTGCTGCACCTGGGGTGCGAGCGGCTCGGTGAGCACGATACCCAGGAGCAGGCCCGCGCCCCGGACATGGGCGACCAGCGGGTGGCCCAGGCCCTCGACTCCGCTGCGGAGTTTCTCGCTCTGCCGCTTGACGTTGTCCAGCAGCCCCTCGTCCTCGATGGTGTCGAGGACGGCGAGTCCGGCGGCACAGGCGACGGGGTTGCCGCCGAAGGTCGTGCCGTGCTGGCCGGGCCGGAGGAGGTCCGCGGCGCGTCCGAAGGCGACCGTGGCGCCCAGCGGCAGTCCGCCGCCGAGTCCCTTGGCGAGGGTGACGACGTCCGGCAGGACGCCCTCGTGGGCCTGGTACTCGAACCAGTGCCCGGTCCGGCCGACGCCGGTCTGCACCTCGTCCAGGACGAGCAGTGCGCCGGTGGCGGCGGTGATGGCGCGGGCGGCCTTCAGATAGCCGGGGGGCGGGACGACGACGCCGTTCTCGCCCTGGACCGGCTCGATGATCACCAGCGCCGTCTCCTCGGTGACCGCGGCGGCCAGCGCCTGCGGGTCGCCGTAGGGCACGTGCGTGACGTCGCCGGGCAGCGGCCGGAACGGCTCCTGCTTGCCGGGCTGGCCGGTGAGGGCGAGCGCGCCCATGGTGCGGCCGTGGAAGCCGCCGTCGGTGGCGACCATGTGCGGCCGGCCGGTCAGCCGGCCGATCTTGAAGGCGCCCTCGTTGGCCTCGGCGCCGGAGTTGCAGAAGTAGACCCTGCCGTCGCGGCCGAAGTGCTGGAGCAGCCGTTCGGCGAGGGCGACGGGGGGCTCGGCGATGAAGAGGTTGGAGACGTGGCCGAGGGAGGCGATCTGGCGGCTCACGGCGTCGACCACCGCCGGGTGGGCGTGGCCGAGGGCGTTGACCGCGATGCCGCCGACGAAGTCGAGGTACTCCTTGCCGTCGGCGTCCCAGAGCCGGGCACCCTCGCCGCGCACCAGGGGGAGGCGGGGCGTGCCGTAGTTGTTCATGAGCGTGCCCTGCCACCGCTCGGTCAGCGCCGCGTTGCCCACGGTCTCCGCTGCGGTCGGGCTCTGGGTGTTGCTCACGGCTCCCCCTGTCCGTCCGGCACGACCATCGTGCCGATCCCTTCGTCGGTGAAGATCTCCAGCAGGATCGAGTGCTGGACCCGGCCGTCGATGACGCGGGCGGTGGTGACGCCGTTGCGTACGGCGTGCAGGCAGCCCTCCATCTTCGGCACCATGCCGCTGGAGAGGTCGGGCAGCAGTTTCTCCAGCTCGGAGGCGGTGAGGCGGCTGATCACCTCGTCGGAGTCGGGCCAGTCCTCGTAGAGGCCCTCGACGTCGGTGAGCACCATGAGCGTCTCGGCGCCGAGCGCGGCGGCGAGTGCCGCGGCCGCCGTGTCGGCGTTGACGTTGTAGACGTGGCCGTCGTCCTGGGAGCGGGCGATGGAGGAGACGACCGGGATGCGGCCGTCGGCGAGCAGGGTCTCGACGGCGCCGGTGTCGATCTCGGTGATCTCGCCGACCCGTCCGATGTCGACCAGCTCGCCCTCGATGCGGGGCTGGTGCTTGGTGGCGGTGATGGTGTGCGCGTCCTCGCCGGTGAGGCCGACGGCGAGCGGTCCGTGCTGGTTGAGCAGCCCGACCAGCTCGCGCTGCACCTGCCCGGCCAGCACCATCCGTACGACGTCCATGGCGTCCTCGGTGGTGACGCGCAGGCCCGCCTTGAACTCGCTGACGATGCCGGCCCTCTCGAGCGCGGCGCTGATCTGCGGGCCGCCGCCGTGTACGACGACGGGCTTGAGCCCGGCGTGCCGCAGGAAGACGACGTCCTGGGCGAAGGCGGCCTTGAGGTCGTCGTCGACCATGGCGTTGCCGCCGAACTTGATGACGACGGTCTTGCCGTGGTGCCGGGTCAGCCAGGGCAGCGCCTCGACGAGGATCTGGGCCTTGGGGAGCGCGGTGTGCTTCCGCGTGGGTCCGTTGCTCATGAGGAGTACGCGCTGTTCTCGTGGACGTAGTCGGCGGTGAGGTCGTTGGTCCAGATGGTGGCCGTGGCGTCGCCCGCGGCGAGGTCGGCGACGATGTGCACCTCGCGGTAGCGCATGTCGACCAGTTCGCGGTCCTCTCCGACGCCGCCGTTCTTGCAGACCCACACGCCGTTGATGCCGACGTTGAGCCGGTCGGGCTCGAAGGCGGCGGAGGTGGTGCCGATCGCGGAGAGCACGCGGCCCCAGTTGGGGTCCTCGCCGTGGATGGCGCACTTGAGGAGGTTGTTGCGGGCGACGGAGCGGCCCACCTCGACGGCGTCGTCCTCGGTCGCGGCGTTCACGACCTCGACCCTGATGTCCTTGCTGGCGCCCTCGGCGTCGCGGATCAGCTGCTGCCCGAGGTCGTCGCAGACGGCGCGCACGGCCTCGGCGAACGCGTCGTACTCGGGGGCGACGCCGGAGGCGCCGGAGGCGAGCAGCAGCACGGTGTCGTTGGTGGACATGCAGCCGTCGGAGTCGACCCGGTCGAAGGTGACCCGGGTGGCGGCGCGCAGGGCGCGGTCCAGGGCCTCGGTCTCCAGGTCGGCGTCGGTGGTGAGGACGACGAGCATGGTGGCGAGGCCCGGGGCGAGCATGCCGGCGCCCTTGGCCATGCCGCCGACGGTCCAGCCGTCGCCGCTGACGACGGACGTCTTGTGCACGGTGTCGGTGGTCTTGATGGCGATGGCGGCCTTCTCACCGCCGTGCTCGGTAAGCCGGCCGGCGGCCGTCTCGACCCCGGGCAGGAGCTTGTCCATGGGCAGCAGGACGCCGATGAGCCCGGTGGAGCACACGGCGACCTCGCCCGCTCCGGTGCCGAGCACCTCCGCGGCCTTCTCGGCGGTGGCGTGCGTGTCCTGGAAGCCCTTGGGCCCGGTGCAGGCGTTGGCGCCGCCGGAGTTGAGCACGACGGCGGTCAGCTCACCGCTCTTCAGCACCTGCTCGGACCACAGGACCGGGGCCGCCTTGACGCGGTTGGAGGTGAAGACGCCCGCGGCGGAGCGCCGGGGACCGGTGTTGACCACCAGGGCCAGGTCGGGGCCCCCGCTCTCCTTGATCCCGGCGGCGATGCCGGCCGCCGTGAATCCCTTTGCTGCCGTCACACTCACGGCGCGACTCCGATCGTCGTCAGTCCCGTGGTCTCGGCGAGACCCAGGGCGATGTTCATGCTCTGGACGGCACCGCCCGCGGTGCCCTTGGCCAGGTTGTCGATGGCGCTGATCGCGATGATGCGGCCCGCGGCGGCGTCGTACGCGACCTGCACCTGGACGGCGTTGGATCCGTACACGGACGCGGTCGCGGGCCACTGCCCCTCGGGCAGCAGGTGCACGAACGGTTCGTCGGCGAAGGCCTTCTCGTAGGCGGCCCGGACCGACTCGGCGCCGGCGCCGGGCCTCGCCTTCGCGGTGCAGGTGGCGAGGATGCCGCGGGGCATCGGCGCGAGGGTCGGCGTGAAGGAGACGGTGACCGGCTCGCCGGCGACCGCTCCGAGGTTCTGGATCATCTCGGGGGTGTGCCGGTGTCCGCCGCCGACGCCGTACGGGGACATGGAGCCCATGACCTCGCTGCCCAGCAGGTGCGGCTTGGCCGCCTTGCCCGCGCCGGAGGTGCCGGAGGCGGCGACGACCACGGCCTCGGGTTCGGCGAGCGAGGCGGCGTACGCCGGGAAGAGCGCCAGGGACACGGCGGTGGGGTAGCAACCGGGCACCGCGACGCGCTTGGACCCCTCCAGCGCGGCGCGGGCACCCGGCAGTTCGGGGAGGCCGTAGGGCCAGGTACCGGCGTGCGGGGAGCCGTAGAACCGCTCCCAGTCCCCGGCGTCCCTGAGCCGGAAGTCGGCCCCCATGTCGACGACCAGCACGTCGGGCCCGAGCTGCTCGGCGACGGCGGCGGACTGCCCGTGCGGCAGCGCGAGGAAGACCACGTCATGACCGCCGAGCACCTCGGGCGTCGTCGCCTCGAGCACCCGGTCGGCCAGCGGCAGCAGATGCGGTTGGAGCGCGCCGAGGCGCTGTCCCGCGTTGGAGTTGCCGGTCAGGGCGCCGACCTCGACCCCGGGGTGGGCCAGGAGCAGACGCAGCAGCTCACCGCCCGCATACCCACTCGCTCCGGCCACCGCCGCACGTACCGCCATGAGATCCTCCATCCTTGATGGCATGACTATACGTTTCGCTGCACGTTTATGCAATCCGCTCCTGTGCGGGGCAGGGGGCAAGATGGAGGGCGCACGCGGCGGAGCGGGAGAGCGAGGGGTGGACATGGGCGAGTGGTGGCCGGTGCCGGACGTGCTGGCGTTTCTCGCGGGGCGGTGGCGCACCGAGCGGTCGGTGCGGGATCTGGCGGGCGGCCTGGAGGGGCACTTCGAGGGGACCACCGCTTTCGAGGCGCTGGACGGCGGCGGGCTGATCGGCTGGGAGTCGGGGGCCTTCACCTGGCAGGGCGTGACCCGGCCCGCCGAGCGGACGCTGCGGTACCTGCCCGGCGACGGACCCGGCTCGGCCGATGTGCGCTTCGCCGACGGGCGCCCCTTCCACGGCCTGGACCTGACCTCCGGCCGCCACGTGGCCGACCATCCGTGCGCGGCCGACCTCTACCGCGGCGAGTTCACCGTGCGGGACCGGGACCGCTGGCGGACCGTGTGGCGCGTGGGCGGCCCGGCGAAGGACCTGCTGCTCACAACGGATTACCTTCGCGAAACGCCTCAGGCCTGACACCCTGGGCCGGGGTCCCTTCGAAACGGAGGCTCCAGCGGCCCGCGCCGCCCGTGACCGCGGTCGCCGACAGGGGGTGGACGTCCAGGTTCCAGTACGTCGCGGGCGGCGCCTTCAGCACGTACACCAGCGCGGCCCGGATCACGGAGGGCTCGGCCACGGCGACGATGCGGTCGCCGTCGTCGCCGGGGCGGGTGTCGAGCCAGTTGCCGACCCGGCCGATGAAGGCGAGCAGCGGTTCCCCGCCGTGCGGTGCCGAGCGGGGATCGGCGAGCCAGGCGTCCACCGCGCCGGGCTCGCGGGCCATGGCCTCGGCCAGGGTCAGCCCGCGCCAGCGGCCCATGTCGCACTCCCGCAGGGCGAGTTGGACCAGGGGCGCGAAACCGAGGGCATCCCCGGTGGCGCGGCTGCGGGGCGTCGGGGAGCAGTAGCGCAACTCGGCCGCGGCCAGGGGCAGCAGGCCGCCCGCCGCGCGCAGCACCTCGTCCCATCCGGCCCGGTCCAGCGGTCGTTCGTCGTCGAAGCGTTCGGCGAGCAGCGGTGAGCTGCGTGCCGCCGCGACGAACGTGACCCGAAGCGCCATGCCGTGATGGTGCTGCGCAACGGTGCGCCGGTCAAGGGGAGTTGCCCGTGGGAGGGGCAGGACGGGCCGGATTTCACGGGTCGGCGCCGGGCTCGCGGGCCGCCGGTGCGTCAGCCGCCCCACACCTCCGCGCAGGCCGTGCGCAGGCGCCGGACGCCTTCGGTGATCTCGCCGGTGTTCGCGACCGCCGCGAAGCTCAGCCTGAGGTGGGCGGCGGGCGGTTCGGCGCTGAAGTAGGGGCGGCCCGGCGTGATCGCCACCCCGGCGCGCAGGGCGGCCGCGGTGAGCGCGAGCTCGTCGGTGCCTTCGGGCAGCCGGAGCCACAGGTGGTAGCCGCCGGACGGGACGTGGGGCAGCGCGACCTCGGGCAGGTGCAGCCGCAGCGCGGCGGTCATCGCGTCCCGGCGGGCCTTCAACTCGGCCGAAACGGCCCGCAGGTGACGCGGCCAGGCGGGCGATCCGACGAGTTCCAGCGCCGCCTCCTGCAGCGGACGCGGCACGAAGAAGGTGTCGACGACCTGGATGGCCCGCAGCCGCTCCAGGACCGGGCCCCGTGCGGCCAGGGCGCTGACCCGGAAGCTGGGCGAGGTCGCCTTGGTGAGCGAGCAGACGTGGACCACGACGCCGTCCGGGTCGTCGGCGGCGAGCGGGTCCGGCAGCGGGCCCGCGTCCTCGTGCACGAGCCGCCGCACGAAGTCGTCCTCCACCACGAAGGCGCCGGCCTCCCGGGCGGTCCGCAGCACCTCGCCGCGCCGCCCGGGGGCGAGTACGGCGCCGGTCGGGTTCTGGCACAGGGGCTGGCAGACGAAGACGCGGGCGCCGGTCGCCCGGAAGGCGTCGGCGAGCAGGGCCGGCCGCACCCCGTCGGCGTCCACGGGGACCGGCACCGGGCGCAGTCCGGCCGCGCGGGCGATGGCCAGCATGCCGGGGTACGTCGGCGACTCGACCAGGACCGGGGCGCCGGGCGGGGCGAGGGCGCGCAGGGCGGTGGTCAGCGCGGACTGCCCGCCCGCGGTGATCAGTACCTCCGCGGCGGTGACGGCGCCGCCGATCCCGCGCGCGAACCACTCCCGCAGTTCGGGCAGCCCTTCCATCGGCGGCCGCCCCCACGCCCCGGGGCGCCGCCCGGCGCGGGCCAGGGCCGCCGCCATCGCCCGCTCCGGCTGCAGCGACGGGTGGAGGTAGCCGCCGTTGAACTCCACGACGCCGGGCGCCGGGGCGGCCAGCGAGACCAGGACCCCGGAGGCGTCGACGGAGCGGGGTACGAGGTCGGCTGCGCCGTCGGCGCTGAGGGCGACCTCCTGCCACGAGGTGTCCCCGGCGGGCGCGGCCGAGGGGCGCGGCAGGGCACGGAAGGCCCCGGCGCCGGGCCGCGTGACGACCAGCCCCTCGGCCGCCAGCTGCGCCAGGGCCCGGGAGACGGTCACGGGGCTCACCCGGAACCGGTCGACGAGGGCACGACTGGACGGGAGCTTTCCACCAGAAGAGTAGCGGTTCAGTTCGCTCCGCAGCTCGTCCACCAGTTCAGCGACACTGCTACGCTCTTGCATGAGAGCACAGAGTAGCGCTACCACCTCGTCTGGGATAGCAGTCGCCGGGACCGGGAAGACCGGTCCGGTCGCCGGAGGGCGGTCCTTCGGCACCCTCCAGGCCGCCCTCGGTGTCGTCGCCTTCTCCCTCACCTTCCCCGCCACCGCCTGGGGGCTGGAGGGCTTCGGCCCCTGGTCCCTGATCGCGGTGCGCAGCATCCTGGCCGCGGCGATCGCGGGCGGGTGCCTGCTGGCGCTGCGCGTGGCACCGCCCGAGCGGCGGCACTGGGCCGGGGTCGCGGTGGTGGGCGCCGGAGTCGTCCTGGGCTTCCCGCTGCTGACCACTCTCGCCCTGCGGACGTCGACCACGGCGCACGCGGCGGTCGTGGTCGGTCTGCTCCCGCTGACCACGGCGCTGCTGTCGGCCCTGCGCATCGGCACCCGTCCCTCGCGCACCTTCTGGATCGCCGCGCTCGCGGGTGCGGCGGCCGTGATCGCCTTCACGGTGCAGCAGAGCGGCGGCGCGCTGACCTCGGCCGACGCCTACCTCTTCGGGGCGCTGCTGGTGTGCGCCGCCGGGTACACCGAGGGCGGGCGGCTGGCCCGGGTGATGCCGGGCTGGCAGGTCATCGGCTGGGCGCTGGTGCTGTGCCTGCCGCTGACGGTGCCGATGGCGGCGGTGGCCCTGTCGTTCGAGCCGGTGCACCTGACGGCGCACAGTGTGGCCGGGATGCTGTGGGTGGCGGCGGGTTCGCAGTTCCTGGGGCTGGTGGTCTGGTACCGGGGGATGGCCGCCATCGGCATTCCGAAGGCCAGCCAGTTGCAGCTGGCCCAGCCGCTGCTCACACTGGTGTGGTCGGTACTTCTCCTGGGCGAGCACCTGACGGTGGCCGCTCCGCTGACGGCCGCGGCCGTACTGGTGTGCATCGCGGTCACCCAGCGGACCCGGGGGTAGGGCACTGTCCGGCGGCACACGGGTGAGGAGGCCTCACGGATGCACGCGAACAGGGGCGACCAGCTGGTCCAGCACGGCCGGGTGGTCGGAGAACACGACAAGGTCGCCGAGATCGTCGAGGTCATGGGCGAGCAGGGCGGTCCCCCGTACCGGGTCCGGTTCGAGGACGGGCACGAGGCGGTCTGCTCCCCCGGCCCGGACGCCGAGATCCGGCACCGGGAGACCCAGCTGTAGCACCGCGGGGTACCGCGCCGGCCGCCCCGGCACACCACCCCGGCCGTCCCCGCGCACCACTCCGGCCGTCCCGGCGTACCGCGCCGCTCAGCGCGGGACGGTGGCCGGCTTCGCGTAGTGGTCGGCGGCCACCCGCGCCATCGCGCCGCCCCGGTCCTCGGCCACGTCCTTCGCGGAGAAGTAGACGTGGCCGCGCACCTGCGGGTGGCGCGCGGCCAGGCTGAGGTGCCGGGAGAGTTCCGCCGGGTCCTGCCAGGCGGCGGGCTGCGCCGGGTCCCCCGACTTGTACAGCGCCTCCCCCACGTACAGGTGGGTCCGGCTGCCCTCGGCCACGTCGTTCCACCAGGCCAGCAGCTTGGCGTAGTCGGCGGCTTCCTGACCGATGCTCCAGTACAGCTGGGGCACCACGTAGTCGATCCAGCCCTCGCGCACCCAGGTGCGGGTGTCGGCGTACAGGTCGTCGTAGGTCTGCACCCCGGCCCGGGTGTCCGAGCCGCGCTCGTCGGTGGCCGCGTTGCGCCACACGCCGAACGGGCTCACCCCGAACCGGGCGGACGGCCTGATCTTCCTGACCCGTTCCGCGGTCTCCCGCACCAGCCGGTCGACGTTGTCCCGCCGCCAGGCGGCCAGGCTGCCGAAGCCGCCGCCGAACGTGCGGTACGTCCCGGCGTCGTCGAAGCTCTGGCCCGCCACCGGATAGGGGTAGAAGTAGTCGTCGAAGTGGACGCCGTCGACCGGGTACTTCTCGACGGCGTCCATCATCGCGTCCTGCACGAAGGCCCTGACCTGGGGCAGCCCGGGGTTGTAGTAGAGCTGCCCGCCGTACGGCACCACCCAGTCCGGGTGCTTGCGCGCCGGGTGCCCGGGAACCAGGAGGCCCGGGTCGTCGCGCAGGGCGACGCGGTAGGGGTTGAACCAGGCGTGCAGCTGCAGCCCCCGGGCGTGGGCCTCCTCGACCGCGGTGCCCAGCGGGTCCCAGCCCGGGTCGCGGCCCTGGCTGCCGGAGAGGTACTGCGACCAGGGCTCGTGCGCCGAGGGCCACAGGGCGTCCGCCGTGGGCCGCACCTGGAAGATCACCGTGTTGAGGTTGTGGCGGACCGCGGTGTCGAGGTGCGCGACCAGTTCCGCGCGCTGTTCGGCGGCGCGCAGCCCCGCGCGGCTGGGCCAGTCGCGGCCGGTCACCGTGGCGAGCCACATGCCCCGCATCCCGGCGGCGGCGCTGCGGGCGGGCGACGGCTGCACGGCGGCCGGAACCGTGGCGCGGGCCGGGGCCTCGCCGGGGGCCGCGGACGCCCGGGGCGCCATGGTGAACGCCGACAACGCCGCCACCGTGAAGGCACGGCGCGAGACACCGCCCATGGGACAACCTCCTGAACGCTGTGGATCCGCACGGTCACGGATCGTGTACGGGGCCTCAGCATGCCCGACCCGGGGGACGGATCCGTGGCCATTCGGAGGTAACGTGCTCGATCGGAGCAGGCACCGGGGCAGTGGTGCTGCCTGCGCCGAGCCGTGAAGTCAGCGAAAGGGACGATGTGACCGCCATCTCGGGAGATATCGCACGCGTCGGCGTGGTGGGCTGCGGTCAGATGGGAGCGGGCATCGCCGAGGTGTGCGCCCGCGCCGGTCTGGAGGTGATGGTCGCCGAGACCACGGGCGAGGCTCTGGAGATCGGCCGTACCCGGCTGTACAACTCACTGGC
Source organism: Streptomyces mayonensis (assembly GCF_018982965.1). Lineage (GTDB taxonomy): Bacteria > Actinomycetota > Actinomycetes > Streptomycetales > Streptomycetaceae > Streptomyces > Streptomyces mayonensis. Next base: position 16,245 of record NZ_JACBYP010000116.1, on the reverse strand, counting down.
CAAGGCCGCCGAGCGCGGCAAGATGACCGAGGAGGAGCGGGACGGGACGCAGGCGCGGCTCAGCTTCACCACCGACCTCGGCGAGTTCGCCGACCGTGATCTGGTGATCGAGGCCGTCGTCGAGAACGAGCAGGTCAAGACGGAGATCTTCCAGGTCCTCGACCAGGTGGTGACCCGGCCGGACGCGATCCTGGCCTCCAACACCTCCTCGATCCCGCTGGTGAAGCTCGCGGTCGCCACCTCGCGACCCGACCACGTCATCGGCATCCACTTCTTCAACCCGGCCCCGGTGCAGCAGCTGGTCGAGCTGATCCCGGCGCTGACCACCTCCGAGGGCACGCTCAGCCGGGCGCAGCTGTTCACCGAGAAGGTGCTGGGCAAGCACGCCATCCGCGCCCAGGACCGCTCCGGCTTCGTGGTGAACGCGCTGCTGATCCCGTACCTGCTCTCCGCGATCCGGATGTTCGAGTCGGGCATCGCGAGCCGCGAGGACATCGACAACGGCATGGAGATGGGCTGCGCCCACCCGATGGGTCCGCTGAAGCTGACCGACCTGATCGGCCTGGACACGGTCGCCTCGGTGGCGTACTCGATGTACGAGGAGTACAAGGAGCCGCTGTACGCCGCTCCGCCGCTGCTCCAGCGCATGGTCGACGCGGGCCGCCTCGGCCGCAAGACCGGCTCGGGCTTCTACTCCTACGGCTGACCCGGGCACTTCCGGTCTCTACGGCTGACCCGGGCGCTTCCCGCCTCTGCGGCTGACCCGGGCGCTTCGCGTCTCTGCGGCCGCCCCGGGCTTGCCACCCTCTACGGCCGGGCCCGGCCTTCCGCCGCCACGGCTGGTTACGCGCAGCTACGCCCCCACGGGCCCGGCACCTTCCAGGGTGCCGGGCCCGCGCCTTTCGCACGGCGTGTGCACGCCGGGCCCGCATATGCCGCCCGCACACTCTCCCCACGCGTCCACCAGGCGAGTTGACTCGGCACGCACATGCAAGGGACGTGAGACGCCTGATGGAAAGGAGCGGTTCGTGACCGCCGATCCCGAGCATTCCGTCGTCCAGGGAGAACTCGCAGAGTTACGGCGCCGGCTGGACGTGGCCTACGCCCGCGTCGAGGGCGGACTGGCCCTGCTCTCCCACCGCACCGAGGAGACCGCCAAGGAGCTGGCGGAGCTGAGCGCACGCCTGACCGCCCTGGAGCACGCCCGCTGGCCACTGCCCTCGGTCGCGGTCGTCACGGCCCTGGGCGCGCTGGCCGTCGCGGTCTGGCAGGCCCTCGGCCATTAGTGCCCGGGCGGGGCGTCCTGCCCCAGCCTGAGATGGTGCAGCAGGAGTAACGCGGCCGCCATGTTGGCGGCCGGGACCTCCCCACGGGCGACGAGGTCGGGGACGAGTTTGAGCGGGACCCACTCACGGCGGTCCGACTCGAAGTCGTCCACGGGGTGCCCGGTGTACGCACCCTCGTCGGCCCAGTAGATGTGGTGCCGGGCGTCGGTGAGCCCGTTGGAGGGCTCCACGCTCATGAGGTGGCGCAGGGGTCCCGGCCGCCAGCCGGTCTCCTCCTCCAGTTCCCTGGCCGCCGCCAGCGCGACGTCCTCGCCGTCCTCGACGACGCCGGCCGCGAGCTCCCAGCCCCAGCTGTCGGTGATGAACCGGTGCCGCCACAGCAGCAGGACCTCGTCGGCGGTGTTGACGACGGTGGCCGCGGCCACCGGACGCATCCGGATGAGGAAGTGGTCAAGGTGCCGGCCGTCCGGCAGTTCGACGTCCGCGAGATTGACGCTGAACCAGCGATTTGAGTACACATTCTGTTCGCTCTGTTTCGTCCACTGCACGGTTCTGCCACCTTTCCTTGAGTAGGTGGCAATATCGCAGCAGCGGAGAACCGGCAGCAGGCGCACGGTGACCGCTCACGGCGCAGGGCGGTGCCTCACAGCGGGACGCGCAGCGCCCCGTCGATGAGTTCCGCGGCCTCGGCCGTGCCGGCGCAGCCGCTGCGCACCAGGTGCTCGCGCACCGCACGGAGCCGGTCGCGCAGGCGCTGGGACTCCATCCCGCGGGCCTGTTCGGCCATCTGCACGGCGATGGCCACCGCCTTGTCGGCGTTGCCGCGGCGCAGCTCGATGGTGCTCAGCATGGCGAGCCGGTGCACGCGTCCGCGGTCGTGCGCGGGGTTGTCGACGGCGGCCTCGGCGTGCTCCCCCGCCGCCGCGAGCTCACCGAGGCTCAGCAGGGCCTCGGCGACCTGGACGTTGACCAGGCCGGGCTGGACGTAGCCGGTCTCGTCCGGCTCGTACCCGCGCCGGATGCGCTCGGCGGCCTGCTCGGCCCGGCGGATGCAGGACAGGGCACTGGTGCCGTCGCCGAGGTGCGCGTACGACTTCGCCTGCATCGCGTACAGGTCGGAGGCGAGCGCCGGGGTGATGTGCCGGCCCGCGGTGCGCAGGGCGGCCTCGGCGAAGGCGACCGCCTGCCGGTACTCCCGCATGAACAGCGCCTGGTTGACGAGCAGCGCGATGACGTACGCGCCGAGCCCGCGGTCGCCGCTGGCCTTGGCGAGCCGGAGCGCCTGGTGGAAGTAGCGCTGCGCGAGGCCGTGCGCGTCGGAGTCGTACGCGCAGATGCCGGCGACCGCCACCAGGCCGCCGGTGGCCCGGTGCAGCTGGCGCCCGGTCGCGTCGGTGTAGCTGCCGCGCAGCAGCGGTGCGGCCTCCGAGTTGAGGAAGCCGACGATGCGGGCGCGGGTCGCGATGCCGCCGGCCTTGCGGTACATCTGCTCGTAGTGCGTGCGGGCGCAGCGCACCATCTCCAGGTCGGCCGGGGTGACCCGGTGCCGCCCGCCGCGGGAGACGTCCGTGTCCTCGGGCGGGTTCTCCCACTCCCAGACCGGCATCACCGCGGGCGTGCCGGTGAGCGCGGGGGCGCCGAGGATGTGCGGGCGCTGCTGCTGGTCGGAGCGCCACAGGGCGGTTGCGCGCTCCACGAACCCGGACAGCGAACCGGTGTGCGGGGCGGCGGGTTCGCCGGGCACGCCGAGGCCGATGTCGTCGAGGGTGACGGAGCGGTGCAGGCGGGACGCGAGGACCTCGCAGATCAGGTCGGGCACCTGGCCGCGCGGCCGCTGGCCCTTCAACCACCGCGCGACGGCGGTGTGTTCGTATCTCAGCGCCACCCCGCGGGCGCGGCCCGCCTGGTTGACGTGCGCGGCCAGTCCCGCGTGCGAGATCCCGGCCTCGTCGAGGATCGCGTCGAGCAGGGTGTTGGGCTGCATGGGTGCCCCCGGTGACTCGGTGCCCGACAGCGTAGTGCGTCGGGCCTCGTGCGGGGCTGTGACTTCACACGGGGTGTGAACGGAGTACGTGCATCCGCAGCGTGTGTGCGCTGTCGCGGAGAGTCCCCGGCCGGTTGACTGAAGGGCCTCGAAAGAGGCCGGCCGGGCCGCCGGCTCCCCCTCGTACAGTGCGGCGGCCCGAGTTCCAGCCGTCCGCCCGGCCGCCTGCCCGACACTCCGTGGCCGGTCGGACGGCTCCGCCGGCCCCGGAAAGCGGGCGTCGCGCCGACGCCCCTCAAGGGGCGCCAGGAACCGCGCGGGCGATCACGACGCACCCGCAGCCGCCGACCGGCGGAACCCGCACGCCCCTCGGGCGAACCGAACCCTAACTGCGCAGCACCGCTCCGACCCGCTCGCCCGCGAGGGCAACCGCGGCGTCGCGCGCGGCCGACGCCTCGTCGACGGTCAGCGTCCGGTCCCCCGCACGGAAGCGCAACGCGTACGCCAGGGACTTGCGCCCCTCGCCGAGCTGCTCCGCGTTGTCGTAGACGTCGAACAGCCGGATGGACTCCAGCAGTTCACCCGCGCCGTCGCGCAGCGCGGCCTCGACGTCGGCGGCCGGGACGAACGCGTCGACGACCAGCGCGACGTCCTGCGTGGCGACCGGGAACGTGGAGATGCCCGGCGCCTGCGGGGTGTCGTCGCCGACCTGCTCGACGGCGTCGAGGTCCAGCTCCGTCGCACAGGTGCGCGCGGGCAGACCGAGCGTCTTGAGCACCCGCGGGTGCAGCTCGCCCGCGTGCCCGACGACGCGCTCCGTACCGTCGACGACGACGATCAGCTCGGCGCAGCGTCCGGGGTGCCAGGGCCCGTACTGTCCCTTGCGCAGGACCAGTTCGGCTCCCGCCTCCCGTGCCACGAGGCGCGCCGCCTCGATCGCGTCGGCCCAGTCCGCCGGACGGCCCTTGCCCCACCAGCCGGCCTGCTCGCGGGCGCCGGCCAGCACCACGGCGACGTGCCGCGGCTGGTCGGGCAGCGCGGCGTCCAGCGCGGCGAGGTCGTCCGCGGCGGGGCGCCGGTCGACGGGCAGGCCGGCGGCGACGCGCTGCTCGTCGCGGGGGTGGAAGACCAGCCCGGTCTCGAAGAGCGCCAGATCGTGGGAGCCCCGGCCGTCGTTGCGGCGCAGCGCGCCGAGCAGCCCGGGCAGCAGCGAGGTCCGCAGTGCGGGCTCCTCGTCGCTGAGCGGGTTGACCAGCTTGACGACGCGGCGGGCCGGGTCGTCGGCGTCGAGACCGAGCTGGTCGAAGACCTGCTCGCTGACGAACGGGTAGTTCAGCGCCTCTACGTAACCGGCACCGGCCAGCGCGCGGCCGACCCTGCGGTGCAGCCGCTGCCTGCCGGTCAGACCGCGGCCCGCCGGGGGCCTGGGCAGCGTGGAGGGCAGGTTCTCGTAGCCCTCCAGGCGGATGACCTCTTCGGCCAGGTCGTTGGGGTCGGTGAGGTCGGGTCGCCAGGACGGCACGGTGACGATCAGCTCGTCCTGCCCGCCCGTCGCCCGACCACCGCCCCTCAACGACGCGTTCCACGCGGCCGAATTTCCATAAACGTCGCAGCCCACCTCCTGAAGGCGGCGTACGACGGTCTCGCGGCCGTAGGCGACGCCCGCGACCCGGTCCGGGTGGTCGGCCGCCACGGTGATCGTGTGCGGCACGGGCGGCGTGCTGATCTCGGTGACGCCGGACTCGGCGGTGCCGCCCGCGAGGAGCACCAGCAGGTCGACGGTGCGCTGCGCGGCAGCGGCGGCGGCCTGCGGGTCGACGCCGCGCTCGAACCGGCGGGAGGCCTCGGAGGAGAGCTTGTGCCGGCGGGCGGTGCGCGCGATGGACACCTGGTCGAAGTGGGCGGCCTCGACGACGACGTCGCTCGTGGCCTTCCCGGTGTCGCCGTGGTCGGCGATCTCCGTGTTGGCGCCGCCCATGACGCCCGCGAGGCCGATGGGTCCGCGGTCGTCGGTGATGACCAGGTCCTCGGTGTGCAGCTTCCGCTCGACGCCGTCGAGGGTGACGATCTTCTCGCCCTCCTCGGCCCGGCGCACGCCGATGGCGCCCTGGACCAGACCGCGGTCGTAGGCGTGCAGGGGCTGGCCCAGCTCCATCATCACGTAGTTGGTGACGTCGACGGCGAGGGAGATCGGGCGCATGCCGACCTTCTGGAGCCGGCGCTGGAGCCAGATCGGGGAGCGGGCCTCGGCGCTGAGGCCGGTCACGGTGCGGGCGGTGAAGCGGTCGCAGCCGGCCGGGTCGGCGATCTTCACCGGGTAGCCGTAGGCGTTGGGGCCGGGGACGTCGAGCAAGGCCGGGTCGCGCAGCGGCAGCCCGTAGGCGACGGCGGTCTCGCGGGCGACGCCGCGGATGGACAGGCAGTCGCCGCGGTTGGCGGTGACGGCGATGTCCAGGACCTCGTCGACCAGTTCGAGCAGCTCGATCGCGTCCTTGCCGACCTCGGTCTCGGGCGGCAGCACGATGATGCCGTGCGAGCCGTCGTCGCCCATGCCCAGCTCGTCGCCGGAGCAGATCATGCCGTGGGAGACCTTGCCGTAGGTCTTGCGGGCGCTGATCGAGAAGCCGCCGGGCAGGGTGGCGCCGGGGAGGACCACGACGACCTTGTCGCCGACGGCGAAGTTCCGGGCGCCGCAGACGATCTCCTGCGGCTCACCCGTTCCGTTGGCCTCTCCCACGTCGACGGTGCAGAAGCGGATCGGCTTCTTGAAGCCCTCCAGCTCCTCGATGGTCAGCACCTGTCCGACGACGAGGGGGCCCTTGAGGTCGGCGCCCAGGTGTTCGACGGTCTCGACCTCCAGACCCGCCGAAATCAGCTTGGCCTGCACGTCGCGGCCGGTCTCGGTGGCCGGCAGGTCGACGTACTCCCGCAGCCAGGAAAGCGGGACCCGCATCAGATCTCCATCCCGAACGGCCGGGTGAACCGGACGTCACCCTCGACCATGTCTCGCATGTCCTCGACGTTGTGGCGGAACATCAGCATCCGCTCGATGCCGAACCCGAAGGCGAAGCCGCTGTACTTCTCCGGGTCGATGCCGCAGGCGGTGAGCACCCGCGGGTTGACCATGCCGCAGCCGCCCAGCTCGATCCAGCCCTCGCTGGAGCAGGTGCGGCAGGGCCGGTCGGGGTTGCCGACGGACGCGCCCTTGCAGACGTAGCAGAGCATGTCCATCTCGGCGGACGGCTCGGTGAAGGGGAAGAAGTTCGGCCGCAGCCGCGTCTTCATCTCCGCGCCGAACAGCGACTGGACCATGTGGTCCAGGGTGCCCTTGAGGTCCGCCATGGTCAGGCCCTCGTCGACGGCGAGCAGCTCGACCTGGTGGAAGACGGGGGTGTGCGTGGCGTCCAGCTCGTCGGTGCGGTAGACCCGGCCGGGGCAGATCACGTAGACCGGCAGCTCGCGCGTGAGCGCGGAGCGGATCTGCACGGGCGAGGTGTGGGTGCGCAGCACGACGCCGGAGTCGGTGCCGTTGTCGGGCCCCTGGACGAAGAAGGTGTCCGCCTCGCCGCGGGCCGGGTGGTCCGGGCCGATGTTGAGGGCGTCGAAGTTGAACCACTCGGCCTCGGCCTCGGGGCCCTCGGCGACCTCGTAGCCCATGGCGACGAAGATGTCCTCGATGCGCTCGGAGAGCGTGGTGAGCGGGTGGCGGGCGCCGGCCGGCACGCGGTCGTGGGGCAGCGTGACGTCCACGGCCTCCTCGACCAGGACGCGCGCGTCGCGTTCGGCCTCCAGCTCGGCCTGGCGGGCGGCCAGCGCCTTGTTCACGGCGCCGCGGGCCATGCCGACCCGCTTGCCGGCCTCGGCCTTGGCCTGCGGGGGCAGGGCGCCGATCTCGCGGTTGGCCAGCGCCAGCGGCGAGGTGCCGCCGGTGTGGGCGACCTTGGCCTCCTGGAGCGCGTCGAGGGAGTCCGCGGCGGTGAAGGCGGCGAGCGCCTCGTCCCGCATGCGCTCGATCTCTTCCGGTTTCAACGCCTCGACCTCGACAGGGTCGTACGACTTATTCGGTGCCGACATCTCTTCCCGTGCTTCCGATTGTCCCCCAGCTGACGCTGGGAGGTGCCCCATGCTGATGGTCCCCGTCACCGGCTCGTGGTCAGCGGCTCGTGGACGGAGCGTCGCGCCGTGGGCGTCTCCGTCTGCGGGACACAAAGGTGCCAAAGGCCGAGTCTAACGGGGTTGCGGAAGGTGAATGCGCCCGCGGTGCTCAGGCCAGGTAGGCCGGGGCCGCCACGGGCAACGTAAATCGGAACTCCGCGCCGCCGCCGGGGGCACGGCCGACGGTGATGGTGCCGCCGTGGGCTTCGACGATGCCCTTGACGATGTACAGCCCGAGGCCGGTGCCACCGCGCTTGCTGCCCCGCCAGAAGCGGGTGAAGACGCGGTTCATGGACTCCTCCGGGATGCCCGCCCCCTCGTCGCTCACGGTGACCGACGTGCCGGCGTCCTCCCCTTCCCGGGGCGACGCCGTGGGCGTGATGTCGATGGTGACAGTTCCCTCGCCGTGACGCACGGCGTTTTCCAGCAGGTTGCTGAGCACCTGGTCGATCTTGTCCGGGTCGGCCCACAGGTCGGGCAGCGGCCGGCCGAGGCGGAGCAGGAAGCGGTCGGCCTCCTGACCGGCGGCGACGTACGCCTGGATGTGCCGTCCGACGGCGGCGCCGAGGTCGACGGGCTGGCGGCGCACCTCGAGGCGGCCCGAGTCGATCCGGGAGATGTCCAGCAGTTCGGCGATGAGCCGGGTGACGCGGTCGGCGTCGGCGTCGACGGTCTCCAGCATCAGCCGCTTCTGGTCGTCGGTGAACCGTTCCCACTTGGCGAGCAGCGTCGCCGTGAAGCCCTTGACGGAGGTGAGGGGGGAGCGCAGTTCGTGGGCGACGGTGGCGATCAGCTCGGCGTGGCTGCGCTCGGTGCGGCGGCGGGCCTCGGTGTCGCGCAGGGTGACGACGACGCGGTGGACGGGGCCGAGGGGTTCGGTGCGGACGTAGCGGGCGGCGGCGAGGACTTCCCGCCCGCCGGGGAGGAGGAGGTTGCGCTCGGGCTGGCGGACCCGGATGGCGAGGCCGCCGTAGGGGTCGGTGAGCTGCCACCAGCGGCGGCCCTCCAGGTCCTCTAACGGGAGCACTTTCTCCAGGCGCCGGCCGAGGGCCTGGGCGGCGGGGGTGGCGGTGATGCGGGCGGCGGCCGCGTTGAAGCAGACGACGCGGCCGTGCTCGTCGGCGACCACGAGCCCGTCGGGCAGCTGGTCCGGGTCGAGGCCCAGGCCGGCGAGGTCGCCGGGGGTGCGGGGGGCGGGCGGACGCGGCGCACCCCGTGCTCCCGGCGCGCTGCTCGTGCCGACGCCCATCCCCGTGTCCCACCTCTCAGCCGCGCGAGGGCCCTGAGCTGGTCACCCTACTAGGCGTTGGTGACGGAGCGGCACCCTCCGGCGGCGCGCTGTGCACGCGCCGACGCATAGAGACATACGGCCGCGGCGGTCGCCAGGTTCAGACTCTCGGCCCTCCCGTGGATGGGGACCCGCAGGACGGCGTCGGTGAGGGCGCGGGTCTCCTCGGGGAGCCCCCAGGCCTCGTTGCCGAAGACCCAGGCGGTGGGGCCGCCCATGGTCCCCGCGTCCAGCTCGGCGTCGAGGTCGTGCCCGCCCGCGCCGTCGGCGGCCAGGACCCGCACGCCGGTGTCCCGCAGCCCGGCGACGGCCTGCTCGACGGGGACGCCGACGGCGACCGGCAGGTGGAAGAGCGAGCCGACGGAGGCGCGTACGGCTTTGGGGTTGTACAGGTCGACGGAGGCGTCGGTGAGGACGACGGCCTCGGCGCCGGCGGCGTCGGCGCAGCGCAGTACGGTCCCGGCGTTGCCGGGGTCGCGGACGTGCGCGAGGACGGCGACGAGCTGGGGGCGGGCGGCGAGGATCTCGTCGAACGGGGTGTCCAGGAACCGGCAGACCCCGACGAGCCCCTGCGGGGTGACCGTGGTGGAGACGTCCTCGATGACCTGCTCGGCGGCGAGGTGGACGCGGGCTCCGGCGTCCCGGGCGGCACCGATGATGTCGGCGTACCGCTCGGCGGCGTCCACGGTGGCGAACAGCTCGACGAGCGTCTCCCCGTGCTCCGCCGCCTCCCGCACGGCCTGCGGCCCTTCAGCCAGGAACAGCCGCTCCTTCCCCCGGAAGTTCCGCTTCCCGAGCCGCCGCGCGGCCAGCACCCGGGGCGAACGGGGGGAGATCAGCTCGGGGGCGGCAGGACGCACTCTTCTCACCTTCACAACTGAATCAACGCTGGCTGGGGCGCCCTTCAGGGGCGCGGGGCTGTGACATGTGCGGCTCCGCCGCGTGGGCGCGACCAGCCACGACGAGTCCGCGGCCGAAGGGCAGCCCGGAGCTGCAACCGTAAGGACCCGCAGGCTCGCAGCCTGCGGGTCCTTACGACACCGGCTCGAGCCGGCGCAGCGTCACGCCGCCTTCGGCGCGTTCACGTCGCTCGGGAGCGCCTTCTGCGCGACCTCGACGAGCGCGGCGAACGCGTTCGGGTCGTTGACGGCCAGCTCGGCGAGGATCTTGCGGTCGACCTCGACGTTGGCGGCCTTCAGGCCCTGGATGAAGCGGTTGTACGTGATGCCGTTGGCGCGGGCAGCGGCGTTGATGCGCTGGATCCACAGCTGGCGGAAGTCACCCTTGCGCTTCTTGCGGTCGTTGTAGTTGTAGACCAGCGAGTGGGTGACCTGCTCCTTGGCCTTGCGGTACAGGCGCGAACGCTGACCGCGGTAGCCGGAGGCCTGCTCGAGGATCGCCCGGCGCTTCTTGTGGGCGTTGACTGCCCGCTTGACGCGTGCCACTTGTTAACTCCTTGTAGCGGGGCCGCGGTGGTCGTCACGCGGCCCGGTGTCGATTGGGTCCCGGTCCTGGTGTACGGCGCTCGGCGGCGCCGTACGTCACTTGCCGAGAAGCTTCTTGATCTTCTTGGCGTCGCCCGGGGCCATCTCGGCGTTGCCGGTGAGGCGACGCGTCAGGCGCGACGACTTGTGCTCGAGCAGGTGGCGCTTGCCGGCGCGCTCACGGAGCACCTTGCCGGAGCCGGTGACCTTGAAGCGCTTGCTGGCACCGCTGTGCGACTTGTTCTTCGGCATGGCGCCGTTCTCTCCTCGTCGGTGGCGCTCCGGTGCCCGGTCGTGAAACCGGGCACGGTGGAGCGTCGCTTGTATCGGTTATGTCCTGGGGACTGGCGTCCCCCGGGATCACGCCTCGGCCGCGGCCTGGGCCGGGGCCTCCACGTCGGCGTCGGTCTCCGCGGCGTTCTGCGACTTGCCGGGGTTGGCCTTCGCCTCCGCCTTGCGGGCTTCCTGCGCCTGGCGGGCCTCGGCCATCGCCTCGGTCTTCTTCTTGTGCGGACCGAGGACCATGATCATGTTGCGGCCGTCCTGCTTCGGGTTCGACTCCACGAACCCGAGGTCGGCCACGTCCTCCGCGAGGCGCTGCAGCAGTCGGTAGCCCAGCTCGGGGCGGGACTGCTCGCGGCCGCGGAACATGATCGTGATCTTGACCTTGTCGCCCTGCTTGAGGAACCGGACGACGTGACCCTTCTTGGTGTCATAGTCGTGCGGGTCGATCTTCGGCCGGAGCTTCATCTCCTTGATGACCGTGTGCGCCTGGTTCTTGCGCGCCTCACGGGCCTTCATGGCCGACTCGTACTTGAACTTCCCGTAGTCCATGAGCTTGCACACGGGCGGACGGGCGTTCGCCGCGACCTCGACGAGGTCGAGGTCGTACTCCTGCGCAAGCTCCAGGGCCTTGGCAAGCGGGACAATCCCGACCTGCTCGCCACTGGGACCGACAAGTCGCACCTCGGGAACGCGAATCCGGTCGTTGATGCGGGGCTCGGCGCTGATGGATCCTCCTCGGTAGCACCACGCGACGGTCTGGCGGACAGCCGCGTAACGTCTGTGTTCGATAGACCTAACCGCGCCGACGCACGAAAAATGCCCCGGACGATCACAGGCGGGGCTCCTCGAACTGCTACCGGAGCACCGCCGCGATGATCGCGGGGCGCGCTTTCGGGCCGGTCACCGCCGCTGAGGAGGGACCGCCTGACCGGTGACCCGCCGCCCTGAGGACGGCCAGGTGGGAGTTCGAAGCCTCCACTTGTGGGCCGGACCCGCTGCCGTGAGCGTGCGTGTCCGACCGGTCGTTACACAAGGTTAGCAGCTCCACCACCCGTGCGCGAACCCGGCGTCACCCGCCCCTCCTGCTGTCAAGAGGGCCGGGGCCGGGCCCTATCGTGTGCGGCATGAGTGAGACCCCTCCTGAATCCCCGGCGAACCCCGACTTCGACGCCATGGCCCGCGACATCGCGGAGGTGCCCGCGGTCGAGGTGATCGTGACGGTCGCCGTCAACCTGATGAGCGCCGCCGCCGTGAAGCTGGGCCTGACCGAGGAGGGCGAGGCGCACAAGGACCTGGACGAGGCCCGCAAGCTGGTGCACGCGCTGGCCGGTCTGCTGGACGCGACCGCGACCGAGATCAGCTCGTTCCACGCGGCCCCGCTGCGGGACGGCCTGAAGTCCCTCCAGCTGGCCTTCCGTGAGGCCTCCCTCGTCGCGGACGAGCCGGGTCAGGGCCCGGGCGAGAAGTACACGGGGCCGGTCTACGGCTGACCCGGACCCCGTCCTGGTACGTCTCCGCGTACATCTCCTCGCAGGACGTCTCCGCGTACGTCTTCGCGTGCATCTCCTCGCAGGACGTCTCCGCGTACATAGGTGGGCTCGCCCGGCGGCGTCGCCCCGGCCGGCAGCAGCGCCAGGTCGAGGCCGCGCACCAGGCGGGCCCTCAGCGTCTCGTCGGCGGCCAGCCGCTCGGCGACGGCGCGGGCGGCCTTCGCCGGGTCGTCGTGACCGGGGTCCAGGACCAGCGCCAGGGTGCCGTCGGCCCGGCCGCGGCCGAGGTGGGCCAGGAGCACGGCCGGCTCGGCGGCCAGCACGGCGCGCACGGCGTCGGCGACGGCCGGGTCGGCGAGCGGGTCCGTCGTCGTACGGCCCTCGGCCAGGGCCAGCAGCACCCGACCGGTCAGCTCGAACGGCACCGGCCCGGCGAGGTCCAGTACGACCGTGTCCGCCTTCTCCTGCGCGGCGGCCTGCAGCGCCTGGTGCACGGGTACGGCGACGGGGCGGGCCGCGGGGTCCCAGCGGGCGAGCGACTCGGTGGAGGTGAAGGCGGGCAGCGCGGTGCGGTCGCCGGCCTTGAGAGTGGGCACGGCCATGTCGCTGCTCTTCTCGCGGCGCAGCCCCTTCTCGTCCTCCTCGGCCTCGCCGAGGACGGCCACGACGGGTACGAGCAGCCGGGCCTCCCTGAGCGCCTCCAGCACGGGGGCGAGAGCGGTGCGGTCCTCGGCCCAGGCGGCGAGCGCCGCGCTCAGTCCGGGGTCGGCGGAGCCGTCGTCGTCGGAGAACGCGGAGTCGGGGATGTTCTTGTTCGCCACGGTCCCCGACCCTATAGGGGCTCGGGCGGCGTACTCGTCGGGGCCCGGGCGGCGTGCTCGGACGGCGCCTCTCGCGCCCTCTCGCTGCCCTCTCATCGGGCTCTCATCCCTCTCTCAGGGAGATATGACCTGGATTTAACGCCCGTCCAACCTCCCGCACAGCAACGGTGCGGACCATCGCCGTCATGGAGTCCTCCGGAACCCGGCGGAGCCGGCGTGCCCGGCGGCGGCGCACCCGAGTCTGGTCCGTCCTGACCGCTTGCGCCGTCGTGGGTGCCACCGGCGCCGGCGCCGTGTACTGGCAGGGGCACGCGCGTCCGGGGGCGGGCGGCGCCGTATCGTCGTCGGCCTCGGCACCCTCGGGCGGGGAGGCATCGGTGGGGACGGCGGAACCGGACGTGGACCGTGACGCGCTGCTGGCCTCGGCCATGGCGTCGGTGAGCGTGCCGGAGGGCGCCGAGGTGTCGGCGTCGGTGCTCGACGCCGGCTCCGGCGGTCGCGCGTCGTACGGGACGGGGCCCTTCGACACGGCGAGCATCGTGAAGGTCGACATCCTGGCGGCGCTGCTGCTCCGGGCGCAGGACGCGCACCGCACGCTGACCGCGGCGGAGAAGACGTACGCCGTCGCGATGATCGAGGACAGCGACAACGACTCGGCGTCGGCGCTGTGGCAGGAGATCGGGCAGGCGGACGGGCTCGACGCCGCGAACGAGCGTCTCGGGCTCACGGACACGCGGGGTGGCGCGGGCCCGCTGTGGGGGCTGACGCAGACCACGGCGGCGGACCAGGTGGCGCTGCTGCGGCAGGTGTTCGTGGCGGACGGCTCCGAGCTGGACGAGGCTTCGCGGGCGTACGCGACGGGGCTGATGGGGAAGATCGCCGAGGGGCAGCGGTGGGGGGTGTCCGCGGCTGCGGACGACGGGGCGGACGGCTCCGGATGGGCGCTGAAGAACGGCTGGCTGCGCCGCAGTACCACGGGGCTGTGGGTGGTCAACAGCGTCGGGCGGGTCACCTCGGGCGGCCGGGAGTATCTGGTGGCGGTGGTGTCGCGGGGCAGCGCGACCCAGGCGGAGGGCGTCGCGCTGACCGAGGCGGCGGCGCGGGCGGCGGTGTCCGTGTTCGGCGGGAAAGGCGGGGACTCGGGTGTCGGGGGCGGCTCGGCTACGGGGGGCGGCGGGGCCGGCTCGGGCGGCGGTCAGAAGGCGTCGTAGCGGCCGGTGACGGAGGGTGGGACCTCGTGGCGTTCGCGGCGGCCCCGCCACAGGACGACGGCCGCGACCACCAGGACGCCGCCCGCGCCGCCGGCCAGCGGGGCGGCCCAGGCCGAGGTCTCGCCGTCGGACGCGGTGCTGTCCGGTCCCCGGCCGAAGTACTCGTCGCCGTACGCCGCCGACTTCAGGCCCTCCGGTCTCAGCTGTCCGGCCGCCTCGATGGCGGCGGCGGGGTCGACGAAGCCGAAGCCGCGGGAGTCGTCGCGGCCCTCGGCCGGGGCGTTGCGGGCGGTGTCCTCGAGGACGGCCTTGACCTGGGCCGGGGTGAGGTCCGGGTGGGCCGCCTTCACGAGGGCGGCGGCGCCGGAGACGAACGCGGAGGCGGCACTGGTGCCCCAGCCCTCGTAGTACTTCTTGTCGGGGTCGGCGATGATCACGTCGACGCCGGGTGCGCTGACCGTGGCGTACCAGCGGCGGGTGGAGAAGGAGGCACGGGTGCCGTAGCGGTCGACGGCGGTCGCGGCGATGACGCCCGGGTAGGCGGCCGGGTAGGAGATGTGGTCGCCCTTCTCGCCGCCGTTGCCGGCCGAGGCGACGACGACCACGCCCTTCTTCAGGGCGTACTGGATGGCCTCGTCCTCGCCGGGTTCGGGGTGGGCGGAGGCCGAGTCGTCGCCGAGGGAGAGGTTGATGATGTCGGCGCCGTGGTCGGCGGCCCAGCGGATGCCCTCGGCGAGGGCGTTGCCGCGGGTCTTGCGGGCCTTGGCGCGGGAGGGGTCGCCGTCCTCCAGGATCACGCGCAGGGGAAGGATCTTCGCTTCCGGGGCGATGCCCATGACGCCGTCGGTGTTCCCGGCGCCGTGGCCGTGTCCGGCGATGATCCCGGCCATCGCGGTGCCGTGCCGGGCCCAGGCGCGGTCGCCCTCGCTCGCGCCGAAGCCGACCAGGTCCTTGCCGGTGAGGACGTTGCCGGTGAGGTCGGGGTGGTCGGCCTCGACGCCGGTGTCGAGTACGGCGACGGTGACGCCGGCGCCCTGGGTGGTGCGCCAGGCGTCCTGGGTGTGCATGGCGTCCAGGGCCCACTGCTGGGCGCGGATGCCGTCGGCGTGAGCGGCGGGCGCGGGGGCGAGGACGAGGGCGGCGGCCAGGAGGAGGCTGAGGGCGCCGCCCGTCCGGCGGGTGCGGTGGGTGTTCACGAGGGCTGCTCCGTGGGCTGGCCGACGTTCTTGCGCAGGGCGCGTTCGATCCGGTCGGCGAGGCCCTTCGCCTCGTGGCCCAGACCGGCCTGGGCGGGGGCCGACGTGGCGCCGGACTCCGTGGCCTCCTCGGCGGGTTCGGGTTCGTCGACGGTGCGGTCGTCGGCCCAGCCGGAGACGGCGTAGACGACGACGGGGGCGTCGGTGAGGACGGAGACGGTCCAGGAGGCCCGCTGCCGCGCGCCGAACCCGGCGGCGACGGTGTCCTCGGCCGCGTACGGCAGTGGCATGAGGTCGGTGCGGCGGCTGAGGCCCTCCTTCTCGAACCGGTTCGCCAGTGAGGTCGTCGCGGCGGCGTCGGCCTTGGTGAAGAGCAGGCCGACGGTGGTGACGTGGCTCTGGGTGGCGTCGGTGTAGGTGGCGCGCAGCAGGCGCGCGCAGCCGACCGGGTCGAGCACCTTGGCGAGGAGCCGGTCGAAGGCGCCCTTGCAGTCCCCGTCCGGGGCGACGGCGACCCGTGTCCAGGTGCGGTCGGCTCCGCCGGGTCCGGCGCCCTTTCCCTGCACGGTGGGCGGGAAGAGCTGGTCGACGGGCACGCTGTGCCACAGTTCCCCGGCCTCGGCGAACGCGCCGCGCGCGCCGTCCTCCCCGGAGTCCCCGGCGAGCCAGCTGCCGGTGACGGCTCCGGTCAGCAGTCCGGCGCCGAGCACGAGGCAGACGGCCGCGGCGAGGGCCTGGGGCCGCAGTCGCCCGCCGAGCGGGCGGGGCCGTCCGAACCCGTCGTACCCCTCGGGCTCCCCGAACGACACGCGGGGACGGCTGTCGCCGGACGTCGTCGGCACGCTGCTCCACGACAGCGCGGGGTCGGGCCCGGCACCGGCCCGCCTCGCCGGGGCGCCCGCCTGCGGCGCCTCCTCCGGGACCAGGCCCTCGTCCTCCGGCTCCGCCGGGACGGGCCGCAGCCGCCGGGTGGTCTCGGAGGGGGTCTGGTCGGGAGCGCCGGGCCGGTACGGGGACGCCTGGGGCGGGGCGGCCGGATGCGGGG
>NZ_JACBYP010000115.1 GCF_018982965.1 Streptomyces mayonensis | reverse complement strand
CCCGTACGCCGCCCCCGTACGCCCCCCGTACGTCCCCGGCGTACGCCCCGGCGCCGATGTCAGCCGCGCCTGCGGCGGGCCAGGAGCAGGGTGCCGCCGCCCGCCAGGACCAGGGCGGCGGCACCGGCCGCCACGTACGGCGTCGCGCTGCTGCCGCCCGTCTCGGCGAGGTCGGCCCCGGCGCGGGCGCCCTGGGGCTGCACGTCGGCGGCGGCCGGTTCGGCGTCGTCCTCCCCCTTCGCCGCCGGGGGCTGCCCGGCCTCGTCCGCGGGGGCCGACGGGGACTCGCAGGTGGCCTCCGCCAGGGTGACGGTGCCGTCGACCTCGGCGACGTTGAGGTCGAGGGGGTTGACGGAGATCCTCAGTTCGAGGGCGGTGGCGGCGGCCGTGCGGGAGGTGGTCTGCGTCTTCGACAGGTCCAGCCTCACCTCGCCGACGCCGGGCACCTTGACGTCCGTGGTCCCGCCGGCGGTGAGGGTGACCTTCTTGCCGAGGACCGTCACCGGGCCGAGGAGGTCGGCGTCGGCGACCGGCTTCCCACCGGCCTCGCAGGTCGCCGTGGAGGTGACCTCCGCCAGCTCGATCACCGACAGGAGCGGCAGCCCGGGGACGTGGAGCCTGGCGTGGGCCAGCTCGGTGTGCCCCTCGCTCTTCGCCGCGGTCGCCGTGGCCCCGGCGTCGGCCACGTCGGCGCGCAGGACGGTGAAGGCCTTGCCGCCGTCGACGCCGTCGAGCCGCGCGGTCAGGGCGGTCCTGCGGGCGGTCTCGGGGGCCTGGACCTCGTTGAGGGTGACCGCGAGCGGGACGTTCACGGTCTTGTTGAGCAGGGAGACGTCGAGCCCGGTGCGCAGCACGGTGGCGCTCGCGCGGCCGTGGTCGCCGGTCGCGTGGGCGGTGCCCGTGCCGGCCAGGAGCGCGGGACCGGCGGCCAGGGCGGTGGCCGCGGCGACGGTGGCGAGGCGGCGTGCGGGCATGCGGAAGTTGCCGTTCAAGGTGGTGGGACCCCCAGTGAGACATGCGTGTGGGACACGCATGAGCGAGTGCTTGGGACCCGGAAAGAATCTCCCCGCGCGCGCCCGACCGTCAGCAAACCGAGGTCACTTCACCCCTTCGTGGTGTTTTGGTGCATCTTTTCGAATCTCACGGCACGCGCGTTCCCCCAGGTCACCCACGTCGGTCAACCGACGACCCGCCCGTTCAGCACGACCCGGCGCGGAGCGGTGAGCACGCGCACGTCGGCGCGCGGATCCTGGTCGAACACCACGAGGTCGGCCGGCGCGCCCTCGTCCAGGCCGGGGCGTCCGAGCCAGCGCCGGGCGGCCCAGGTCGTGGCGGAGAGCGCCTGGAGCGGCGGGATGCCGGCGGTGACCAGCTCGGCGACCTCGGCGCCCGCCAGGCCGTGGGCCAGGGCGCCTCCCGCGTCGGTGCCGACGAAGACCGGGATCCCGGCGTCGTAGGCGTTGCGGACCGTGTCGTAGCGGCGTTCGTGCAGCCGGCGCATGTGGGCCGACCAGCGCGGGAAGCGGGACTCGCCGCCGTCGGCCAGGGCCGGGAAGGTGGCGATGTTGACAAGGGTCGGCACGATGGCGACACCGCGCTCGGCGAAGAGCGGGATGGTGTCGTCGGTCAGCCCCGTGGCGTGCTCGACGCAGTCGATCCCGGCCTCGACGAGGTCGCGCAGGGAGTCCTCGGCGAAGCAGTGCGCGGTGACGCGGGCGCCCAGGCGGTGGGCCTCGGCGATGGCCGCCTCCACGGCGCCGCGCGGCCAGCAGGCCGACAGGTCGCCGAGGTCGCGGTCGATCCAGTCGCCGACCAGCTTGACCCAGCCGTCGCCGCGCCGGGCCTCCTGGGCGACGTACGCGACGAGGTCGTCGGGTTCGATCTCCCAGGCGTAGTTGCGGATGTAGCGGCGGGTGCGGGCGATGTGCCGGCCGGCCCGGATGATCTTCGGCAGGTCGTCGCGGTCGTCGGTCCAGCGCGTGTCGGAGGGCGAGCCCGCGTCGCGGATGAGCAGGGTGCCGGCCTCCCGGTCGGTCAGCGCCTGCTTCTCGGCGACGTCCCCGGGGACCGCGCCGTGCCGGTCGAGTCCGACGTGGCAGTGCGCGTCGACCAGGCCGGGCAGGGCCCACCCCTCGACGGTGCGGACGTCGGCCGCGCCGGTGGGGCGGTCGTAGGAGATCCGTCCGTCGATCACCCAGACCTCGTCCCGGACCTCCTCGGGCCCGACGAGCACCCGACCCTTCACATGCAGCACCGCGCGATCGCTCATGCCCCGCACCCTAGGGGGTGTCCGCACGGGTGTCCGGGGGCGGTCACCGGTCCTTCTCGTGCGCTGCCGCGTCCTTCTCGTGCACTGCCGCACCGGGCTTCTCCTGCACTGCCGCGCGGGGGTGGCGTCCGGTCGCGCGCCGGGCCCCGGCGGCGCTCGCCACGGCGGTCAGCGCGAGGACGGCGGCGGCCGGTGCGACGTAGCCGGGGACGTCGTCGCTGGGGTACCCGCCGCCGTCCGCGGTCTCGCAGACGAAGGCCGGCGGCACGAAGGTGACCGACTGGTCGACCACGTGCAGCGCCCGCTCCCCGTGGCCCGGCGTGCGGCAGGGCGGCGCGGGCGCGGAGCCCGCGCCGCCGTTGGACACCATGACGGCGCCGGCCACGAGCAGCAGGCCCCAGGCGTACACCGAGAGCGCCGCCGCACCGGTGAACGCGGCGAGGGCACGCAGCGGCGGCCCGGCGCCCGGGCCCCGGTCGCGGCGGGCGGCGAGGACGCCCGCACCGTGGCCGGTCAGGCCGACGGCGGTCACCACGAGCACGAGGACGACCAGGAGGAGGAAGAGGAACACGGGGACAGTCCACCAGCCCGGGCTCGTCGCGGCTGTAGCGGAAGCCACAATTCCGGGCGTGGGGGTGTCGCAACGGAAGGGCGCCGCCGTGAGTGCCGGCCGGGGCCGTGGTTACTCTCGTTTCCGTACGTGTCGTACACCTGCCCGTGAGTGAAGAGAGCCCGCCGTGACCCACCCGTTCCTGGACCTGGCCCCGCTGAGCGCCGGCCGTTTCGCCGCGATCGAGGACCGGGTCGCGCGGCTGCTCGGCACCGGTCAGGACGTCGTGGTCATGCAGGGCGAGGCGCTGCTGCCGCTGGAGGGCGCGATCCGCGCCGCCGCCGGTCCGGGCACCGTCGCGCTGAACGTCGTCACGGGGCCGTACGGGCAGACCTTCGGGAACTGGCTGCGGGAGTGCGGGGCGACCGTGCACGACCTCGCCGTGCCGTTCCACGCGGCCGTGACCGCCGGGCAGGTGCGGGAGGCGTTCGCCGCGCACCCGGAGATCGACTTCGTGTCCCTGGTGCACGCCGAGGCGGCGACCGGCAACACCAATCCGGTCGGGGAGATCGGCGAGGTGGTGCGGGCGCACGGCGCGCTGTTCTACCTGGACGCCGTGGCCTCCGTCGGCGCCGAGCCGGTGCTGCCGGACGCGTGGGGCGTCGACCTGTGCGTCATCGGCGCGCAGAAGGCGATGGGCGGCCCGGCCGGCGTGTCGGCGGTGTCGGTCAGCGAGCGGGCGTGGGCGCGGATGGCCGCGAACCCGGGCGCGCCGCGCCGGTCCTACCTCTCCCTCCTCGACTGGAAGGAGCGCTGGCTCGACGGTGGCCGAAAAGCGCTGCCGCACGCGCCGGCCCAGCTGGAGATGCTGGCGCTGGAGGCGTGCGTGGAGCGTATCGAGGCGGAGGGCCCCGGGACGGTGCGGGCGCGGCACGCGTCGGCCGCGGCGGCCACGCGGGCCGGGGCTGTGGCGCTGGGCGGCCTGGAACCGTACGTGTACGAGGCGAAGGACGCGGCACCGGTCGCCACGACGCTGCGGACGCCCCCGGACGTCGACGCCTCGGCGCTGGTGGCCCGGGCCCTGGCGTCGGACCCGGCGCTGCCGCTGGCGGCGGGCAGCGGTGCGCTGGCCGGCGAGATGATCCGGGTCAACCACTACGGCCGGGACGCGACGCGCGGCGCGGTGCACGGATGCCTGGCGGCACTGGGTGCCGCGCTGGTGGAGAAGGGCCTCAAGGCCGATCCGGAGGCCGCCCGGCGGGCCGCGGAGGAGGCGTGGGACGGGACGGCCGGGGCCGATCTTTCCGGAGCCTGAATTCCAGGGAATTATCGCAGTTCACACAAACTGAATTACAGAATGCGACCGAGCGCAGGTTCCCATATTCTTCTGCCCGCTTTCCCTTGAGCTAAACACAAAGATTCCGCGAACCTCGAATCTCGCATTTCGGACACGTCTCACATGGGTTACGCGATTGTGACCCGATCCACATGCGGTCCGTTTCACGGCCTTTGACCGGTACAAACCGCCACATTGCGCCGTCCCTTCGCGCGGTGGCACGCGCCCGCGTGATAACACACGAGGCCTCCATCCGTAACCCCGTCCGGCGATGCAATTTCGAATTTCCCTGGGTAAATTCAATTTGCATGACTGCCGCGCAAGCAGACCTGCAAATCGATCGACCCAGAGTGGCCGACGGTGCCGCCCTGTGGCGCATAGCAAGGGATTCCAAGGTCCTCGACCTCAACTCGTCCTACAGCTATCTGCTCTGGTGCCGGGACTTCGCCGCCACGTCGGCCGTCGCCCGCGACGGGCACGGTGTGCCGGTCGGCTTCATCACCGGCTACGTCCGACCGGAGCGGCCGGACACCCTGCTGATCTGGCAGGTGGCGGTCGACGAGGCGCACCGCGGGCGCCGGCTCGCCGCCTCGATGCTCGACGGGCTCGCCGCCCGGACCGTCACGGAACTCGGGCTGACCACCCTCGAGACCACCGTCTCCCCCGACAACACGGCGTCCCAGCGACTGTTCGCCTCGTTCGCCGAGCGGCACGGCGCCCGGCTGGAGCGCGAGGTGCTCTTCGACACCGGCCTGTTCCCGGACGGACCGCACGAACCAGAGGTCCTCCACCGCATCGGCCCCCTGTCCGCGGCCCGCTGACCCACCGGCCGCCCGGACGCCGGGCACCCCCGGTGGTCCGGCCCCCCAGACTTCCCGGCCGTGACCGCACCGGTCCCGCCGGACCGTACGACCTTCCTCTGACACCCTCACCCACGAGGAGCGATTCGTCGTGACCATCACCCAGCCCGACCTCAGTGTCTTCGAGACCGTCGAGTCCGAGGTGCGCAGCTACTGCCGCGGCTGGCCCACCGTCTTCGACCGTGCGCTCGGCAGCCGCATGTACGACGAGGACGGCCACGAGTACCTCGACTTCTTCGCCGGAGCGGGTTCGCTCAACTACGGCCACAACAACGCCGTGCTGAAACGCGCGCTGATCGACTACCTGGAGCGGGACGGCGTCACGCACGGTCTCGACATGTCGACCACCGCGAAGCGCCGCTTCCTGGAGACGTTCCAGAACATCATCCTGCGCAAGCGCGACCTGCCGTACAAGGTCATGTTCCCGGGCCCGACGGGCACCAACGCCGTCGAGGCCGCGCTCAAGCTGGCGCGCAAGGTCA
Organism: Streptomyces mayonensis; assembly: GCF_018982965.1. GTDB lineage: Bacteria > Actinomycetota > Actinomycetes > Streptomycetales > Streptomycetaceae > Streptomyces > Streptomyces mayonensis. Next base: position 21,433 of record NZ_JACBYP010000115.1, on the reverse strand, counting down.
AGGGCCGCGAGTCGATCGTGTCCTTCACCAACGCCTTCCACGGCATGTCGCTGGGCTCGCTGGCCGTGACCGGCAACGCGTTCAAGCGGGCCGGCGCCGGCATCCCGCTGGTGCACGGCACGCCCATGCCGTTCGACAACTACTTCGACGGCACCGTCGAGGACTTCATCTGGTTCGAGCGGCTGCTGGAGGACCAGGGCTCCGGCCTGAACAAGCCGGCCGCCGTGATCGTGGAGACCGTGCAGGGCGAGGGCGGCATCAACGTCGCCCGGGCCGAGTGGCTGCGCGCCCTGGCCGCCCTGTGCGAGCGCCAGGACATGCTGCTCATCGTGGACGACATCCAGATGGGCTGCGGCCGTACCGGCGCCTTCTTCTCCTTCGAGGAGGCGGGCATCACGCCGGACATCGTCACCGTCTCCAAGTCGATCAGCGGCTACGGGATGCCGATGGCGCTGACCCTGTTCAAGCCCGAGCTGGACGTCTGGGAGCCGGGCGAGCACAACGGCACCTTCCGCGGCAACAACCCGGCCTTCGTCACGGCGACCGCCACGCTGGAGACGTACTGGGCCGACGGCTCCGCGATGGAGAAGCAGACCCGCAAGCGCGGTGAGCAGGTCGAGCAGCACATGATCGCCATCACCGAGGAGAACCTGGCCGACATCAAGGAGTACCGGGGCCGCGGTCTGGTCTGGGGCCTGGAGTTCCACGACAAGGACCGCGCGGGCCGGGTCGCCAAACGCGCCTTCGAGCTCGGGCTGCTCATCGAGACGTCCGGCCCCGAGAGCGAGGTCGTCAAGCTGCTGCCGGCCCTCACCATCACGCCCGACGAACTGGACGAGGGCATGAAGACCCTCGCCCGGGCCGTGCGCGAGACGGCCTGACCGTCCCGCACCGCCCCATCCCTGCTTCCGGCGCCTTGGGCCTCGCGGCCCGGGGCGCCGGGGACCATGGCACATCCTTCACCTAGGAGGCATCGCAACACCGTGATCGTCCGTTCGTTCAAGGAACTCGAAGGCACCGACCGGCACGTGAAGTCGGCGTCGGGCACCTGGGAGACCAAGCGCATCGTCCTCGCCAAGGAGAAGGTCGGCTTCTCCCTGCACGAGACGATCCTGTACGCGGGTATGGAGACGGAGATGTGGTACGCGAACCACATCGAGGCCGTCGTCTGCACGAAGGGCGACGCCGAGTTGACCGACCGCGAGACGGGGAAGAAGTACCACATCACGCCCGGCACCATGTACCTCCTGAACGGCCATGAGCGGCACACGCTCAAGGTCAACGAGGAGTTCCACTGCATCTGCGTCTTCAATCCCCCCGTGACCGGACGGGAGGACCACGACGAGAACGGCGTCTACCCGCTGCTCACCGAGGAGGTGTGAGTCATCGTGACCACGACCACGAACGTCACTGATCTCTATCCCACCCGCGGCGCCACCGAGGTGGCAACCCCCCGGCAGGACCCGGTGGTCTGGGGCTCCCCGGACACGCCCGGCCCCGTCTCCCGGGGGGACCTCGAGTCCCTGGACCGCGACGGGTTCCTCGCCATCGACCAGCTCATCGGGCCGGACGAGGTCGCGGTGTACCAGCGGGAGCTGGAGCGGCTCACCTCCGACCCGGCCGTCCGCGAGGACGAGCGCTCGATCGTCGAGCCGCAGTCCAAGGAGATCCGGTCGGTCTTCGAGGTGCACAAGATCAGCGAGGTGTTCGCGAAACTCGTGCGCGACGAGCGCGTGGTCGGACGGGCCCGGCAGATCCTCGGTTCGGACGTCTACGTCCACCAGTCGCGGATCAACGTCAAGCCGGGCTTCGGGGCCAGCGGCTTCTACTGGCACTCGGACTTCGAGACCTGGCACGCCGAGGACGGCCTGTCGAACATGCGCACGATCTCGGTCTCGATCGCGCTCACCGAGAACTACGACACCAACGGCGGTCTCATGATCATGCCGGGGTCGCACAAGACGTTCCTCGGGTGCGCGGGGGCCACGCCGAAGGACAACTACAAGAAATCCCTGCAGATGCAGGACGCGGGGACGCCGTCCGACGAGGCGCTGACGAAGATGGCGTCGGAGTACGGCATCAAGCTGTTCACCGGCAAGGCCGGCTCGGCGACCTGGTTCGACTGCAACTGCATGCACGGTTCGGGCGACAACATCACGCCGTTCCCGCGCAGCAACGTGTTCATCGTGTTCAACAGCGTGGAGAACACGGCGGTCGAGCCGTTCGCGGCCCCGATCCGGCGGCCGGACTTCATCGGCGCGCGGGACTTCACGCCCGTACGGTGACCGGAGCCGGCCGGGCGTCCGGGGGGTGTCCCCCGGAGGCCGCGGCATCGGTGCACGGGACTTCACGCAGGTGAAGCGACCCGGACCTGATCTCGGGCAGGGGCCTTTTCGTGTGGGACGACCGGCCCCTGCCCGATGCCGTTCGTGCGGGCGCTCTTCTCTCAGTCCGCCAGCACGTCGAGGAGCCGGTCCACGTCGGCCCCGGTGTTGTACAGGTGGAAGGCGGCCCGCAGGTTGCCCGCCCGGTCGGACACCTGCACGCCGGCCCTGCTGAGCCCGCCCTGCCGGTGGCCGAGACCCGGCACGGACACGATCGCGGAGCCGGGCGCGGCCACCGGTTCGTGGCCCAGCGAGCGCACCCCCGCGCGGAAGCGGTCGGCGAGGGCGGTGTCGTGGGCGTGCACGGCGTCGACACCCAGTTCCCCGATCAGGTCCAGGGACTGCCTGGCGCCGGTGTAGGAGAACAGGGCGGGGCTCTCGTCGAACCGGCGGGCCGAGTGCGCGAGCTCCTCGACGGGGCCGTAGCAGCTGTCCCAGGGATGCTCGCCGGACGCCCACCCGGCGAACAGCGGCCGCATACCGGCCGCGGCCCCCAAATCCTCCGGTACGACGAGGAAGGCGACGCCGCGCGGACAGAGCACCCACTTGTAGGCGACGGCGGCGACGAAGTCGAAGTCGTCCGCGGCCGTCGGCAGCCAGCCGTTCGACTGGGACACGTCGATCAGGGTCCGCGCCCCGTGCGCACGGGCGGCGTCGCGCAGCGCGGGCAGGTCGGCCAGGCGCCCGTCGGCCGACTGGACGGAGCTGACCGCGACGAGTGCCGTGCCGGGGCCCACCGACTCGGCGAGCCGCTCCAGCGGCACGCTGCGCACCTTCAGGTCCCCGCGCGTGTACAGGGGGTTCACCAGCGAGGCGAAGTCGGCCTCCGCGGTGAGGACCTCGGCACCCGCGGGCAGCGAGGCGGCGACGAGACCGCTGAACGTGGCGACCGACGAGCCGGTCGCGACCCGCGAGGCGGGCACCCCCATGAGGCGGGCGTACGCGGCCCGGGAGGCCTCGACGTCGGCGAACATGTCGAGCGGCTGCCCCTCGGCCGCACGTTCGGCGGCGTCGCGCATGGCGACGAGGGTACGGGCGGGGAGCAGGCCGGTACTGGCGGTGTTCAGGTACGTGGTCTTCGGCGCGAACTCGGCCCGGACGAGGTTCTCGAAATGATCGGAGCTCTCCATGGCACCACTGTGCGGCTCCCCGGACCTCCCCGTCCATCGCGTATTCCTACGCGGTCTCCCCAAGCAACGCTTATGAACGCCGGCCCGCCTGCGATGCCGGGCGCGTCCTCACTGCCCGGGCACCGCGCACCCGTCCGGACCGCAGGCCTCCGCGCCCCCGTCGTCGATCCGCTCGAGCGGCGCGCGCTCGCCCCAGGCCTGGGTCAGCGCTCGGGTGAAGACGTCGGCGGGCTGGGCGCCGGAGACGCCGTAGGCCCGGTCGAGGACGAAGAACGGCACGCCGGTGGCCCCGAGCTGCGCGGCCTCGCGCTCGTCGGCGCGGACCCCGTCGGCGTAGGCGTCCGGGTCGGCGAGCACCGCGCGGACCTCGTCCGCGTCGAGTCCCGCGGCGGCGGCCAGCTCCACGAGCCGCTCGTCGTCGTTGAACACGGAGCGCTCGTCGGCGAAGTTCCCCCGGTAGAAGGCGTCGAGCACCTCCGCGTGCCGGCCCCGTTCCCTGGCGAGGTGCAGCAGCCGGTGCATGTCGAAGGTGCTGCCGTGGTCGCGGTCCCGGGTGCGGTAGTCCAGGCCCTCGGCGGCGGCCTGCGCGCCGAGGTTGTCCTCGCCCGCCTGGGCCTGTGCCTCGCTCATGCCGTACTTGGCGGTGAGCATCGTCAGTACCGGCTGCACGTCGTCCTTGGCCCGCCCGGGGTCCAGCTCGAAGGACCGGTGGACCACCTCGACACCGTCCCGGTGCGGGAAGGCCGCGAGCGCCTTCTCGAAGCGGGCCTTGCCCACGTAGCACCACGGGCAGGCGATGTCGCTCCAGATCTCGACGCGCATGTCTCGGCTCTTCTCCAGGTCGTACCGCTGCGGAGGCCCTCCCCGCCTCGTACGTGAACGTTCAAGCAGCCGGGCTCATTCCCCGGGCACCCGGAACCGCAGGAAGAGGTGGTGGTCGCCCTCCGCGGGCGGGTGGTGCGGATCGGGGATCCAGCCGAGGCGGGCGTAGAAGGCCTGGGCGCGGCGGTTGTCCACGTGCACGTCGAGGACCGCGTCCCGGTGGCCGTCGGCCTGCCACTGCTCGACGCAGGCCGTGTGCAGGGCGGCGCCGATGCCGGAGCGCCAGCGGTCGGGGTCGACGTGGAACTGGAAGAGCTTGACGGTGCCCGCGGGGCCGTCCTCGGGCACCCGGAAGGAGGCGAGGGCGACGATGCGCCCCTGCTCCACGACGCACAGGACGCTCCCGTCGGGGCGCTCGACGGCGGTGCGCCACACGGCGGTCCAGTCGGTGCCGTCGTCGGGGAGACCGTCCGGGTAGTACGTCGAGCGCGCCCGGTGGTGCAGGGCGGCGACGGTTTCTGCCTCGGCCGGCAGGACGGTACGGATCATCCTGCGTCCGGTCGCGTGTTCGTCGATCATGCACTGCAGGACGAGCGGACCCGGCCGGGCGGTTGCCTCCTCCCCCGCCGTGCCGCCGTCTGCCGTCGCGTCAGCTGCCGTCGCGCAGATCGGCCGGCCAGTGGGGGCGGAACTCCAGCCGGTCGAAGGTCGCCGTGCAGCCCTCCCCCGTCGGCGACTGGACCAGGAAGCCGACCAGGGCGGCACCGGTCTCCTCCTCGTCGCCCAGTGTGAAGAGCCGGACGAAGGTCCAGCGCTCTCCGTCGGGTGAGGCGTGGAAGGCGAAGGCACGCCCGCTCCTGCTGACCCGGAACCAGACGTGAGTGCCGTCCACCGTGAAGGAGTTGCAGTCGTCGGAGTGCCCCCGGGTGACGACCGTGCAGACGGTGGGCGCGTCCGGGGAGTACTCCAGGCACAGCTTGGCCCAGGCCCGCTCGCCGACGTGCACGTAGAGCACCCCGGCGTCGAAGGCGGCGCGGAAGCCGACGCCGACCCGTGCGATCAGCTGGAAGTCCCCGTCGGGAGCGCCCAGCAGCCGCGGCGCGTCGGAGACGGACTCCAGCCCTTCCCCGGTGGGCGGCACGAACCGGTCCTGCCCCGCCCCGGCGACCGCGGTGAGCACGCCGTCCGCGTACGACCACCTGCCGTCGGGTCCGTGGGGACGGAGGGGAAACGGCACTTCGGGTACGTCGACGAGCACGGGGCGATCCTCTCGGGCCGGGGAGAGCGTCCCCTCGGGGACGCGGGGGCGGAGTGCCGGCTCGCCGGTTCCGCCGCTCAGGGCGGCGGCGAGCCGGCGGACCTGCGGACCGGAGCCGCGTGCCGGCCGCGGAGCAACCGCGCTCCCCGCGGCACGACAGCGCGGCCGCTGCCGCTGACAGCGCGGCCGCTACCGCTCGAGCACCCCGTTGAACCGCCGCGGCAGCCCCAGCGGGTTCCCGTCCCGCACCTCGGGCGGCAGCAGCGCCTCCGGCACCCCCTGGTACGCCACCGGCCGCAGCCACCGCTCGATCGCCGTGCCGCCGACCGACGTGGACGTCGACGTGGTCGCCGGGTACGGCCCCCCGTGGTGCTGGGCCGCCGCCACGGCGACTCCCGTGGGCCACCCGTTCACCAGCACCCGTCCGGCGAGCGGCGTCACCTCCGCCAGGAGTTCGGCCGCGCGGCCCTGCCCCGCCGCCTCCTCGGCGGAGAGCTGCACGGTCGCCGTGAGGTTGCCCGGCAGCCGGGACAGCACGGCCCGCACCTCGTCGGCGTCCTGGTAGCGGACCACGACGGTGACCGGTCCGAAGCACTCCTCCAGGAGCAGGTCGTGCTCACCCTCGGCGGCCAGCCGCGCGGCCGGCACCGTGAGGAACCCGGCGGCGACGGTGTGCTCGCCGCCCGAGCCGGGCGTCACCGGCGAGTCCACGTCGGGCAGCGCCGCGCGCTCGGCGACGCCGGCGACGAAGTTGTCCCGCATGCGGTGGTCGAGGAGGACACCGGCGTCGGTGTCGCTGACCGCGTCCGTGAGGGTCTTGACCAGGCCGTCGCCTGCGGCGCCCGCCGGCACCAGGACCAGTCCGGGCTTGACGCAGAACTGGCCGACGCCCAGGGTCATCGAACCGGCCAGGCCCGCGCCGATGGCGTCCGCCCGCTCGGCGGCGGCGGCCTCGGTGACGACGACCGGGTTCAGCGAGCCCAGCTCGCCGTGGAAGGGGATCGGCACCGGACGGGCCGCCGCCGCGTCGAAGAGCGCGCGGCCGCCGCGTACGGACCCGGTGAAGCCGGCCGCCGCGACCAGCGGGTGCCTGATCAGTTCGATGCCCGCCTCGAAGCCGTGGACGAGGCCGACGACGCCCTCGGGGACGCCGTGCCGGGCCGCGGCACGGCGCAGCACCTTGGCGACCAGTTCGGACAGCGCCGGGTGGTCGGGGTGGGCCTTGACGACGACCGGGCAGCCGGCCGCGAGGGCGCTGGCGGTGTCGCCGCCGGGCACGGAGAAGGCGAAGGGGAAGTTGGAGGCCGAGTAGACGGCGACGACGCCGAGCGGCACCTTGTAGCGGCGCAGGTCCGGGATGGGCGGGGTGGCGGTGTCGTCGGGGTGGTTGACGACCACGCCGAGGAACTCGCCCTCGTCGACGATGTCGGCGAAGGCCCGCAACTGGTAGCAGGTGCGGGCGAGTTCACCGGTGAGGCGGACGGGGCCGAGCGCGGTCTCCGCGTCGGCGACCTCGACCAGGGTCTCCTCGGCCGCCTTCAGGTCGTCGGCGGCACTGCGCAGGAAGGCGGCCCGCACGGCGCGGTCGGCGAGGGCGTCCCGGGCGGCGTGCGCGGCACGGACGGCGGCGTCCACCTCCTGCGCCGTGGCTTCGACCGCGACCTGTTCGCGCTGCTTCCCGGTACGGGGGTCGACACTCCAGACTGGTGCTGCTGCCACCGCGGGTCCCTCCACGTGCTCTGCATCGGATGTGCTCGTCGTCGGAGCCGTACGGCACCGACGCGCCGGTGCCAGGTGCCGGTGCCCGGCGCCCGTACCGGGTCGTTCGATATACTGAACGCCGTCTCTGATGATGAATATGCTGTTCGAGACTATTTCCCGTCGAACGAAGGGGTCAAGGGCGATGTCGGCTGGCGAGACGGGGGGCGGAGCGCAGGTCAAGTCCGCGGTACGGACGGTCGAACTGCTGGAGTACTTCGCGGGGCGCCCCGGCATGCACTCCCTGGCGTCGGTCCAGGAGGCGGTGGGCTATCCCAAGTCGTCCCTCTACATGCTGCTGCGCACGCTGGTCGAGCTGGGCTGGGTGGAGACGGACGCCACGGGCACGCGGTACGGCATCGGCGTACGGGCCCTGCTGGTCGGCACCTCGTACATCGACGGCGACGAGGTGGTCGCGGCGGCGCGGCCCACGCTGGACCGGCTCTCCGACGACACCACGGAGACCATCCACCTGGCGCGCCTGGACGGCACGAACGTCGTCTACCTGGCCACCCGTCAGTCCCAGCACTACCTGCGCCCGTTCACCCGGGTCGGGCGGCGGCTGCCCGCGCACTCGACGTCGCTGGGCAAGGCGCTGCTGAGCACGTACACCGACGAACAGGTGCGCAAGCTGCTGCCCGAGACGCTGCCGGCGCTCACCGAGCACACCATCACCGACCGGGAGAGGCTCATCGAGGAGCTGCACCAGGTGCGGGAGCAGGGCTTCGCCGTGGACCGCGAGGAGAACACGCTGGGGCTGCGCTGCTTCGGCGTGGCGGTGCCCTACCGCACCCCCGCGCGGGACGCGATCAGCTGCTCGGTGCCGGTGGCGCGGCTGACGCCCGCGCACGAACAGACGGTGAAGGACGCGCTGTTCGACGCGCGGGACCGGCTGACACTGGCCACGCGCAGGCTCTGAGGCACGCGGGGGCTCTGAAGCCACGCGCGGGCTCTGAGGCACACGCAGTCTCCCGGCCACACGTAGGCTCTGGGCCATGCATATCGCACTGCGCGAGGTCCACGACAGCGATCTGCCCGTCTTCTTCCGGCAGATGAACGATCCGGAGTCCCTGCGCATGGCGGCCTTCACCCCGAAGGACCCCGCCGACTGGGACGCGTTCGCGGCACATTGGCGCAAGATCCGTGCCTCCCGCGACGTCGTGCGCACCATCCTCGGCGACGGTGACGTGATCGGCAGCACGGCGGTGTACGGGGAGCCGGGCGAGCGCGAGGTGACGTACTGGGTGGACCGGGCGTACTGGGGGCGGGGCGTGGCCACGGCCGCGCTGCGCGCTCTGCTGGCCGAGGTCGGGGACCGCCCGCTGTACGCGCGCGCGGCGGCCGACAACGCCGGGTCGCGGCGCGTGCTGGAGAAGTGCGGCTTCGAGACGAGCGCCCGCGCGCGGGGGTTCGCGGCGGCCCGGGGCGAGGAGATCGACGAGGTCGTGCTGCACCTCGCGGAGTGAGCGGAGTGACCGGTCCCGGCCCGTCCGACGGCCTCACCGGCACAGACCTGACGCCCCGCCGGCCGCCCCCCGGCCATCTCCCGGCCGTCCCCCGGTGGCCTTCCGGTGGTGTTCCGGTGGTGTTCCGGCGGTCCCCCGGCGGTCCCCCGCGGGACGAGTCCGGCGGAGTGCGCCTCCGCCGCGCGGCGGAGGCGGATCGTCGGTGCGCAGGACGTGGCGGAGACAGCGGCGCGGGAGCGTGGACGCCATGACACCGAACTCCGCCACCGCGACACCGACCGCCACCTCCACCTCCGCCTCCGCCCCCGCCTCCGGCCCGCCCGCCTCCCGGACCCGGCGGCTGCTGCGCGCCGTCGCCGTCGTGGCCTGCCTGCCGTACCTCGCGCTCAAGGCCGCCTGGATCGCCGGGAGTCACATCGGCATCCCCGACGGCAGCCCGCTCTTCGACCACCGGGTGGCGATGATCGCCGCCAACGGGCTTTCCGTCCTCCTGGACAGCTGCGTGGTCGTCCTCGCGCTGATGCTCACCAGGCCCTGGGGCCGCCGTGTGCCCGCCTGGGCGCTGGCGTTCCCGGTGTGGGTCGCCACCGGGCTGCTGACGCCGATCATGGCGGGGTTCCCGCTCCAGATGCTCGCGCGGGCGTTCACCGGCGGCCCCGCCGCCTCCTCCGGCCCCCGGCAGGACCTCCTCCTGCACGAGTGGGTGTTCGGGGTCGTGTACGGCGGGTTCATCGTGCAGGGCCTCGCACTGGGCGCATTGTTCGTGCTCTACGCCCGGGACCGCTGGGGCCACCTGTGGCGGGGCCGGACGGGCGACCTGCCCCAGGGCGCGGCCGGGAGGGCCGCGGGGGCCACCGCCGTCGCCGCCGCCGTACTCGCCCTGTTCCCGTTCGCGGTCCGCCTGCTGTGGGCCTGCGGCGGCACCGCCGGGCTCGGCGCGCACCGGACGGCGGAGCGCACCAGTGACTTCTACGTGCTGGAGGGCCTGTACGCCGCCCTCCTCGTGTCGGCCGTCGCCGGTGGCCTGCTGCTCGCCTTCCGGCGTGCCCCCGCCCTGCCGGTCGCCGTGCCGCTCGCCGCGGCGTGGGTCTGCTCCGGCGCCACGGCCTGCTGGGGCGGCTGGATGCTGCTCGCCGCGCAGGCCGGGCCGGACGGTCCCGCGGACCGGCCGACACAGCTGATGCTCGTGACCTACGCTGCTCAGATGACCGTCGGCCTCCTCGTCGCCAGCGGTGGCGCGCGCTTCCTCGCGGGGCGGTCGGCCGCCGCCCGCGCCCGGCGGTGAGACCGGCGGCCGGGGCGCTGTTCGGCCGGCGGGCGCGCCTGCGGTGGCTCCATCTGGTCCTCGGCGGGGCGCTCGCCATGCCGTACGTCCTCGTCGGCTCCGTCGTCGTCGAAGCGGTCGCCGGGGACGCCGACGTCTTCCACTCGCTCCGCCTCCAGCTGGCGGCCTTCGCCGTCGGGCTGCCGCTCGCCGCCCTGTCGGCGCTGTTCCCGCCGGCCCGCCCGCTGGAGTCCGGCGCGGTGCGCGCGCTGTGCGCCGTGGACGCCGGTCTCCTCGCCCCCGGGCCCGCCCGGACGACGGGCGAGCGGGCGCGTACGGCGGCCTGGGTCACGCTCCACCTGGGGGCCGGCGGCATCGTCGCGGGCATGTCGCTGGCGGTACCGCCGTTCGCGGCCCTGCTGGTCCTCCTCCCCTTCGCGCCGGCGCTGCGGGACGGGCCGGTGGGGCCGGGCGGCCTCTTCCAGCACACCTGGACACTCGCCCTCGCGCCGGTGGCGGGCGCCGTCCTGCTGCTCGCGCTCGCGGGCTGCGCCGCCGCGTGCGGCGCCCTGCTGGCCCGCTGGGCACCGGTGCTGCTCGGCCCGTCCGCGCAGGACCGGATCGCGGCGGCCGAGGCGCGGGCCGCCGACCTCGCCGTCCGCAACCGCCTCGCGCGGGAGCTGCACGACTCCGTCGGCCACGCGCTGAGCGCGGTCACCCTCCAGGCGGCCGCGGCCCGGCGGCTCCTGGACACCGACCCGGAATTCGTCCGCGAGGCGCTCGCCGCGATCGAGGACACCACGCGTCGCACGGTCGGCGAACTCGATGCCGTACTGGGTGTCCTGCGCGACGGCGACGCGTCGGGAACCGCACCGGCCCCGACGCTCGCCACCGACCTCGACGGCCTGCTGCGCCGCACCCGCGCGAGCGGCCTGCGGGTGACGGCCGCCGTCAGTACCGACCCGCGGTCGCTGCCGCCCCAGGTGTCCCGCGAGGCGTACCGCATCGCGCAGGAGGGGCTGAGCAACGCGCTCAGGCACGCGGGCCACGAGGCCGCCGTGACGTTGCGCGTCGAGGTGCTGGACGGTCACCTGCTGATCACCGTCGAGAACCCCTGCGACACGGTCACCGGCCCGCGCCCGGGAGGCGGACACGGTCTGCGCGGTGTCGCCGACCGGGCCGGACTGCTGGGCGGCTCGGCCGAGGCGGGCCCCGACGGGCCGGTGTGGCGACTGCGCGTACGACTACCGCTGAAGGAGACCGCATGACCCGCCCGCCGATCCGGATCGTCGTCGCCGACGACGAACGCATGGTCCGTACCGCCCTGCGGGCCATCCTCTCCGCCGAACCGGACCTGGAGGTCGCCGGTGAGGCGGCCACCGGCGCCGAGGCGGTCTCCGTGGTGCGGGAGGTGCGGCCGGACGTGGTCCTGATGGACGTCCGCATGCCCGGCGTCGACGGGATCCGCGCCACCGAGCGCATCCTCACCGCCCTCTCCGACCCGCCCCGCGTCGTGGTCGTGACGACCTTCGAGAACGACGCGTACGTCTACGACGCCCTGCGCGCGGGAGCCGCCGGCTTCCTGCTCAAGCGCGCCGACGCCGACACCCTCCTGGGGGCCGTGCGGCTGGTCGCGCGCAGCGACACGCTGCTCTTCCCGTCGGCGGTGCGGACGCTGGCCGCGGAGCACGCGCGCGCGGACCCGGCTCCGCCGCCCTGGGCGGCCCGGCTCACCGGACGCGAGACCGAGGTGCTGCGGCTCATGGCGGCCGGGCTGACCAACGCGGAGATCGCCGGGCGGCTGGGGGTGGGGCCCGCCACGGCGAAGACCCACGTCGCGTCCGTACTGGCCAAGACCGGCGCCCGGGACCGCACCCAGGCGGTGGTGAGGGCCTACGAGGCGGGCTTCATGAACGGACGATGAGAAAACAGGGCACACGGAACGATTCGCGCCCACCCGTTCGTCCTGCCAGCGGGATGAACAAAGGGATGAACAAGACGATCAGGCGTGCCTCGGTCCTCACGCTGCTCCTGGTGTTCGCTCTGCTGATCAGGGCGACCTGGGTGCAGTTCTACGACGGCCGGGCGCTCGCGGACAGCAAGGACAACCGGCGGAACGCGATCGAGACGTACGCGGGACCGCTCGGGAACATCGTCGTGGCCGGACGGTCGGTCACCGGCTCGGCACCGACCCGGAACAGCGACCTGGCGTACAAGCGCACGTACGAGGACGGCAAGCGGTACGCGGCGGTGACCGGCTACGCCTCGCAGGCGTACGCGCCGACCCAGCTGGAGGGCATCTACCAGGACGTGCTCAACGGCACCGACCCGCGGCTGAAGACGGTGATGGACACCGTCACCGGCACCCGGGCCGAGCCGGGCAACGTGGTCACGACGATCGACCCGGACGTGCAGAAGGCCGGGCTCGACGCGCTGGGCGAGACGAAGGGCGCCGCCGTCGCGATCGACCCGGAGACGGGCGAGATCCTCTCGGTCGTGTCGACGCCCTCGTACGACCCGGCGTCGCTGACCGACGCGAACACCGCCGGTGAGGCCTGGGAGAAGCTCACCTCGGACCCGGACAAGCCGCTGACCAACCGCGCGCTGCGCCAGCCGCTGCCGCCGGGCTCGACGTTCAAGCTGGTCGTGGCGGCCGCGGCGCTGGAGGACGGGCTGTACGGCTCGGTGGACGAGAAGACCGACAGCCCGGACCCGTACACCCTGCCGGGCACCGCGACGGACCTGTCCAACGAGAATCCGAACGCACCCTGCGAGAACGCCACGATCCGCACCGGGCTGCAGTACTCCTGCAACAACGTCTTCGCGAAGATGGCCGTCGACCTGGGGCAGGACAAGCTGCGGGCCATGGCCGAGAAGTTCGGCTTCAACGACGAGACGCAGGACGTGCCGGTACGGGCCTACACCAGCGTCTACCCGCAGGACATGAACCGGTCGTCGACGGCGCTCACGGGCATCGGCCAGTTCGACGTCACGGCGACGCCGCTCCAGATGGCGATGGTCTCGGCGGCCCTCGCCAACGGCGGCGAGCTGGTCTCCCCGCACATGGTGTCGCAGGTCACCGACGGCGGCGGCGACGTCCTGGAGGACCACTCCGACCCGGACACGAAGCGGATCGTGTCCTCCGGCACCGCCGAGCAGCTGCAGTCGGCCATGCGGACCGTCGTCGACGACGGCACGGGGTCCAACGCGCAGATCGCCGGGGCGACGGTGGGCGGCAAGACGGGCACGGCCCAGCACGGCGAGAACAACAGCAAGACGCCGTACGCCTGGTTCACGTCCTACGCCAAGTCCGGCTCCTCGGACCGGGAGGTCGCCGTGGCGGTCATCGTCGAGCAGTCCGACGCGGCCCGCAGCGAGGTCAGCGGCAACGGCCTGGCGGCGCCGGTGGCCAAGGCGATGATGGAGGCGGCGCTCGGGGGCTGACCCGCCTCCGGCCTCGGACCCGGGGTGCGCCGAGGTGCGCTACGCGCTATTCGACGAAGTACGTCGGGTTGGGGAGCTTGTACGTCCGGTCGGCCCAGCCGCCCTGGAGGTCGGAGTACTGGTCGCCGACGTTGGCGACGACGTCGTAGCCGAGGTCGCGCTCGATGTGCCGGCGGGTGCCCGCCTTGTACTCCACGGTGGTGCAGTCCCAGGTGCCCGGGGTGGCGCAGTGCGACAGGTAGGACGGCGGGTTCGCCTTGTCCTTGAGGAAGACGTGGTCGGTGTCGAGGTTCACGTCGGCACCGACCTTCTTCAGGTTCTCGACGGCTGCGGAGCGCTGGGCGTCGCTCAGGCCCGAGTTGTAGAAGACCTCGACGCCCTTCTTCTCGGCGTACCGGACGAGTTCAGGGCTGCCGGGGACGGCCGGGCGGTCGGCGCGGTCGACGTAGGCGGCCCAGGTGTCGCTGTCGTAGCCGTAGTTGTTCTTCTTCTCGTAGTCGAGGCTGAGGAGCAGTGTGTCGTCGATGTCGAAGACGATCGCGGGCCTGGTGTGCCCGTGGTGGGCCGCGCGGGCCGCCCGGTCGATCTGCTTCCTCGCCGCCGCGTCGGCCCGCGCCAGGTCCTCGGCGTACGGGCTGTCGGGCGAGGCCTGGTAGACGCCGTCGGCGTCGAGCGTGGTGCCGTAGTAGGCGTCGATGTCCTTGCTCAGCTGCCCGATGTTGTAGGGCTCGTGGGTGGAGTTGGCCGTGGACTGGCCGGCGGTGGCGGCTCCCGTGCCGTACAGGACGGTGCCGGCGACGGCACAGGCGGCGACGGCGGACGCGATGCGCAGAGGTTTATGCATGACACAGGTTTCTACGCGCGTCACCCGGGTGGGCGCGAGCCCCTTGGCCGGATCTGATCCCCATGACCTGGCAAAGTCTCGCGGTCGGGGAGGGACTGGAACGTCATCGCGCGGTGCGGCGTCCTTGTCCACAGAGCCGACCGACCCGTGTTCACCTCCCTGCTCACTGATCGTGAGGACCCCGCCGTGGCAGCCGCCCTCTTCTTCCTGCTCGTCTTCATCCTCCTCGCCGTGGCCGGAGGCTGTGTGTGCGTCTGGCGGGCCGCACGGGGCGACGTTCCCCGCTGGGTCCGCGCCTGGGCGCTGGCGACGCTCGTGGCCGGTGAACTCGTCCGGAAGTCGGGGTCCCGCAGGACGTCCTCCTCCGGCGGCGGTGACAGCGGCGACGGCGGCGACTGACCGCGGCGGGCGGGCAGGGCCGGGGGTGCGGACGCCCCGGCCCTCCTCCGGGGACGTCAGCGCAGCCGGCCCGCGCCCGCGCCGCGGTCGACGGCGGACGGGACCGCCCGGGACGGCAGGACCTCGGTGCGCAGCGTGGGCGTCCAGCCCGCGCCGGAGCTGAGCGGCGCGTCCGGGTTCTGGGCGTTGTGCGCGGCGATCAGGTCCGTGGTACGGCCGTTGACGCGGTTGTGGGCGGCGGTGAGCGGCGAGTCGTTCCATCGCTTGAGCACCTGCCCGGCGCTGACGCCCTCGGGCAGGGTGAAGGCGTTGTGCTCGGCGACGAGTCGGGACTCCTTGCCGACGCCGAAGCTGTAGCCGTAGGCGTCGTCGGCCACGAAGTGGTTGTTGTAGACGTCGACCTGGCCGAAGCGGACACGGGGCGCGCGCTCGACGAGGCCCTGGAACAGGTTGTGGTGGAAGGTCGCCTTCAGGTGCCCCCGGTCGACGGCGGCGGTGGCCTCGCTGTCGCTGTTGCCGATCAGGATCGTCTTGTCGTGCTCGGTGAAGACGTTCCAGGAGGCGGTGACGTGGTCGGCGCCCTTCACGATGTCCAGCTGGCCGTCGTGCTGCTGGTAGAGCATGCCGAAGTAGGTGGGCGCCGCGCTGTCGGGGTGCTCGCCGTCGGTGAAGGTGTTGTGGTCCAGCCAGACGTGCGTCGACCCGTGCACGACGGCGCTGTCGTACTCGGAGTTCCAGTTGCCCGAGTCGCCGTCGGTCGGGTCCCACTGCGGGAAGCAGTCGACGGGGCTCTCGAAGGTCAGGTTGCGGACGACGACGTTGTCCACGTCCTTGATCTGGAGGCTGGCGCCCTTGAGTCCGGCGTCGCGTCCGACGCCGATGATCGTGGTGTTGGCGGGGACGTGCGCCTTGACGGACGTGTCCTGCCGGGCGGCGGAGGCGCGGCGCAGGCCCTCGGGGCTGTCGTCGGGCTCGGCGCTCAGGTCGGTGTCCCTCCCCCAGTTCTCGGGGGAGTACTTCTCCAGGTAGGCGTCGAAGTCGTAGCCGGGCGCGGCGAAGGCGTCGCAGCCCTCGGAGACGGCGTCGACGGTGCCCTCGACCTTGACGATCCGCGGCGCGGTGCCCTCCACGGCGAGGGCCTCTCTGAACTCGGCCCAGGTGGAGACGGTGAACACCCGCTCGGCGCCGGCGGCGGCCCCGCCGGTGGTGCCGGTGCCGTGGGAGGCCCAGCCGTCGTTCGCGGGCAGCGTCTGGCGGGCGGTGTCGCGGGGGTGGTGGTGACCGGGGCGGGCCCCGGCCGTGGCGGCGGTCAGGCTCAGTACGAGCGCGGTGCAGCCGACGAGCGCGGCGGTCCGCTTCGCATTTTTAGCGTGCTCATGCCATCTGCGCATGTTCATGGTGCGGCTCTCCCTTTCGTAGGGCGTGCGGGCGTACGGGATGGGCGTGGACGTTCGTACGGGGTGGTCGTGCAGCGTGTCGTACCGGGTGGGCGTGGGGAGCCGCGGGCGGCCGGTGGTTCGCGCACCACGGGCCGTCCCACGGCGATGGCCGGCTCGGCCGGTCAGCCCATCTGTTCCGTCCACTCGGCCTGCGCCTCGTTCAGCTTCCCGGCCAGGTCGTCCAGGAAGTCCTTCGCGCTCGTCTCGCCGAGCAGCACCTTCTGGAACGCCGGCTCGCTCTCCGACTTGGACAGGGTGTTCCAGTCCGGCAGGTAGTACGGCAGCTGGACGATGGTCGTGGAGCCGTCGTTCAGCGCCTGCGCCGCGAGCTTCGTCGGCTCGGCCTTCTGGATCCACGCGTCGTTCGAGGCCTCGGTGTTGGACGGCACCTGCCCGGCCGACTCGTTGAACTTCGAGTTCTGCTCCTTCGAGGTGGCGAACTCGATGAACTTCCAGGCCGCCTCCTTGTTCTTGGAGCTCTTGAACATGCCGAGCCCGTCGACCGGGTTGGACACCTGGACCCGCTTGCCGGACGGGCCGACCGGCTGCGGGATGCCGCGGAACTTCCCGTTGCCGAGCGCCTTCACGTGGTCCTGGTAGGAGCCCAGGTTGTGATTGACCATGCCGATGGTGCCGGAGTCCCACTGGGCGGTCATCTTGGCGAAGTCGTTGTTGACGTCGGCGGCCGGCGTGGCCTCCTTGTAGAGGGCCGCGTACTTCTCCAGCGCCTCGACGTTCTTCGGGTCGTTGACGGTGGTGGTCTTCTTGTCGGCGTCCCAGAACGACGTGATGCCGGACTGCCCGTACATGGCGTCGAAGGCCTGGGCGATGGACCCGGAGCCGCCGCGGATGGTGTAGCCGAACGCGTTCTTGCCCTTGTCGGTCAGCTTGTCGGCGGCCTCGTAGAACCTGTCCCACGTCGTCGGCTCGTCGAGCCCGGCCTTCTCGAACAGGTCGGTGCGGTAGTAGAGGACGCCGTTGTTGGCGGAGGACGGCAGCGAGTACAGGGTGCCGCCGCCGCCGCCGGCGGCCTTCACGGACTCGATCATGTCCTTGTTGAGCTTGCCGTTCAGGGAGGACCCCGCGAGCCGGTCGTCCAGCGGTTCCAGGGCTCCCTGGGCGGAGAAGCCCGCGAGCATCGACGCCGTGACGCCGCCGACGTCCGGCAGGCCGCCGCCCTGGATGGCGGTGTCGACCTTGGACTGGTACTCGGTGGCGGCGATCCCGACGTACTCGACGTCGATGTCCGGGTTCGCCTTCTCGAAGTCGGCGATGATCTCCTTCCACACGGCCGTACGGATACCGCCGTTGTTGTCCCAGAAGGTGATCTTCCCCGTGCCGCTGCCCTCGGCGCCCTGGCCGCCGCCCGCTCCGCTGCCGTCGTCGCCGCAGGCGGTGGCGGTCAGGGCGAGGACGGCCCCCAGCGCGACGGCGGCCGGTGTCCGGCGTGCGCGGGTACCCGTGCTGAGAATGCTGATCTTCATGGGTCGGCTCTCTTCTTCTCATCCAACGGTGCGGTGGGACTGAACGGTGAGCGTGGACGTGCCGTACGCGTGGGGGGGGAGGGCGAGGGGGTGGCGGGCGTTACCGGTGCCCGACGCGGAACCGGGTGAAGGTGGCCGTCCCCGCGTGCCCCCGGCCGCCGGGCGCGAGCGCGAACAGGCCGAGCTGGGCGCCGATCCAGCGCCAGGGCCGGGCGGCGAACTCCCGGCCGGTGGGGCGGGGGCCGTCGCCGAGGTCGTAGGAGAAGCGGCAGCGGGCCCCGGGCGCGGTCTCGATGCGCAGCCGGACGCGTCCGCCGGGTGCGGGGCGCGGCCGGTCGGCGTCCCGTTCGGCGCCGGTCACCGACTCGGCCGCCGCGTCGGCGAAGCGGTGCACCAGGTGGACCGTGCCGTCGCCGTCCCGCTGGAGCCCGATCCAGCGGTAGGCGTCCCCGAGCACCGCGAGCCCGGCCCGCGCGCCCGGCTCCTCGCTGTCCAGGGCGAGGTCCACCTCGACGACCGACGGGGCGCCGGGCAGCCGTTGCGTCAGCGAGTTCGGCTGTTGACGCAGGTCGTGCACGTCGGCCGCGCGCACGCAGGCCAGCCGCAGTCCGTCCCCGGCGTGCCGGACGGCCCAGCCGTCGCGCGGGTTGGCCGCCCAGGACCACTGGCGGCCGAAGCGTCCGCCGGGGAAGTCGTCGTCGGTGGCGGGCGCGGCGGGCGGCTGCGGGGGCAGCGCGGGGCGGCGGTGCTCGGCCACGGGGGCGCCGTCGTCGCCGAGGACCGGCCAGCCTCCCCCGCTCTCGCCGCTCGGGCGGGAGGTGCCCGCGCCGTCCCAGCGCATCGGCTGGAGGTGGACCACCCTGCCGTACGCGCCGCGCGACTGGAAGTGCAGGAACCAGTCCTCGCCGGTCTGCGTGCGCACCCAGCCGCCCTGGTGGGGGCCGTTGACGTCGGTGTCCTTCTGTTCGAGGACGACCTTCTCCTCGTACGGCCCGAAGAACGCGCGGGAGCGGAAGGCGCCCTGCCAGCCGGTCTCGACCGATCCGGCGGGTGCCAGGATCCAGAACCAGCCGTCGTGCCGGTAGAGCTTGGGACCCTCCAGGGTGAACCAGCCGGGCAGGCGGTCGCCGTCGACGATCACCTTGCCCTCGTCGAGGAGGCCGGTGCCGTCGGGGCGCATGCGGTGGCCGGTGAGGCGGTTCTTGACGCCGGAGCGGGAGCGGGCCCAGGCGTGCACGAGGTAGGCCTCGCCGCTCTCCTCGTCCCACAGCGGGCACGGGTCGATCAGTCCCTTGCCGGACTTCACCAGGTGCGGCGCGGTCCACGGGCCGCGGATACCGGGGGCGTTGACCTGGAAGACACCGTGGTCCGGGTCGCCCCAGAAGATCCAGAAGCGGCCGGCGTGGTGGCGCAGGGAGGGAGCCCAGACGCCGCTGTCCTGGCGGGGCGCCGCGAAGTCCCGCGCGGGTTCCAGGCGGTCCAGGGCGTGGCCGACCAGCGTCCAGTTGACCAGGTCGCGGGAGTGCAGCAGCGGCAGTCCGGGGGCGCGGCCGAAGCTGGAGGCGGTCAGGTAGAAGTCGTCTCCGACGCGGATCACGTCCGGGTCGGACCAGTCGGCGTTCAGGACGGGGTTGGTGTACGTCCGGGCGTGCTCGGGGGTCACGAACCGACCGCCTTCCGTACGAGGGTGGCGGCGCCGTCGGCGTCGAGGCGGCCGTCGGCGACGACGGTGACGATCCGGCGGACGGCGGTGTCGCCCGGGGCGACGGTGAGCCGGGCGTCGTGGGCGAGGGAGGAGCCGACGCCCGGGTACTGCCCGGTGCGCACGAACCACGGGTCCTGCCGGGTCCGTCCGGTGGCGCCGGCGAACACCAGCGACCAGGTGTCGCCGGTCAGGGCGAGCCAGTCGGCGCGGACGCCGTGCACCTCGGACTCGCCCTCGCGGTCGGCGGTGCGGACGCCGGGCGCCGCGCTCTCCTTGCGGGCGCGCCAGAAGAAGCCGCCGTAGGCCGCGCCGGGGCGTCCGTTGGTGGCGGGGCTGCCGAGGGTGAGGGGGCCGGCGGTGACGTTGGTGAGGGCGAAGGTGAGGTCCAGCGCCCAGGCCCTCGCGGTGAGTTCGCGGGCCGCGACCGTGCGGCGCTCGCGCAGCAGCTCGGTGCCGGCGGCGACCCAGCGCAGCTCCTCGTCGAATCCGTCGGGGCCGCGGAGCCGGAAGGCGGTGTGCCGCTGGGTGCCGTGGTTGTCCAGCTCGGTCGGGCCCCGGTCGCGCACGTAGGTGCGCCCGCCCCAGAAGTTGTGCCCCTCGACGTCGGGGACGGCGACACCGACGCCGAGGTGGTGGAGGTGGTCGGCGGGTCCGGACTCGGTGACGACGGTGCCGGCCAGGGTGGTGACGGGGTGCAGGTGGGGGCGCGGGGAGAGCCGGGGCGGCAGCTCGGGCCGGGTGACGTACCGGGCGACGGGGCGGCCCGCCATCCGCAGGACCGGGGAGTCCGACCGGGGCGAGTCGGTCATCGGGTGCTCACCTCGTTCAGTGGGTGCTCGGTGCGGGGCGCCCAGGGCGCGCCCAGTTCGGAGTAGAGGGAGAGGGTGTCGGCGGCGGCGGCCACGAGGGCGTCGATGCCGGGGACCACGCGGCGCCCCTCGTCGGCCAGGCGGTGCCAGGCGGCCTCGGGCAGCGGCTCCGGGTCGGGCGCCCGGCGGACCGCCTCGACGACCCGCATGAAGGCGCCCGTCTCCTCGGGCGGCACCAGCAGGGGGGTGCCGGTGGTGAGGTGGCCGACCAGGTTCTCCAGCAGGTCGGTGCGGCCGTACTGGTACTCCTCGGGGCCGTGGCCGCCGCGCTGGAGCAGGACGCGGTCCTGCTTGTACCAGAAGGTGATGCGGCCGCTGGAGCCGTGCACCAGGACGTACGGCTCGTCGGCGCGCTCGGCGCACAGGGTGGCGGCGACGGTGACCCGGTGTCCGCGTGCGGTGCTGATCCGTACGCAGGAGGTGTCGTCGGACTCGATGTCGTTGGCGTGGCTCAGCTCGGTCTCGATGCCGGCGACGTCCTCGGCGCGGGCGGTGCCGCCGAGCGCGAGGGCCGTGGCCACCGCGTGCGCGAGCGGGTTGGTGAGGGCGCCGTCGATCACGTCGGCGCCGTTCAGCCGCCGCCTGCCCGACCAGGGTGCCCGGCGGAAGTACGCCTCGTCCCGCACCCACGCCCCGGCGCCGCCGATGCCCGTGACCTCGCCGATCGCGCCCTCGGCGACCAGCTCGCGGACGGCGGGCAGGGCGTGCGAGCCCAGCGACTGGAACCCGACCTGGCAGGCGACGCCGGCCTCGGCGACCCCGTCGGCCAGGCGCCGGAACTCGGCGTAGGACGGGGCCGGGGGCTTCTCCAGGAGCAGGTGCACGCCCCGCCGGGCGGCGGCCAGGGCGAGGTCGGTGTGGGTGGGGATCGGCGTGCAGATCACCGCGGCCCGGGCGCCGGTGGAGTCGAGCAGCGCCCCGAAGTCGGCGGACTGCTCGGGGAGTTCGCCGCCGGCCTCCTCGTCGGTCAGCGGGGTCAGCTCGCAGACGCCCGCGAACCGGACCAGGCCCGCCCGCTCCAGGCGGCGGATGTTGGCGACGTGCCAGCGGCCGTGACCGCGGGCACCGGCGAGGACGACGGGGAGCGGGCCCGCCCCCTCACCCCGCTCGCGTACGGGAACCCGGCTCACCCCCTCACCCCGCTCGCGTTCGGGAACCCGGCCCGCC
>NZ_JACBYP010000114.1 GCF_018982965.1 Streptomyces mayonensis | reverse complement strand
CCCCTCGCCCCCAGCCGCCCTACTGCCCGCCGGCGCCTCCGCCGGCACCCCTGACCGGCCCTCGCCCCGCATACGTCCTGCTCAGGCCGATTGTCAGTGCCGGGGTGCACGATGGATTCATGGTCAGCTCCGCACACCGAGCCCTCGACGGCTTCTCCCCCGCGACCCGCGGCTGGTTCACGGGGGCGTTCTCCGCGCCCACCTCCGCCCAGGCGGGCGCGTGGCAGGCCATCTCGGAGGGCTCGGACGTCCTGGTGGTCGCCCCCACCGGATCCGGCAAGACGCTGGCCGCCTTCCTGGCCGCCCTGGACCAGCTGACCTCGACGCCCCCGCCCGCCGACCCGAAGAAGCGCTGCCGCGTCCTGTACGTCTCTCCGCTCAAGGCACTGGCCGTCGACGTCGAGCGCAATCTCCGCAGCCCGCTGACCGGCATCCGCCAGGAGTCCGTACGCCTCGGCCTGCCCGAGCCCGAGGTCAAGGTCGGCATCCGCTCCGGCGACACCCCGGCCGCCGAGCGCCGCGCCCTGTCCACGCGGCCGCCGGACATCCTGATCACCACGCCGGAGTCGCTGTTCCTGATGCTGACCTCGGCCACGCGCGACGCGCTGACCGGCATCGAGACGGTGATCCTGGACGAGGTGCACGCGGTCGCGGGGACCAAGCGCGGCGCCCACCTCGCGCTCACCCTGGAGAGGCTGGACGAACTGCTTCCGAAGCCGGCCCGCCGCATCGGGCTGTCGGCGACGGTCCGCCCGGTGGACGAGGTCGCCCGGTTCCTCGCTCCGCGCGGCAGGGTCGAGATCGTCCAGCCGGAGTCGGGCAAGGAGTTCGACCTGTCCGTCGTCGTTCCGGTGGAGGACCTGGGCGAGCTCGGCGGCTCCCCGGTCGCGGACGGCAACGAGGGCGCGGAGCGCCCGTCGATCTGGCCGCACGTCGAGGAGCGGATCACCGACCTCGTGCAGTCGCACCGCTCCACGATCGTCTTCGCGAACTCACGGCGGCTGGCGGAGCGCCTGTGCAACCGGCTCAACGAGATCGCGTACGAGCGGGCCACCGGCGAGCCCCTGGACGAGCACCACTCCCCCGCCGAGCTGATGGGCGGCTCGGGCGCCGCCCAGGGAGCCCCTCCCGTGATCGCCCGCGCCCACCACGGCTCGGTCTCCAAGGAGCAGCGCGCCGTCGTCGAGGAGGACCTCAAGGCGGGCCGGCTGCCCGCCGTGGTCGCCACTTCGAGCCTGGAGCTGGGCATCGACATGGGCGCCGTCGACCTGGTCGTCCAGGTCGAGTCGCCGCCCTCCGTCGCCTCCGGCCTCCAGCGCGTGGGCCGCGCGGGACACCAGGTCGGCGCCGTCTCCACGGGTGTGGTCTTCCCCAAGTACCGCGGCGATCTCGTGCAGTCGGCCGTGGTCACCGAGCGGATGCGCAGCGGGGCCATCGAGGCCCTCAGGATCCCGGCCAATCCGCTGGACGTGCTGGCCCAGCAGCTCGTGGCGATGACCGCGCTGGACACCTGGCAGGTCGACGACCTGCTGGCCACCGTCCGCCGCGCCGCGCCCTTCGCCTCGCTGCCGGAGTCGGCCTTCACGGCCGTCCTGGACATGCTCGCGGGCCGCTATCCCTCCGACGCCTTCGCCGAGCTGCGCCCGCGCGTGGTCTGGGACCGGGTCGCCGGTACGGTCACCGGACGCCCGGGGGCACAGCGACTCGCCGTCACGTCCGGGGGCACGATCCCCGACCGCGGGCTCTTCGGGGTGTTCCTCGCCGGTGCCGATCCGAAGAAGGGCGGCGGCCGGGTCGGCGAGCTCGACGAGGAGATGGTGTACGAGTCCCGTGTGGGCGACGTCTTCACGCTCGGCACCAGCTCCTGGCGGATCGAGGACATCACGCGCGACCGGGTCCTGGTCTCCCCCGCGCCCGGCGTGCCGGGGAGGCTGCCGTTCTGGAAGGGCGACCAGCTGGGCCGCCCGCTGGAGCTGGGTCGGGCGCTGGGCGCGTTCCTCCGCGAGGTCGGGTCCCTGTCCCGGGAGGACGCGCGGCTGCGGCTGGTGACCGCGGGCCTGGACGCCTGGGCCGCGGACAATGTCCTGGCCTACCTCGACGAGCAGCGCGAGGCCTGCGGCCACGTCCCCGACGACCGCACTATCGTCGTCGAGCGCTTCCGGGACGAGCTGGGCGACTGGCGGGTCGTGGTCCACTCCCCCTTCGGCGCCCAGGTCCACGCCCCCTGGGCGCTCGCCCTCGGCGCCCGCCTGACCGAGCGGTACGGCATGGACGCCCAGGTGATGCACGCCGACGACGGCATCGTGCTGCGCCTGCCGGACGCCGACCTGATGGGCCTGGACTTCCTCGACCAGGACCCCGCGAAGCCCGGCCTGGAGTACGACGCGGAGAAGGCGCCCGTGGGCGCGGCCGACGTCGTCTTCGACAAGGGCGAGGTCGACCGGGTGGTCACCGACCAGGTGGGCGGCTCGGCGCTGTTCGCGTCCCGTTTCCGCGAGTGCGCCGCCCGTGCGCTGCTGCTGCCGCGCCGCAGCCCCGGCAGGCGCACCCCGCTGTGGCAGCAGCGGCAGCGCGCAGCGCAGCTCCTGGAGGTGGCGAGCGAGTACGGTTCGTTCCCGATCGTGCTGGAGGCGATCCGCGAGTGCCTCCAGGACGTCTTCGACGTGCCCGGCCTGGTCGAGCTGATGGGCGACGTGGAGTCCCGCAGGGTGCGCCTGGTCGAGGTCACCACCCCGGAGCCGTCCCCGTTCGCCCGTTCCCTGCTCTTCGGCTACGTCGCCCAGTTCCTGTACGAGGGCGACTCGCCGCTCGCCGAACGTCGGGCGGCCGCCCTCTCCCTGGACTCGCGGCTGCTGGCCGAGCTGCTCGGTCAGGCGGAGCTGCGCGAGCTGCTCGACGCGGAGGTGCTGACCGAGCTGGAGCGCGAGCTGCAGTGGCTCACCGACGACCGCCGCGCCAAGGACTCGGAGGGCGTCGCCGACCTGCTGCGGCTGCTCGGTCCGCTGACGGACGCGGAGCTGGCCGAACGGGGCGCCGAGCCGCAGTGGGCGCAGGAGCTGGCAGCTGCCCGCCGCGCGATCAGCGTGCGGATCGCCGGTGCCGACCACTGGGCGGCGATCGAGGACGCGGGCCGGCTGCGCGACGCGCTGGGCACGGCGCTGCCGGTCGGGGTGCCCGAGGCGTTCACCGAGCCGGTCAAGGACCCCCTCGGTGACCTCCTCGCCCGCCATGCCCGCACCCACGGCCCCTTCACGTCGGTCACCGCAGCGGCCCGTTTCGGGCTGGGCGTGGCGGTCACCGAGGGCGCCCTGCAGCGGCTCGCCGCGGCGGGCCGGGTCGTGCAGGGCGAGTTCCATCCGGCGGGCATCGGCCAGGAGTGGTGCGACACGACCGTGCTGCGCAGGCTGCGCCGCCGTTCCCTGGCGGCGCTGCGTCACGAGCTGGAGCCGGTGCCCCCGGCCGCGCTCGGCCAGTTCCTCCCTCAGTGGCAGCACATCGGCAGGGGGCACACCCTGCGCGGTGCCGACGGACTGGTGCGCGCGGTCGAGCAGTTGCAGGGTGCCTCCGTACCCGCCTCCGCCCTCGAGAAGCTGGTCCTCCCCTCCCGGGTCGCGAACTACCACCCGGCGATGCTGGACGAGCTGACGGTCGCGGGTGAGGTGGTGTGGGCCGGAGCGGGCTCGCTGCCCGGCAAGGACGGCTGGGTCTCGCTCTACCTGGCGGACGCGGCGCCCCTGCTGCTGCCGCCCCCGCACCCCCTGGAGACGACCGCCCTGCACGAGTCGGTGCTGACCGCCCTATCCGGCGGGTACGGGCTGTTCTTCCGGCAGATCGCCGACCAGGTACGCGCCACCACGCACCCGGACGCCACGGACCCGCAGCTGGCCGACGCCCTGTGGGACCTGGCCTGGTCCGGACGCCTGACGAACGACACGCTCGCCCCGCTGCGCTCGCTGCTGGGCTCGGGCCGCACCGCGGGCTCCACCGCCCACCGTGCCAAGCGCGCGGTGCCCCGGGGGCGGTACGGCTCGCTGGCGGCGGCCGCCCGCCCGGCGTCCCGTTCGGGGCCGCCGACCGTCGCGGGCCGCTGGTCCCTGCTCCCGGTCCGCGAGGCCGACACCACGGTGCGGGCCCATGCCCTGGCCCGTACGCTCCTCGACCGGCACGGCGTGGTGACCCGCGGGGCAGTGGGTGCGGAAGGCGTCGAGGGGGGTTTCTCGGCGGTATACCGGATCCTGGCCGCGATGGAGGAGAGCGGACAGGCCCGGCGCGGCTATGTCGTGGAGGGGCTCGGCGCGGCCCAGTTCGCCATGGAGGGGGCCGTGGACCGCCTGCGCGCTGTGGCGAACGCCCGCGAGCGCGGTGACGGACGGTCCGGACAGACGGTGCCGACCGGCAGCGCCCCCGGGCACCCGCCCGGTCCCGGGGGGCCAGGTGGTCCCGGCGGTTCCCCCGCCCCGGCCGGGGACTTCCCCTCCGCCGCCGCTTCAGGGGACTTCCCCCGTGGGGCTCCCTCCGCCGGCTTCCCCGCAGAGGGTTCTTCCTGGGAGTTTCCCTCCGAGGAAGAACCCTCTGGCTTCCCTGCGGTCTCCCCCACCGGCGACTCCCCGCACGACAGCTCCTCCGCCGGGTTCACGCCCGGCCGGTTCGCTTCCGGCGGGCGCGGTGAGCCGGCCCCGTACGACGATGTCTTCTCGGATCCCGACGGTCTGGGCCGCTCCCCCTCCCGCGGGGACTACATCTCGCCCCGGGACTACGCGGAGCCGGGCGCGGGCGGCCCGCGCGGAGGCGGTCCCCGCTCAGCCGGTCCGGGCCAAGGCGGCGCCCAGGGCGGCTTCGGCGGCCCGGGCGGCCCGTACGACACGGGCCGCCGGGGTGGCCCCGCAGGCGGGCCGCAGGCCCTCGTCCTGGCCGCCGCCGACCCGGCGAACGCCTACGGCGCGGCCCTCTCCTGGCCCGAACCGCCGACGGGCGCCACACACAAGCCCGGCCGGAAGGCGGGCTCCCTGGTGGTCCTCGTCGACGGCGAACCCGCGCTGTACATGGAACGCGGCGGCAAGACGCTCCTGCTGTGGCCCTCCGCCCCCGACGCCCCGCCCACCGACGACCCGCGGCTGCGGGCCGCCGCGGAGGCTCTCGCGACGGCCGCCCTGGCCGGTTCGCTCGGCACGGTCACCGTGGAGCGCGTCAACGGCGCGGCGGCCCTGACGTCGCCCTTCGGTCCGCTGCTGGAGGAGGCCGGTTTTGTCGCCACCCCGCGTGGTCTGCGCATCAGGGCGTGAGCCTGCCACCCTTGACCCATGCCCGAAGGTGACACGGTCTGGCAGGCAGCGCGGCGGCTGCACGAAGCCCTCGCGGGCAAGGTGCTGACCCGCAGCGACTTCCGCGTGCCCCGGTACGCGACAGCCGATCTCACGGGGCGTGCGGTCCTCGACACCGTCCCGCGCGGCAAGCACCTGCTCACCCGCGTCGAGGGCGGTCTCACGGTCCACTCCCACCTGCGCATGGACGGCTCCTGGAAGGTGTTCGCACCCGGCCGGCGCTGGAGCGGCGGCCCGGCCCACCAGATCAGGCTGATCCTCGGCACCACCGACCGCACGGCCGTCGGCTACCGCCTCCCGGTGCTGGACATCCTGCGCACCAGCGACGAACAGCGCGCCGTCGGCCATCTCGGCCCGGACCTGCTGGGCGCCGGCTGGGATCCGGTACGAGCCCTGGGCAACCTGCTCGCGGACCCGGCCCGGCCCCTCGGCGAGGCCCTGCTCGACCAGCGCAACCTCGCCGGTG
This sequence comes from Streptomyces mayonensis, assembly GCF_018982965.1. Taxonomy (GTDB): domain Bacteria; phylum Actinomycetota; class Actinomycetes; order Streptomycetales; family Streptomycetaceae; genus Streptomyces; species Streptomyces mayonensis. The sequence goes on along the minus strand of NZ_JACBYP010000114.1, from coordinate 21,158 downwards.
TCGGCAATGTCTACAAGTGCGAGCTCTGCTTCCTGCTCGGCGTCACTCCCTGGCTCCCCGTGGGTGACCTGCCCGCCGACCGGGCCGCACAGCTTCCCGTACTCGCGCAGCAGCTCCTGGAGGCCAACCGGGACCGGCCGGTGCGCCGTACCACGGGGCTGCGCGGCCAGGACCTGTTCGTGTACGGCCGCGCGCCCCGGCCCTGCCTGCGCTGCGGCACACCGGTACGAGTGGCCGACCAGGGCGACGGCTCCCGCGAGCGCCCCACGTACTGGTGTCCGACCTGCCAGGCCGGACCCGCGCCGCCATCACGGGGCCACTCGGGAACCCGGACTTGGCGCTGAGGCCCACCGGCCGGGCCCGCCCGCCGAAGCTCGGCTGCACCACCCGCCGCCGAAGCGACCGCGACCGGCCTCCCGCGGCTCAGTCGGCGAGCAGGTCGTCCATCTGGCCGACGGCCTCGCGCAGACCTTCGTCCATGCCCATGGTCATGAGCCGCTCCATCTGCTCGCGGCTGTCGAAGGCCGACCGCATCTCCATACGGGTACCGCCGTCGCGTGCGGTGAGCGTGACCCGGTTCGTGGTCGTCGGCATGGCGGCGTCGGGCACCCCCTGCTCGTCGGCGAAGCCGTCGGTGAACTCCAGCGAGGCGGGCGGGTCGACCGTGGCCACCCGCCACCAGCCGCGGTACTTCTCGTCCTCCGGACCGGTCATGTAGTACGTGACGTCCCCGCCGGGCGTCAGGTCGTGCTCCTCCACCGTCGCCGGGTAGGCCGGCGGGCCCCACCAGCGCTCCAGCTGCCGGGGGTCGGACCACAGCCGCCACACCCGCGCCACCGGGGCGGCGAAGTCGGCGACCAGGGTGAGGGTCAGGTTGTCCGGATTCTTGTCCACACCGGTGACGCTCATGGCCTCTGTCCTTTCGCGAGTCGATGCGCTGAACGATGCGCTGAACGAGATGCGCCGAGCCAATGCGCTTCGGGCCGCCGTCCGGACGGGCAGGTCGGGCGCCGACCGCAGCCCCGCCCGTTCCCGCGCCCGTCAGCTGCCGGCCCGTAACGGCACCTGCCTCGCGGCGCCTCCCGTCCGACGGAGCTTGTGGGAGGCCCCCCAACCCAACGGGGCAACGTCCGCCCGCGTCGCACGCGCCCGTACCCTCCGCACCGAGCACCCGAGGACGCCCCGAGAGGCACCCCTACCGCGCCGGTCTCGCCGGTCTCGGCCCCCGCGCGGCCGCCACTCGGCCCCGCCCGGCACACGCTGCCATTCCCCGCCGCACTGCCCACATGCTGCAAGGCTGCTTCTGCTTCTCTCCCGGGCCTGTTCACGGCACGCTCAGAACCGCCTGACGGGCCCGTCCGGGCCGGGCACGCGATCCGCGCCGGACGGGCCGCTCGCACCGGGCCCTGGATTGCGCGAACCGCCCGGGCCGTCCGCACCGTCCGAGTCGTCCGAGTCGTCCGAGCCGGACGGCCCCGTACCCCGGCCCGGACCCCGCGCCACCGCACGCAGGGCCCGTCGCCACCGGCCCGCCTCCAGTGCGCCCTCGGCCCGGCGGCGCGGCACACAGTGCACCGGCAGCACGCTCAGTCCCCAGCCACCGACCGCCACGGCACCTTCGAGCACCCCGGCTTCCGGCTCCAGGGCCAGCCGGAGCACGGCCCACCACCACAGCGCGCCGAGGCCCAGCGCGGCCGTCCGGCGAGCCGTCGGCCCGGGCCGCATGCCGTGTCATCCGTTCCCGGCCTGGAACATCCAGTGCTGCTTCTCGAGCTCCGCCGTGACCTGGATGAAGATGTCCTGGCTCACCGGATCGGGGTCTCCGGTCGCCGTGATCCGCTCACGCATCCGCCCGATCACCGCGCCCAGCGCGTCCACGACCGTCTGCACGGCGGTGGTGTCGTCGACCCAGCCCTCCGGGGTCACGTCGATGCCGCTGCCGACGGCCACCGTCGCGGCCCGTCCGTCCGGTGACACACCGAGTGCCGAGGCGCGCTCCGCCACGGTGTCCGAATAGGTGCGTGCGGTCCCGACGAGTTCGTCGAGCTGGAGGTGCACGGAGCGGAACCGCGGTCCGACCACGTTCCAGTGGATCTGCTTCGCCACCAGGGCCAGGTCCACGAGGTCGGCGAGGGCTCCCTGCAGCGCCTCGGAGACGGTCTTCAGGTCCGCGTCGGACAACGGGCTCTTCACGACGTACATCCGCACCTCCGGCGTTCGGCCCCCGGCCATCACCCTCCACGATGACCGCACCGCAACGGACCGGCAAACCGGCACACGAACCGCCTGCAGCTGCTCCCGCACGCCCGGGACCAGCACACCCGGAACCAGGACATCCGCAACCAGCCCCGCCGCGATCAGCACAGCCGCGACCAGCACGGGGGACCACGCGCCCGGACATGCGAAAACCCCGGCCGCGCCTCTCCGGTCCCCCGGAGAAGCCCCGGACGGGGCCTCACACACTCACGTTCTCGGGCGCTCAGGCGGCGACGACGTCCACTGCCTCGGCGGGCGCCTTGATGGTCACCCGTTCCGGTGGCACACCGGCCACCGACACGGAACCCAGCATCGAACGCACCGGCGCCGGTACGGTCTCGCTGGGCGTCGCCGCGGCGGACTGGGCCAGCTCGGCGAGGGCGAGTTCGTCGCTCACTTCCCGCATGAGCTCGGACATCCGTACGTCCAGCGCGTCGCAGATGGCGGAGAGCAGCTCGGAAGAAGCCTCCTTCTGCCCCCGCTCCACCTCGGAGAGATAGCCGAGTGAGACTCGGGCGGACGAGGAGACTTCGCGCAGAGTACGGCCCTGGCGCTGGCGCTGCCGACGCAGCACGTCACCCAGCAGGCGACGGAGCAGAATCATCGGTGGCTCCCTCCTCGGACCGTGTAACCGCATCCTTCACGCCCCACCGTACCGCCTCGCGCCGCGGCCGTGCGGGGAGCGATGTCGTGTTCACTCAGGGCTGCAAACATCAAAACCCCCCGTTCCGTTCCGTATCCTGTGCCGACTCATTCCCGGTCTGTTCGCTCGCAAGCCCCTTCAGGAGCAGCGCGAGTACGCTCCGTACACTCTCCATACGGATTTCCGCGCGGTCGCCGTTCAACCGCAGTGCCTCCACTTTTCCGCCACGGGCAGAACCTCTGTCGGCCCCCGGGGGCCCGTCGACGGCCACGAAGACGGTGCCCACGGGCTGCCCGTCCTGCGGCTCCGGACCGGCCACGCCGGTGGTCGCGATGCCCCAGTCCGCGCCGAGCGTTCTGCGTGCGCCCGCCGCCATCTGCGCCGCGACCTGCGCGTCCACCGCTCCCCGTGCCGCCAGCAGGTCGGGGTCGACTCCGAGGACATCCCGCTTCAGCTCCGTCGCGTATGCGGTGACGGAGCCCCGGAACGCCTTGGAGGCCCCGGGGACCGCGGTCAGCTCCGCCGCCACCAGGCCACCGGTCAGAGACTCGGCGACCGCGAGGGTCTCGCCCCTCACCGTGAGTAGTCGCACCACTTCGGCGGCCGCGGAACTCAAGCTTCCTTCCCCTCCAACGCCGTCCTGCGCTCGGCGATTCCCCGGCGGCGGAGCACAATGGCCTGCTTCACATAGTCGAGGCCGGTCGCCACGGTCAGGACGACCGCCGCCGCCATCACCCAGAACCTCAGCGTCGCCAGGGGCCCCGTCAGCGCCAGGACGTACATCCCGACGGCCACGCCCTGCGTGAGGGTCTTGAGCTTGCCGCCGCGGCTCGCGGGGATCACGCCGTACCGGATGACCACGAACCGCAGCACGGTGATGCCCAGTTCCCGGCCGAGGATGACGGCCGTCACCCACCACGGCAGGTCTCCCAGCGCGGACAGGCAGATGAGCGCCGCACCCATGATCGCCTTGTCTGCGATGGGATCGGCGATCTTCCCGAAGTCGGTGACGAGGTTGTAGGTACGCGCCAGATGTCCGTCGAACAGGTCGGTGATCATGGCGATGGCGAAGGCGGCCCAGGCGAACGAGCGCCAGGCGGGGTCGTATCCGCCGTTGCCGAGCATCAGCGCGACGAAGGCCGGCACGAGGAGCAGCCGGAGCATCGTCAGGAGGTTGGCGACGTTCCACACGCTCGCCTGGTTGACCGCGGCGGCCGCGATCTTGCCGCCCCGCCCGGCGACACCCCCGTCGGTCGCGCCCCGGCGCACCGTACCCCGCTCGGCACCGCCCGCTCCGGCTCCGCCCGATCCGCCACCGCCAGTTCCGGCACCGCCGCTTCCGGCACCGCCAGAGCCGGCACCGCCTGCTCCGTTTCCCCCTGTTTCGCTTCCGCCCGTTCCGGTTACGAGCCGTCCGGCTCCGCCCGGCCCGGGTCCGGCCTGTCCGGCTCGCCCCGGCCCGGACCGGTCCCGTGCGGTCCTGCCCCGTTCGGCCATGGCCCCCGGGCCCGGGCTCGTACACTCGCCCGGTTCCGGAGCCGCGCCGGAGGTGCCGCGCGGGCCGGTCCTGCGCGCACCGGAGGAGCCTCCCGCGGCGGACGCCGGGACTCCGGTCATCTGCCGGCCTCCTCACTCCACTCGGGCGATCCCAGCAGCGGTTCGGCCACCAGGTCGACACCCTCCGTACCGACCACCTTCGCGTCGACCATACGACCGGTGACGAGACCTTCGCCGCTCGTGAACAGCACCTGGCCGTCGGTCTCGGGTGCCTGGTGCTCCGCGCGGCCGCGCACGCCGCCTTCCGCGTCCGAGGGGTCGACGGACTCGACGAGGACCCGCACGGTCGCACCCACGCGCTCCTCGGCACGCTGCGAGACGAGTTCCTCGGCCAGCCGGGAGACACGTGCCAACCGCTCGGCGACGACGTCCTCATCCAGCTTGTCGCCGTAGGTCGCCGCCTCGGTGCCCTCCTCGTCGGAGTAACCGAAGACGCCGATGGCGTCCAGCCGGGCGTGGTTGAGGAACCGCTCCAGCTCGGCGAGGTCGGCCTCGGACTCGCCCGGGAAGCCCACGATGAAGTTGGAGCGCACACCGGCCTCGGGAGCCTTGCTCCGGATGGTGTCGAGCAGCTCCAGGAAGCGGTCGGTGTCGCCGAAGCGGCGCATCGCGCGGAGCACGTTCGGCGCGGAGTGCTGGAAGGAGAGGTCGAAGTAGGGCACGACCTTGTCGGTGGAGGTCAGCACGTCGATCAGGCCGGGGCGCATCTCGGCGGGCTGGAGGTAGCTGACGCGCACCCGCTCGATGCCGTCGACGTCGGCGAGGTCGGGCAGCAGCGACTCCAGCAGGCGGATGTCGCCGAGGTCCTTGCCGTAGGAGGTGTTGTTCTCGGAGACCAGCATGATCTCCTTGACGCCCTGCTCGGCCAGCCACCGCGTCTCGTTCAGCACGTCGCTGGGGCGGCGCGAGATGAAGGAGCCGCGGAAGGACGGGATGGCGCAGAAGGAGCAGCGCCGGTCGCAGCCGGAGGCCAGCTTCACCGAGGCGACCGGGGAGCCGTCCAGCCGGCGGCGCAGTGGCGCGCGGGGCCCGGAGGCCGGGGCGACGCCCTCGGGAAGATCGGCGGGACCGTGGCCCGGCAGGGCGACGGCGGCGCCGGCCTCCTGCCGCTCGGCAGGGCTGATCGGCAGCAGCTTGCGCCGGTCGCGCGGGGTGTGCGCGGCGTGGATGCCGCCGCCCAGGATGGTCTGCAGGCGGTCGGAGATGTCGGCGTAGTCGTCGAAGCCGAGGACGCCGTCGGCCTCCGGGAGGGCCTCGGCCAGTTCCTTGCCGTACCGCTCGGCCATGCAGCCCACCGCCACCACGGCCTGGGTTCTGCCCTGGCTCTTGAGGTCGTTGGCCTCCAGGAGGGCGTCGACGGAGTCCTTCTTGGCGGCCTCGACGAAGCCGCACGTGTTCACGACGGCGACGTCCGCTTCCTCGGCGTCCTCGACGAGCTTCCAGCCGTCCGCCTCCAGACGGCCTGCGAGCTCCTCCGAGTCCACCTCGTTACGGGCGCAGCCAAGGGTGACGAGTGCGACGGTACGGCTTTCAGGCATGCGCTCAAGACTACTTCGTCCCGCCGACACCCCACGTCGACGGGGTTGGCCGAACTCGGCCGGTTCCGCGCCGGTCCGCTCCCCGGAACCGTTGTCAGGCTCCGCTATCCGACCTGCGGATCGCCCTTCGTGTACGTCAGACGCTCGACGGAGCCGGGCTGGAAGTCGTCCTCGATCTTCTTGCCGTTGACGTGGAGCTCTATGGCACCGGCGTCGCCGAGGACGAGGTTGACCTTCTCGTTGTCCTGGAAGGTCTTGGAGGCGCCCTGCGCGAGGAGGCCGTCGAAGAGCAGCCGGCCGTTGTGGTCCTTGGCGGAGATCCAGCTGCGGCCCCCGGTGGCGCTGACCTTGACGGTGACCTTGTCCTGGGGAGCGGCGGCGATGGCGCTGTCGCTCGGGTCCGGCTCGGGGTCGGCGGGCTTCTTCGGCGCGGCGCTCGGCGACGCGGAGCCGTCCGACGACGGCTGGGCGCCCTCCGCGACGCTCGCCTCGTTGCCGCCGCTGTCGCCGCCCTTGACGAACGTGAACCCGACGAAGCCGATCACCGCGACGATCGCGGCGACCATGGCGGCGGTCCAGTTGGGTCCGCGGCGTTCCGGACGGATGCGTTCCGCCTCGAACAGGGGCGCGGTCGGGGTGGGCTCCGGGCGGCCGCCCTGCTGGACCTCGAACTGCGCGAGCAGCTCGGCCGGGTCGAGACCGACGGCCTTGGCCAGCGTGCGGATGTGACCGCGGGCGTATACGTCGCCGCCGCAGGGGGCGAAGTCGTCCGCCTCGATGGCGTGCACGATGGCGATGCGGACGCGGGTGGCGGTGGTGATGTCGTCGACGGTCAACCCGGCGTCGATGCGGGCCCGCTGAAGGGCGCTGCCGACGGAGGGGCGGGCTTCCTCGGTGACGCCCTCGGGGGCGTCTGCGGACACGTCGTCGGACACGTCTTCGATCGGACGCTCGTCTTCAGGGGATTTGCCGTTGGACACGGGGGCGCCTTTCGAGCGTTTAGCCGCCTGTGCTGGACGTTCAGTCTAGGGGGGGTGCAAACGGGTGGGGCAACCGGGCGGTACGACTTTGTACGCCATCGGCACGGCCCGGTACTCCGATGGTGGACTATCTGTTTGTCATTTCCCTCAACTTGACGTACGCCATGAGGAAACGGTTGCTCAATGATCCCTAACGGGTGAGTCACGATCGGCCGGCCGGCCGCTGTGCCCCTCCGTCGGCGGAACCTCGCTCGTCCCGCCGGCGGAATCCCTCGCTCGCCGTTCCCTACCCTTCAGACTCCCCCCGGATCACGGCGAGCACGCCGTCCAGCTCGTCAGGCTTCACAAGAACGTCACGAGCCTTTGAGCCTTCGCTCGGTCCGACGATGCTGCGCGACTCCATCAGGTCCATCAGGCGCCCGGCCTTGGCGAAGCCGACGCGCAGCTTGCGCTGGAGCATGGAGGTCGACCCGAACTGCGTGGAGACGACCAGCTCGGCCGCCTGGCACAGCAGGTCGAGGTCGTCGCCGATGTCCTCGTCGATCTCCTTCTTCTGCTTGGTGCCGACCGTGACGTCGTCGCGGAAGACCGGCGCCATCTGGTCCTTGCAGTGCTGGACGACGAGCGCGACCTCCTCCTCGGTCACGAACGCGCCCTGCATGCGGGTCGGTTTGTTCGCGCCCATCGGCAGGAAGAGGCCGTCGCCCTTGCCGATCAGCTTCTCGGCGCCGGGCTGGTCGAGGATGACCCGCGAGTCGGCGAGGGAGGAGGTGGCGAAGGCGAGCCGCGAGGGGACGTTGGCCTTGATCAGGCCGGTGACGACGTCCACGGAGGGCCGCTGGGTGGCGAGCACCAGGTGGATGCCGGCCGCGCGCGCGAGCTGGGTGATCCTGACGATCGCGTCCTCGACGTCGCGCGGCGCGACCATCATCAGGTCGGCCAGCTCGTCCACGATCACCAGCAGGTACGGGTACGGCTGGAGTTCGCGCTCGCTGCCCTCGGGCGGCTTGGCCTTGCCCTCGCGCACCGCGCGGTTGAAGTCGTCGATGTGCCGGTAGCCGTAGGCGGCGAGGTCGTCGTAGCGCAGGTCCATCTCGCGCACGACCCACTGGAGCGCCTCGGCGGCCCGCTTGGGGTTGGTGATGATCGGCGTGATCAGGTGCGGGATGCCCTCGTACGCGGTCAGCTCGACTCGCTTGGGGTCGACCAGGATCATCCGGACGTCCTCGGGGGTCGCCCGCATCATGATCGAGGTGATCAGGCAGTTGATGCAGGACGACTTGCCGGATCCGGTGGCACCGGCGACCAGCATGTGCGGCATCTTCGCCAGCGAGTCCATGACGTACCCGCCCTCGACGTCCTTGCCGAAGGCGACCAGCATCGGGTCGTCGTCCTCGGCGGACTCCGCGAGGCGCAGCACGTCGCCGAGGTTGACCATCTCCCGGTCGGTGTTGGGGATTTCGATGCCGACCGCGGACTTGCCGGGGATGGGGCTGATGATCCGCACGTCGGGGCTGGCGACGGCGTACGCGATGTTCTTGGTCAGGGCCGTGACCCGTTCGACCTTCACGGCGGGGCCCAGCTCCACGACGTAGCGCGTGACCGTGGGCCCGCGGGTGAAGCCGGTGACCCGGGCGTCGACCTTGAACTCGGTGAAGACGGTGGTCAGCGAGTCGACTATGGCGTCGTTGGCGGCGCTGCGCGACTTGCCCGGTCCGCCGCGCGTGAGCGAGTCCAGGGACGGCAGGGAGTACGTGATGTCGCCGGAGAGCTGGAGCTGTTCGGCACGCGGCGGCAGGTCCCGCTCCTGCGGGAGCGGCGTCTTGGTGAGGTCCGGGACCGAGCCGGTCGACGCCTCCTGCTCCGAGTCCTTCGCCGGGTTCTTCGCCGGGTCCTTCTTGAGTTTGCCGGGCTGCGGGCGCGCGGCCGGCACGGGCGTCGGGGTCGGCGTCGTCGACTCGCGGTCCCCGGTGCTCACGCCCTGGGTGAGGTCGGCGATCAGCGGTGAGGGCGGCATCCCGTGCATGACGGCGCCGTCGAGTGCCGCTGCCGCCGCCGCGGCGACGTCCACGGCGTCCATCGACCGGTTCGACTCGGGCTGCGGCACGGCGGACCGGCGGGGCCTGCCACGGCGCTTCTCCAGCGCCTCCTGCTCGGCGGCGTCCGGGTCGTACGGCTCGTCGGCCGCCGCCCGGCGCGACCGGCCGCGCCCCCGCGCGGGGAGCGCCTCGCGCCACTGCTCCTCGTACCGCTCGTCGTCGTCGGTGAACTCGTCGGCCTCCGGGTCGTCGACCACGCCGAGCCGCACCCCCAGCTGCCGGAGCCGCTGCGGAATCGCGTTGACCGGCGTGGCCGTGACGACCAGCAGCCCGAAGACCGTGAGCAGCACGAGCAGCGGCACGGCCAGCATGTCCGTCATCGTGTACGACAGCGGGGTCGCCGCGCCCCAGCCGATGAGACCGCCCGCGTCCCTTATGGCCTGCATGCCCTCGCCGCGGGCCGGTGAGCCGCACGCGATGTGCACCTGGCCGAGGACGCCCACGACGAGCGCGGACAGGCCGATCACGATCCGGCCGTTGGCCTCGGGCTTCTCCGGGTGCCGGATCAGGCGCACGCCGATGGCGCCGACCAGCAGCGGCACGAGCAGGTCCAGTCGGCCGAAGGCGCCGGTCACGAGGATCTCGACGAGGTCGCCGACGGGGCCCTTGAGGTCGGCCCAGGTGCCCGCGGCGACGATCAGCGCGACGCCGAGCAGCAGCAGTGCGACACCGTCCTTGCGGTGGGCGGGGTCGAGGTTCTTGGCGCCCTGCCCTATGCCGCGGAAGACGGCGCCGACTCCGTGCGCGAGGCCCAGCCAGAGCGCGCGGACCACCCGGTAGACGCCGCCGGTGGGGTTCGGGGCCGGTTTGGGCGCGGGCTTCTTCGCCGCCGCCTTCTTGGCGGGGGCCTTCTTGGCAGGTGCCTTCTTCGCTGCGGCCTTCTTGGCCGGTCCCTTCGCGGGAGCGGCCGCCTTCTTCGCGGGCTGCTTCTTGGCTGCGGAGGGACGTGAGGCCATAGGTGTGAGGTTACCGGGGGAGACGGCGGTCGACACGTGTGCCCACCGCTTCACCCGTTCGTGTCGTCGGTGGGCCGACGCGGAACTGACGCCCGGGATCCCGCACCTGACACGCCCTCATCGGCCGGTCCGTGGCTCGCGCGGATCACGACCGGTGTCAGGTGGATCCCGACCGGTGTCAGTTGACGGCGGCCTGGCCGCCGGAGGCGTCCGGGTCGAGGGCGTCCAGCGCCCGCCGCAGTCCGGTGAGCTTGCGCTCCAGGTGGGCCGCCGTCGCCACCGCGGCCGCGTCCGTGGACTCGTCGCCCAACTGTTTGGAGAGGGCCTCCGCCTGCTCCTCCACCGCGGCCAGCCGCGCCGACAGTTCGGCGAGCAGACCCGCAGGCTCCTTCGCCTCGCCCTCCTCGGCCTTGTCGTTGCCCTCCAACTGGAGCCGCAGCAGCGACGCCTGCTCGCGCAGCTGGCAGTTCTTCATGTAGAGCTCGACGAACACCGAGACCTTGGCGCGCAGCACCCAGGGGTCGAACGGCTTGGAGATGTAGTCCACCGCGCCCGCCGCGTACCCGCGGAACGTGTGGTGGGGCCCGTGGTTGATCGCGGTGAGGAAGATGATCGGGATGTCCCGGGTCCGCTCCCGCCGCTTGATGTGCGCGGCGGTCTCGAAACCGTCCATGCCCGGCATCTGGACGTCCAGCAGAATGACCGCGAAGTCGTCCGTGAGCAGTGCTTTGAGCGCTTCCTCCCCGGACGATGCCCGCACCAGCGTCTGATCGAGCGCCGAGAGGATCGCCTCCAGCGCCAGCAGATTCTCCGGCCGGTCATCGACCAGGAGGATCTTGGCCTTCTGCACCATGGCCCGCCCTCCTCGCCCCGGCGTGGGGCCTCCCCTGTCCGCAGGACTTGGCACAGCACCGACCGGTGCCGCCCCTGGGGACGACTCCCTTGCGCCGTCCGTCCTCGTGCCGGTCATCGTAGCCGCACCCCGCCTGTCGCCACACCCTGTCACCGTGATGTCACTGTGCACGTAGCAGAAACGCTGCGGGAGACCAGAAGGTTCCCCGATTCCCGTACTTCTACACGGCTTCGGGCACACCGAGTCGGCGACTGGGCGCGGCACCGAAGGTTCCCGCCGTTCATGCACCCCCCACGTTCGCACACTGCCCCGGAGTCCGGCACGGAAGGTACCCTCCCGCACCCCGGACACCGTCCCCGAACGTATCCGGGGAGCCCTTCCCGCGGACGTCCGGGGCGCCCTCCGAAGCCCGCCGGCAGCGTACGCCCCGACGCGACCGGGGCCCCGCACGCCCCGGGGCCCCGCACACCCCACAGGCCCGTACGCTCCACAGACCCGTACGCCCTGCGGACACGTACGCCCCGCAGACGCCGCGTCGCCCGAACGCGCCCTGCGGGCTGCCGGAGGGCTCCCGGCGGTCACTCCTCCCGCGTCCACTGCTGCATGACCGTCAGCAGGTGGTCCGGGTCGACCGGCTTCGTCACGTAGTCGGACGCGCCGGACTCGATCGCCTTCTCCCGGTCGCCCTTCATCGCCTTGGCGGTCAGCGCGATGATCGGCAGCCCCGCGAACTGCGGCATCCGGCGGATCGCGGTGGTCGTCGCATACCCGTCCATCTCGGGCATCATGATGTCCATCAGGACGACCGCGACATCCTCGTGCTGTTCCAGGACCTCGATGCCCTCGCGCCCGTTCTCGGCGTACAGCACGGACAGCCCGTGCTGCTCCAGCACGCTGGTGAGCGCGAAGACGTTGCGGATGTCGTCGTCGACGATCAGCACCTTCTGCCCGCCGAACCGGATGGCCCGGCCCGAGCGCTGCGTCGTGCCCCGCTCGCCCGCCGACTCCCGGGCGCGCACCGCGGGCAGCTCGTCCGTCCCGGCCGACCGGTGACGGTCCCGGAACAGCGGCGCGGCGCCGTACTCCTCGTCCTGGTACGGCGTCGTCTCGGTCACTGTCTCCGCCTCCGGGCCCGGCAGTTCCGCGGCCGCCCCGCCAGACACCGGCGGCGCTCCCGCCTCCGCGGACGGCAGGGCCTGCGGGTAGCCGTTCGGCGGCAACTCGCTCGGGTGCAGCGGGAGGTAGAGCGTGAAGGTGGACCCCCGGCCCGGCTCGCTCTGCGCGTAGATCTCACCGCCGAGCAGCTGCGCGATCTCCCGCGAGATGGACAGCCCGAGGCCCGTACCGCCGTACTTGCGGCTGGTGGTGCCGTCGGCCTGCTTGAACGCCTCGAAGATCACCTGCATCTTGCTGGCCGCGATCCCGATGCCCGTGTCGCTCACGGAGAACGCGATCAGCTCGGCGTCCGGGTCGTTCACCGAACCGGCCTCCAGCAGCCGCTCCCGGATGGTCTGCGGGACCTCGTCCCGGGCCGGCCGGATGACCAGCTCCACGGCGCCCGAGTCGGTGAACTTCACCGCGTTGGACAGCAGGTTGCGCAGCACCTGCAGCAGCCGCTGCTCATCGGTGTGCATGGTGGCGGGCAGCCCCGGCGACACCCGCACCGACAGGTCCAGGCCCTTCTCCGCGCTCAGCGGCCGGAAGGTGGCCTCGACGTAGTCCACGAGCTGGACGAGTGCGATGCGCGTCGGGGAGACGTCCATCTTGCCCGCGTCGACCTTGGACAGGTCGAGGATGTCGTTGATGAGCTGGAGCAGGTCGGAGCCGGCGCCGTGGATCGTCTCGGCGAACTCGACCTGCTTCGGGGAGAGGTTCGCGTCGACGTTGTCGGCGAGCAGCTTGGCCAGGATCAGCAGCGAGTTGAGCGGCGTACGCAGCTCGTGCGACATGTTGGCCAGGAACTCGCTCTTGTAGCGCATCGAGACCGCAAGCTGCTCGGCACGCTCCTCCAGAACCTGCCGCGCCTCCTCGATCTCGGTGTTCTTCACCTCGATGTCGCGGTTCTGCTGCGCCAGCAGCTCCGCCTTCTCCTCCAGTTCGGCGTTGGAGGACTGGAGCGCCTTCTGCCGCTGCTCCAGCTCCGCGGACCGCTCCCGCAGTTGCTCGGTCAGCTCCTGCGACTGGCTCAGCAGCACCTCCGTCTTGGTGTTGACGGAGATGGTGTTGACGCTCGTCGCGATCATCTCGGCGATCTGGTTGAGGAAGTCCTTCTGGATCTGCGTGAACGGCGTGAAGGACGCCAGCTCGATGACGCCCAGCACCTGCCCCTCGAACAGCACCGGCAGGACGATGACCTGGGCGGGCGGCGCCTCCCCGAGACCGGAGGAGATCTTCAGGTAGCCGCTCGGCGCGTTCTCCACCAGGATCGTGCGCTTCTCCTGGGCCGCCGTGCCGACCAGCGCCTCCCCCGGCCGGAACGAGGTCGGCATGGACCCCATCGAGTAGCCGTACGAACCGAGCATCCGCAGCTCGTACGGGTCGCCCTCGGCGCCGGCCTGGTCCTGCCCGTCGGCCAGCGGCATCGCCAGGAAGAACGCGCCGTGCTGCGCGGAGACCACCGGCGTCAGCTCGCTCATGATCAGCGAGGCCACGTCCTGGAGGTCGCGGCGGCCCTGCATGAGGCCGGAGATCCGCGCCAGATTGCCCTTGAGCCAGTCCTGCTCCTTGTTGGCGATCGTGGTGTCGCGCAGGTTGGCGATCATCTTGTTGATGTAGTCCTGCAGCTCGGAGATCTCCCCGGACGCGTCCACGTCGATCTTGAGGTTCAGGTCGCCGCGCGTCACCGCGGTCGCCACGCGCGCGATGGCACGCACCTGCCGGGTCAGGTTCCCGGCCATCTCGTTCACGGACTCCGTCAGGTCGCGCCACGTCCCGTCGACGTCCCGCACCCGCGCCTGGCCGCCCAGCTGCCCCTCGGTGCCCACCTCGCGGGCGACCCGGGTGACCTCCTCGGCGAACGACGACAGCTGGTCCACCATCGTGTTGATGGTCGTCTTCAGCTCCAGGATCTCGCCGCGCGCGTCGATGTCGATCTTCTTGGTCAGGTCGCCCTTGGCGATCGCCGTGGTGACCATGGCGATGTTGCGCACCTGGCCGGTCAGGTTGGACGCCATCTGGTTCACCGACTCGGTGAGGTCCTTCCAGGTGCCCGCCACGCCCGGCACGTGCGCCTGACCGCCGAGAATGCCGTCCGTGCCCACCTCGCGGGCCACCTTGGTGACCTGGTCCGCGAACGAACTCAGCGTCTTCACCATGGTGTTGAACGTCTCGGCCAGCTGCGCGACCTCACCTCGCGCCTCGATCGTCACCGTCCGCGTCAGGTCGCCGTTGGCCACGGCCGCGGCCACCTGGGAGATGTTCCGCACCTGCACGGTGAGGTTCTTCGCCATCAGGTTGACGTTGTCGCTGAGGTCCTTCCAGATGCCGACCACGCCGGGCACGTGGGCCTGGCCGCCGAGGATGCCCTCGGTGCCCACCTCGCGCGCCACCCGCGTGACCTGCTCCGCGAAGGACGACAGCTGGTCCACCATCGTGTTGACGGTGGTGACCAGCTCGAGGATCTCGCCCTTGGCGTCGACGGTGATCTTCTTCGACAGGTCGCCCTTGGCCACCGCGGTGGTGACCTCGGCGATGTTGCGCACCTGCATGGTCAGGTTGTTGGCCATGCCGTTCACGGACTGCGTGAGGTCCTTCCAGGTGCCGGAGACGCCCTGCACCTCGGCCTGGCCGCCGAGGATGCCCTCGGTGCCCACCTCGCGCGCGACGCGCGTCACCTCCTGCGCGAACGACGACAGCTGGTCCACCATCGTGTTCAGCGTGTTCTTCAGCTCCAGGATCTCCCCGCGCGCGTCCACGGTGATCTTCTGGGACAGGTCACCGCGGGCCACCGCCGTGGCCACCTGCGCGATGTTGCGCACCTGCGCGGTGAGGTTGCCGGCCATGCCGTTCACGGAGTCCGTCAGGTCGCGCCACACGCCCGCGACACCCGGCACCTGGGCCTGGCCGCCGAGGCGGCCCTCCGTACCCACCTCGCGGGCGACCCGGGTCACCTGCTCGGCGAAGGACGACAGCTGGTCCACCATCGTGTTGATGGTGTTCTTCAGCTCGAGGATCTCGCCGCGCGCGTCGACGTCGATCTTCTGCGACAGGTCTCCGCGCGCCACCGCCGTCGTCACCTGGGCGATGTTGCGCACCTGGGAGGTCAGATTGCCGGCCATGGAGTTGACGGAGTCCGTCAGCTCCTTCCAGGTCCCCGACACGCCGTCGACCCGCGCCTGACCGCCGAGGCGGCCCTCCGTGCCCACGTCCCGGGCCATCCGCGTCACCTGGTCGGCGAAGCTGGAGAGCTGGTCCACCATCGTGTTGACGGTGTTCTTCAGCTGGAGCATCTCGCCGGAGACGTCCACCGTGACCTTCTGCGACAGGTCACCGTTGGCCACCGCCGTCGTCACCTGCGCGATGTTCCTCACCTGACCGGTGAGGTTGCGGAACGCGGTGTTGACGGAGTCCGTCAGGTCCTTCCACGTCCCCGCCGCCCCCGGCACCTGCGCCTGGCCGCCCAGCTCGCCCTCGACACCGACCTCCCGGGCCACCCGCGTGACCTCGGCACCGAAGGCGGACAGCTGGTCCACCATCGTGTTGACGGTGTTCTTCAGCTCCAGCATCTCGCCGGCCACGTCCACCGTGACCTTCTGCGACAGGTCACCGCTGGCCACCGCCGTCGTCACCGCGGCGATGTCGCGCACCTGCGTCGTCAGGTTCCGGAAGACGGTGTTGACGGAGTCCGTCAGGTCCTTCCAGATGCCGGCCGCGCCCGGCACGTTCGCCTGCCCGCCGAGCTGCCCCTCGCCACCGGTCTCGTTGGCCACGCGCGTGACCTCGTCCGCGAAGATCCGCAGCGTCTCGGTCATCTGGTTGATCGTCTCGGCGAGCTGCGCGACCTCGCCGCGCGCCGGCACCGTCACCTTCTTCGACAGGTCGCCGTTGGCCACCGCCGTCGTCACGTGGGAGATCTCCCGCACCTGCGCCGTCAGGTTCCCGGCCATGGTGTTGACGGAGTCGGTCAGCTCCTTCCACACCCCGGCCACACCCGGCACCTGCGCCTGCCCGCCCAGGGCGCCCTCGGTGCCCACCTCCCGGGCGACGCGTGTCACCTCGGACGAGAACGCCGAGAGCTGGTCCACCATCGTGTTGACGGTGTTCTTCAGCTCCAGCATCTCGCCGGCCACGTGCACCGTGACCTTCCGCGACAGGTCGCCCTTGGCCACCGCCGTCGTCACCAGCGCGATGTCCCGCACCTGCGCGGTGAGCCGGTACGCCATCGTGTTGACGGAGTCCGTCAGGTCCTTCCACGAACCCGACATGCCCCGCACCCGCGCCTGGCCGCCCAGCTTGCCCTCGGTACCGACCTCGCTGGCCACCCGCGTGACCTCGTCCGTGAACGTCGACAACTGGTCGACCAGGTTGTTCACGGTCCGGCCGACCTTGAGGAACTCACCGCGCAGCGGCTGCCCGGTGCCCTCCTCGCTCTGCGTCCGCAGCTCCATACGGGGCGACAGATCACCGTCCGCCACCGCCGACAGCACCCGGCTGACCTCGGAGACGGGCCGTACGAGGTCGTCCACCAACGCGTTCGAGTTGTCGATCGCGGTCGCCCAGGAGCCCTCGCAGGCCCCGGTCTCCAGCCGCTCCGTGAGCTTTCCCTCACGTCCGACGGTGCGCCGCACCCGCGCCAGCTCACCCGTGAGGTGGAGGTTGCGGTCGGCCACCTCGTTGAAGACCGCCGCGATCTCCGACATCACGCCGTCGCCGGACACCGTGAGCCGCCTGCGGAAGTTCCCCTCCCGCATGGACACGAGCGCCGCGAGCAGCCGGTTCAGCGCGGCCGTGTCCACCGTCGTACTGCCGCCCCGCGTTTTGCCCTTATTACTCAGGGACTGTCCGCCTTTCGCGCGCGTCTTCGTGGCCCGCGTCGCTGCGCCAGACTCCACTGTGTCCCTCCCGCAGGGGTCGACCGATACTGCTGTGTCCGCCCGCCACCGCGCGACGGACCGGTTACTGCCGCGTACTGCCATGCTGCCGGATGGCAGGGCCCGGCTCGCCGGACCGCTTCCGGGGGCTGCTGCCCGCCGCACTCGGCGGGCATTCACCTGCCCGGACCTTCACAAGCAGCCTTCCCAGTGTTTCACCCCGGCCGAACCAGGCCATAACAGTTCGGCAGCTTCGCACATCGTCCGCACACCCTCTGGGCGGAAACACTGCAGACCGGCATCCGCACGGACGGCGAAGGTAAGTAACCTTGCATGCGGCTGTCCAGCCAAGCCGGTGCGGCCGGTCTGGGCGGTGGTACGGAGACGAAGCGGGCATCGGAGGGGCGGCCGGAATGACCACCGGACTGATCCCGGGGGAACAGCCCCCGGATCCCGGGTCGACGGGCGGAGTGCCGCAGCAGCGGCACGAGCCGGCCGGCCATGAGGCCGGGCACGGGGAGAGAGGGAGTTCTGTGATCACCGCGCGCGCGGCCGCCAGCTTCGAGCCCGTCGGGCGGTCCGTGGCGAGTGCCCGGTCCTTCGTCCGCGACACGCTCCAGGGCTGGGGCCATGCGGACATCATCGACGACGCCGTGGTACTCACCAGCGAACTGGTGACCAACGCGGTGGTCCACGCCGGCACCACCGCGGACGTCCTGTGCCTGCGCGGCGACGACGGCGTACGGATCGAGGTGGCCGACCACTACCCCGAGCGCGAGGTCCCCCTCCAGGGCTCCCCGGCCGACATGGGCAGCCCCGACCGCGAGGGCGGCCGCGGGCTCCAGCTGTGCGCGGCCCTGGCCGACCGCTGGGGCGTCGAGTACACGCCCACGCTGAAGAACGTCTGGTTCCACCTCCACCTGCCCGAGCGCCCGGTCGGCACCCGCGCCGCCGGCCCCTCCCTCCCCGCCGACCTGCTGCCCCTCGCCGACGGCCGCGTCCGCGTCGCCGTCGTCCAGATCGACCGCACCGGCGCCGTCACGTCCTGGAACGAGGACGCCGAGGACCTCTTCGGCTACTCCGCCGATCAGGTCACCGGCAAGCCGCTCACCGACCTCGCCGCCTGGCCGCACACCCCGGGCACCAGCACCGGCATCGCCGAGGCACTCCAGCTCTCCCGCTGGGAGGGCAGCTACGGCATAAGGGACGCCCGCGGCCGCGTCATCCCGGTCTACGCCTCCCACCTCCGCGTCCGCGACACCGGCGGTGAACCGTCCACGGTCTGCCTCCTCGTCCGGGACCGCGAACGCGCGGTGCTGCAGACGCCGTTGCGCGTACCGTCCGCTGACGCCCCGGCCACGGAGGGCCAGAGCACCGATCCCTTCGAGGTGTTCATCGGCTCCCCCGCACCCGACGACCTCGACGGCCTCCTCCAGCGCACGGTCGAACGCGCCCGCGACATGCTCGACGCCGACGCCGCCTTCCTCCTCCTGGCGACCGACGACGAGACGGAGCTGGAGGTCCGCGCCTCCACCGGCCTGCCCTCCGCCCGCCAGCGGTTCGCCCGCGTCCCCGTCGAGGCGGGCCCCGGCCGGTACGGCTCGGCTCGCATGCCCGCCGTCCACGACGACCTCGAGGCCGTCCCGGGCGCGGTTCCGCTCCTGAACGGCACGGGCATGCGCTCGGTCGTCACCGTCCCGCTCAAGGTCGAGGGCCGCCTCACCGGATCCCTGGGCGTCGCCGCCGAGTCCGCCGGCCGGTACTCCAACGAGGAGGCGCTGCGCCTCCAGTTCGCCGCCGACCGCATCGCGCTGGCCGTCGAGTCCGCCCGCCTCGGCGAACTGGAGCGGCTGCGGCGCGGCTCCCTCAGCTTCCTCGTCGAGGCCTCCGACCTCCTGGCGGGCACCCTGGACCGCGACCAGACGCTGGCCCTGATGGCCCAGATGACGGTCCCCACCCTGGCCACCTGGTGCGCCGTCTACACGATCGCCGACCAGTCGTCGGACCCGTACCTCTCCTACGTCCTGCACGAGGACGAGGAGCTGATCGACGGCATCAAGTCCCTGCTGTCGAAGATCGCGCCGCCCGACCCGGTCCCCACCCCGGGTGCCCGGGTGTGGTCGGCCCCCGCCGAGATGGCCCACCAGGCCGCTCTGCGCACCTCCATGCGCGACCTGGGTCTGAGCGGCGACCCGGCACAGCCCCTGAGTACGGGAATCGGCCCGACTCTCGCCACGGCGTCCGCCGTCGGCGGCGAGACCGTCGTCCTCCCCCTGGTCGCCCGCAACCGCGTCATCGGCATGCTCACCCTCGGCAAACCCACCGACGACCACTTCCGCCAGGAGATCCTGGAACTCGCCGAGGACCTGTCCCGCAGGGCCGCCCTGGCCCTGGACAATGCCCGGCTGTACTCGGAGCGCACGGCCATCAGCCAGTCCCTCCAGCGCAGCCTGCTGCCCCCGGAACTCCCCGTGGTGGACGGCGTCGAGGTCGACGTCATCTACCGCGCGGCCGGCGAGGGCAACGAGGTCGGCGGCGACTTCTACGACCTCTTCCCCATCAGCGACGACGCGTACGGCTTCGCCATCGGCGACGTCTGCGGCACGGGCCCCAACGCGGCGGCCGTCACGGGCCTGGCCCGGCACGCCCTGCGTCTGCTGGCCCGCGAGGGCCTCAGCGGCCCGGAGGTCCTGCAGCGCCTCAACTCCGCCATCCTCGACGAGGGCGCCCGCAGCCGCTTCCTCACGCTGCTGTACGGCGAGATGCGCCCGCAGGACGACGGCAGGGCGGAACTGAAGGTGGTCTGCGCGGGCCATCCGCTCCCGCTCCGCCTGCGCCAGGACGGCACGGTGGAACCGGCCGCCGAACCGCAGCCGCTCCTGGGCGTCATCGAGGACCTGGAGCTCTACGAGCAGACGGTCACCCTCGACCCGGGCGACGTCCTGCTGTGTGTCACGGACGGCGTCACCGAACGCCGCGAGGGAACCCGCATGCTGGGCGACGACGGCCTCGCCGACGTCCTCACCACGTGCACCGGTCTGACGGCGGGCGCGGTGGCCGCACGGATCATGCGGGCCGTCGAGCGCTTCGCGTCCGACGCCCCGTCCGACGACATGGCGATTCTCGCGATGCGCGTCCCGGAGCCCCACGCCGACTAGCTACGCGGCCGGCCCACGGATGTGGTCCTGGGCACGCATAAGGCCCCGCCCGATTGGGCGGGGCCTTTCTCCTGGAGCCCCCAAACGGAATCGAACCGTTGACCTTCTCCTTACCATGGAGACGCTCTGCCGACTGAGCTATAGGGGCCTGTTGCTTTCCCGGGTTCCCCCCTCGGCAACGGAATAGATCATACCCCGAACAAGCCGGTGCTCCCAACCAGAGATTCGGCCCACGGAATCAGAGCGCGGGCTGCAGCAGTCCGCCCAGCGCATTGCAGGCGGAGACGATGCGCTGCATGTCCCTCTTGGTCAACGCGGCCTCGACGGGCAGCGCGAGCGTCTCACCCACGGCCCGCTCCGTCTCCGGCAGGGACACGCAACGCCGGAAGTGCGGCATCCTGTGCACGGGCGCTTTCACCGGCACCCGGCACTCGACGCCCCGGGCCCGCACGGCACGGGCGAAGGCGTCCCGGTCGGGCCGGCCGTTCCCCGGCACCCGGACCACGTACTGCTGGTAGGTGTGCCCGTGACCCCCGTCAGGCGTCCGCACGCCCCTCAACTTCCCGTCGAGGTAGGCCGCCCGTTGCCTGCGCTGCGCTATCTCGTCGTACGGCACCTCGGACTCGCCGTGTTCCAGCACGAGCAGCCCGTGGCGTTGCCCGATGCCGAGCAGTGGCCCCATCTCCGCGGGTCGCCCGAAGCGGTGGACGACGACTACGGCCGCGGTGCGTTCCGTCAGTGCCGTTTCGACGCCCGACGCGTCGAGGCAGTACGTCGCCGGGTCTATGTCGGCGAACACCGGCAGCGCGCCGACGAGCGCCACGGCCTCGGCGACCTCCACGTTTCCGAAGGCAGGTACGACTACCTCGTCACCGACTCCGACGCCGGCGGCCCTGAGCATTGCTGCGGTACCCATACGAACGATGGTCGTAGCGCAACGTGAACTTCCGGTGACGGAGAACAAAAAAGGGTTGGACCTGGAACCAAAGTTCCGGGTCCAACCCTTTGAATAATTGTTCGGCGGCGTCCTACTCTCCCACAGGGTCCCCCCTGCAGTACCATCGGCGCTGTAAGGCTTAGCTTCCGGGT
>NZ_JACBYP010000113.1 GCF_018982965.1 Streptomyces mayonensis | reverse complement strand
CCGATCCCCCCCCGATCCCCCCTCGATCCCCCGAATCTCCGTCGGTGGAAGGAGCAGCGCCATGACCGCGCCGTTGACGGCCGACGCCCGTGAGTACGGCCTGGCAGGGGACGGCAGCGCCGACGACGGGCCGGCGTTGCAGAACCTGGTGGACGCGCTGGGCGACGCCACCGCGGCGGACGGCCGGCCGCGCACCGTCCGGGTGCCCGCCGGGCGGTACCTGATCCGGGACCGGCCGGTGCTGTGGCGGTCCGGCGTCTCGCTGGTCGGCGCCGGACGGGCCGCGACCTGCTTCGTCCTCGCCAACCCGGGCGCCCCCACCCGGCCGGTGCCGCTGGCGTGGTTCACCACCGCGCAGCACGGCGCCGGGCCGGACCGCCACATCGCCGACGTCACCTTCGCCCACTTCGAGATCGACGGCTCACGGGTGGAGACGGAGGAGTACGACGTACTGGCCAAGGGGCTCGGCCTGCAGTACGTACTGCGGGGACGCTTCAGCGACCTCTGGATCCACGACACCGCCGCCACCGGATTCGGCTGCGACTTCCTCCAGGACACCGTGGTCGAGGGCGTACTGGCCGAGCGGTGCGGGCGGCAGGACCCCGGGGAGAAAATGGGCGGCGCGGGCCTCGGGATCGGCGTCGGCGGCTGGGGGCCGGTCGAACGGCTGGCGGTGACCGACTGCACCGCCCGCGGCAACGGCACCAACGGCATCTTCCTCGAACTCCAGCAGGAGGACTGGGTCCCGCCCCGCGGTATCCGCATCACCGCCTGCCACACCGAGGACAACCGCTACGGCATCTCCGACTGGGGCGCCGACGGGCTGCTCGTCACCGGCTGCTCGATGCTCGGCAACCACGTCGCCGGGTTCGACGTGTCCGCGCAGGGTACGACGAGCGTCGGCGGGCGCGGCGGCATCGTCACCGGGTGCGTGATCGACGGCAACGCGGGGGACGGGATCGCGCTCGGCAACACCCCCGGCCCGTACGCCTTCCGCGGCAACCGCGTCAGCAACAACGGCCGGTACGGGTACTGGGAGCACAACCTGGCCGGCGGCGACCAGGAGCCCGCCGTGGACGTCGTCCTGGAGTCGAACGACGTGCACGACAACGCCCTGGACGGCATCCGCGTCGACGCCCCGCTGCACGAGCCGGCGATC
This sequence comes from Streptomyces mayonensis, assembly GCF_018982965.1. GTDB lineage: Bacteria > Actinomycetota > Actinomycetes > Streptomycetales > Streptomycetaceae > Streptomyces > Streptomyces mayonensis. The sequence continues at coordinate 26,116 of NZ_JACBYP010000113.1, read as the reverse complement.
TTCGGCAACCGGGTCCGCAACAACGGCCGGCGTGCCGCTCCGGCGGCGGAGGGCGGCGGCACGGGCGTGCACTGCGGGCCGCTGTCGCTGACCGACGAGAACGCCGACTGGCTCCCGGGCGGCCACCGCGGCAAGGAACTCACGGTGGACACCCGGGATGCCCGGGACGGCCGCGACACCCCCGGACCCTCCGCGGAGGCGGCTCCCGCCGGGGTCACCGTCCTGGTCGTCGACAACACCGCCACCCGGCTCGACCTGGTCCCCGTGCGCCCCGGTGCCGTGACCGCCTGGCCCGGCGCCACCCCGGCGCCCGGCACCGCCTACCGCCTGCCGGACGCCCCCGTCCCGCGTGCCGGGCTCACCGCGGCCGCCGCCGTGACCCACCCGTACGTCCACGGCAACCGGGTCCGCGACGACGGCCGTCCCCGCACGCAGAACCACGCCGTGTGGCTCGCCCCCGAGGCCGTCTGGACGGGCGGCCGGGTCTCCGGCAACGACTTCAGCGGCAACGCCTCGGCGGCGACCCGCTTCGACTCGGCCCCGAGCGGCGGACGCTGGCGGGACAACTCGGGGTGACGCCGCGCGACCGGGTACGCGCGGGGAGGCCGCCGGTACGGGGGAGAGGCTGCCGGTACATGGGAGAGGCCGCCGGTACGCGCGGGGAGGCCGCCGGTACGCGCGGCGGGCGCCGGTACGCGCGGGAAGGTCACCGGTACGCGCGGCGGGCCCAGGCCCGTCGGCTCAGGGTGCCCGCAGGGCGTCCACCGCGATCCGGGCCGCCGTGCCGATCACGGCGTCCGCCGCCGGGAGCGTGGCCGCCGGGTTGGCGGTGCGGGTGAAGACCGCCACGGCGTAGCGGCCGCCGTCGGGATACTCGACGACGCCGACCTCGTTGCGCAGGGTCGGCAGGGTGCCGGTCTTGCCGGCCACGTGGACGTCGTCGAAGGGGAAGCCCGAGGCCAGACGGTGCGGCCACACCTGGAGGCTCATGATCCGGCGCATCGCGGCACCGTACTCGGGCGGGCAGGCCTCGTCCCGCCAGAGGGCACCGAGCAGGCGGGTCATGTCCCGCGGCGTGCTGCGGTTGGTGCGGGCCGGGTCCAGGGCGCGCAGCCGCGCGATGACGTGCGGGTCGGCCAGGGCACGGGCACCGGAGGGCCCGGCGTCCTCGCGCATGGCGGCCAGCATCTCGCCGAAACCGTGCGCCATCCGCGTCCGGGTGAGGCCGAGCCGCGCGGTGGTGCGGTTGACGGCGTTCCGGCCGACCCGGCGCAGCAGCAGGTCGGCGGCCGTGTTGTCGCTGACGGACATCATCAGGAACGCCGCGTCGCGCAGCGACAGCCGGGCCGCGTCCAGCATCGACGCCAGACCCGTGGGCCCGGGGGCGCGTCCGGCGGGCGGGCACTCGACCTGCTCGGTCAGGTCCAGCGTCCCGGCCGCCGCCAGCTCGTGCAGCGTCACCAGGACGCACACCTTGTGGACACTGGCCGTGCAGACCGGCTGGTCGGCCCCCGTGCCGGCCTGCGCCCCCGAGTCGATGTCCACGGCGTGCAGCCACCCGGTGACCCCGGCCTCGGCGAAGGCGGCGTCCAGACGGGCGGCGGTGGCGGTCTCGGTCACAGCCAGTACTCCGATGCCGGGCGGAGGTGCAGGGGCCGGGCGGGTGCCTCGGAGTGGGCGTCGGCCGTGGTGCGCAGCGCGTGGGTGGCCGCGTCCGTGAAGGCGCCGACGGCGGCGTCACCGCGCCCCTTGGGCCAGGCCACGGAGTGCCGCCAGGCGGGCGGGGCCCCGGACAGCGGGCGCCAGACCAGGTCCCGGTCGCCGGGGGCGACGAGCCGCGTGTCGCGCGGGCACAGGGCGACGGCCCCGGACGACAGCACCAGGCCGCGTACGAAACTGGCGCCCTGGCCGTGCCGTACGGCGGCCGGGGTGTAGCCGCCCCGGGCGCAGGCGGTGAGCAGGTCGTCGTAGACCGCGGGGGCGTCGGTGCGCGGGAAGAGCACCAGGTCGTAGCCGGTCAGGGCGGCGAGCGGCACCGCGTCGAGACCGGCCTGCGGGGCCTCGCGCGGCAGCAGGACGCCCAGGTCGCGGCGGAGCACCGGCCCCAGCTCCAGGCCGGTGACGTCGCACGGGTGGTGGATGAGGCCGACGTCCAGTTCGTGGGCGGCGAACCCGGCGAGCTGCTGGGCGGTGGACAGCTCGTGCAGCTCCAGCTCCAGGTGCCCGTGGCGGCGCCGGAAGCCGGCCAGCAGGGCGGCGACCGTCTCGCCGGAGATGTCGGGGGACAGCGCGGCGCGCAGCAGGCCGCTCTCGCCGTCCCGGATGCGGCGCGCCGCGGTCCGCAGTGCCTCGGCGCGGGCCAGCAGCTCACGGGCCTCGGTCAGCAGCAGCGTGCCCGCCTCGGTGATGGTCACCTGGCGGCTGGTGCGCTCGAAGAGGCGGACGCCCAGCTCCTTCTCCAGCCGCTGGATGCGCTGCGACAGGGGTGGCTGAGCCATGCCGAGACGGGCCGCGGCCCGCCCGAAGTGTGACTCTTCTGCAACAGCCACGAAGCACTCCAGGTGCCGCACCAGGTCCACGAGCAGTAATCATATCGAGGATTGATCGATCTGACATCCATATCAATCTTGGACAGGTGTCCGCCAGGATTGTTCTCCTCGGGGCATGCGCCTCTCCCGAGACCTCGCGCCCAGGGCCCGCCGCTGGCCCGGCGCCCTCGCCCTCGCCCTCGTACTCCCGCTGGCCGGCTGCGCCACGGACACCGGCTCCGGTGCCGGCGGCGACCCGTCCGCCACCGGCTCCACAGCAGCGGGCGCCGGTGGTACCGCCACCGCCACCGCCACGGCCACCCCCGCGCCGGAGGTCCGCGGACAGCTCCGCGCGGACGGCCGCACCCGCGACTACCTCCTGCACCGGCCCGCCGCCACCGACGACGACCCGAAGCCGCTCGTCATCGCCTTCCACGGCCGCGGCGCCGACGCCGCCGAGCTGCGCGAGAAGTCCCGTCTCGAGCGGGCCGCCACCGCCCGCGGCATGCTCGTCTCCTTCCCCGAGGGCCTCGACCACGGCTGGGGCGCGGGCACCCGGGCCACGAAGCAGCGCCCGGACCCCGGCCTGGACGTGCGGTTCACCGAGGCGCTGATCAAGCACCTGGTCCGTACCGAGCACGCCGACCCCGAGCGGGTCTACGTCGCCGGCTTCTCCAACGGCGGCTCGATGGCCCTGCGCATGGCCGCCGAGCGCCCGGAGCTGCTGGCGGGTGCCGTCTCGGTCTCCGGGCAGCTTCCCGCGGGCGACGCCGCGGTGCGGCCCACCGGCCCCCTCCCCGTCATGGTCGTCTACGGCGCCGACGACCCCGTACGCCCGCTGGCGGGGTGGCCGTCCCCGCCGCCGGACCCCGAGGAGCCGATCCTGCCGAGCCTGTCGGCGCAGGACACGGCGGCGGCGTTCGCGGCGGCCGGGGACGCCGGAAAGCCCGCCAAGCGGGAGGAGAAGGGCTACGACCGCACGGTGTGGAGTCTGAAGGACGCCCCGGCCCACTCCGCGGACGCGGCCACGGTGCAACTCCTCGTCGTCCACGGCGCGGGCCACACCTGGCCCGGTTCGACCGTCCCGCCGCCCGACGGGTTCGGCCCGGTCAGCAAGGCCCTGGACGCCACCGACGCCCTCCTCGACTTCCTCACCGGCTCCGGCCGCTGACCCGACAAGGACCTCCCATGTCCGAAGCCCCCCAGCTCGCCCCTTCCCGCCGCCGCGCGCCCCGCAAGGGCGTACGGGCCGTCGCCGCCGCCGGCGTCGTGCTCGCGATCGCCGCGGGCGGCTCGTACGCCGCCGGGTTCGGCCCCTTCGCCCGCGACGACGGCCCCGACCCCGCCGCGATGAAACAGGCCCGTGCCTTCCTCGCCGACTGGGCCGCCGGGCGCCTGCCGAGCGCGGCGGACCGCACCACCGAGCCCGGCAGGGCGCAGGAGGTCCTGCAGAGCTTCACCGCCGGACTCGACATCGAGAAGCCCGAGCTGACGGCGGCGGACGACGGCACGAAGGAGGAAGAGGACGGCACGCTCGGTGTCCCGTTCACCGCGCGGATGCCGGTCACCGGCCTCGGAACCTGGACGTACGAGTCGCGGCTGCCGCTGCGCGAACAGGAGGGCGGCGGCTGGAAGGTGGACTGGCGGCTGTCCCTGGTGCACCCGCGGCTGAGCGACACGGAGAAGTTCCGCCTGGAACGCGAGGAGAGCGCCCCGCCGAAGGTCACGGACCGCGAGGGTGTCTCCCTCGTGGACGACGCGTACCCGTCCCTGACCCCGCTCCTGGGGCGCCTCGCCGGTGACGCGGGCGGTGGCGGCGGACCGCGCGGAGCGGTCGAACTGGTCGACCGGGCCTCCGGCGAGACCGTGCGCACCGAGGCGTCCTTCGGCAGGAAGCCCGACCCGGAGACCGCGGACCGGCCCGTGCGCACCACCCTGGACGCCGGCTGGCAGTCCGCCGCCGAGAAGGCGCTGGCGAAGGCCGACGGCAAGAACGCCTCCCTCGTCGCCCTGCGCGTCGACAACGGCGAGGTCCTCGCCCTCGCCAACTCCCCCTCCTCCGGCTTCAACCGCGCCGCCTCCGGCACCTACGCGCCCGGCTCCACCTGGAAGATCGTCACGAGCAGCGCCCTGCTGCTCAAGGGCGCGGTCGCGCCGGACGACGTCGTGGACTGCCCCAAGTACCTGACGGTCGGGAAGCAGTTCCACAACGTCGAGACCTCCGAACACCCCGGCGCCACCTTCCGCAAGGACTTCACCGAGTCCTGCAACACCGCCTTCATCGGACTGCGCGGCAAGCTCGACGACGGGGAGCTGGGCGAGGTCGCGCGCACCCGCTTCGGCGTCGGCCAGGAGTGGAACGTCGGCATCCCGACGTACGACGGCTCGGTACCCGCGCCCAAGGACGAGACGGAGAAGGCCGCGTCGATGATCGGGCAGGGCCGGATCCAGGCCAACCCCCTGATCATGGCGTCGGTGACGGCCACCGCGGTCTCCGGCGAGTTCCACCAGCCGTCCGTCACCCCGGGCGCCGCCGAGGACGAGGACGCGACCCGTACCGAGCCGCTCCCCGAGAAGGTCGTCGCGCAGCTGCGCACGCTGATGCGGGCGACCGTCACCGACGGCACCGCGCGCGTCCTGGCCGACCTGCCCGGCGAGGTCGGCGCCAAGACCGGCACCGCCGAGGTCTCCGACGACCAGGACAACAACGGGTGGCTCGTCGCCCACCGCGGCAACGTCGCCGTCGCCGCCGTCGTCGAGGAGGGCGTCACCGGCGGCGGCTCGGCCGGCCCCGTCGTCCACAGCCTGCTGTCGACGATGCCCCAGGACCCGCCCTGACCCGGGCGCACGCACATGCGCCCGGCGCCTGCACACCGGCACGCCGCCCGCTCTTCCGGCGCCCGCGCTCGGCGCCGCCGCAATCGGGGTGAGGTCCTGCGTGAACCCGGCCCGCACCGCACCCGCCCGGGAGCCGACCGGGAACCCGAAGCGTGAACCGCGTGAACCGCCTGAACCGCGCAGGGCGGGACCGGTGGAGCGCTCCGTCCCCCGGAGCGCTCAGCCCTGCGGCGTACCCTGACCGCCGGTGCCGGTGCTTGTCCCGCTGCTGCCGCCGCCGGTGCCGTTGGCGGGGCCGGTCCCGTCGGTCTCGTGCCGGATCGCCTCTCCCTGGACGACGCGCGGCGTCCCCGGCTCGTCCTGCTCCTTCGCCGCGCGGGCCTCGGCCTTGAGGATGCGGGCCGACTTGCCCGCCGAGCGGGTCAGCTCGGGGAGTTTCTTGGCGGCGAGGACGGCTATGACGACGATGAGAACGATCGCGAGCTCGCTCAGTCCGAACACTGCGCTCCCCTGGTGGACGTACGGTGCGGACCCGCGGCACGGGTCCGCACCCGGGATCTAGGGCGAATCTACGGCGAATCTACGGCACGGCCGGCGGCCGCGGGTGGCGCGGCCGTGGGTCGCAGCGGTCGATCAGAGGCCGATCAGAGGTCGAACTCGTGCGGCGGCAGGTCCAGCGCGTAGCAGGCCTCGCGGACCACGGCGCGCTCGTCCTTGTCGAAGTCCCCGTCGGCGCCGCCGATCACGATGCCGATCTGCACCACGGCACGCGCCTCGGCGGGCTTCTTCTTCGCCTTGGCGATCTCCTGGAGGATGCCGACCTTGCCGAAGTCGAAGTCGGCGGTCAGCTTGTTGAGGTTGTCCTCGAAGCGGCGGCGCAGATCGTCCGCGGGGAAGTTCTGCAGCACTTCGTTGGTGGAGATCAGCTGGGCGACGCGCTGCCGCTCCGAGGGGTCGACGGTGCCGTCGGCGGCGGCGACCAGCGCGCACATCGCCATGCTGGCGTCGCGGAAGGCGCCGCTCTTGAGGTCGTTCTTCTTCGCCACGAGCTGCGTCTGCATCTGCGACGCGGACTCCTTGAAGCGGTCCCACAGGGCCATGAGAACTCCGTACTCCGTACCGGTCGGAAAGGTGCGAACTCTCTACACCGCTGTAGAAGTTATCAGCCTTCCTCGTCACCCCCGGAATCGTCGTCCGAGTCTCCGTCCGAGTCGTCGTCCGAGTCGTCCTCGAGGAAGTCCCCCACCTCGTCGACGACTTCGGCCGCCACGATCCCCCCGGCGATCATGCCCGCGCCCGCCAGCACGGCGGTGCCGACCCCGATGCCGGAACCCCCGGAGTGTCCCGGCTCGTGACCGCCGTACCCGGCTTCGTGGCCGTACACCGCGTGCGAGCCGTACGACGCCCGGTGCTCGACCAGCTCCCGGATCCAGCCGTCGACGAGGGCGTTCCAGTCCTGCGGCCCGGACGGGCCCTCGTGCGGCACGGAGAACCGGCTGAGCGCGTCGTGTCCGTCGGAGAACGGGCCGCCGCGCTTGTCCGCCTCCAGCACCACCTCCAGGGCGCCGGGTACGGCCAGGAACGTCAGCTCGATCTCGTTGACCTGGTGGGCGTAGGCCGGGGGCGGGGTCAGTTCGATCTCCTGGTAGAAGGGCAGCTGCTGCCCGGTGCCGCCGATGCGGCCGTACTCCAGGTCGGCGGAGCGGAAGCCGAAGCCGAGCTGTCCGAGCGCCTCCAGGACCGCCTCCTGCGCCGGGAGCGGCGCGACGGTCAGCTGGTCCAGGTCGCCCTTGTCGCGGGCGCCGGCCACGGCCAGCTCGGTGCGGACGCCGAGCACGATGCCCAGCGGCTGCCCGTACAGCTCGGTGACGGGCGTTTCCCAGGGCAGGGCCACTGTGAACGGGACGCTCGTCTCCTCGCCCGCCGCGAGCCGGAAGGCCCCGCCCACGACGTGCCGGTCGAAGACGACGACGCCCTCGCCGTCGCCGTGCTCCTCGTGCTCGGTCTCCACGCGGGCCACCAGCTCCAGCGCGACGTGCTCGACGTCGTGGTCGGCGGTGCCGCCGACGAGGTGGACCCGGCCCGACAGCGTGCCCCCGGGCCGGGCGGCGCCCGGGTCGAGAACCGTGTCCACCGTGGGTCCGCCCACGCCGAGGGAACCGAGCAGCCGCTTGAACACCATCGAGGCGTTCACTCCTTCACGTTCGTGCGGGGAACAATGCGTGCGGAAAAACGTGCGGGGAACAACCGGAAAAGGCCGGCCGTTCTCTACAGGCGAGTAGAAGCATAGGGTCTGAGGACTCCCGCTCTCTTTGCTCGTCCTTTACCATGAGGGAGAACCCTCGGGTGCCCGGCTGGTACCGGCGCCCACCGACCCCGTTAAGGAGTCCCGTTCCGTAATGGAGCCCCCTAGTACCGGCCGTGCCACGGCCGGCCCGCCAGTTCCCCCGTATGTGCGTGAGGGAAGCGGGGTGGCACGGTGACCGAGGTCCTGCTGCTCCTGCTGGCCCTCCTCCTCACCCTCGCCTGCGCGATCTTCGTCGCGGCCGAGTTCTCCCTGACCACCGTCGAGCGCGGTGACCTGGAGCGGGCCGCCGAGTCCGGTGAGCGCGGCGCCGAGGGCGCCCTGAAGGCCGTACGTTCCCTGACCCTCCAGCTGTCCGGCGCCCAGCTCGGCATCACCGTGACCTCGCTGGTCATCGGCATGCTGGCCGAGCCGTCGATCGCGGCGCTGCTGCGCGGCCCGCTGACGGCGATCGGCCTGGGCGGCGCCGCCTCGACGGTGGCGACGCTGCTCGGCGTGGTGCTGTCCACCGTCGTCCTGATGGTCGTCGGCGAGCTGGTCCCCAAGAACTGGGCGATCTCCCGCCCGCTGGCCGTCGCCAAGGTCGTCGCGGGCCCGCAGCGCGGCTTCACCACCGCCTTCGGCCCCTTCATCCGCCACCTGAACAACACGGCCAACCGTTTCGTGCGCCGCTTCGGCCTGGAACCGGCCGAGGAGCTGGCGTCCGCGCGCAGCGCCGAGGAGCTGGTCGCGCTCGCCCAGCACTCGGCCGCCGAGGGAGCCCTGGAGCCGGACTCGGCGGAGCTGTTCGTGCGCACCCTGCACCTGGGCGAGCTGACCGCGGAGAACGTCATGACGCCGCGCGTGGACGTCAAGGCCCTGGAGGCCCACGCCACCGCCGCCGACGCCGCGAACCTCTCGCACGCCACCGGCCTGTCCCGCTTCCCGGTCTACCGGGACAGCCTGGACGAGGTCATCGGCACGGTCCACATCCGCGACGTGCTCGCCCTGGAGCCGGACCGCCGCCGGGCCACCCCCGTCACCGAGCTGGCCGCGGCGCCCCTGCTGGTGCCGGACAGCCTGCCCGCGGACCGCCTCCTCGAGCGCATGCGCCGCGCCCGCACCATGGCCGTCGTCATCGACGAGTACGGCGGTACGGCGGGCGTGGCGACGGTCGAGGACATCGTGGAGGAGGTCGTCGGCGAGGTGCGCGACGAGCACGACCCGGTGGAGGTCCCCGACCTGCTGCCCGCTCCCGCGGACCCCGACGGCCGCGCGGCCTGGGACGCCGACGGCTCACTGCGCCTGGACCACCTCCAGCGCATCGGCCTGACCGCGCCCGAGGGCCCGTACGAGACCCTGGCCGGCCTGGTGGCCACGCGGCTGACGCGCATCCCCGCCAAGGGCGACGTGGTGGTCCTGGACGGCTGGCGCATCGACGTCCTCGACATCGACCACCACCGCGCGGACCGCCTCCGCGTCACCGCCCCCGCGGCGACCCGCGAGCCGGGCGACGACCACCCGGACCACGAGAGCCCGGAGCCCGGGAGCCCGAAGGACAGCCACCCGGGCCACGGGCAGCCGGACGACGGACAGCCGGAGCACGTCCGGCCGGGCCACGGACACCCGGCGCCCCACGACGAGCGGGAGCTGGCCCGATGACCGTCGTACAGCTCTTCATCGGCGCGCTGACGCTGCTGACCAACGCCTTCTTCGTGGGCGCCGAGTTCGCCATGATCTCGGTGCGCCGCAGCCAGATCGAGCCGCGCGCGAAGACGGGCGACAAGCGCGCCCGGATGACCCTGTGGGGCCTGCAGCACATCTCCCAGATGATGGCCACGGCCCAGCTCGGCATCACCGTCTCCTCCCTGGTGCTCGGCGCGGTCGCCGAGCCGGCCATCGCGCACCTGATGGAGCCGGTGTTCGAGGCGGTCCACATGCCGCACGCGCTGGTCCACCCGGTGGCCTTCGCGATCGCCCTGACCCTGGCGACGTACCTGCACATGCTGATCGGCGAGATGATCCCGAAGAACATCGCGCTGGCCGCCCCGGCGACCACCGCGCTGATCCTCGGCCCGCCCCTGGTCGCCCTCACTCGGGCCCTGAAGCCGGTCGTCTTCGGCATCAACGCCTTCGCCAACACGCTCCTCAAGCTGCTGCGCGTGGAGCCGAAGGACGAGGTCGAGGCCGTCTTCACCGACGACCAGCTGGCCCGCATGGTGGTCGACGCCAGCGAAGCCGGACTGCTCACCCCGGCCGACGGCGAGCGCCTGCGCGACGCGCTGGAACTGGGCACCCGCCCGGTCGGGGAGATCCTGGTCCCGGTCCCCAAGATGCGCACGGTCCCGCACACGGTCACCCCGGCCGAGCTGGAACGCATGGCCGCCGACGCGGGTTACTCCCGCTTCCCGGTCACCGGCCCCGGCGGCACCGTCCTCGGCTACCTGCACATCAAGGACACCCTGGGCCTGACCGACCGCGAGAGCCCCTTCCCGCGCACGGCCCTGCACCGCGTCACCCGCGTCCGCATCGACACCCCCCTGGACGACACCCTCACCGCCCTGCGCACGGAGGACAGCCACCTGGCCGCCGTCACCGGCGAAACGGGCGCGGTCCTGGGCTTCGTCACGATGGAGGACGTCCTGACCGAACTGGTGGGCCCGACCCCGGCGGGGGTGTGACGCCGCGCCGCCCGGTGCCGGAGCCCGCACCGGGCGGGTGCCGCTTGCACCGGCCCCGCCACCGCCCCTGCCCCCACCGCCCACCCCCTACCGGGGTATCACTGCGGCTTGGCTCCTGAGGGTGACGGAGCGGCTCCGCCGGGCGCCTAGGCTGGCGGGCATGACCCCAATGGTGGAGGAACGCCCCCGTGCGCTGCTCGCCGGGGCGTCGCGGCGGTGGGTGCGGGCGCTGCCGTGGGCCCTGGCGTTCGTGCTGAGCGTCGCCCTGCTGCCCACCACCATCGCCGTGCTCACCGCCGACTACGGCGTGCACGGCGCCGTCGCCGCCGGGCTGGCCGCCGCGCAGGCCGCGCCGCTGCTGCTCGCCGTCGTACGGCCGCTGCAGGCCTGGTGCGTCGTCTTCGCCGCGGACGTGGCCGGGGCGCTGGCCCTGCTCGCCGTCGACTTCGAGGAGCGGCTGCTGTGGCCGTTCCCGCCCATGGAACTCGTCGGGTACGTCGCCCTCTGCCTCGCCCTGGGCCTGCGCGAGCGGCGCCGGACACTGGTGCTGGTGTGGCTCGCCACAGCCGCCGCGAACGTCGGCCTGGGCTTCGCCGCGCCGCACGGCTTCGGGGCCAGGGAGTTGCTGTTCACCATCCTCGGTGGCGTCGCGCTCCTGCTGGGCGGTGCGCTGCGCGAGCGGTACGAGGTTCAGCGCAGGCTGGCCGAGCAGGAGACGATCAGCGAGGCCGAGCGCGGCCGGCGGACGCTCCTCGAGGAACGCGCCCGCATCGCGCGCGAGTTGCACGACGTGGTCGCCCACCACATGTCCGTCATCACCGTGCAGGCCGACACCGCCGAGTACCGCCTGCGGGCGCTGCCGCCGGACGTGCGGGAGGAGTTCACGTCCATCGCGTCGACCGCGCGGGAGTCGCTCGGCGAGATGCGCCGTCTCCTCGGCGTGCTGCGGAACGAGGAGGCGCACGGCGAGCTCGTGCCCCAGCCGGGCCTGAGGCAGATCGGTCAGCTGGTGGAGGCGACGGCACGGACCGTCGGGCCGGTGGAGTTCACCCCCTGCGAGGCCGAGGTCCCCGAGGCGGTGGGACTCTCGGCGTACCGGATCGTCCAGGAGGCCCTCGCGAACGTCGTACGGCACGCGCCGGGGGCCGCGACGCGGGTCTCCCTGTCGGTGGCCGGGTCCGCCGGTGACGGGGACGGCGGTGACGGGGACGGCGGTGATCGGGGCAGCGGCGGTCGGGAGGGCGGCGGTGACCGCGACTCCGGTGGCCGGGACGGCGGTGACCAGGACGGCGGTGGCCGGGACGGCGGTGGCCGGCTCACCGTCCTGGTCGTCAACGGGCCGCCGCCCCGGCCGCGTGACGGGCCGCTCGAGACGGGCGGTACCGGGCACGGGCTCGTCGGCATGCGTGAGCGGGTGCGGCTCGTCGGCGGCGCCCTCGACGTGGGCCCGCTGCCCGACGGCGGCTTCCGGGTTGCTGCTCGACTCCCTCTGACCCTGACCGAAGAGGACCTGACCGAAAAGGACTCCACGTGACGACGCGCGTCATCATCGTCGACGACCAGGCCATGGTGCGGGCCGGCTTCGCCGCGCTGCTGGCCGCCCAGAGCGACATCGACGTGGTGGGCGAGGCCCCCGACGGTGCGCAGGGCGTCGAGCTGAGCCGGCGCACCCACCCGGACGTCGTGCTGATGGACGTACGGATGCCCGAGATGGACGGGCTGGAGGCCGCGCGCCGGCTGCTGTCGCCGCCGACGGGGGTGACCCACCGGCCGAAGGTGCTGATGCTCACCACCTTCGACGTCGACGACTACGTGTACGAGGCGCTGCGGGCGGGCGCGAGCGGCTTTCTGCTGAAGGACGCCCCGCCGGCCGATCTCATCGCGGCGGTACGCGTCGTGGCCTCGGGCGACGCGCTGCTCGCCCCCTCCGTGACGCGCCGTCTCATCGCGGACTTCGCCAAGCAGCGCCCCGCGGCCCGGGGCAGGCCCGCGCTGCGGCTCAAGGGGCTGACGGAACGCGAGACCGAGGTCCTCACCCTGGTCGCCCGCGGCCAGTCCAACACGGAGATCGCCCGGACCCTGGTGCTGGCCGAGCAGACGGTCAAGACCCATGTGAGCCGCGTCCTGACCAAGCTCGACCTGCGCGACCGCGCCCAGGCCGTGGTCTTCGCGTACGAGTCGGGGCTGGTGACCCCGGGCGAGTAGACCGGGCCGGTCGGACATCGCCGCGGGCCGCCCCCTACCGGGGTAGCGCCTCCACATTGGCTCCCGGGTATGACGCCCGGCGCCGGACCGTCCCCGCACTCTTCCCCCGTCGCACAGAAGCACCGGATGCAGTGGGTGCAGTGGATGCGCCGGGTGCACCGGATGCACCGGGCTCACCGGGCACGGACGAGGGAGACGACGGGACCATGAGGCTACGCAAGGGAAAGCGGCAGCAGGCGGACGAGGACCGGACGGAGGCGGACCGGACGGGGGAGGCGCACGGCGGTCCCGGGACGGCTCCGGCCGCCGTGCCCGGTGCCGCCGTCGAACTGCGCGGGGTACGGCGGCAGTACGGCCGCGGGGCGGGCGCCGTGCACGCCCTCGCGGGCATCGACCTCGCCCTTCCGCGCGGCACCTTCACCGCCGTGATGGGCCCCTCCGGCTCCGGCAAGTCGACCTTCCTCCAGTGCGCCGCCGGGCTCGACCGGCCGTCGGCGGGATCCGTGCGCCTCGGCGGTACGGAGATCACCGGCATGAGCGAGAACGAGCTGACCGAGCTGCGCCGCAGCCGCCTCGGCTTCGTCTTCCAGGCGTTCAACCTGCTGCCGTCGCTCACCGTCGAGCAGAACGTCCTGCTGCCGATGCGCCTCGCCGGGCGGCGCCAGGACCGCCGCCGGGCGGCGGAGGTGCTCGCACAGGTCGGGCTCGCCGACAAGGCGCGGCGCCGCCCCGGCGAGCTGTCCGGCGGCCAGCAGCAGCGCGTGGCCGTCGCCCGCGCCCTGGTCACCGCCCCCGACGTGGTGTTCGCGGACGAGCCCACCGGCGCTCTCGACACCGGCACCGCCGCCGAGGTCCTCGGCCTGCTCCGGCATGCGGTGGACGCCCTCGGCGCCACCGTCGTCATGGTCACCCACGACCCCGCCGCGGCCGCCTGGGCCGACCGCGTCCTGTTCCTCGCCGACGGCGCCTTCGCCGACCACCTCGAACGGGGTTCGGCGCAGCAGATCGCGGCACGGATGACCGGGCTCACCGGCCGTGCGCGGACGATGGCGGGTGCGGGTGCGGGTGCGGGTGCGGGTGCGGGTGCGGGGGCAGGGGTCGGGGCGGGGGCGGCGGCATGAGGTTCACGCCCAACGGCCTCGCCCGCGCGGCCGTGCGCTTCAAGCCCGCCTCGTTCGCGGGCACGTTCGTCGCGCTGATGATGTCGGCGCTGGTCGTCACGGCCTGCGGGGTCCTGCTGGAGACCGGCCTGCGCGCCTCGGTGCCGGCCGAGCGGTACGCGGACGCGCCGGTCGTCGTGGCGGCCGACCAGTCCGCGCGGATCGTCGCCGACACCGTCGACGGCCCCGAGGAGACCGCGTACCCGTTGCCCGACACCGCCCGCGTGGACGCGGCGCTCGCGGCGAAGGCCGCCGAGGTGCCGGGCGCCGCCACCGCCGTACCGGACTTCACGTTCCCCGTGCACGGCTTCCCGGCGCACGGCGGCACCTCGGCGTCGGCGACGTACGCGCTCACCGGACACGGCTGGGGCTCGCACGCCTTCACCGGCACCGCGCCCACCGAGGGCGCCGCGCCGGCCGCGGGCGAGGTCGTCCTCGACGCCGACGCGGCCCGTGCCGCGCGGGCCGGCGTCGGTGACACCGTCACCCTGGAGACGGCAGACGGGCGGGCCGGCTTCCGGGTCTCCGGACTGGCGGAGGCCGGAGCGGGCGACACTGCGGGCGGTGACGCGGCGGGCGGTGACGCGGCGGGCGGTGACGCGGCGGGTGGTGGCGGGCCGGTCGCCTGGTTCGCCGACTCCGAGGCGTCCGTGCTGGCCGGGCACCCCGGCCGGGCCGACGCCGTCGCCGTCCTCGCCGAGGACGGCACCGACCCGGACGCCCTCGCCGCCGCCGTCGGGAAGGTCCTGACGGGCTCCGGCGCGCAGGTGCTCACCGGCGACGACCGCGGCGAGGTCGAGGACCACACGCTGGCGTACGCCAAGGAGACGCTGTTCGCGGTCGGTGCCTCCTTCGGCGCGATCGCCACCCTGGTCGCGGTCTTCACCGCGGCCGGCACGGTCGCCCTCTCCGTCGGCCAGCGCTCCCGCGAGTTCGCGCTGCTGCGCGCCGTCGGCGCCACCCCGCGGCAGATCCGCCGCGCGGTGGCCTCCGAGGCCCTGCTGGTCGCCCCGCTCGCCGGGTTGCTCGGCTGCCTGCCGGGCATCGGGCTCGCACACTGGTGGTTCGGGCAGATGCAGGACCGCGGGGCTGTCCCGGACGCCGTGGACCTGCACGTCTCGGGGTTCCCGCTGCTGGCCGCGGTCGGTGTCGGGCTGCTCACGGCGCTCGGTGCCGGCTGGGCGGCCGGGCGCAGGCCCGCACGGATCAAGCCGGGCCAGGCGCTCGCCGAGGCGTCGGTGGAGCGGCAGCGGCCGGGCGTCGTGCGCACCGTTCTCGGGCTGGCCGCGGTCGGCGGCGGTTCGGTGCTCGCCGGGGTCGCGGCCTCCGCCGCCGGTTCCGACGCTGCCAACGCCTCCCTCGGGGTCGTCATGCTCTTCATGCTGGCCGTCGCCCTGCTCGGCCCGCTGCTGGCCCGGCTGTGCGCGGCGCTCTTCGGCCTGCTGCTGCGCGGCGGCGGCGCCTCCGCGTCGCTGGCCGCCGCCAACTCCCGCACCAACTCCCGCCGGCTGGCCTCCGCGATCACGCCGATCGTGCTGGCGATGGCCTTCGCCTCGACCCTCGTCTTCATGCACACGAGCGAGAGCCACGTCGCCTCGGAGCAGCTCCGCGACGGCATCACGGCCGACCACGTCGTCACCGCCCCCGCCGGTCTGCCCGCCGACGCCGCCGACCGGGCCGCCCGCGCCCCCGGCGTCGACGCGGCCGTGAGCCTGCTGGACACGCAGGTGCTGGTGCCCGTCCGGGGCGGCGGCGAGACGTCGCTGCAGGCGACCGCCACGCAGGGCGTCTCCGGCTCCGGCGCGCAGCTCGCGAAGGTGCAGGACCTGGAGGTGCGCGAGGGCAGCCTCGACCGGGTCGGCGAGGGCCGGATCGCGATCGACGGGACCCTCGCCACCGCCGCGGACGTCGGCCTCGGCGACAAGCTGTCCCTCCACCTCCCCGACGGCACGAAGGCGGCCCCGGAGGTCGTCGCGGTCTACGGCCGCGGCCTGGGCCTGCCCGCGGTGACCATGGACCGTGCGTCCCTGGACGGCCACCTCACCTCCCCCTTCGCCGACACGCTGCTGGTCAGCGGCGGCGAGGCGGAGCAGCTCGGCGCGCTCGGCGAGGTCACCGACGCCTCCGGCTACGCCCTCGCGCAGAACGTGGACCGCGAGTTCGGCGCCTGGGCCAACTACGTGATGGCCGCCGTCCTGGGCGGTTTCGCCGCCGTCGCCGCGGTCAACACCCTGGTGATGACGGTCCTGGACCGCCGCCGCGAACTGCACATGCTGCGCCTGGTCGGCTCCACCCGCCGTCAGGTGCTGCGGATGCTGGGCTGGGAGAGCCTGCTGGTGTCGGCGGCGGGCGTGGTGCTGGGCACCGCCATCGCCATGGTCACGCTGACGCCGATGATGCGCGGCCTGACCGGCGAGTTCCCGCACATCCCCCCGCTGCTGTACGCCGCCTTCGCCGCGACCGCCGTGGCCCTCGGCCTCGCCGCGGTCACCCTCCCGGCGCGCGCCGCCCTGCGCGGACGGCAGGGGTGAGGCGAGCTTCCCCGGCGCCGTCCTCACTCCCGGGCGGCGCCGTCCTCGAAGAGGATCGCGTGGACGCGCCGCAGGACGTCGAGGTGGGCGCTGTTGTAGAACTCGACCAGCGCGTGCCCGACGACCGACTCGGCGACCGCCGCCTCCCGGCGCGAGCCGAACCCGGGGTCGGCCAGGACGGGGTGGTCCCGATGCTGTTGGCGCACTTCGGAAACCATCAGCTCCGCCAGCCGCCGCCGCACCGCCTCCGGAGCGTCCTCGGTGAGCGCCGCGAACTCCACGTCGAGGGCACCGCGTGGCGCCGAGAGCTGCTCCCGGACGGCGGCCATCGCATCGGGCGGGAACACGCTGAAGTACGCCAGCAGCATGGACCGCTCCCCCTCGGGCAGGTCGTCGGCGAGCGTTCGGAAGTCCGGCGGCATGTCGAGCGCGGCCCGGTTCTCCATGACGGCCGCGAGTTCCCGCCGCATCCGCCGGCGCCGCTCGATGTCCGCCGCGAGTTCGGCGTCCAGGTCCCGCAGGATCTGCCGCGCCCGCTCGTCGCCGCTCTCGACCGCGGGGACGTCCGCCAGAGGTACGCCGAGGTCGGTCAGCCTGCGGATGCGCAGCAGGCGGACCAGGTGGCCGACGCCGTACCGCTTGTAGCCGTTGGCGGCCCGCTCCGGCTCGTCCAGCAGGCCGATCTCGTGGTAGTGCCGGACGGTCTTGGTCGTCGTACCGGCGAGTTCCGCCAGTTGACGCGTGCTCCATGCCACCAGGAGCCCTTTCTCCAGCGTCGTGCCCGACGGCCATTGAAAACCGTGCCCCAGGGGCAGGGTCAACCCGCCGGCCGCTCCCGGCCGACCGGCCGAACCCCCCTCCCCGTCCTCCCCGTCTTCCCCGTCCGCCCCTCCGCCCCACGTGGTGTTGACCGTGCCCCCGGGGCACGGAGTCGGATGGCGGGGACCGTGACCGCGAACCGGTGTTCGGAGACTGGACATGAAACGACAGCACAGTGTCGGCCGGGGCCTGGCCCTGCTGGCCGTCCTCGGCCTGGGTGGCTCCCTGGCCACGGCTCCCGCGCCCGCCGCCGCCGAGGAACCGAGGCCGCCGCAGGTGGAGTGGGGCCAGTGCCCCGACGACGTCGTGGCCGAGGCCGCCCCGACCGAGCTGCGGTGCGCCACCGTGCCCGTGCCGCTGGACTACGCGGACCCGGAGGGCGAGCAGATCGGCCTCACCGTCTCCCGGCTGGCCGCCGCCGACCCGGAGAAGCGGCGCGGCGTCCTCATGCTCAACCCCGGCGGTCCCGGCGGATCCGGTCTCGCGCTGTCCGCGCTGCTGGTGGCCCAGGGCCTGCCCAGCAGCGTCACCGACCGCTACGACCTGATCGGCATGGACACCCGCGGGATCGGCCACTCCTCCCCGGTCAGCTGCGGCTTCACGGCGGACAGCCCCTACTACGCCAACATCCCGCCCTACGCCGTCGACGACGCCGCGGTCACCGCGCAGGCGGAGATCGCCGAGCAGACGGCCGAGCAGTGCGCGAGCAACGACCGCGACGGCCGGCTCCGCCACCTCACCACCGCCAACACCGCCCGCGACCTGGACCGGATCCGGGCCGCGCTCGGCGAGGAGAAGACCAGCTACCTGGGCTACTCCTACGGCACGGCACTCGGCGCCGCCTACGCCTCGATGTTCCCCGAGCGCGCCGACCGGATCGTGCTCGACAGCAACATCGGAGACACCCACCTCGACCGCGACGGCCTGCGCCGCTACGCGCTCGGCATGGAGCAGACCCTGCCGGACTTCGCGAAATGGGCCGCCCGCCGGCACGACAGCTACGGCCTGGGCCGCACCCCCGGGCAGGTCCGGGCGTCCTACTTCACCATCGCCGGCCAACTCGACAAGGCCCCGGTGGCGGGGATCGACGGCGGCGTCTTCCGGCTGCTCACCTTCGGCCACCTGTTCAAGCAGACGCAGTACGCCGAGCTGGCGCAGACCTGGCAGGCGATGCTCGCGGGCGACGCGGCGGCGGTCCGCGAACTGACCGCCGACCAGCAGGAGTCCGCGGACGGGGCGCTGTCGCCCGCCGACAACTCCCTGACCGTCTTCCTCGCCGTCACCTGCAACGACGTCGAATGGCCCGAGGACGTCGACACCTACCGGCGGGGCGTCGCCGAGGACCGCGGGCGCTACCCGCTGTACGGGGCGGCCGCCGCCAACATCACGCCGTGCGCCTTCTGGTCCCACGCCCCGGCCGAACCGCCGGTGAAGATCGACCCCGAGGGCCCGCGCAACGTGCTGCTCCTGCAGAACCGGCGCGACGTGCCGACCCCGCACCGGGGCGGGGAGCTGCTGCGCGAGAAGTTCGGCGACCGGGCCCGGCTGGTCAGCGTCGACGACAGCGGGCACGGCGTCTACGTCCTCGGCAAGAACTCCTGCGCGTTGAACACCACGACGCGCTACCTCGTCGAGGGCGAGATGCCCGAGCAGGACACGTCCTGCCCCGCGGACTGACCCCGGCGACCGACCCCCGGCGACCGACCCACGGGCCCCGGCGGGGCCGACGCCGCCCGCAGCCCGTCCGCGGGCGGCGTCCGCAGGGCGTGACCGGCGGGCTGCTCACTCCAGGTGGGAGCAGTCGGCGTTCGGGTCGCGGGTGAGGGCGATCACGTCGTCGAGCCGGTCGCGCACGGCGAGCAGTTCGGTGATCCGCTCGTCGATCCGGACGCGCTCGGCCTCCAACTGGCCCAGGAGCGCCGGGTGCGCCTCGCCCGCGTCCACGCAGGGCAGCACCTGGCGCACGACTCGGCTCGGCAGGCCCGCGGCGTACAGCTGCTGGATCAGCCGGACCCGGGAGACCGCGGTTTCGCAGTACTGCCGGTGGCCGCCGGAGCTGCGGCAGGCCTGGAGCAGTTCCTGCTCCTCGTAGTAGCGCAGCGCCCGGACGCTGACACCCGCCTTCTCGGCGACCTCACCGATGCGCATCGGTCCTCCTTCGTCCGGATGGCCCACCGGACTTGCAACTCACGCTGACGTCAGCTTTTAACGTGACCAACGTCGGCGGCCCGCCGGCCATTTCCACCTCCACTGATCTCACGAACGGCCTGTTCAGGGCGTTCGGAAAGGCAGAAGACCATGCGCGCAGTGCGCTATCACGAGTACGGCGGTGTCGAGACCCTGGTGGTCGAGCAGGTGCCGGACCCGCACCCCGGCCCCGGCGAGGTCCGCATCCGCGTCGCGGCGGCCAGTGTGAACCCCGTCGACTGGAAGGTGCGGTCGGGCGCGGTGCGGGAGGTGATCCCCGTGGATCTGCCCGCGATCCCCGGCCGGGACGCCGTGGGCGTGGTCGACGAGGTCGGCGATGGGGTGCGGGGGGTGAGTGCCGGCGACCGGGTCTTCGGGCTGGGCGGCGTCACCGGCGCGACGGCGGAGCTGGCGGTTCTCTCGGCCTGGGCCCACGCGCCCGCCGAGTGGACCGACGAGCAGGCGGGCGGCGCCGCGCTGGCGGCCGTGACCGCGCTGCGCGGACTGCAACCGCTCGGTCCCCTGCGCGGACGTACCCTGCTCGTCGAGGGTGCCGCCGGGGGTGTGGGCAGCGCCGCGGTCGAGATCGCGGTGGCCCGCGGCGCCACCGTGATCGGTACGGCCGGTGAACACAACCACGACTTCCTGAAGTCCCTCGGTGCCGTCCCGACCCGCTACGGCACCGGCCTCGCGGACCGCCTCGCCGGCCTGGCCCCGGGCGGTGTCGACGTCGCGCTGGACACCGCGGCGTCCGGCTCCCTGCCCGACCTCGTCGCGATCGTCGGCGATCCCCTCCGCGTCTCGACGGTCGCCGACCACGCCAACGCACACCGCCTGGGCGTGCACCTGGCCAACGCGGAGAACGACCCGGCGCTCCTCGCCGAAGCGGCCGAACTCGGCGCCCAGGGCCGCTACACACCGCGCATCGAACGGACCTACCCGCTCGACCAGACCGCCCGGGCCCACGCGGACAGCGAACGCGGCCACACCCGCGGCAAGATCGTCGTCCGCCTCTGACCCGTCAGCCCCGAGCCCCGCCCACCGCCGCAGCCAACGCCGACCAGGCACCATCGTCACGTACGGCGACCGGGCCGGTCCAGAGCGTGAACCAGTACAGCGTGATCTGTATCGGTACCAGACCTGCCTGCCTCACCAGCCCGTCGCCACCAGGTGGTTGAGGAGGAGCGGGAGCGTCGCCTGGGCCGCGAGCCAGGCGCGGGGGTGGGGGAGGGAGGCGCAGCACGGGAGGAGCCACAGGGCGAAGGGGAGCCAGATGCGTTCCGTCTCCGCCTTGCTCATGCCGGACAGGTCGGCGACGAGGAGGGCGAGGAGCCCGGCGGCCACCAGGATCGCGAGGCGGACGGTCTCGTCGCTCACGGTGTCGTCGCGCCGCCGGGCCAGGGCGCTCCCGGTCCGGCGCAGGCCCGCCGCAGTCGCCAGGCCCGTGATGAGCACCGTGCAGGCGAGGTTGGCCCACACCCAGTAGCCGTAGGGGCGGACACCGGCCGCGCCCTCGTAGTAGCGGGTGACGAGGAGGTGGTAGGCCTCCCACCAGTCGAAGCCCGCCGCCGTGAAAGCCACCGGCACCACCGCCGCGCCCGCCAGCAGCGGCACGAACAGCACCGGCCGCTGCCGCACCCCGCGCCGGGCGAGCAGGAGTACCGCCGCCGCGATCACCGCCACCAGCGTGAGGCCGTAGGAGAGGAAGCAGGTCAGCCCGAAGAGCAGGCCGGAGCCCAACGCCCACCACAGCGAGCGGCCGGTGACCGTGAGGGCGAGCAGCGCCACGGCCCAGGCGGCGACCGCCGCGAAGTACGCGTCGGCCGAGGTGCCGAGCCAGACCGCCGCCGGGGCGAGTACGAGGAAGGGGGCCGCCCGGCGCGCCAGGTGCTCCCCGTGCTCCCCGGCCAGGGCGCGGACCGTCACCAGGATCGCCACGCACCCCGCCGCGCCCGCGGTGATGCACCAGGCCCCGGCCCAGCCCCCGCCGCCCAGCCCGATCCGGTCGAGCAGGACGAAGGTGAGCGTGGCGGCGGGCGGGTGACCGGCGACGTGGGCGGGCCAGTTGTCGGGGGAGTGGATCAGGATGTGCGCGGTGAAGTCGCGCAGCGTCGCCGGGATGTCGTGCCAGCGGTCGATGACCGTCAGGTACTCGTTGCGGGTGGTGAGGCGGCCGGCGACGCCCGTCCGCCAGCCGTCGATCAGGGCCAGCGACCAGATCCAGGCCATCGACGCGCCCCAGGCCGCGGGCAGCAGCGCGCGCCACGACAGGCGGGCGGCGACGGCCGGGCCGTACGCCACCGTCGCCGCCGCCACCAGGACCGCGGCCGGGGTGCCGGGACCGGCGTGCGGGTCCCAGCGGCCCAGCAGGGGCGGCCAGCCGACGATCAGGTCGTCGTACGTGTACACGTACCGGCCGACCAGCACGGCGGCCGCCACCAGCAGCGCGGCGGCCACGGCGGCGTACAGGTCGCGGCGGAGGGGGCGGACGGGGCGAAGAGGGCGGACGGGGCGGAGGAGGGTCACCTCGGCACCGTAGGGCGGGAGATCGTCCGGGTGGCGGTGCGCGGGGCGGACGTCAGCGTTTCGTCATGGGTCGCGGAGCGTCCGGCGGGCCGCTTGCGGCCTACGGTCGGGGCATGCGCGACCTCGCCCCACGGCTTCCGTCCTCGCCGGGTTTCTGGCGCAGCCCGCTGCGCGGCCCCCGGTTCACGTCGGTGCTCGGCCTCGTCCTCCTCGCGGGCATCACCGTCCTGTTCGTGACGGGGCTGCTGTCGTACGCCGCCTACAACCCGGGCCTCTCCCCGGTCAACGACAAGACCCCGGACAAGGGGCTCCTCGGCTTCTACCTCTTCTCCTGGCCGACCGATCCGCCCTGGCTGTACCGCCTCACGCAGGGCGTCCACGTCACCCTCGGGCTGGCCCTGGTCCCCGTACTGCTGGCCAAGCTGTGGTCGGTGGTGCCGAGGCTGTTCACGCTGCCGCCCGTGCGGTCGCTCGCGCACGGGCTGGAGCGGGTGTCGCTGCTGCTGCTGGTCGGCGGCGCGCTGTTCGAGTTCGTGACCGGGGTGCTCAACGTCCAGCTGGACTACGTCTTCCCCGGCTCCTTCTATCCGCTGCACTTCTACGGTGCGTGGGTCTTCTTCGCCGCCTTCGTCGCCCACGCCGTTCTGAAGGCACCGGCCGCGGTGCGCAACGTACGCAGCATGCGCGACGCCCGGCGGCGCCCGGACGCGGCGGACCGGGCGGCGGACGGCCTCGTGGCGCCCGCGCCCGACGCGCCCACCGTGTCGCGGCGCGGGGCGCTGTGGACGGTCGGCGGGGGCTCGCTGCTGCTGCTCGGCACCAGCGCCGGGCGGTCCTTCGACGGGCCGCTGCGCGCCACGGCGCTGCTCGCGCCGCACGGCGGTGCCGAACCCGGCGGCGGCCCGAACGGCTTCCAGATCAACAAGACCGCCGCCTACGCCGGCATCGACGCCGCCGAGACCAGTGAGGAGGCGTGGCGGCTCGTGGTCGTCGGCCCCGCCGGCACCGTCCGCCTCGCCCGCGCCGACCTGCTGCGACTGCCGCAGCACAGCGCCGCGTTGCCCATCGCCTGCGTCGAGGGCTGGTCGACCTCCGACCAGTCGTGGCGCGGGGTGCGGCTGCGGGACCTCGCCGCGCTGGCCGGCTTCGACGGCGCCCCGCCGGACGTGTTCGTGGAGTCCCTCCAGCGGCGCGGCGCCTTCCGGCACGGGGCCCTGCGGGCCAACCAGGTGGCCGACCCGCGCTCCCTGCTCGCCCTGTCCGTGAACGGACGGACGCTGAGCCCGGACCACGGCCACCCGGCGCGGATCATCGTGCCCGCCGCGCCCGGCGTGCTCAACACCAAGTGGGTGGCCCGGATGACCTTCGGAGGACTGGGATGAACCTCGTACGCAGGCCCCGTCCACCGAGGCCGCCCTTGCGGTCCCTGACCGGCAGCCCTGCCCAGATCCTGCTGCTCTGCTGCTCGTTCGCCCTCGCGGGATACGCCGGGGTGCGGCTGCTCGACGGCGACTGGTGGGGTGTGGCGCTGTGGTTCGTGGGGGCGGCGCTGCTGCACGACCTGGTGCTGCTGCCGCTGTACGCGCTGGCCGACCGGGCCGCCGTGCGCGGGCTCGGGGCGGTGGGCCGGCGCGAGTGGGCGCTGTACGTGCGGGTTCCGGCCGCGTTCTCCGGGCTGCTGCTGCTCGTGTGGTTTCCGCTGATCAGCGGGCGGGTGGACGAGCGCTACCGGTCGGTGGCCGGGCTGTCGCCGGACGGCTTCCTCACCCGCTGGCTGCTGATCACGGCGGTGCTGTTCGGCGGCTCGGCGCTGCTGCTCGCCCTGCGGGTGCTGCGCAGCGCGACGAAGCGGCGCTCCTCCGACGTCCACTGACCGGCCCCGCGCCAGCCGGCGGCGCCCGCCCGGCGGAGCAGGGCACGGGTGCCGATCCGCGCCCACGGGAAGGTGCCGCCGGGCGCGCGGCCGTCGGTGACGTCGACGACCTGCACCTGGGCGTGTTCGTCGACGTCCGCGGGTGCCGTCTCGGCGATCAGCAGGCCGCCGGGCGCGAGGAGGGCGGCGACGCGGGCGAGCAGGGCGCCCGGGTCGCCGCCGATGCCGACGTTGCCGTCCATGAGCAGGACGGTGTCCCAGCGTCCCTCGCCGGGCAGCGGCTCGAACACGGACCGCCGCAGCGACTGGCCGCCGGTCCGCACGGTGCGGGCGACGGCGGCCTCGCTGACGTCGATGCCGAGGACGGTGCGGCCCCGGGCGGCGAGTTCCGCCACCAGCCGTCCCGGTCCGCAGCCCACGTCGAGCACGGCGCCCTCGCACCGGTCGAGGACCTCCAGGTCGACCGCGTCGGCCCGCGCGCACCACCGCTCCACGTCGAGCGGCAGCAGCCAGCCGTCGGTGCGCCGCAGGAACAGCGGCCCGCGACCGGCCCGCAGCGCGGCGGCGTAGGGGTCGGAGGCCTCCCATGCGCGGGGCGCGGAGGGTGGCTGTGCGGGGTGCTCGAGATCCGTAACGCCCTTCACCGGCGGGTCCGCTCGCCGGCGGACGGTGGGCGGGTCGGTTCGGCGGCCATCGGTGGGTGGTTCCGCTCGCCGGTCGCCGGTGGGCAGGTCCGCTCGTCGGTCGCCGGTGAACAGGTCCGCTCGTCGGTCGCCGGCAGGCACGCGGCGAGCCGGGCGGCGAACCGGCCGTGCGGGGCCAGTTCGGCGACGGCCCGTGCGTCGGCGGCGGTGTCGACGTCGCGCAGCAGGGGCAGTTCGCGCACCCGCAGCCCGGCCGCGAGGAGCCGTTCGCGCTGCACGGCCCCGGTCACGGGCGACGACATGGGCACACCCCGCAGCAGGGCCGGTTCGGGGCGGGCCAGGCCCAGGGCCCAGAAGCCGCCGTCCTCGGCCGGACCGAAGTACGCGTCGCAGCCCGTGAAGTCGACGTCGAGCAGGTCGGGTGTCACCTGCGGGGTGTCCATGCCGATCAGCAGGGCGGGGCCCGTACACCCGGCGAACGCGTCGGCCAGCCGCTCGTCGAGGCCGCCCGCGCACTGCGGTACGACGTCGAAGCCGGGCGGCAGCCAGGGGCCCGGCTCACCGGCGAGCACCAGCACCCGGCGGCGCGCGGGTGTCGCGGCCACGGCACGCAGGGTGTCGGTGAGGGACGCCTCGGCCAGGGCGGCGGCCTCGGCGGGGGCGAAGGGCGGGGTGAGCCGGGTCTTGACCCTGCCGGGGAGCGGCTGTTTGGCGACGACGAGGAGGGTGGTCGTGGAGGTCACCGGGTGCGGCTCCCCTCGCGGTCGTCCGCGCGGCCGGCCGGCGCCTCCGCCAGGACGCGGCGCATGTCCCGTACCGCGTGCCAGGTGCCGCGCCAGGTCCCCGTCACCTTGGACGCGCCGGTGCGGGGCAGGTACGGCACGTCGTGCTCGGTGACCCGCCAGCCGGCGTCGGCGGCCCGCACCACCATCTGGAGCGGATAGCCGCTGCGCCGGTCGGTGAGGCCGAGACCCAGCAGCGCCTCGCGGCGGGCGGCGCGCAGCGGGCCGAGGTCGTGAAGGCGCAGGCCGGTGCGGCGGCGCAGCATGCGGGCGAGGGCGACGTTGCCCGCGCGGGCGTGCGCGGGCCACGCTCCCCGGCCCTCGGGGCGCCGCCGGCCGAGCACCAGGTCGGCCGCGCCGGCCCGGACCTCGGCCACGAAGGGCACGAGCAGGGACGGGTCGAGGGAGGCGTCGCAGTCGCAGAAGCAGACGACGTCGGCGGTGGCGGCCCGCAGCCCGGCGTGGCATGCGGCGCCGAAGCCGCGGTGCGGTTCGGTCACGACCGTGGCGCCGTGCGCGCGGGCGACGTCCGCCGAGCCGTCGGTGGAGCCGTTGTCGACGACGAGCGCGCGCCACCCGGCCGGGACGCGGGCCAGGACCCAGGGGAGGGCTCCGGCCTCGTCCAGGCAGGGGAGCACGACGTCGACGTCCGGGAGACCCGGGGAGAGGCCCGGCGAGAGATCCGCAGGGAGGTCCGCAGGGAGGCCCGGGGGGAGGCCCGGGGGGAGATCCGCAGGAGGTGGGGTGGTCACGGCTTTCACCCTACGAGTAGAAAACGGGCGAATCGGACTCCCGCTCCTTACGAAACACGGACGTCGCGCCCCGGGCGTCCCCGGGCGGCACCGCCCACGGCCGTGCGGTGCGACGCTGGGCGCATGCCACAGCAGCCGCACGAACCCGCTCCCGCGGGCGGGCCGCGGACCACGCCCACGAACAGCCGACCGAGCCTGTCGCCGGAAGAGCCGCCGATCCGGCCGTCGGACGGAACGCCGGGCGGGCTCCCCGCTGCTCCCGGTGCCGCCCCCGCTCCTGCCCCTGCCCCGGTTCCTCCCTCCGCC
>NZ_JACBYP010000112.1 GCF_018982965.1 Streptomyces mayonensis | reverse complement strand
GAGCCCGTGACCACCGCCAGGGCCCTGCCCGAGCAGGCCACGAGGGACCGGGTCAACGGCTTCGACGACGTGACCTGCGGCCCGCCGGGGCGGGGGCGGCCGGCGCCCCCGCCCCCCCGGCGCCCCCCCCCCGCCGGGGGGCGCGGGGGGGGGCGGGGGGGGGGGGGCTAAACACCCCCGCCGGCCCACCCGCCCCGGAACATCCGCACCGCCCCGCACGCTGTACCCGGTATGAGCGACTACCGCATCGAGCACGACTCCATGGGCGAGGTCCGCGTCCCCGCGGACGCCAAGTGGCGCGCCCAGACCCAGCGCGCCGTCGAGAACTTCCCCGTCTCCGGGCAGCGCCTCGAACGCGCCCACGTCGAGGCCCTCGCGCGGATCAAGGGCGCCGCCGCCAAGGTCAACGCCGAGCTGGGCGTTCTCGCCCCGGACGTCGCCGCCGCGATCCAGGAGGCGGCCGACGAGGTCGCCGAGGGGAAGTGGGACGCGCACTTCCCCGTGGACGTGTTCCAGACCGGGTCCGGCACCTCGTCCAACATGAACACCAACGAGGTCCTCGCCACGCTGGCCACCGAGCGCCTCGGCCGCGACGTGCACCCCAACGACCACGTCAACGCCTCCCAGTCCTCCAACGACGTCTTCCCGTCCTCGATCCACATCGCCGCCACCGCCGCCGTCACCCGCGACCTGGTTCCGGCGCTCGACCATCTCGCCGGCGCGCTGGAGCGCAAGGCGGCGGAGTTCGCCGACGTCGTGAAGTCGGGGCGTACGCACCTCATGGACGCCACGCCCGTCACCCTCGGTCAGGAGTTCGGCGGGTACGCCGCCCAGGTGCGGTACGGCATCGAGCGGCTGGAGGCCTCCCTGCCGCGCCTCGCGGAGCTGCCGCTGGGCGGCACCGCCGTCGGCACCGGGATCAACACCCCGCCCGGCTTCTCCGCCGCCGTCATCGAGGAGGTGGCCCGCGCGACCGGGCTGCCGCTGACCGAGGCGCGCGACCACTTCGAGGCGCAGGGCGCCCGGGACGGCGTCGTGGAGACGAGTGGGCAGCTGCGGACCATCGGGGTCGGGCTGACGAAGATCGCCAACGACCTGCGCTGGATGGCGTCCGGCCCGGGCACCGGCCTCGCCGAGATCGCCCTGCCGGACCTCCAGCCCGGGTCGTCCATCATGCCCGGCAAGGTCAACCCGGTGATCCCGGAGGCGGTCCTCATGGTCGCCGCCCAGGTCACCGGCAACGACGCGACGGTCGCCGCGGCCGGAGCCGCCGGCAACTTCGAGCTGAACGTCATGCTGCCGGTGATCGCCAAGAACGTACTGGAGTCGGTGCGGCTGCTCGCCAACGTCTCGCGGCTGCTGGCCGACCGGACCGTCGACGGCATCGTCGCCCACCGCGACCGGGCCCGCGAGTACGCCGAGTCGTCCCCCTCCGTCGTCACGCCGCTGAACAAGTACCTCGGGTACGAGGAGGCCGCCAAGGTCGCCAAGAAGGCGCTGGCGGAGCGGAAGACGATCCGCCAGGTGGTGCTGGAGGGCGGGTACGTCGAGCGCGGCGACCTCACGCACGAGCAGCTGGACGAGGCGCTGGACGTACTGCGGATGACCCGTCCGTGACGGAGAAGCCCGAGGAGGCGGGGGGGGAGCGCGCCACCGGGTCCTGTCGCCGGATCGGGTTCCGCTCTCCCGGTCACCGGCGCGTCGCGTGGTCGGGGCACCTAATATCTGTCCATGGCAGACGGTGAAGCGGTGAGCGGGGTGACGGGCCCGGGGGCGGACGCTCCGGGTGTTCCGGCGGAGTTCTGGGCACCCGGGGACCGGATCCTGTGGCGGTACCGGGAGAACGGCGGCCCGCACATCCACATCGCACGGCCCGTCACCGTCGTCCGGCACGACGCCGACCTGCTCGCCGTGTGGCTCGCGCCCGGCACCGAGTGCGTGAAGCCGGTGCTCGCCGACGGCACCCCCGTACACCTGGAACCGCTGGCCACGCGCTACACCAAGCCGCGCACCGTGCAGCGCGACCGGTGGTTCGGCACCGGGGTGCTGAAGCTGGCACGGCCCGGCGAGCCCTGGTCGGTGTGGCTGTTCTGGGACCCGGGCTGGCGGTTCAAGAACTGGTACGTGAACCTCGAGGAACCGCTGGCCCGTTGGGCGGGCGGCGTCGACTCCGAGGACCATTTTCTGGACATCTCGGTGCACCCGGACCGCAGTTGGCACTGGCGGGACGAGGACGAGTTCGCGCAGGCCCAGCGGGACCGGCTGATGGACGCCCGGCTCGCCGGGCGGGTCCGTACGGCGGGCCGTGCGGCGCTCGCCCGGATCCGTGCCTGGGACTCTCCGTTCGCCGACGGCTGGGAGGACTGGCGGCCCGATCCCACGTGGGAGGTACCGTCGCTGCCGGGCGACTGGGATCGTACGCCCGCGCACGCGTCGTCATGAGACCCTTGATGTGCCCCCGGGCAGGAAACGTAGGATCGTCCTCCGCAAGGGAGCGCGGCGAGAGCAACCGGCGGAGCGTGCGCTGTGCTTGACCGATCGTCACCGAGGGGCGGCAAGACGTGAGCGAGGGGTACGAGGGCAACACGGAGACGGGCCGCAGACGGTCCGCCGGTGACACAGGAACAGCTTCTGACCACGCGGGAATCCCGTTCCCCGGGCACGTATTCGGGGTATCGGGATTTCTGCGGGACGAACTGCACGCGCCGCGCGCAGTCCCGGACGGATGGATTCGACACGCGTGACGGAGCACCCGACCTCCTTCGACCGCCCGCAGACGGGCGCCGACCCCACGGATCCCCGCGGGGCACTCATGCGTGCCGCCGCGGAGCCGCACGCCTCCGGGTCGGCGTTACCGGTACAGGGACACACCGGGCAGCAGCCGCCCGCCGCGGCCGAGGACTCCCCCGACGCCTTCGAGCAGCATGCCCAGCCGGGCGCCGGGCAGGCCGCCGAACCCGACACGCACCGCCCGCGGCCGGCGGGCGCGGCCGAGGGCGTCCCGGCGCAGCCGGGCGGCGGGCCGCAGCAGGCTGCCGTCGCCGCGGCGGGCGCGGACCGGCGCACCGGTCAGCTCACCGCGCCCGGGCAGCCCACGCCGATGCGGCGGGACGGGGACCGGCTGCGGTTCGTGGGCGCGGCGACGCGGCGGATCGCCCGGGGCATGGACCTCGACGAGATCGTGATGGGCCTGTGCCGGGCCACCGTGCCCACGTTCGCCGACGCGATCCTCGTCTACCTGCGCGAGCCGCTGCCGGTCGGCGACGAGCGTCCCACCGGCCCGCTGGTACTGCGGCTGCGGCGCACCGACCGGATACCGGCCGAGCGGGACACCGAGGGCGGCTTCATCCCGGCCGCCCAGCCGGAGCCCTCCGAACTGGAGACGGTCGGCTCGGAGCTGTGCGAGGTGCGGCCGGGCAGCGCGCTGGCCGAGGTGCTGCGCGGGGTGCGGCCGGTCTTCACGGACACGCCGGCCGCCCGCGCCGCTCTGCCGGAACTGCTGGGCGAGGAGCGGGACTTCGCCGTGCCGGACGGGAGGCGGGCGATCCTCGCGCCGCTGCGCGGGCGGCGCCGCGTGATCGGTGCCGCCCTGTTCCTGCGCGGCCCGGAGCGCGTCGCCTTCGAGGCCGACGACCTGCTGGTGGCGGCCCAGCTCGCCACGCACAGCGCCCTCGGCATCGACAAGGCGGTGCTGTACGGGCGTGAGGCGTACATCGCCGACGAGCTGCAGCGCACGATGCTCCCGGAGAACCTGCCGCGCTGCACCGGCGTACGCCTGGCCTCGCGTTACCTGCCGGCCGCCGAGACGGCCCGGGTCGGCGGCGACTGGTACGACGCCATCCCGCTGCCCGGCAGCCGCGTCGCGCTGGTCGTCGGGGACGTGATGGGCCACTCCATGACGTCGGCGGCCATCATGGGCCAGCTGCGCACCACCGCGCAGACGCTCGCCGGGCTGGACCTGCCGCCGCAGGAGGTGCTGCACCACCTCGACGAACAGGCCCAGCGGCTGGGCACCGACCGCATGGCGACCTGCCTGTACGCGGTGTACGACCCGGTCTCGCACCGCATCACCGTCGCCAACGCCGGCCACCCGCCGCCCGTCCTGCTGCACATGGGCGGCGAGGCCGAGGTGCTGCGGGTGCCCGCCGGGGCGCCGATCGGCGTCGGCGGCGTGGACTTCGAGGCCGTCGAGCTGGACGCCCCGGCCGGCGCGACCCTGCTCCTCTACACCGACGGGCTGGTGGAGTCCCGGCTGCGCGACGTGTGGACCGGTATAGAGCAGCTGCGGGAGCGCCTGGCCGCGACCGCGCAGCTCACCGGCCCGGACCATCCGCCGCCGCTGGAGGCGCTGTGCGACGAGGTGCTCGACATGCTCGGCCCGGGCGACCGGGACGACGACATCGCGCTGCTCGCCGCCCGCTTCGACGGCATCGCGCCCAGCGACGTGGCGTACTGGTTCCTGGAGCCCGAGGACGCGGCTCCCGGCAAGGCCCGCCGCCTGGCCCGGCGCGCGCTGGCCCGCTGGGGCATGGAGGACCTCACGGACTCCGTGGAGCTGCTCGTCAGCGAGGTCGTGACCAACGCGGTGCGCTACGCCTCCCGTCCGGTCACGCTGCGGCTGCTGCGCACGGACGTGCTGCGCTGCGAAGTCGGCGACGACGTGCCGCAGCTGCCCCGGCTGCGGCAGGCCCGCGCCACGGACGAGGGCGGGCGCGGACTGTACCTGGTGAACCGGCTGGCCCGGCGCTGGGGCGCGACCCGGCTGAGCACGGGCAAGGTGGTCTGGTTCGAGCTGAACCAGGGCTGACCTGGTCCTGAGCGCGAAGGCGCAGCAGAAAGGGGCGCCCGGTGAGTACCGGGCGCCCCTTCACAGGTTCGGGTCTTCCGCGCCTCCCCTGAGGGCCGTTACTACGGCCAGTCCCCGCCGGGGAAGCCGGGATCGTCCGATTCCGTGGACTCGCCACCGCCCGGCGGCGGTTCCGTGGACGGGCTGTTCGACGGCGACTCGCTCTCGGGCGGCTCGGGCGGCGACTCGCTCTCCGGCGGCTCACTCGTCGGCGACTGGGACGGCGGCGACTCGCTCTCGGGCGGTTCGCTCGACTCCTCCCGCGTCGGCGTCCGGCTCGGCGGTGCGGTGTCCGACGGCGTGTTGCTCGGCTTCACCGCGTTGCCCTGCTTGGTCTCCAGGTCGAACTTGCTGACCCCGTCCATGACGCCGAAGGTGTACGCCGCCCAGATCTCGGCGGGGAAGCCACCGCCGTTGACGCGGTCGACGCCGGCGGCCTTGTACAGCGGGACCTGGCTGTGGGTCTTCGCGTCCTCGCCGAACAGGCCGACCGAGGTGACCAGTTCCGGGGTGAAGCCGGTGAACCAGGCCGACTTGTTGTTGTCGGACGTACCGGTCTTGCCGGCCACCACCTGGCCGTCGCGCAGCGGGTTGTCCCGTACGGACGTCTTGGCCGTACCGTCGTCGACCACGCCGGTGAGCACGGAGGTCACGGTGTCCGCGGCCTCGCGGCTGATGACCTGCTGGCCCACGGGATCGGGGAACTCGATCGCGCGGTCCTTGTGCTCGGCCGCCTTGACGATGTTCGGGGTGACCTTCTTCCCGTGGTTGTCGAGGGTGGCGTAGACGCCGGCCATCTCCAGGGGGCTGGCGCCCATACTGCCGAGGGTCTGGGCGGGCACGGCCTCCATGCCCTCGGTGTCCATGCCGAGTTGGCCCGCGACCTTCACCACCTCGGGCATGCCGACGTCGATGCCCATCTGCGCGAAGACGGAGTTGACGGACTGGTTCATCGACTCCTGCACGTCGATGTCGCCATAGCTCTTGTCGTCCTCGTTGGGCGGTGCGAAGCCGACCTCCTGGCCGCCGTTCATCACGGGGCGTTCACTCGTGCCGTCGTAGATCGTCTTGGCGGTGATCGGCACGCCGTCCTGGGTCTCGGCGTCCTGGTCGACGGCGGCGGCCAGGATCACCGGCTTGAAGGTGGAGGCGGCCTGGTAGTCGTCGCGGGTGGCGTTGTTGGTGTAGTGCTTGATGTAGTCCACGCCGCCGTACATCGCCACGACCGCGCCCGTCTTCGGGTCGACGGACACGGCGCCGGCCTGGACGTCGGCGTCGACCTCGCGCTTGTCGGGGTCGAGCTTGCTGGTGAGTTTGGCCTTGACCGACTTCTCCAGCTCGGCCTGCTTCTTCTTGTCGATGTTGAGGGTGACCGTGTAGCCGCCGAGGTCCACGAGCGCCTTGGCCTGCTCCATGTCCTCGGCGTCGCCCTGGGCGACGAGCTGCTTCTTGAGCGAGTAGTTGGCCGCCTCCACCAGGTACCCGGTCTGGCCCTCCATGCCGGCGGCGGCCTTGGGTTCCTCGGGCTGCGGGAACTTCATGCCCTGGCGGTCGCTCCGGCTGAGCCACTTCTGCTCGACCATGTTGTCCAGGACGTAGTTCCAGCGCTCCTGGACGAGCTTCTTGCCGGTCTCGCTGGCGATCGCCCAGTCGTACTGGTTCGGTGCCTGGAGCAGCGCGGAGAGGTACGCGCCCTGTTCGACCGTCAGGTCCTCGGCGTCGACGCGGTAGTAGGCCTGGGCCGCGGCCTGGATGCCGTAGGCGCCGCGGCCGTAGTAACTGGTGTTGATGTAGCCGGCGAGGATGTAGTCCTTGGACTTGTCCCGGTCCAGCTTCAGGGAGATGACCAGTTCCTTGAGCTTGCGCGTGACCGTCTGTTCCTGGGACAGGTAGTAGTTCTTGACGTACTGCTGGGTGATCGTCGAACCGCCCTGCGCGCCCTTGCCGGAGAGCGTGTTGAGCACGCCGCGCGCGGTGCCCTTGAGGTCGACTCCGGTGTCGCTGTAGAAGGTCTTGTTCTCGGAGGCGACGAACGAGCGCTGGACGTCCTTCGGGATCTTCGCCAGGTCGACGATCTCACGGTTGCGTTCACCGGTGCGGGCCATGATGCTGCCGTCGCTGTACTTGTAGACGTTGCTCTGCAGCTCGGCCTCGGGGTTGCCCTCGGGGATGTCGATCACCATGTAGAGCACGATGAAGGCGCCCATGAGGAGCAGGCAGAGCCCCAGGAAGGTGCCGACGACCTTCTTCCAGGTGAACAGCCGGCGTATCCGGCCGCGGCCGTCCGCCGGGGCCGAGCGGCGGCGTTTGGGCGCCGCGCGGCGGCCACCGCGCTGTCGCGCTCTTCTCTCTTCCGCTCTTCCCATGAGTCGATCCGCTCCCGCTTCGGTCATCTGTCGGTCATCTGTGGGCACACCCTGCTCAGGCGTCACACAGGTTCGTCGCTCAGGTCAGCTCAGCAAGCTAACACCTGTAGATGTGACAAACGGCTGCCGATCCAGCCTTGTACGGACGTGAGAATCAGCACCCGCCCCACAGGAACCGACGCCCGAGAGCGGTTCGGGGTTGCCGTCGACGGGTAAAGTGATAACAAATAGAGAGCCTATAGATAGATGGACGATAGACGTACGGGCGCGGTCGGCCGTGTCCGTCGAGAACGGGGGACCACTCATGTCCACACACGATGCCCCGCAGGTCACCGCGGATGTGCCCGAGATGCCGGCACCGCGGGTGCGCGAGACCCAGGCACACAGCATCGGCGGCGGATTCGCACTGCTGCTCGGTCTGGTCGGGCTGCTCGTCGGCGCCGGTCTGGTCGTCGCCGCCACGGCGGTCGACGCGGCCGGCGGAAAGGCCGTCCTGATCGTCGTCGGCATCCTGGTCGCCCTGGCGGCCTTCCTCGCGATGTGCGGCCTGAACATGGTCGCGCCGGGCCAGGCCCGCGTGGTGCAGCTCTTCGGACGGTACCGGGGCACGATCCGCCAGGACGGCCTGCGCTGGGTCAACCCCTTCACCTCCCGCACCAAGATCTCGACGCGGGTGCGCAACCACGAAACGGCCGTCCTGAAGGTGAACGACGCCTACGGCAACCCGATCGAGCTGGCCGCGGTCGTGGTGTGGCGGGTGGAGGACACGGCGCAGGCCACCTTCGAGGTCGACGACTACGTGGAGTTCGTGTCCACCCAGACCGAGGCGGCCGTGCGGCACATCGCCATCGAGTACCCGTACGACGCCCACGAGGAGGACGGCCTCTCGCTGCGCGGCAACGCCGAGGAGATCACCGAGAAGCTCGCCGTCGAGCTGCACGCGCGCGTGGAGGCGGCCGGCGTGCAGATCATCGAGTCCCGCTTCACACACCTCGCCTACGCGCCGGAGATCGCCTCGGCGATGCTCCAGCGGCAGCAGGCGGGCGCGGTGGTCGCCGCGCGGCGGCAGATCGTGGACGGCGCGGTCGGCATGGTCGAGGCGGCACTGGCCCGGATCAGCGAGCAGGACATCGTGGAGCTGGACGACGAGCGCAAGGCCGCGATGGTGTCCAACCTGATGGTCGTGCTCTGCGGGGACCGCGCCGCCCAGCCGGTCCTGAACACGGGGACGCTCTACCAGTGACACCCCCGCCGGAGGACGCCGTGCACCCCGAGGATTCCGTGCACCCCGGGGATTCCGTGCACCCCGAGGACCCCGCAGCCTCCGAGGACTCCTCGCCGTCCGGGAGCCCTGCGGCTCCCGGGGCTCCGGCTCCGAAGCGCCGGTCGCCGCAGCAGCGCAAGCAGGTGCTGCTGCGGCTGGACCCCCAGGTGTACGAGGCCCTGGCCCGCTGGGCGGGCGACGAGCTGCGGTCGGCCAACGCCCAGATCGAGTTCCTGCTGCGCCGGGCACTGGCGGACGCGGGCCGCCTGCCCGGTGACGCCGGCCCGCTGCCGCGCCGGGGCCGTCCGCCCAGGGGCGGCGGCAACGGGGTCGCACCACCTCCGTAACCGGCCCCGCAGGTCCGGCCCCGCAGGTCCGGCCCCGCAGGTCCGGCCCCGCAGGCCGGCTCCGTCAGGCCGGCTCTGCAGGCGCCGGCTCCGCGGTCGCACCCGGGCCGTGACCGGCGCCCACCGCGGAGCTGGGCCTCCCGGCCGGCACGGCCCGACAGGGAGGCCGGCAGGGGACCCGACGGGAGTCCGGCAACGAGCCGGCAGGGGGGCAACGGGGCGGGCGACGGGGCCGCTCGCGAGTGCCGTCCTCCTCGTAGCACGACCGTGACAAACGGCTCCGACCTGCGGCACCGCGCCCTCCTCACACACGCGGCCACGAACTCTGCACAGGGCGTATACACCGTGCGTATACACCGTGTGTAGAGTGCTCCGCATGTCCATCGGTCACACACTCCTGGGGCTCCTGGAGTCCGGGCCGCGCCACGGTTACGACCTCAAGCGCGCCTTCGACGAGAAGTTCGGTCACGACCGGCCGCTCCACTACGGCCAGGTCTACTCGACGATGTCCCGACTGCTGAAGAACGGTCTCGTGGTCGTCGACGGCGTCGAGACGGGGGGCGGTCCCGAGCGCAAGCGGTACGCGATCACCGACGACGGGATCACCGACGTACAGCGGTGGCTCGGCACGCCGGAGAAGCCCGAGCCGTACCTCCAGTCGACGCTGTACACGAAGGTCGTCCTCGCGCTGCTCACCCGCCGGGACGCCACCG
Source organism: Streptomyces mayonensis (assembly GCF_018982965.1). GTDB lineage: Bacteria > Actinomycetota > Actinomycetes > Streptomycetales > Streptomycetaceae > Streptomyces > Streptomyces mayonensis. The sequence goes on along the minus strand of NZ_JACBYP010000112.1, from coordinate 18,173 downwards.
AGGTCCTCGACACCCAGCGTTCGGAGCACCTGCGCAGCATGCGCATCCTCACCGACCGCAAGCGCAAGGGCGACCTCGCCGACCAGCTCATCTGTGACCACGCACTCTTCCACCTCGAGGCCGACCTGCGCTGGCTGGAACTCACCGCCGCGCGCCTCGACAAGCTCCGTGAGGCGGTAGCCCGATGACTCCTCCCGCAGGTTCCCTGCTCTCGGCCGAGCAGCTCCGCAAGGCCTACGGTCCCACCCTCGCCCTCGACGGCGCCGAGTTCTCCATCCACCCCGGCGAGGTCGTCGCCGTCATGGGCCCCTCCGGGTCCGGCAAGTCGACGCTGCTGCACTGCCTCGCCGGCATCGTCACGCCCGACTCCGGGACGATCACCTACAACGGGCACGAGCTCTCCGCCATGTCCGACGCCCAGCGCAGCGCCCTGCGCCGCTCGGAATTCGGGTTCGTCTTCCAGTTCGGCCAGCTCGTTCCCGAGCTGACCTGCGTCGAGAACGTCGCCCTCCCCCTGCGCCTGAACGGCACTCCCCGCAAGGCGGCCGAGCGGACGGCGCTGTCCTGGATGGAGCGGCTGGAGGTCGGTGACCTCAGGAAGAAGCGGCCCGGCGAGGTCTCCGGCGGCCAGGGCCAGCGGGTCGCGGTGGCGCGCTCGCTGGTCACCAGCCCCCGCGTGCTCTTCGCCGACGAGCCGACCGGCGCGCTGGACTCCCTCAACGGCGAGCGCGTGATGGAACTCCTCACCGAGGCCGCGCGCTCCACCAACGCCGCGGTCGTGCTGGTCACGCACGAGGCCCGGGTGGCCGCCTACTCCGACCGCGAGATCGTCGTGCGGGACGGCAAGTCCCGGGACATGGAGCGGGCCGTATGAACGTGCGTCAGTGGGCCGCGGACCTGATGCTGGGCGTCCGCTTCGCCTTCACCGGTGGCCGCGAGGGCTGGACCCGGGCCGTGCTGACGGCCGTCGGTGTCGGCCTCGGCGTGGCCCTGCTGCTGCTGACGACGGCGCTCCCCAATGCGCTGACCGTCCGGCACGACCGGGAGGCGGCGCGTTCCGACGTCACGTTCTCCGGCGAAGAGGTGCCGAAGGCGAACGACACCCTCGTGATCGCCAAGGTCGACTCGAACTTCCGCGAGGACAGTGTCCGGGGCCGGGCACTCGAACCCGAGGGGCCGCGGGCGCCGCTGCCGCCGGGCGTGGACAAGTTCCCCGCGAAGGGCGAGATGGTGGTCTCGCCCGCGCTGAAGGAGCTGCTGGAGTCGGACTCCGGCGCGCTCCTGCGCGAGCGGCTGTCGGACCGGATCGTCGGCACGATCTCGGAGAGCGGGCTGATCGGCTCGGCCGAACTCGCGTTCTACCAGGGCGCCGAAGGACTCGCGCCGCACATCCAGTCGGGCACCATCGAACGGATCGACCGGTTCGGAGATCCGGAGCCGACGTCCGAGCAGTCCGACCCGGTGCTGCTCCTGCTGATCCTCGTCGTCTTCGTCGTCCTGCTGATGCCGGTCGCCATCTTCATCGCCACGGCCGTGAGGTTCGGCGGCGAGCAGCGGGACCGGCGGCTCGCCGCGCTGCGGCTGGTGGGTTCCGACAGCAGCATGACCCGGCGGATCGCCGCCGGCGAGGCCCTGGCGGGCGCGGTACTGGGACTCGTCTTCGGCGCCGGGTTCTTCATGGTCGGACGGCAGTTCGCGGGCACGACCGAGGTCTTCCACATCAGCGTGTTCCCGAGTTACCTCAACCCCTCCCCGCTGCTGGCCCTGCTGGTGGCGGTGGCGGTACCGGCGGCGGCCGTGCTGGTGACGCTGTTCGCGCTGCGCGGGGTGGTCATCGAACCGCTCGGCGTGGTGCGTGCGGGCCGGCCGCGCAGGCGCCGGCTGTGGTGGCGGCTGCTGCTGCCGCTGGCCGGACTGGCGATGCTCTTCCCGATGGTCGGCAACGGGCGCGAGAACGGCGACTTCAACCAGTACCTGGTGACGGGCGGCGTCGTGCTGCTCCTGTTCGGTGTGACCGCGCTGCTGCCGTGGATCGTCGAGACCGTGGTCGGCCGGCTCGGCTCCGGCGGCGTGTCCTGGCAACTGGCCGTGCGCAGGCTGCAGCTGAGCAGCGGTACGGCCGCCAGCATGGTCAACGGCATCGCGGTGGCCGTGGCCGGGGCGATCGCGATGCAGATGCTGTTCTCCGGCGTGGACGCGTACTACACCAGGTCCACCGGGCAGGACGTCTCGCGGGCGCAGATGGAGGTGACACTGCCGGAGGGCACGTCGGTGGAGACCTCCGCCCAGAAGTTCCGCGACACCGAGGGGGTGCGGGCGGTCTACGCCATCTCCGAGGGCTACCTGGGCGACAGCGCCAAGGACGCGGAGTGGAACACGCAGCTGACGGTGGGCGACTGCGCCACGCTGCGGGAGCTGGCCAACCTGCCCTCCTGCCGCGACGGTGACGTGTTCGCCGTCCACGGGTCCCAGTGGGACCCGTCGCTCGACGACGGCAAAATGGCCGAGCCGGGGCGCAAGCTGTACATGGACCCGTCGGACGTGGGCGAGCCCAAGAGCCTGGAGATCCCCTGGACAGTGCCCCAGGACCTGAAGGCGGCGAAGCCGCGTCCCGGTCTGGTGGACGAGGACATGGACCAGGGCGGTTTCCTGATGACACCGAAGGCCATGCCGGACGCGTTCGCGCCCGCCCTGGACGGACGCGCCTACCTGAAGCTGGACCAGTCGACGCCGGACGTGCAGGACCACGTGCGGAACACCGCGGCGGACATCGGCCCGCTGGTGGACACCATGACGTGGGCGGAGACGGAGCGGGCCGACCGGTACGACGCCATCCGCACCGGACTGTTCGTCGGGGCCACGTGCGTGCTGGCGCTGATCGGGGCCAGTCTGCTGGTCTCCCAGCTGGAACAGCTGCGCGAGCGGAAGAAGTTGCTCTCCGCCCTGGTCGCCTTCGGCACCCGGCGGCGCACGTTGAGCCTGTCGGTCCTGTGGCAGACGGCGATTCCCATCATGCTGGGCCTGCTGCTGGCCTCGGCGGTGGGGCTGACCCTGGGCACGGTGCTGCTGAAGATGTCGAACACCCCGGTCGTCGTCGACTGGACCGGCGTCCTGTCCATGACCGGCATCGGCGCCGCGGTCGTCCTGGTGGTGACGCTGTGCAGCCTGCCGCCGCTGGTGCGGCTGATGCGGCCGGAGGGGCTGCGCACGGAGTAGCTGCGCAGGTTGCGACAGGGGGCGGATCGCTCTGCCCCTCCAGCTGGACGCCGTCCGCCCGTGAGGGGCGGGCGGCGTCCAGGCGCTCGGGCGCTCATGTCTTCACACGTTCGTACGCTCAGGCGCTCAGGCGTTCAGGCGGGGGAACGCGAGGTGGACGGTGACCGGGGCGGGGGTGGGTCCGGTGCCGCCGTGTCGGGAGTCCCGCCCCGCGCCGGCACCGGGCCTGTCACGTCCCGCTCGTGGACCGTCCGTACCGGCAGTCCCCGCATCGCCTCCCGCAGGGCCGCCGCCAGTTGCCCGTACTCCGCGGAGCGGGCCGCGCCCGTGCGCATGGCGAGGGCGATACGCCGGGTGGGGGCCGGGTCGGCGAAGGACGCGGTGCGGAGCCGGCTGGAGCGGGAGGTCTCCACGCGGACGGCGGTGCGCGGCAGCAGTGTCACCCCGAGGCCGCCGGCCACCAGTTGCACCAGCGTCGACAGACCGGCCGCAGTGGTCGTCGCCGGGACACCCGCGCGGCCCGCCTCCCGGCAGATGTCGAGGGCCTGGTCACGCAGGCAGTGGCCCTCGTCGAGCAGCAGCAGCTTCAGCTCGCGCAGCACCGAGCGCTCGACCCCCTCGCGCCCGCCGAGCGGGTGATCGAGCGGCGTGACCAGCACGAAGTCCTCGTCGAAGAGGGGAAGTTCGGTGACGCCGGGCACACCGAGGGGAACCGCGAGCAGCAGCAGGTCGAGGCGGCCGGTCGTCAGCCCCTCCAACAGGCTCGCGGTCTGCTCCTCGTGGACCTGGAGGTCCAGGTCGGGGTAGCGGTCGTGGACGAGCCGCAGCACCGTCGGCAGCAGGTACGGCGCCACGGTCGGGATGACGCCGAGCCGCAGCGCACCGGTGAAGGGCGCCCGTACCGCCTCCGCCTCCTCCAGGAGCGCGCCGACCTCCGCGAGTACCGCCTTGGTCCGCACCGCGAGCCGTGCGCCGGCGGGCGAGAGCAGCACCTTGCGCGTCGTACGCTCGAGGAGCGTGACACCCAGTGCCTCCTCCAGCGCGGAAACGGCGCCGGAGAGCGCCGGTTGGCTCATGCCGATCGCGGCGGCGGCGTCCCGGAAGTGCAGGTGCTCGGCGACCGCGTCGAAAGCCCGCAGCTGAGCGAGGCTGGGCTGCCTCTTCTTGCCGGACACTAATAGCCACCTCCGATCAACTCGACCGAGTGTAGCTATTTCACTAATCAATGCACCCTGTGCCAACATCAACAACGTCCAACCCATGGGAAACACTCGCAAAATGGGTGTTTCTTCGCTGCACTATTGGAGAGCGCGTGCTCACTGTCGGTGACAAGTTCCCCGAGTTCGATCTGACCGCCTGCGTCTCGCTGGAGAAGGGCAAGGAGTTCCAGCAGATCAACCACAAGACCTACGAGGGTCAGTGGAAGGTCGTCTTCGCATGGCCCAAGGACTTCACCTTCGTGTGCCCGACCGAGATCGCCGCCTTCGGCAAGCTGAACGACGAGTTCGCCGACCGTGACGCCCAGGTCCTCGGCTTCTCCGGCGACTCCGAGTTCGTCCACCACGCCTGGCGCAAGGACCACCCGGACCTGACGGACCTGCCCTTCCCGATGATGGCCGACTCGAAGCGCGAGCTGATGCGCGACCTCGGCATCGAGGGCGAGGACGGCTTCGCTCAGCGTGCGGTCTTCATCGTGGACCAGAACAACGAGATCCAGTTCACGATGGTCACCGCCGGCTCCGTCGGCCGTAACCCGAAGGAGGTCCTGCGGGTCCTCGACGCCCTGCAGACCGACGAGCTCTGCCCGTGCAACTGGAGCAAGGGCGACGAGACCCTCGACCCCGTCGCGCTGCTGTCGGGGGAGTGATCTGACATGGCTCTCGACACCCTGAAGTCCGCCATACCGGACTACGCCAAGGACCTGAAGCTCAACCTGGGTTCGGTCATCGGCAACTCCGACCTCCCGGCGCAGCAGCTGTGGGGCACCGTGCTGGCGACCGCCATCGCCTCGCGCTCCCCCATCGTGCTGCGCGAGCTGGAGCCGGAGGCGAAGGCGAACCTGTCGCCGGAGGCGTACTCGGCCGCCAAGTCGGCCGCCGCCGTCATGGCGATGAACAACGTCTTCTACCGCACCCGGCACCTGCTGTCGGACCACGAGTACGGCACCCTGCGCGCCGGTCTGCGGATGAACGTCATCGGCAACCCGGGCGTCGACAAGGCCGACTTCGAGCTGTGGTCCTTCGCGGTGTCCGCCATCAACGGCTGCGGCATGTGCCTGGACTCGCACGAGCAGGTGCTCCGCAAGGCCGGTGTGGACCGGGAGACGATCCAGGAGGCCTTCAAGATCGCCGCCGTCGTCGAGGCCGTCGGCGTCACGCTGGACGCCGAGGCGGTCCTGACCGCCGAGTAGCCCCGCGGCGGCGCACACGGCGCACGGCGCACACGGCACGGGCCCCCGCCCACCTCTCGGTGAGCGGGGGCCGTTCGCGTCGCTACGCCGGTGAGGTGTCCGGCGGCGTACCGGCCTCCGGGGGCCGTGGCGGTGGATCGACCGCCGGGGAGGCGTCGGTCGACGTGGCGCCGTGCGGCTTCGGCGTCTGCCGCAGGGCGGCCTCGCGGGAGTAGGCCCGCAGATAGCCCACGACCGTGTTCGTCACCGCCACCAGCGGTACGGCGACCACGGCGCCGCCGATGCCGGCCACCATGCCGCCGGCGGCCACCGACAGCACCACCGCCAGCGGATGGACCCGCACCGCGCGCCCCAGGATGAAGGGCTGCAGGATGTGGCCCTCGATCTGCTGCACCGCAAGGACCACGACGAGCGTCATGACCGCCGCGAACATGCCCTGCGTCACCAGCGCCACGACGACCGCGAGCGCGCCGGACACGACCGCGCCGACGAGCGGGATGAAGGCGAACAGGAAGATGAACACGGCCAGCGGGACGGCCATCGGCACGTCCAGGAAGTAGATGCCGAGGCCGATGAAGATGGCGTCGATCAACGCCACGACGACCGTGCCGCGCACGTACGCCGTCAGCGTCCGCCACGCGCGCGGACCGGCACCGGCCACTCCCGGCCGGGCCGCCGCCGGCACCAGCTTCAGCGTCCACTGCCAGATGCGCTTGCCGTCGTAGAGCAGGAAGAGCGTCGAGAAGGCGGCCAGCAGGATGCCGGTGAGTGCCTCGACGACGACCGTGACGCCCTCGAGCCCCGCCGACGTGATCTGGTCGGTGTTGGCGCCCACCGCGTCGCGCAGGTTCTTGGCGATCTCGTTGATCTGTTTGTCGGTGACGTGGAACGGGCTGTTCAGCAGCCAGTTGCGCAGTTCGTCGATGCCGTCCTGCACCTGGTCGGAGAGGTTGTCGATGTTCTCCATCACCTGCCAGGTGACGAACCATCCGATCAGGCCCATGATCACGAACCCGAGGATCGCGGTCAGGGCGGTGGCGGGACCGCGCGGTACGCCGTGCCGCCGCAGCCAGGCCACGGCCGGCTGGAGCAGAGCGGTGATCAGCAGCGCGGCGACGAACGCCAGCACCACCAGTTGGACGGCGCTGATGACCCGCATCAGCACCCACACGGTTCCCGCGAGCACCAGCAGCCGCCAGCCGGCCTCGGCGGCGACCCGTACACCCCAGGGCACGGCCTGCGCCGGGTCGGGGCGCTCGCGGACCAGGGCCGCGTGGTGCGTGACGGCGTACTCGTGCGCCGCTTCCTCCGGGGACGGTGTCAGGTGGTCGCCGGACTCCGCCGGGTGGTCGGCGTCGTCGTCGCGTCCGGCCTCCGCACGGCGTTGGTCCAACCGCTCACTCATCTGGGTCAGTCCGGCGCCGAGCCGACCGAGCCACCCTGGCACTCGCGACATGATCCGTCCTCTTCCCCCGTCCGTCCCCACCACTCCCCCCTGGAGTCGTTCCGTCAGACGCTACATGGCAGCAGCCCCTCCCCCTAGGACGGGGAGGGGCTGTGCGGGGTTGAGAACCGAGCGCCGCGACCGCGGTACGGGCCCGGTACCGCGGCCGGTGCGAAGCGGTCCGGCACCGGGGCCGGAACGGTCGCCTCAGTAGCTGCCGTTCGCCTGCCAGTACGCCCAGGCGTCGCACGGGCTGCCGTAGCGCTCGTTCATGTAGTTGACCCCCCACTTGATCTGGGTGGCCGGGTTGGTCTTCCAGTCGGCGCCGGCGGACGCCATCTTGCCGGCGGGCAGCGCCTGGACGAGTCCGTAGGCGCCCGAGGTGGGGTTGACCGCCTGGTAGTTCCAGGTGGACTCGTGGTCCACGATGTTGCTGAAGCACTGGAACTGCCCGCTCGGCACGATCTGCTGCGCGATGGCCTTCACTTCGGCCACGGTGTACGAGCTCTGGACCTGGATGTCGACGTCGGCGGGGTCGCGGTTCTCGCTGCGGCTGGAGGCCTCTTCGGCCTTCTTCCGCTCCTCGGCATCCTTCTTCGCCTTGGCCTCCTTCTCGGCGGCCTCCTTCTTGGCGATCGCGGACTTCGCGGCGGCCTTGCGCGCCGACTCCTCGGCGTCCTTCTTGGCGCTCGCGTCCGCGGCGATGGCCTGTACGTCGGCCTGCTGCGTCAGGGACGCGGTCTGCACCTGCGCCTGCTCGCCCATGGGGATGTCCGCGAGCAGCGTCGTGCCTGCTGCCGTCGCCTCCGCGTCGCTGTCCTGCGCGGTGCTGCCCGAGGCAACGCCGACGACGCTTCCGACTGCGGTGACCGCCGTGGCCGAGGCCACTGCGAATCCCCGGACCGAGATCCGGCTCACACGGTTTCCTTCCAGCATCGCCCGCTTCGGTGACCCTCGCGGACGCAATCGTGCCCCTGGCGCTGGCCTCCTCCAACTACGGGTCACGGGAGGCGCGGGCCCGGTGGACAACTCCCCTCCGGGAGACGTCGCGTGGTGCTCGGGCGGCATACGACTCGACTATGGAGTTGACACTGGTACTGCTGTGGTCCTGTACCGCTGGGGGCACAGCTGTGTCGTATGCGGGGCCTGACAGGAATGAGACTCTGCCGCACCCCGGCGGGGTGAGGCAATTCTGTGTTGCGTGTGAAAGCTCACATCTCGTTTGGCCCAGGGGATTCCCGGAAACCTGCACACGCCGCGGCGCCGCCCGGCTAGGCTCTTGGCCTTTCCGGACGGCGCCGTTCAGAGGGCCGGACGGTCGGTCGGACAGTCGGTCGGCCGGACGGATGGCCGGACGGTACGAAACCGCGTCACATACGTCTGGGACGTCCCGGATACGTCAGAGGTGCCCGTCCTCCAGCATTTCGGTCACGAGCGCCGCGATCTGGGACCGCTCGGAGCGGGTCAGGGTGACGTGCGCGAAGAGCGGATGCCCCTTCAGCTTCTCGACGACGGCGACGACACCGTCGTACCGCCCCACCCTCAGGTTGTCCCGCTGCGCCACGTCGTGGGTCAGGACCACGCGCGAGTTGGCGCCGATCCGGGACAGGACGGTCAGCAGGACGTTCCGCTCCAGCGACTGGGCCTCGTCCACGATCACGAACGCGTCGTGCAGCGAGCGTCCCCTGATGTGGGTGAGCGGCAGCACCTCGAGCATCCCGCGCGCGGTCACCTCCTCGATGACCTCGCGGCTGGTGACCGCCGACAGCGTGTCGAAGACCGCCTGCGCCCAGGGGCTCATCTTCTCGGCCTCGGAACCCGGCAGATAGCCCAGTTCCTGCCCTCCCACCGCGTACAGCGGACGGAAGACCATCACCTTCTGGTGCTGACGGCGCTCCAGGACCGCCTCCAGACCGGCGCACAGCGCCAGCGCCGACTTGCCGGTGCCGGCCCGGCCGCCCATCGACACGATGCCGACGTCCGGGTCGAGGAGCAGGTCGAGCGCGATCCGCTGCTCGGCGCTGCGCCCCTTGATGCCGAACGCCTCCCGGTCGCCGCGCACCACCCGGACGTTGCCGTCGGGCGTGACCCGGCCGAGCGCCTTGCCGCGCTCCGACTGGATGGTGAGCCCGGTGTGCACGGGCAGGTCGGCGGCCTCGGGGACGTAGACCCGGCCCTCCTCGAAGAGCACGTCCACCTGCTCGCCCGGCAGGGTGAGTTCGGACATTCCGGTCCAGCCGGAGGCGTCCGTGATGGCCAGCTCCGCGCGGTACTCCTCGGCTAGGAGTCCGACGGAGGACGCCTTGATCCTGAGCGGGAGGTCCTTCGAGACGACGGTGACGTCGAACCCCTCCGCCTGCAGGTTGCGGGCGACCGCGAGGATGCGGGAGTCGTTGTCCCCCAGGCGGTAGCCGGTGGGCAGCACGCTGGGGTCCGAGTGGTTGAGCTCGACGCGGACGGTGCCGCCCAGGCCTCCGATCGGGATGGGGGCGTCGAGGCGACCGTGCCGGACCCGGAACTCGTCGAGCAGGCGCAGGGCCTGCCGGGCGAAGTAGCCGAGCTCGGGATGGTGCCGCTTGGCCTCCAGCTCCGTCACCACGACGATCGGGAGCACGACCTCGTGCTCGTCGAAGCGGTTCAGGGCGTTCGGGTCGGCCAGCAGGACGCTGGTGTCGAGAACGTAGGTGCGCCTGTCGGGCTTGCGGCGCTTTGTGCTGGTCACCACGGAAGGACGTACCCCCTCGGATGAGGTTGGGGAGCGACGGAGTGGACGCTGGACCGGAAGGGCGGTAATGAGCCGGCCGGTCGACGGCCGCCCTGCACTGGCGAGGGCCGCGGACCGGCCCTCCGCCGCGTCTTCCGTGCCGTGACCGCACGGTGGGGCTGGTGCAAAGGGCCTCCCGGGCGGACGGCTCCGTGCCGTCCGCTGAGATACGACACCCGTGGTTCGGGCATCGACCTGCTTGCGTTATGCCCTCGAACAAGCGCCGCCATGCCATCGCACACGACGACACACCGGTGAACACCTCGTTACGGAGGTCCCGGCAGGGGCGGCGGACAGCAGCGCGGTGACCGCGGTGACCGTGCGAGGCCGACGGAGAGAACGCGCCGGTCCGTGGCCGACAGAGAAAACGAGCCGGCCCGTGGCCGACAGAAAACGGGCCGGTCCGTGGGGGGGGGATACGGACCGGCCCGAGGGGGGGTTTCCACCATAACCCTTCGTAAGTGATGCTGCGCGCATCGGCGTGCCACCACTACTCTCCGCATCCACCCGGCGACAACCGAACGACCACGGGGCTGGCCCGGCCTGACACGGGGGTCCGGTCGGGAAAGAGGTGACGAACGGGCTGCGGCCGGCCGCACGTCCCGCCGGGCCGCCCGGCGCGCCGTTCCCCCAACCGGATGACGCGCCCGGCGTACGCCCGCTTGACCGCCGGGCTCGTCCGGCCCGGCGACCGGCACCGCGCAGCCCCCTCCACTGCGCGGTGCCACACGCGCAGCTTTGCTTGCGCGAATTACCTGCATCAGAACTTACGTGACCGAGTCATGGATGAGGAACCGTCCCAGGACAACGATCGATAACAATCACCGACGAGGACCGCACCGCGAAGCGGCCGCCGCGCTGGGCGGCACTCACCCTTTGCGCACGTCGAAGAGGTGACGGGTGCTGTGGGCGACGAAAGGACCGTCGGCCTCGATGCGCTCGTGCAGGTCGCGCAGCCGGTCCCGGTACGCGTCGGCGGTGAAGCCGGGCACCATCCACACGACCTTGCGCAGGAAGTGGACGACGGCACCGATGTCGAAGAACTCCATCCGCAGCCGTTCCGCCCGCAGGTCGACGACCTCCAGCCCCGCCGCCTCGGCGTCCTCCCGTTCGCGCTCGGGCTGCCGGTGCCGCCGGCTCTCCTCGGGCAACGGCCCGAGGAAGTACTCGACGAGTTCGAAGACGGTGGCGGGTCCCACGTGCTGGGCGAAGTACGTACCGCCGGGCGCGAGCACCCGGGCGATCTCGCTCCAGTGCGGCTTGACGGGATGCCGGCTCACGACCAGGTCGAAGGCTCCGTCGGCGAACGGAAACGGGGCGTCGTCGGGCGAGGCGACCACCGGCACACCCCCCGGGCACAGCAGCCGGGTGGCCTTGGCGACGTTGGGCGCCCATCCCTCGGTGGCCACGACGAGCGGGGGCCGGCGGGAGCCGGCGGCTCCGAGGGCGAAGTCCAGCACCTCCCCTCCCCCGGTCTGCACGTCCAGCACGGCCGATGCCCGGGCCAGTCGCCTGGCCATGGACCGGGCGTACCCCCAGGAGGGCCGCGCCTCGGTGGCCCGCCCCTCGAACCAGGAGAAGTCCCACCCCTCGGTGGGCACGGAGGCACCTTCGGCCACGAGTTCGTCGAAGGTACGGGGGCGAGGGTGGTGGGGCGGGGGCGCCATGGGAGCAGGCTCCGTTCGACAGCAGGTCAGAGAAAAGGCCGAAGAAGAAGGAGATAGAGGAAGAGGGCAGAAGTAGAGGGAAGGAGAAAGAAGGGAAGTCCCCGTCTACGCCACCAACGGCCGGACCTGCTCGCCGGCGAACCGGACGAACCCCTCCGGGTCGGGCTCGTCCCCGGTCGGCTGGAGGATCACGGTGTCGGCCCCGGCCTCGGCGAGCCGTTCCACGGCAGCGGCGACGGCAGCCGCGTCGCCGGCGACACCGAGTCCTGGCACCGCCTCGTCCCCCTCGGCGATCAGTTCGGCCCGGAGCCGCTCGGCGGCGTCGGCCCCGGTGGCGGCGAGCAGATACACGACCACCCGGTGCCCTCCGGTCCGCCCGGCCGCGGCACGCCCCTCGTCGATGAGCCGCCGGGCCCGTCGTACCCCGTCGGGCGGAGTGGACGCGGTGAGCACGGTGCCGTCGGCGGCCTCACCGGCCAGCCGCAGCGAGCGGGGCCCGGTGGCGCCGGCGAGCACCTCGACGGCCTGCTCCGGCGGCCAGTCGAGCGCGACGTCGTCGAGCCGGACGTAACGTCCCTCGGTCGTCACGCGTTTGCCGGAGAGCAGGGCCCGCAGCGCGAGCAGATGCTCCCGCAGAAGGGTGACGGGCGACTCGACCCGCGCCCCGACCTGCCCCATCCAGTCCTGCACGCCGTGTCCCACGCCGAGGACGGCACGGCCCGGGAACATCCGGTGCAGGGTGGCGGCCTCCATGGCGGTGACGGCCACGTTACGCAACGGCACGGGCAACAGCCCGACTCCGACCCGCGCCCGCTCGGTCCACGCGAGCGCGGCGGCGGCCGCGGAGATCCGCCCTCGCGGAAGCAGTCCTCCCACAGCCACAACTCCTCGAGCCCCACCTCGTCGGCGGCACGAGCCACGGCACGCAGCCGCTCGGGGGCAACCTGAGGACGGAAAACGGCACCGAGTCCAGTCATGCAGCCTTCCTACCTCCGCCCCACTCCACCGGACAACACGATTACGGGGGCTCCGGCCCTGGCGGACCCAGTCAGCGGTTGACGGCCTGGATCTCCTGGACGACGACGTCCTGGGTGGCGCCGAACGAGCCGTCAGGAAGGTCACCGCCCGCTCCGCCAGTGCCCGTCCAGTGGATCTGCCAGGTGACCGTCGCCTGGAGCGGGAACGTCCCGCCTCCCGACGATCGCAGATACTTCACCCCGCACGGAGGTGCGTCGTCCGCCTTGCCCTTCTCGTACGGCGCACCGATACGACCGTCCACGATCTCGCAGACGCCCGAGGCGGGATAGGTCTCGGCATCCGGAGTGCCCGGCTTCATCTGCAGCGAGACCGGCTCCGCCGTGGCCGTCGCCTCGATACCGATCGCCTCCACGGACGCGGTGACCGACACCGGCTTGAATTCGGCGCCATCGAGCCACGCCCAGGTCGGGAGGTTGACCTTGGTCGCCTCCGCCGGCGCCAGCGTCACCTCGGTACCGGGGACCCGGATCTCCGCGTAGGCGAGTTCGGCCAGGACTTCAGGGGTCACAGCGTTCTCGATGTCCGCGGGCGGGGCGTCACCCGTGTCCACCCAGAAGGGGCCCTTGTCGCACTCGTCCCAGCCCGGCGGATAGCTCTTGTCGACGTACGAATCCCACCAGAATCCTTTTCCGGTCTTGTCCTTATTGAACCCCTTCTCCTCGTCCTTGGCGTTGTACTTCTCCCGCTGCTCGGCGTCCCACTCGTACCCGGTGGACTCGGCCTCCCAGATCGGTTCCAGAGTTTCCTGAAGTTCCTTCGGCGTGTACTTCGGGGCGTACCAGCAGGCTGGCGGCGACCATGACGTCGTTGACGTCACCGCACCCGCCGAGCCGCCGCTGCCGTTCTTGGAACGATCGAAGACCACTCCGCCGACGGTTACAGATACGGACCCGTCATCGCCTGTGTCAGCGTGCTGTTCTGTCTGCCCGTCCGTTCCACCGCCGAAGCCCTTCTCCGCGTGGGCAGGACCAACAGCACAGCAGACCAATGCAGCTACGCTCACAGATACAACCAGGAACTTGCTCCGGTTCACGGCTGGCACTTTGAGCTCCCCCGCTCAGAATTAAGTCGCTCCGTCACCCAGACACCCTTACTGTTCTTTCGCAGGGTCCCCGCGTAGATGACGTAGCTGTCTTTCGTAACTCCCGTCACGTCAGTTTTTCCCGTGTCGAGGAACTTGTTGAACGACTTGCTTTGGTCTTCGCAATACACAAGTGAGGCAGTGCCGTCGCCCTTGACGCTCACACTCTCCCCGTAGTAGCGAGTCAACCCCGTTGTGCGAGCCTTGTGGTCAACGAAGTCCTGAATATACTTCTCGCTCCCAGCAGCTGCTTCGCCTTCGGAGTAGAAGCGGTAGGCATCGTGAAGCGAATTCTGCTCGGCGATGGCCATGTCCACCGCCCTGATGCGCTGTTCAGCGTCGTGCAGTACTGCGTCCTTGACTGGATCGCCAGTCTTGGCCCACTCGAACTTGTACGTCACATCGGTCGGCAACTCGATCTTCGGTCGGTCCGCATCGGCCGGAGCAGACTCGCTCGGTGACGCCGACGGCTCGCTGCCTGTTTCCGCCCCCGCGATCTTGTCGTTGTCGCCGGAGCTGTCGTCGTCGCTCCCGCACGCGGACAGCGTCAGGGCCGCAGCGGCGGTCAGTGCGAGCGCTGCGAGGAGGGTGGGGCGGCGGCGATTCACTGTCGGCTCCTGGGTGGGACGAGGCTTCTCTTCAGCGAAGCAACGCTATCCACCGGGCGTTGGGGACACCAGAGTGAGAGTGTCCCGCTACTGTCACCAACCGGCGCGCGCCAGTCGTACGTGCAGCTTTTCGACAAGTAACAGCTGGACAACAGCAAGGAGGGGCACCGAATGGGACGCCGGCGGCGTTGGCGGGACGGGGCGGGGACGTTGGTGGTGGGGGAAGGACTCGACCGGGTTCGCGTGCCCTTGGAGATCGCCGGGTCTTATCGGGCCCGCACGACGGGGCTGTTGGGGCGCGGCGCGGTCGACGGGGCGATGCTTTTGACTCCTGCCAACAGCGTGCACACCTTTCGGATGCGCATGCCCATCGACGTGGCCTACGTCGACCGGCGGTTCACCGTCATCGCCGTGCGCACCATGCGGCCCGGAAGGCTCGGGCTGCCTCGGCTGCGTTCGCGGCACGTGCTGGAGGCGGAGGCCGGGGCGATGGCCGGGTGGGGGGTACGGGTGGGGGTGCAGGTGGAGGTCGAGGTGGAGTAGGTGTTGTCACCTATGTTGCCAATGACAACAGGCTGATATCGTGGCCGGCATGCCAGGCATGAGCGAAGAGCGGCCCTTCCACCACGGGAACCTCCGGGCCGCACTGCTCGACGCGGCCGGGCGTGCCCTGCGGGAGCACGGGGCCGATCAGCTGTCCCTGCGCGATCTGGCCAGGGAGGTCGGCGTCAGTCACGCCGCGCCCCGTCGGCACTTCGCGGACCGCCAGGCGCTGCTCGACGCGCTGGCGGAGGAGGGGTTCGGCCGGCTGGACGACGCGCTGCGCGCCGCGTTGGCGGACACGGACGACGACTTCGCGGCCCGCATGCGGGCGGCCGTGACGGCCTACATCCGCTTCGCCACCGAGAACGCCGCGCTGCTGGAGCTCATGTACACCAGCAAGCACCGGCCGGGCGCCACGCGGATCGCCAAGGCGGCCGAAGCGCCGTTCGGGCTGATGAACGAGCTGATCGTCCAGGGGCAGCGGCAGGGAGCGTTGCAGGACGGTCCGTCTGAGCGGATCGGGATCGTCCTGTTCGCGACCCTCCAGGGCATCGCCTCGATCATCAACGGCGGCGTCGTCACACCGGACCTGCTCGACGGGCTCGTGGACAACGCCGTCGACCAGTTCCTGCGCGGCGCCCGGCCGCTGTCGTAGGAACGGTGCGGGCAGCGCCCCTGCCGGGAGCGTCAACGTCCGAAGTCCGCCAGCTTGGCTCGGAGTTGCAGGACCGACTTCGTGTGGAGCCGGCGGACCGCGTTCTCCGTCGCCCCGATCACGCGGCCGATCTCGGCGAGAGTGAGGCCCTCGTAGTAGTACAGCGTGACGACCGTCTTCTCACGCTCCGGCAGCGTGTTGATCGCCCGGGCCAGCAGCCGCCGCAGCTCCCGGCCCTCGGCGACCTCCACCGGATCGTCGGCGGCCGTGTCCTCCAGCGTGTCCATCAGGCTCAGCCGGTCACCGCCCTCACCGCCCGCGTGCAGCAGCTCCTCCAGAGCCACCACGTTCGCCAGCGACAACTGGCTGAAGACCGCGTGGAGATCCTCCACCGGGATCCCCAGCTCCCCCGCCACTTCCCCCTCCGAAGGCGTGCGGTGCAAGCGCGCCTCCAGCGTGGCGTAGGCCCGCTCCACGTTCCGCGCCTTCTGCCGCACCGACCGCGGGATCCAGTCCAGCGCCCGCAACTCGTCGATCATCGCCCCCCGGATCCGGGTGATCGCGTACGTCTCGAACTTGATCTCACGGTCCACGTCGAACTTCTCGATCGCATCGATCAGCCCGAAGACCCCCGAGGAGACGAAGTCGGCCTGCTCCACATTGGACGGCAGCCCGACGCTCACCCGTCCCGCCACGTACTTCACCAGGGGCGAGTAGTGCAGGATCAGCTGCTCACGCAGCCGCTCGTCCCCCGTCGCCTTGTACGACCGCCACAACTCCGCGAGGGAGGAGGCGGGCGCGGAGGGGGGGCTCGGGAGAGCTGCCGGGCCTTCGTCCGTCAGGACGGCGGTACGCGGGGTTCCCGTACCGCGGTCGGACGTGCCGTGTTGCCGCTCGCGGCGCGGCGGGGCACCACCGGTCCGCTCCCGGCGCTCGGTGCGAGGCTCTGCGGCCGCGGTGCGTTCCACCGCCGCAGGGGCAGGGGCAGGGGCAGGGGCAGGGGCAGGGGCAGCAGGCGAACGCCGTCGCAGCAGGCGGGCTCCGCGCGTGCCCAGGGAGGACTGCCCGAGGAGTTCTTCGAAGGTCCCGTTCTCATCCATGGCGCCACTCCCCCTCACTGCGTCTCATCTTGCTGCGCCACCGGTACAGGATTCCCTCGACCACCCGGGGGGAGGGGGCGTCGAGCAGCTCCTGGATCTCCGCGTGCGTGTAGCCGGCCACGGCCAGCGCGGTCACCGCCGTCCGGGTGCGCGGGTCGGGAATGTCCGCGAGGAGGTCCTGGACCCAGAGGGTGCCCAGCGCCTCCTGCTCCGCGCTGGGCGCGGACGGGTCCGGGAACTGCAGCGTCTGCTGGCGGGTCACGGCACGCCGGTATCGTTCCTCGCCGGCCCGGTATCTTCGGAACTCGTTCGGAAATGCCCCGAGACAGGCGCCCATGAAATAGCTGGTGAGGCCGGCTCCGCCGGCATAGGTCCAGCCTCCCTCGATCAGCGCGGTCTGCCTGAACCGGGGCAGTGCGCGGGCCACGGTCAGGCCTGCCAGTTCCTCCCGCAGGTCGCTGCTGCGGCGCAACTCCTGCCGCTCCGCCTCGGTGGGCTGGACGTCGAAGCCCTTGTGGCGGGCGACGAGGTGGAAGACGTAGCCGGAGTACAGCCACGCGCCCAGGACGGACAGGGCGTAGCACGCGAGTTCGTGCTGGAAACGGTCGTACTCCCGCCCCTCGAAACCGGTTCTGGCCAGGTACTTGAGCAGTTGCTCGTCGGCAGCGCGGCGCTCCTCGCTGTCCTTGGAGTCCCCACTGTCTCTGGCGGTCGGGGCGTCCCCGGCATCGCCGGTATCCCTGCTGCCCCTATTACTCTTGTTGTCCCTGATATTCCTGATGTCCCTGACATCGCTGGCGTCCGCGGCGTCCCTGGTGCCTTCCCCCTGCATCGTCCTCCCTTCGGGGCGGGGTCGTACGTGCGGTAGTAGGTGCGCGCCTCGGGATCACCCCACGGGAGTCCGGCCGAAATCTCGAAAGGGTCGGGTACGGAAGTTGCGCGTGGGGGTTCCGAGCCGACGCGACCTACGAATGCAAGGAGCGACGACACAGCAGCGATCACCAGGAGAGTTCAGTGCCTTCTTCCGAACCCCGTCCCGCCCCGGCGCCCGGAACCCCGAGCCCGTTCCTGAGCCTGCACACCGCGCTGGTACTGCTCACCGCCGTCGTCCTCGGACTCGTCGTCGGCGGCCTGGCCCGGCTCGGCGGCAGCCCGGCCGCGGGGGCGGTTCTCGCCGGGCTGGTGAGCGCCGGCGGCAGCGTACCGGTGCTGCGGTCCCTCATCGGCGACTGACGCGTCAGGCGTCTGTGCGTCACGGTGACACGATGTGGAGGAGACCCGTGCCCGTCGTGGTCGTCGTTGCCTGGATCGTCACCGTGTCGGGCCGGGCAGTCGGGCGGGTGGTGTCGAGACGGCCGCAGGAGTTGCCGCTGCCGTTCTCGCGGAGGTACGTGAGGCAGCCCTGGCCCGGGCCCGACGCGCCGGCGTTGGACTGGCCGTTGGCCGACTTCACCTCGTACTCGATCTTGTTCGGGCCGACCTCGGTCACCGACAGCATTGCCCGGCCGCCGTCCGCTGACGGAAAGTGGATCGTCACGGGCTTGGTCACCGCGATCTCGCAGTTGCCGTCGGTGCAGGCTCCCGTGTCGTCGCCGTCCGCCGCCGACGGGACGGGCGTGGGAGGGGCGGGGGGCTCGGTCGTGGGGC
>NZ_JACBYP010000111.1 GCF_018982965.1 Streptomyces mayonensis | reverse complement strand
ACTTGTCCCGGCACCGCGCAGCGAAACAGGAACCCACCCGAAGCCTCAGCCGGTGACCACCGGCAGGCAGGCGGGAACCTCCGTCCTTTAGGGCGAAGAGGATGTCAACGCTTCCGCGAGTATCCGCTCCCGGAGCCGGAGTCCGTCATCAGCGGGCCTCGTTCTGCCTCCCTGTCGCGCTGGACGCGGCCGCCCGGGCCGTCGGCGCACCGGTGGAGATCCTGGCGTCGATGTCGTCCTTCCGTCGGGCCTGGTCGTTCCCGACTTGGTCGTGGTCGACGCCGGCGCGACCGCCGGCGATCCCGTCACCGGCGACTGTCGACGCCGTTCGGCTTGTGGTCGAACTCGTCTTCCTGGGCAGCAGCACCATGGACCGCAAGGTCAAGCCCGTGCTGTACGCCGAGGCGGCCGTCCCGCACTTCTGGCGGCTCGAGTTCTACCCCGCCTCCATGCTCGCCGCCTACGAGCTGCAGGGCGGCCGGTACGTGGAGCGGACGACTGCACTCTCCGGTACGGCCACGCACCTGAATGCCCCATTCTCCTTCGCGATCGACCCCATGGGACTCGCACGCCCGTAGATGTCGTTCGACGGCAGCATGGACGGCGACCGGTCCCGGGCAGGTCGGTGAGATGAAGGTCGGCCTGAAGATCAGTCCCCCGTCGCCTCCTCGCCGACCATCAGCCGCAGTGCGTCCCGCAGGGACACCCGTTCCTCCTCCGACAGGCCTGCCAGCGGTGCGCGTGCGAAGGACAGTGACTCGCGCAGGCTTCGGGCCACCCTTCGTCCCTCCTCCGTCGCCGCCGCGACCTTGACGCGCCGGTCGGCGGGGTCGGAGCGGCGTTCCACCAGGCCGCGTGCCTCCAGGCGGTCCACGATGCCCGTCACGTTCGACGGCTCGCACTTCAGCCTGTGGGCCAGCTTGCGCATCGGCAGCGGCTCCAGGGACAGCAGGCTGAGGAGCTTGGCCTGGGCGCCGGTCAGGGCGCGTTCCGCAGCCGCCTCCTCGTAGTCGGCGTGGAAGCGGGCCACGACCTCGCCGATCAGTTCGACGACCTCCAGGGTGAGTGCGTCGGGGCGGCGCGTGGTGTCGCGTGGTGTGGCCATGGGATCCAGGGTACTCATTTGTTTGACAAGCTGAAATGTTCAGTCGCATGGTTGTTTCATAGGCTGAAATACCTCTGGCGTCTCCAGGATGTCCCCCAGGGGCCTGGAGAAGCCGGAGAGCCTGAAGGACCGAAGGGCCCGAAGGGCCCCCCTCCCCGCAAAGGCACCCTCATGACCGACTCCCCCGCACTCCCCTCCGTCAACCGCGCCTGGCACCTGGTCAGCCGTCCGGTCGGCTGGCCCGAGCCCGAGGACTTCGCGCTTGTCGAGGCGGAGGTCCCCACCCCGCGCGACGGCCAGGTCCTGGTCCGCAACCTGTACGTCTCCGTCGACCCCTACATGCGCGGCCGGATGAGCGCCGCCAAGTCCTACGCCGCCCCCTACGAGCTGAACAAGCCCATGCTGGGCGGTGCCGTCGGCGAGGTCGTCGCCTCCAGTGCCGAGGGCTTCGCGGTCGGCGACCACGTCCTGCACTCCTTCGGCTGGCGCGAGTACGCCGCCCTGGACGCGAAGCACGCCGTCAAGGTGGACCCGGACGCCGCGCCGCTGTCGACGTACCTCGGCGTGCTCGGCATGACCGGCCTCACCGCCTACGTCGGGCTGCTGCGCACCGCCTCCTTCAAGGAGGGCGACACGGTCTTCGTCTCCGGCGCGGCCGGGGCCGTGGGCAGCCAGGTCGGGCAGATCGCGAAGCTGAAGGGCGCCGCCCGCGTCATCGGCTCGGCCGGCTCCGACGAGAAGGTCGGGCTGCTCGTCGACGAGTACGGCTTCGACGCCGCCTTCAACTACAAGGACGGCCCGGTGAGCAAGCAGTTGCGCGACGCCGCCCCGGACGGCATCGACGTCTACTTCGACAACGTGGGCGGCGAACACCTGGAGGCCGCCGTCGGGTCGCTCAACCTGAACGGCCGCATCGCCATCTGCGGTGCGATCTCCGTGTACAACAACACCGAGCCCGCCCCCGGCCCGAAGAACCTGGCCCGGCTCATCCAGACCCGCGGCCGCATCGAGGGCTTCCTCGTCGGTGACCACTACGACCTCCAGCCGCAGTTCGTCGAGGAGGTCGGCCCGTGGGTCGCCTCGGGCGCGCTGAAGTACCGCGAGACGGTCGTCGAGGGCATCGAGAACAACCTGGAGGCGTTCCTCGGCGTCCTGCGCGGCGACAACACCGGGAAGATGATCGTCAAGCTCTGACCTTCCGGCACCGGACGGATCTTCCCGCTGCTTCCGGCATGCGGTAACGTCTTTCCGAAATCTGTCGTGATCGTGGGCGCGAGTCACGGCGGACCGAGAAGGAAGACACCCGCATGCCCATCCAGCAGTCCGAGGTCCTCTACACCGCCGTCGCCACCGCCGAGAACGGCCGCGACGGACGGGTGGCCACCGATGACGGCAAGCTCGACGTGGTCGTGAACCCGCCCAGGGAGATGGGCGGCAACGGTGCCGGCACCAACCCGGAGCAGCTCTTCGCCGCCGGGTACAGCGCCTGCTTCCAGGGCGCGCTCGGCGTCGTGGCCCGCCAGGAGGGCGCCGACGTCTCCGGTTCGACCGTCACCGCGAAGGTCGGCATCGGCAAGAACGACGACGGGTTCGGCGTCGTCGTCGAGATCTCCGCCAAGATCCCGGCGGTCGACGCCGCCACCGCCCGCTCCCTGGTGGAGAAGGCCCACCAGGTCTGCCCGTACTCGAAGGCGACCCGCGGCGACATCACCGTCACGCTCGCCTGAGGCGCCCCCACTCCGCCCCCACTCCGCCCCCGCTCCGGTCCGCCCCCGCTCCCGCCGCGGCGGCGGTAGAGTGCGCGCATGCGTGATCTTGGGGCGGGGTTCGGTCATCTCCTGAAGGGCCAGCGGTGGGTGGCCCGGCACGGCCGGAGCTACGGCTTCGGGCTCGTCCCGGGCCTGATCACTCTCGTCCTGTACGTGGGCGTACTGATCGCGCTCGCGCTGTGGGGCAGCGATGCCGTCGCCTGGGCGACACCCTTCGCGGACGACTGGTCCAGCCCCTGGCTCGGACTCTTCCGGGGCTTCCTCACCGCCGTGCTGTTCGCACTCGCGCTGCTGCTCGCCGTGCTCACCTTCACCGCCGTCACGCTGCTGGTCGGCCAGCCCTTCTACGACGAGCTGTCCGTGCGGGTCGACCGCGACGTCTCCCCGGACGGCACCGCGCCCGAGTCCGACCTGCCGCTCTGGCGGGACCTGTGGATCTCCGGCCGGGACAGCCTGCGCATCCTCGTCCGCGCCGCCGTCTGGGGCGTGCTGCTCTTCGCGCTCGGGTTCGTCCCGGTCGTCGGGCAGACCGCGATCCCGGTGATCGGCTTCCTCGTCACCGGCTTCTTCCTCACCGAGGAACTGGCCGCCGTCGCCCTCCAGCGCCGCGGCGTCGAACTGCGCGAGCGCCTCGCCCTGCTGCGCTCCCGCCGGATGCTGGTCTGGGGCTTCGGCACCCCGCTGGGCCTGGCCTTCCTGGTGCCGCTGGTCGCCGTGTTCCTGATGCCGGGCGCGGTCGCCGGCGCCACCCTCCTCGCCCGCGAACTGCTGGGCGAGGAGACCCGCGACGGCGACCGGCCGGCCGACGGCGCCCCGGCCGACGGAACCCCGGGCGACGGCGGCCCCGGCGACCCCGAGGTCAGCTCCGGTCCTGCCCCGACGCGCTGACCGCCACCGCCACGATCGCCCGCGTCTGCGCCACGATGTCCAGCCGGTTGCGCACGAACGCCGGGTCGGTGACCGTCCCCGTCGCCGGGTCGGCGTTGTCGGGAGCGAACTGCAGCACCGGCGTGTGCACGTGCCCGCCCGGCAGCGTGTCGTGCAGCCCGAGCCGGTCCCGCAGCAGCGTCGCCCGGTAGGCGATCTCGTTGGACAGGTAGTTCCCGCCGCCGCCCTCCCGGGCCGTCGAACCGGGCGTCGGACCGTCCGGCCGTACGACGGGCTCGGTGCCGCCCGCCGGGATCTCCGTCACGGCCGTGTTGTCGATGACGGGGAAGCGCCCGGTGTCCGCGGCCGTGATCGCCCCGTACGGCAATGTCGTGGTCGTCCACTGCGGCTGCGAGTCCGGGTCGGCGACCGGGACCGTCTCCGTGCGGGAAACGTTGTCGTTGTCCGGGAAGCCGCCCCGCCAGGCGCCGTTGGTCCGCTCCACGTCGAACTTCCCGACCCGGCCCTGGCTCACGGTGGTGAACAGGTCGGCCTTCGGCAGGTACGGCCGCAGCGCCCGCTCCACGGCACCGTCCGCGAAGTCCTGCCAGCGCACCGGGAACACCGCCGTCTCCACGCGCGCCGGGCCGTCCGGCGTGTCGATCACCGTGCCGTCCAGTGCGAGCGCCACGGCCCCGGAGGGGTTGGAGATGCGGATGTCACGGTCGAGGGTGAACGGGTCGAAGCCGGTCAGCAGGACCCGCTTCACGCCCTTGCCGCCGCCCTGGTTCCCGTGTCGCGCGTGCGGCAGGCGGATGTCGCGCTGTCCGCGCGAGGCACGCTCCAACTCGTCCAGCAGTGCGGTGCGTTGCCCCTCGCTCAGTCGGTACCCCGGCTCCCATGTCCGCAGTTCCCGCGTCATCCCGAGCCGCGCCCAGTACAGCGGCCGGTCGTCGTCCCGGCTGAGGTCCCCGCGGGCGGGCCCGCGTCCCTGCACCCGGTCCACCGCCCGCCGCCACAGTGCGGACCCCTCTCGGACGACGAGCCGCCGGGCCTCTCGGTAGGAGTCGGCCCGGTCGAGCCCGCGGGCGAACGCCGGTGCCACGGAGGCGAATCCGGAGCGGCGCAGGATCTCCTGGGGCACGTCGCCGTCCAGCCGCCGCTCCTCGGTCGTCGGCGCGGGAGCGGTGGAGGCCGTGACGGGGGCCGCGGTGGCCGACACGGGGGCGGCGAGTCCCGCCACCAGGGCCAGTCCGAGTACGCCGATGCGGGCGTGTATGGGTGTCAAGGGAGTTCAGGTCCTTCCATCGCCGTGGGGTCGCGCTGTGGGACGGCGGCAGTATCGCGTGGTGGGAGGGGCCTGCGCTACGGCACGGCGAACGGCGCGTGCGAGTTTGTGAAGGCTTCGTACAAACTGAGGACCGGGCCGCTGATCACGGACCGGCCGGTCACCGCGGCGATTAACGTCTGAGGCGGGACAGCACGCCCGCAGAGGCCACCGCGTCCGCGAGGTCACCACGCTCGCGGACGCCAACGCGCCCGCGCGTGCATCCCCCCGGAACTGCCCCGGCCCGGGACCTGACGGCCGGGCCGGGGCGGCACGCGCCCCCCGACGGCCGTCCGGCCGACACCGGCCCCGCCGTCCGGCGGGCTACCGCGCCGAGAAGCCGTACACCGTCTCCGAGCGGAACACCTCGCCCGGCCGCAGCACCGTGCTCGGGAAGTCCGGCCGGTTCGGGGAGTCCGGGAAGTGCTGCGTCTCCAGCGCGATGCCGTCACCGGGTGCGAAGGGCTCGCCCAGCTGGTCGGCGGTGTACAGCTGGAGGCCCGGCTCGGTCGTCGCCACCGTCAGCACCCGCCCCGACGCCGGGTCGTGCAGCTCGGCGACCTCCTCCGCGGTCTCCGTCACGCCCTTGTCCAGGACGAAGTTGTGGTCGTAGCCCGAACCGACCTTGCGGGCCCGCCGGAAGTCGAAGCGCGTGTCCGCGACGTCGGCCGGCGCGCCGGGCACCGGGATCAGACCGGCGTCGACCTCGGTGACGCGGGAGGCGGCCAGCCGCAGTTCGTGGCCGCCCGCGTGGCCGGAACCGCTCAGGTTGAAGTAGCTGTGGTTCGTGGGGTTCAGCACCGTCGGCGCGTCCGTCACCGCCTCGTAGCCGATCCGCAGCGCCACCGGCCCGTCCGCCCCGTCAGGCTGCTCCAGCGTGTACGTCACCGAGATCTCCAGGCGGCCGGGGTAGCCCTCCTCGCCGTGCGGGCTGGTCCGGGTCAGCCGGATGCCGTGCCCGGCGTCGCCGACGGGCGCCACGTCCCACACGTGCTTGTCGAAACCGCGCTCCCCGCCGTGCAGCGAGTTCGGCCCGTCGTTGCACGCCAGCGCGTATGTACGCCCCTCCAGCGGGAACCGGCCGCCCGCGATCCGGTTGGCGTAACGCCCCACGAGCGCGCCGAAGTAGGGCTCCGGGTGCGTCAGGTAGCCGTCCAGGTCCGCGAACCCCAGCACCACGTCGGCCCTGTTCCCGTCCCGGTCCGGCACCTCGGCGGACTGCACGGTCCCGCCGTACGACAGGACCCGTACCCGCACGCCGGCCCGCTCGAGGGTCCAGCGGTGGACCTCAGTGCCGTCGGAAAGTGTGCCGAAGAGTTCGCTCATGTGCGGAACTCTAGGACACCGGGCAGGTCAGGGCCGCGGTCCGGATCACAGGTCCGGGTCGGGCCGCGGTCCGGATCACAGGTCAGGGCCGCTTCGCGGTGACGGCCCGGTAGGCGATCTCGGCCAGCCGGGCCTGGCCGCTCACGCTCGGGTGGAACCAGTCCCAGTGGCTCAGCTGGTCGGTGCCGAACCGGAAGGCGTGCACCGCGCCGTCGTCGGTGCGGCAGTACCGGTCCTTCGCGCAGACCTCCCGCAGCACCTCGTTGTAGTCCGCCACCCGGTCCCGCACCGTGTTGCGCCGCAGCGTCGCCGCCGAGTCCAGGGAGTCCGCGTCGGCCAGCATCGACGGGCACAGGCCCAGCTTCCACACCTGCTTGCCCAGCGCGTTGGTGCGCCCCTCGGACCACAGCCGCTTCAGGTCCGGGATGCTCGCCACGTACACCTGCGTCTTGGGCAGCTTCTCGCGCAGGGTGCCCATCGCCTCCTCGAACTGGCTGCGGAACTGCGCCACCGGCGTCATCGCCGAGGCCGTCGACCGGCAGGCGTCGTTGGCCCCGACCATCACCGCCACCAGCTCGGGCCGGTGCGCCACCGCCCGTGTCACCTGCCCGTTCAGGTCCGCCATCCGGGCGCCGGTGACCGCGTGGTTCCAACTGCGCTCGGCCGCCCGGTCCTTGCCCAGCAGCCGTACGGCGAGACTGTCGACCTTCGCGCTGCTGCCGGTCGCCCACGACACCTCGGGGCAGTCCGACAGGACCGTGCAGGCGTCGAAGCCGCGCGTGATGGAGTCGCCCACCGCGGCCACCGACGCCGGGCTCGTGTTCCACACCGGCGCGGACTGCGACCGCTTCGACGCGCTGGGGGAGGGGCCGGGGGAGTCGCCGCCCGCCGCGTCGCAGCCGGCCGTGCCCAGGACCGCGGCGGTCAGGACGGCGAGCACGGCACGCGCCCGGCGCCGGCCGCCGCGCGTCACCCGGTCCGTCCCGTACGCCATACCGGTCCCACCCCTCGCTCGGTGTCTGCGCGCCTGGTGTCTGCTCGCCCCGTCTCCGCGAACACTCCTCGACACAGTCCTCAACCCATCACACCGCGCGAGGGTTCCCGGGGACCGCGATGAGGCGGCTCACACCCCGGCCACGCCTCGCCCATGCCTCGCTCACGCCCGTACAAGCGTCCTGCCGGGTGAATGGCGCGGATTTGTCGGCACCGGGACCGACCGTACGTCACACTCCTCGCCCCCGCGCACGGTAGCCTCGCCCTCAACGCGACCCGCCCGGCCGCGGCCGTTCCACCCGTTCCGAGATGTCCCGCTCAGCCCGGAGGTTCCGGTGACGACCCGTGGAGTCCTGTACGTGCACTCCGCGCCGCGCGCGCTCTGCCCGCACGTCGAGTGGGCCATCGCCGGGGTGCTCGGCACCCGGGTCGGCCTGGACTGGATCCGGCAGCCCGCCGCTCCCGGCACCTGGCGCTCCGAGTTCTCCTGGCAGGGCCAGGCCGGCACCGCCTCCAAACTCGCCTCCGCGCTGCGCGGCTGGCAGCTGCTGCGCTTCGAGGTCACCTCGGAACCCTCCGCGAACGCCGAGGGCGAGCGCTACAGCTGCACCCCCGAACTCGGCATCTTCCACGCCGTCACCGGCCTGCACGGCGACATCATGATTCCCGAGGACCGGCTGCGCGCCGCCCTGGTCCGCGCCCAGCGCGGCGAGAGCGACCTGGAGGCCGACATCGCCAAGCTCCTCGGCAAGCCCTGGGACGACGAACTGGAGACCTTCCGCCACGCCGGCGAGGGCGCCCCGGTCCGCTGGCTGCACCAGGTCGTGTGAGCCCGCTGCCCCGCCATCACGCCGGAGAGACGTGAAGGGGTCCCCACCGCCCGGTGGGGACCCCTTCACGTTTCGTGTTTCACGTACGTACGGCGGCCGCTCAGACCGACCGGAACGCCAGCACCACGTTGTGCCCGCCGAAGCCGAACGAGTCGTTCAGCGCGGCGATACGGCCCTCGACCGGCAGCTTGCGGGCCTCGCCGCGGACGATGTCCGCGTTGGCCTCGGCCTCCGGGTCGAGGTTCTCGACGTTGATGGTCGGCGGCGCCACCCGGTGGTACAGGGCGAGCACGGTCGCCACGGACTCCACGCCGCCCGCGCCACCGAGGAGGTGGCCGGTCATCGACTTGGTGCCGGAGACGGCCATGTGGTCGACGTCGTCGCCGAAGACCTTGCGCAGCGCCTTCAGTTCGGCGATGTCACCGGCCGGTGTCGAGGTGGCGTGCGCGTTGACGTGCACGATCTCGGCCGGGTCCAGGTCGCCCCGGTCCAGCAGGTTCTGCAGGGCGGCGGAGATGCCCCGGCCCTCCGGCTCCGGCTGCACGATGTCGTGGCTGTCGGCGGAGATGCCCTGACCGACCGCCTCCGCGTAGACCCGGGCACCGCGCGCGGCGGCGTGCTCGGCGGACTCCAGGACGACGACGCCGGCGCCCTCGCCGAGCACGAAGCCGTCCCGGCCGGTGTCGAAGGGACGCGAGGCGCCCTGCGGGTCGTCGTTGTTCTTGGACATCGCCATCATGTTGCCGAACGCGGCGATGGGCAGCGGGTGGATCGCCGCCTCCGTGCCACCCGCGACGACGACGTCGGCGCGGCCGGTGCGGATCATCTCGATGGCGTAGCCGATGGCCTCGGCGCCGGACGCGCAGGCGGAGACCGGCGTGTGCACGCCCGCGCGGGCGCCCACCGCCAGACCGACGTTGGCCGAGGGGCCGTTCGGCATCAGCATGGGGACGGTGTGCGGGGAGACGCGGCGTACGCCCTTCTCCTTGAGCACGTCGTACTGGTCGAGGAGGGTCGTCACGCCGCCGATGCCGGAGGCGATGACCGCCCCGAGCCGGTCGGGGTCGACGTGCGCGGCCCCGTCGTCCGTGGGGCTCTCACCCGCCTTGCCGGCGTATCCGGCGTCCTTCCAGGCCTCCTGGGCCGCGATCAGCGCGAACTGCGCCGAGCGGTCCAGACGGCGGGCCTGCGGCCGCGGGATGACCTCGGAGGGGTCCACGGCGACGGGCGCGGCGATGCGGACCGCCTGGTCGGCGGCCCACTCCTGCTCCAGGGGCTTGACGCCGGACTTGCCGGCGATCAGGCCCTCCCAGGTCGAAACTGCGTCGCCACCCAGCGGTGTGGTTGCGCCGATACCGGTGACGACCACGGTGCGATTGGTCGAGCTCACGGGAATTCTTTCTCCAACGGGATACGGATTCGTACGGCGCCACCGCCGGGTGGCGGGGCAGTCTGCCCGGACCTGTCCGGATCTATCCGGACCTGTCCGATACCCGGGCCGTGCCCGAGTATCGGCGGATCAGGACTGGTGGTCGAGGATGTACTTCGTCGCGTCGCCGACCGTCTTGAGGTTCTTGACGTCCTCGTCCGGGATCTTGACGTCGAAGCGCTCTTCGGCGGCGACGACGACCTCGACCATGGACAGGGAGTCGACGTCCAGGTCGTCGGTGAAGGACTTGTCCAGCTGGACGTCCTCGACCGGGATGCCGGCGATCTCGTTCACGATGTCCGCGAGACCGGCGACGATCTCTTCCTGAGTGGCGGTGGCGGCCATGATGGCGCTCCTTCTTTGTTGTCCCAGAGGGTGTGGCGGCCCGCCGCGTCGCGGCGAGTGTTGCTGCTCCGCGTCCCGGACCGTGGGGTCCGGCACGCAGTGCCTAGGGGAGGGTAACGACCGTCGCGGCGTAGACGAGACCCGCCCCGAAGCCGATGACGAGCGCGGTGTCGCCGCTCTTGGCCTCGCCGGTCGCCAGGAGCCGCTCCATCGCGAGCGGGATCGAGGCGGCCGAGGTGTTGCCGGTGGTGCGGATGTCACGGGCGACCGTGACGTGCTCCGGCAGCTTCAGCGTCTTCACCATCGAGTCGATGATCCGCACGTTGGCCTGGTGCGGAATGAAGACGTCCAGGTCGTCCGGGCTGATCCCGGCCGCGTCCAGCGCCTGCTGCGCGACCTTCGCCATCTCGAACACGGCCCAGCGGAACACCGCCTGGCCCTCCTGCGTGATCGCAGGAAACTTGACGTTGCCCTCGGAGTCGAGCGGCAGGGTGGAGACGTCGCCGACCTTGAAGCGGTCCCAGGGGACGGTCTGCTTGATCGTCTCGGACTTGTCGCCCTCCGAGCCCCAGGCCGTCGGGCCGATCGCCGGCTCCTGGGAGGGGCCGACCACGACCGCGCCCGCACCGTCGCCGAACAGGAAGGCCGTCGCCCGGTCGGTCAGATCGGTCAGGTCGGACAGCCGCTCCACGCCGATGACCAGCACGTACTCCGCCGAACCCTCGACGATCATGCCCTTGGCCAGCGTCAGTCCGTAGCCGAAGCCCGCACAGCCCGCCGAGATGTCGAACGCGGCGGCCCTGTCGGTGCCGAGTTTGTCGGCGATCTCGGTGGCGACGGCCGGGGTCTGGCTGAAGTGCGACACGGTCGACACGACCACGGCGCCGATCTGCGCGGCGTCGATCCCGGCGTCCGCGATCGCCTTGCCGGACGCCTCGATCGACATCGCGGCGACGGTCTCCTCCGGGGAGGCCCAGTGCCGGGTCTCGATGCCGGAGCGCGAGCGGATCCACTCGTCGGACGAGTCGATCGTCTCGAGGATCACCTCGTTCGGCACGACCCGGGTCGGACGGTAACCGCCGACGCCCAGGATGCGCGCGTACGGGGCGCCCTTGCTGGGCTTGATCTTCGACATGCTCTCGCGCTCCTTGTCAGGCCTGGGTGTGCTCGGCGACGAGCTCGCGGGCCGCGTCGAGATCGGCGGGCGTCTTCAGGGCCAGCGTCTTCACGCCGGGCAGGGCACGCTTGGCGAGCCCGGTCAGCGTGCCGCCCGGGCACACCTCGACCAGCGCGGTGACGCCCAGCGCCTTGAACGTCTCCATGCACAGGTCCCAGCGCACCGGGTTGGCCACCTGCCCGGCCAGCCGCTCCAGCACCTCGGCGCCGGTGGCGACGGCCTGCCCGTCCTTGTTGGACACGTACGTCACCTTCGGGTCGCCCGGCGTCAGCGCCTTCGCGGCCTCGGCGAGCGCGTCCACGGCGGGCGCCATGTGGTGCGTGTGGAAGGCGCCGGCCACCTTCAGCGGGACGACCTTGCGCACGCCCTCGGGCTTGTCCTCGGCAAGCGCGGCCAGCTGCTCCATGGTACCGGCGGCCACGATCTGACCTGCGCCGTTCACGTTCGCCGGGGTCAGGCCGAGCTTCTCCAGGTGCGCGACGCTCACCTCGGGGTCGCCGCCGAGCAGCGCCGACATGCCGGTCTCGGTGACGGCGGCGGCCTCGGCCATGGCCAGGCCCCGACGGCGTACGAGGGTCAGCGCGGCGGTGTCGTCGAGGACGCCCGCGAAGGCGGCGGCGGTGATCTCGCCGACACTGTGTCCGGCGACCGCGCCGGGCCCGAGGTCCGAGATGTCACCGAGTGCCGCGGCGGACAGCAGTCCGGCGGCGACCAGCAGCGGCTGGGCGACGGACGTGTCCCGGATCTCGTCCGCGTCGGCCTTGGTGCCGTAGTGGGCGAGATCGAGTCCAATGGCGTCGGACCACGCGGCGACGCGGTCCGCGGCGCCGGGAAGGGCGAGCCAGTCAGTCAGGAAGCCGGGCGTCTGGGCGCCCTGGCCGGGAGCGACGAGTACGAGCACACTCACACTCTCTCTTGGGGACGGCCACGACCGCCCGTGGGGACAGGGACGAAGAACAGCAGGGGGTTTTGTGGACCCTCGACAAAAGCCTAGAGCTGCGCATCTCCGTCGGCCAGACGCCCCAGGATGAGCGCGATCCGCAGGGTGAAGGCAGACCGTACATCAGAGGGTGACCATCCGGTGACGTCAGTCACACGTCGGAGCCGGTAGCGCACGGTGTTCGGGTGAACGAAAAGCATCCGGGCCGCGCCCTCCAGACTGCTCGCCTGCTCCAGATAGACACTGAGCGTCTCCAGGAGCGCGGCCCCGGCCTCCTCCAGTGGTCTGTAGATCTCCTCCACCAGCTGTTCACGAGCGGACGGGTCGGCGGCGATCGCACGCTCCGGCAGCAGATCGTCGGCGAGCACCGGCCGCGGCGCGTCCTGCCAGGCCGTACACGCCTTGAGCCCCGCCGCGGCGGCCTGCGCGGACCGGGTCGCGGCCAGCAGGTCCGGCACGACGGGCCCCGCCACGACCGCCCCCTGTGCGAACGGCCCGATCAGCGACTTCGCCACCGCCAGCGGGTCGTTGCGGCCACCGGCGATGACCACCAGCCGGTCCCCGAGCACCCCGGTCAGCACCTGGAGCTTGGCGTGCCGGGCCGCGCGCCTGATGGCCTCCACGGTCAGCTCGGAGTCCCCGTCGGGCGCGGTGCCGAGGACGACACACACGTGCTCGGGCGAGTTCCACCCCAGCGCGGCCGCGCGCGACACGGCGCCCTCGTCGGCCTCCCCGCTGAGTACGGCGTTCACCACCAGCGACTCCAGGCGCGCGTCCCAGGCACCGCGTGCCTCCGCGGCCTGGGCGTAGACCTGGGCGGTCGCGAAGGCGATCTCCCGGGCGTACACGAGCAGCGCCTCGCGCAGCACGGACTCGTCGCCGGGGGCGGCGACCTCGTCGATCGCGGACTCCATCACCTCGATGGTCGTCCGCACCATCTCCACGGTCTGCCGCAGCGTGATCGCCCGGGTCAGCTCGCGGGGCGCGGTGCCGAAGACGTCGGTGGAGATGGCCTGGGGCGCGTCCGGCTGCCGGAACCACTCGGTGAACGCGGCGATGCCGGCCTGGGCGACCAGCCCGATCCAGGAACGGTTCTCCGGTGGCATCGCCCGGTACCACGGCAGCGTCTCGTCCATACGCGCGATGGCCTGCGCGGCGAGCGATCCGGAGGACTGCTCCAGCCGCTTGAGGGTCGCGGTGTGCGGGTGTGCGGGCTGGGCGGGGGCGTCGGGCTTGCCGGTTTCGGGTTCGGGCACGGGGACAAGACTGCCTCATCGGGGCGGGCGGGGGTGCGGCCGGGGCCGTCCTGGCCGGCACCGCCGCGCCGTGACGGGGCTACGGTGAACGACGTGATGGACGTACGCCGCGCCGACGAGCGCTACCCGGGAGGCGACCCGGAGGCGGGCATCGTCTCCCGCCACGCCTTCTCCTTCGGCCCCCACTACGACCCCGACAACCTCCGCTTCGGCGCGCTGCTGGCCTGCAACGAGGAGCGCCTGGCCCCCGGCGCCGGCTTCGACGAGCACCCGCACAGCCACACGGAGATCGTCACCTGGGTGGTCGAGGGCGAACTCACCCACCGCGACAGCACGGGCCACGAGACGCTGGTCCGCCCCGGCGACGTCCAGCGCCTCAGCTCCGCGGGCGGCGTCCGGCACGTCGAACGCAATGCCGCCGCCGTCCCCCTCACCTTCGTCCAGATGTGGCTGGCCCCGCTGGACCCCGGCGGCGACCCGTCCTACGAGATCGTCCGCGGCATCGCCGACTCCACCCCGTACGCCCTCCCGCAGGCCGGCGCGATGCTCCACGTCCGCCGCCTGGCACCGGGGGAGCGGACGGCGGTACCGGACGGGGCGTACCTGTACGTCCACGTGGTGCGGGGCGCGGTCCGCCTGGACGCCGAGGACCTGGGCGCGGGCGACGCGGCCCGCCTCACGGACACGGAGGGCGTGGCCGCGGTGGCGGGGGAGCCGGGGGCGGAGCTGCTGGTGTGGGAGATGGCGGGCCGCTGACGGGACCGGGAGACGGACGAGTCCTCAGCCGCCCGGAGGCCGACTCCTCGCCATCCACGGCGAGAGGAGGGCGCAGAACTCCTCGTCGGAGATGTGCGTGTCCCCCCAACCGAATCGCTCCCATGCCTGAGCCCGCTGCAGGACGGGCAGCGGAATGCCGAACGCCTGGCGGAAAACGGCGACGAAGGAGACGGCACCGAACGCCGGCCCCAGCTTCTCCCGGGAGAGCAACGCGAGTTCCACGGCGTTCATCCCGGCGGCGGCGGCGGCGGTCGCTCGCAGCTCTCTCACTGACGTCTCCAGGTCGTTCATCCGGTGCCTGCCCTTCTCGTCGACCGCCTCGACCGCCTCGATTGTCTCCGTGACGGGCCGCGCGATTTTGTCGGCACTGGGCCGGTGAGACGGCGCGGACACCGGGGTGCTCGCGACGGAGAACCTCGCGCTCAGCCGCGCGTCTCCGCCAGTACCGCGTCCGTGAAGGGCGGCCAGGCCTCGACCGCCCAGGGGCCGAAGGCGCGGTCGGTGAGGGTTGTGCAGGCGAGGCCCGCGTCGGGGTCGATCCACAGGAAGGTGCCGGACTGGCCGAAGTGGCCGAAGGTGCGGGGGGAGGAGGCGGAGCCCGTCCAGTGCGGGGACTTGCCGTTGCGGATTTCCAGACCGAGGCCCCAGTCGTTGGGGTTCTGGTGGCCGTAGCCCGGCAGGACGCCCTTCGTGCCGGGGTACTGGACCGTCATCGCCTCGGCGACCGTGCGAGGGTCGAGCAGGCGCGGTGCCTGCACCTCGGCGGCGAAGCGGAGCAGGTCGTCGACCGTGGAGACGCCGTCCTTCGCCGGGGAGCCGTCGAGGGAGGTGTCCGTCATGCCCAGGGGTTCCAGGACCGCCTGGCGGGCGTACTCGGCGAAGGGCATGTCCGCCGCCTTCGCGAGGTGGTCGCCGAGCTGCTCGAAACCGGCGTTGGAGTAGAGGCGGCGCTCACCGGGCGGGGCGGTGACCTTGTGCTCGTCGAAGGCCAGGCCCGAGGTGTGGGCGAGCAGGTGGCGGACCGTGGATCCGGGCGGTCCGGCCGGCTCGTCCAGCTCGATCGCGCCCTCCTCGTACGCCACGAGCGCCGCGTACGCCGCGAGCGGCTTGGTGACCGAGGCGAGCGGGAAGCGGTGGGCGGCCGGGCCGTGGGTGCCCAGGACCGTGCCGTCGGCCCGTACGACGCCCGCCGCGGCGGTGGGGACGGGCCAGTTCTCGATCGACGCGAGGCTCTTCAGGGGCATGGCGTCGAGAGTAGAGGGCTCAGAGGTGCAGCCTCATCGAGGGGGTCGTGTCGCGGGTGAAGCCCATCGCCGTGTACAGGGGCTCCGCGTCGGGGGAGGCCGTGAGCATGACGTGCCCGGCGCCCCGCTCGCGGAACCACTCCAGCAGCCCGTCCATGCACGCGCGTGCGTACCCGCGGCGCCGGGCGTCCGGGTTGGTGGCGACGCTGAAGACGTAGCCGATCAGGCCGCCCGGCGGGCGCCCCGGTCCGCCGATGCGGTACTCCAGGGTGCCCACCACCAGCGCGGCCAGGGACCCGGGGCGTTCCGGGTGGTCGACGACGAAGGCCGCGAGGTCGCCGTCCGGGGCGGCCAGCCGGTCCCGCAGGGCGGGCAGGGAAGCGGTCTGCCAGTCGGTGGGGGAGCCGGGGGTCAACGCATCGAGCATCACCTGACGCAGGCGGAGCACTTCCGCGGCGTCCTCGGGCACGGCACGGCGTACGGGACTCATGCCCGCACGCTAACGACGGGCCCGCCGGGTGTCCTGCACTTTTCCCACCGCGGTTCCCCGCCGGGTCCGCTTGCCTGGAGTGCACTCCAAGGCCATAGCGTTGCCGCCATGACGGTGATGCAGAGCACGGCCGAGGCCCTCGGTCCGAACGCCACCAGGAACGCCGGAAGAAACGCCACCACCGCAGACGTCTGCTCCGCCCCGCCGCCGCGCCACCCGCGCCCCGACGGACAGGACCGCTACACCATCAGCGAGGTCGTCGCCTTCACCGGGCTCACGGCCCACACCCTGCGCTGGTACGAGCGGATCGGCCTGATGTCCGGCGTCGACCGCTCGCACACGGGCCAGCGCCGCTACCGCAACCGCGACCTCGACTGGCTCGACTTCGTCGGCAAGCTGCGGATGACCGGCATGCCGGTCGCCGACATGGTGCGGTACGCCGAGATGGTGCGCGAGGGGGAGAGCACGTACGCGGCCCGGCGGGAGCTCCTGGAGTCGACCCGCCGCGACGCGCTGACGCGGATCGCCGAACTCCAGGACGCCGTCGCCGTGCTCGACCGGAAGATCGGCTTCTACACGGACGCCGGACGCGCCGCACCGGAGCGGTAAAGGGGAGCGGCGCGGGGCGGGGCGGGTTGGGCGCTGAGGGAGCGTCACAGCTCCGCCAGCAGCTCCGCCTTCTTCGAGGAGAACTCCTCGTCCGTCACCAGCCCCTGCTGGTGCAGTTCCCCCAGGTGCCGGATCCGCTCGGCGATGTCCGCGGGGTCGCGGCGCGGCGCCGGCACCGGTACCGGCGTGGCCGGGCCCCGGTCCCGTACCGCCGCGAGGACCGCCGCGGCGAACGGCAGCGACTCGTGCACGGGTCCGTACCCGAGCCCGAACACCACGGACGCCGGGTCCTGGTCGGCCTGCGGGGCGGCCGGTGCGGCCGCACTCGCGGCGTCCCGCGGCAGCAGCCGCAGGTAGCCCTCCAGCGCCTCGGGCGAGCGCCACTCCACGCCGCCCAGGTCGGCGACCGGGAAGCGCTGGTCGCCGGCCTTCCACTTCGCCGACGACGCACCCGTCCACGACCAGCGGAAGGACACCGCCTTGCCGTCGAACGACGCCTTCCCGTCGTACGCCTTGAAGTGCAGCGGTGCCTCGGGCGCGGCCACCAGGTACCGGTCCGCCGGCTCGGGGCTCCCGGCGCCGGGCAGTATCCCGCTCAGCTCCTCGGCGTAGTACTCCGCGAGCGTCTCCCGCTCGGCCGGCACCACCAGCCGGTACGGGTCGCCGCTCTCCTTCAGTTGTCCGGCCGCCGCCTCGATCAGCGGATCGGCACCCTCGCGCAGCTGGACGCGCAGCACGACGGTGCCGCGCCTGCCGGGCGTGAGCGTCACGCCGGCGATCGCCTCCACGGGGACACGGCGTTCCCCGAGAGCCTGGAACAGCTTGGGTGTTCGAATCCCCCGTTCGTAGCGGATGAGCACGGAGTCGGACTCGAACTCCCAGGCGGCATGAAATCCGGCCAGTACGTCACCCATGCGGCTCATCGTATGCGGCACGAGCCTCTCCGTCCCCTCCCCGTGCAAACCGGAGTTTCTACGCCTCTACGCGCGTCCGGCCGCCGTCGCCCCGGACAAACCCGCCCGGCATGTGTCATCCGTGTCGGCGCAGGCCACCGTGCGGTATGCGCCAACCCCGATCCCTGCGAAGTTGCGCAGGCTCTCCGTGCCCGGCACGAAGTAACCGCTGTGCCCCTGGGCGCCCCGCGCCGACAGCACCCGCGCCCCGAACCCGGCGGACACCGGGTCGGCACCGTGCCCGAGGCCGCCGACCTCCAGGTACGGCACGTCCTGGATCCAGTCGTCGGCGTCCCGCATCGCCCACACACGGGCGGAGGTGTCCAGGCGGTCGGCGCTGTCGGCGCGCATCCCGGGACTGCCGGCCACCGCTATGTCGGTCACCCGCGGGGGGAGCGTGCCGGCGGCGAGGCCGCACACCACCGAGCCGTAGCTGTGGCAGAAGAGGGAGACCGGGGCCCTGCCGGGCAGGGCGCCGAGGAGCGCGTTCAGCCGCGCCGCCCCGTGCTGGGCGCGGGTCGCCGTGGCAGCCTCCATGCCTAGGCCGCTGGGGGAGGTGTAGTCCGCCCAGGCGATCACGGCCGTGCGGGTGCCGGGGCTCGTCGTACGCTCGGCCTCGTACAGCGACTTCGCCATGCCGACGGGCGCCGAGTACTTGCGCTTTGAGCGCTCGAAGGTGACCAGTTCGGTGTCGACGCCGGGCACCACGACGGACACGCGGTCGGCGCGGTTCAGGTTGCCGAAGACCTCGGCGACCTTTCCCGAGCCCGCCGGGTCGAAGGCGAGGATGTGGCGGCCGGGACCGAGCAGCGACTCGTAGTGGTGCATGCGCTCGGCCGCCTCGCGCTGCCCGGACGGGGAGAGGCGCTTGTCGTGCATGCGTTCTCGTTCGACCGCCCGCGCCTCGTGCAGCGCCGAGCGGTTGGCGAGGTAGCGCAGCCCGACGGGGGCGCCGTTCATGTTGCCGACGGCCAGGGGGTACCGGCGGGCCAGGCTCTTGCGCTGCCACTCGCCGAGCGAGGCGAAGAACCGGGCCAGCCGGGCGGGCGCCGCCTGGGCGTCGGGCAGCCGGCGTCCGTCGATCCGGCCGTGCTCCCAGGCTGATATCGACGCCTCCAGCGCGGTGGGACCCCGGTGGTTGCGCAGGGCGGTCCAGCCGGTGGTCGCCAGCATCACGAACACCACGGCCAGAGCGAGCAGTGCGCGCCAGACGTTCAGCTGCGGGGAGGTGTCGAAGGAAGTCACTGGGAGGACACACTAGGAGAACGGGCCGGTCTCGCGTGAATCCAGTGACACGGATCACGTTTCGGTGTGGCGCTCCGGGGTTGCGTCCGTACGTTCGGCGACGGGTCCCTCCCGCCAGTTCCCGGTGAGGGCCGGAGCCACCTCGTCGAGGTAGGAGGCGGTCAGGTCGCGCAGGGCCGCCATGCTGGCGTCGTCGCCCGCCGACCAGATCCGCTCGGTCACCCGCATCACCGCCCCGAAGACGGCCACGAGCACGCGGGGCCGGGGGTCCCGGTCCAGGTCGAGGCCCTCGCGGGCCGCGACGACGCGGGCGATCTCCTCCTCCAGCTCCGTGGCGCGGCGCAGATGGGCCGCGAGCAGCGCGGGCGTCGACTCGACCACCCGGTAGAAACGCATGTGCAGTTCGACCGGGACCAGCTGCCCGATCGCCTCGCCGATGGTGCTCCAGCTCTCCACGAGGGCCATCCGCAGCGCGTCCAGCGGCGCCTCCCCGGGCGGGCGGGCGTGGACCGCCTCGACGAACCGTGCCTCCGCGAGCCGCGACACGTAGAACGCCGCCTCCTCCTTGGAGGCGAAGTAGCGGAAGAAGGTGCGCTGCGACACGTCGGCGGCCTCGGCGATGTCGTCGACGGTCGTCTCCTCGTAACCGTGCTCGGTGAACAGTTCGAGGGCCGAGCGCAGGAGCAGGTCCCGGGTGCGCTGCTTCTTGAGTTCGCGAAGGCCGCCCAAGAGTTCGCTCCTTCAACACGGGTGCAGCGGTGTGCGCCGCGGCCGCCCGCGGGTCGATGCGGTTCGTTTCCGCAGTTCAGGCTATACGCCGATGAAATGTCAGTTACTGACCCGTGAATTGGTTTGTCAACTGTCAGAGGCTGTCATTAGCCTCAACCGTATGACTAGTCAGACCACCATCGAC
Source organism: Streptomyces mayonensis (assembly GCF_018982965.1). Taxonomy (GTDB): domain Bacteria; phylum Actinomycetota; class Actinomycetes; order Streptomycetales; family Streptomycetaceae; genus Streptomyces; species Streptomyces mayonensis. The sequence continues at coordinate 8,443 of NZ_JACBYP010000111.1, read as the reverse complement.
AAGCCGGAACCGGGCGACGCCGCCCCGTCGGGTTCCGCACCCGCAAGGGGACTGCGCGGCCATCCGTGGGTCACCCTCGTCACCGTCGCGGTCGGGGTCATGATGGTGGCCCTGGACGGCACCATCGTGGCGATCGCCAACCCGGCCATCCAGAACGACCTGGGCGCCAGCCTCGCCGACGTCCAGTGGATCACCAACGCCTACTTCCTCGCCCTCGCGGTCGCGCTGATCACCGCGGGCAAGCTCGGCGACCGCTTCGGGCACCGGCAGACCTTCCTCATAGGCGTGGCCGGCTTCGCCGCGTCCTCCGGCGCCATCGGGCTGTCCGGCAGCATCGCGGCCGTCATCGTCTTCCGTGTCTTCCAGGGCCTGTTCGGCGCGCTGCTGATGCCCGCCGCGCTCGGTCTGCTCCGAGCGACGTTCCCCGCCGAGAAGCTCAACATGGCCATCGGCATCTGGGGCATGGTCATCGGCGCCTCCACCGCGGGCGGCCCGATCCTCGGCGGCGTGCTGGTCGAGCACGTCAACTGGCAGTCCGTGTTCTTCATCAACGTGCCGGTGGGCGTCCTCGCCGTCGTCCTCGGCGTCATGATCCTGCTGGACCACCGGGCCGAGAACCGGCCGCGCTCCTTCGACGTCCTCGGCATCGTGCTGCTCTCGGCCTCGATGTTCGCCCTCGTCTGGGCGCTGATCAAGGCTCCGGAGTGGGGCTGGGGCTCCGGTCAGACGTGGCTGTTCATCGGCGCTTCGGTGGTGGGCTTCGCCCTCTTCTCCTTCTGGGAGACCAAGGTGCGCGAGCCGCTGATCCCGCTGGCGATGTTCCGTTCGGTGCCGCTGTCGGCCGGTGTGGTCCTGATGGTCCTGATGGCCATCGCCTTCATGGGCGGCCTGTTCTTCGTCACCTTCTACCTGCAGAACGTGCACGGGATGAGCCCGGTCGACGCCGGTCTGCACCTGCTGCCGCTCACCGCCATGATGATCGTCGCCTCGCCGCTGGCCGGCGCGGCGATCACCAAGGTCGGCCCGCGCATCCCGCTGGCCGGCGGCATGACGTGCACCGCGATCGCGATGTACGGCATCTCCACGCTCCAGACCGACTCCGGCAGCGGCGTCATGTCGCTCTGGTTCGCCCTGCTGGGCCTCGGCCTCGCGCCGGTCATGGTCGGTGCCACCGAGGTCATCGTCGGCAACGCGCCGATGGAGCTCTCGGGCGTGGCCGGCGGTCTCCAGCAGGCGGCGATGCAGATCGGCGGCAGCCTCGGCACGGCCGTCCTCGGTGCCGTGATGGCCTCCAAGGTGGACAACGACCTGGCGGGCAACTGGGCGGACGCGGGCCTTCCCGAACTGACGCCGGCCCAGGCCCACCAGGCCTCCGAGGCGGTCCAGGTCGGTGTGGCGCCGGTGCCGCAGGGCACCCCCGCCGAGATCGCCGGGAAGATCTCCGACGTCGCCCACGACACCTTCATCTCCGGCATGAGCCTGGCCTCCCTCGTGGCCGCCGGCGTCGCGGTGGTGGCGGTGGCGGTCGCCTTCCTCACCAAGCGCGGCGACAACGCGGAGGCCGGCGCGGGCGTGGGGCACATCTGACGGGGCTTGTGCCTCGGACGGGGCTTGCGGCCTGGGCGGGCTTGCCCCTTTGACGGGGCCTGCGCCTTCTGTTTCGTCCATCAGGGTGACCCGTCCGGCGAACCCTCCCCTCCGGTGGACCGTGCGGGTCACAGTGGGTCAGGTCGTCCGCAGAGCACGGGGGCGAGCGGCTGCGGCGCGCGGCCGGAGGGGGGCCGCGCGCAGGCAGCACCTCCGCGAGGGGGCATGGAACGCCGTACGGGGGTACCCGAACTCCACAAGGAGTTCAGGGAGTTGATGATGGCGAGCTTCGGACAGCAGTCGCGCAGGCGCCCCCGCTCACGTGGCCGGACGTGGTCACGGAACGGGCCGGACCGTGCGACGCTCGGGATCGTCGGAGTCGTGTGCGCGGTCGCGGGATTCTTCACGCTGGGCATCGTCCTGGGCCCGGTCGCCATGGTGTGCGGCTGGCTCGCCATGGGACGGAGCTGGGCGGGTTCCCGGCCCGTGCCGGCGGTGGTGGCCTTCGCCCTGGGTGCGATCGACACCCTCCTGGCGATCGTCTGGCTCGCCGGGTCGGCGGGCATGAACAACGGCATGCTCTGACATGAACGCCTGACATGAACATCTGACATGTACGGCGGCATGCTCTGAACGACCGCGCACCGCACCCCGAACCGCAGCAGAGCAGCAGAGCAGCAGATGAGGAGTCCCCCGGCCGCCCGGCCGGGGGACTCCTCATCTGCTGCGTGCGCGGCATGTCACCGCGTGCGCGTCACGCGTCCCCGCCCTCCGGGCCCGGGTCGGCCGCCGTCACGTCGAGCAGCCGGTACCGGTCGATCGCCTGCTTCAGCACCGACCGGTCGACCTTGCCCTCCCGCGCCAGCTCGCTCAGCACGCCCACCACCACCGACTCGGCGTCGATGTGGAAGAACCGCCGCGCCGCCCCGCGGGTGTCGGCGAACCCGAACCCGTCGGCGCCCAGCGACTGGTACGTCCCCGGCACCCACCGCGCGATCTGGTCCGGCACCGACCGCATCCAGTCGGACACCGCCACGAACGGCCCCTGCGCACCGGCCAGCTTCCGGGTCACGTACGGCACCTGCTGCTCCTCCTCGGGGTGCAGCAGGTTGTGCTCCTCGCAGGCCACGGCCTCGCGCCGCAGCTCGTTCCAGGAGGTCGCCGACCAGACGTCGGCCCGTACGTTCCACTCCTCGGCGAGGATCCGCTGCGCCTCCACGGCCCACGGCACCGCGACCCCCGACGCCATGATCTGCGCCGGGATCGAGCCGCCGGTGCCCTCGCTGAAGCGGTACACGCCCTTGAGGATGCCCTCGACGTCCACGTTCTCCGGCTCGGCCGGGTGGCGGATGGGCTCGTTGTAGACGGTGAGGTAGTAGAAGACGTCCTCGCCGTGCGGGTGCTGCTCGTCCCCGCCGTACATCCGGCGCAGCCCGTCCTTGACGATGTGCGCGATCTCGAACCCGAAGGCGGGGTCGTACGCCACGCACGCCGGGTTGGTGGAGGCGAGCAGCTGCGAGTGGCCGTCGGCGTGCTGGAGGCCCTCGCCGGTCAGTGTCGTACGGCCCGCGGTCGCGCCCAGTACGAAACCGCGCGCCAGCTGGTCGCCCATCTGCCAGAACTGGTCGCCGGTGCGCTGGAAACCGAACATCGAGTAGAAGACGTAGACCGGGATGAGCGGTTCGCCGTGCGTGGCGTACGCCGATCCCGCCGCGATCAGCGACGCCGTGCAGCCGGCCTCCGAGATGCCGTCGTGCAGCATCTGCCCGTTCGGCGCCTCCTTGTAGGCGAGCAGCAGATCGCGGTCCACGGACTCGTACTGCTGCCCGAGCGGGTTGTAGATCTTCGCACTCGGGAAGAACGAGTCCATGCCGAACGTGCGGTACTCGTCCGGCGCGATCAGTACGAACCGCTTGCCGATCTCCTTGTCCCGCATGAGGTCCTTCAGCAGCCGCACAAAGGCCATCGTCGTCGCGATGGACTGCTGACCCGAGCCCTTCTTCACGGTCGCGTAGGTCTTGTCGTCCGGCAGAGGGAGCGGTTTCGAGCGGACGACCCGGGTCGGCACGTACCCGCCGCAGGCGCGGCGCCGGTCGTGCATGTACTGCATCTCCTCGGTGTCCCGGCCCGGGTGGTAGTACGGCGGCGGGCCGGACTCCAGCTCCTTGTCGGAGATCGGCAGGTGCAGCCGGTCGCGGAAGCGCTTGAGGTCGTCGACCGTCAGCTTCTTCATCTGGTGCGTGGCGTTGCGGCCCTCGAAGTTCGGGCCGAGGGTCCAGCCCTTGATCGTCTTGGCCAGGATGACCGTCGGCTGGCCCTTGTGCTCCAGGGCCGCCTGGTACGCCGCGTAGATCTTGCGGTGGTCGTGGCCGCCGCGCCCCAGGTGCAGGATCTGGTCGTCGGTCATGTTCTCGACCATCGCCCGCAGCCGGTGGTCGTCGCCGAAGAAGTGGTCGCGGATGTAGGCGCCGGACTCGGTGGCGTACGTCTGGAACTGGCCGTCCGGCGTCGTGTTCATGCGGTTCACCAGCACGCCGTCGCGGTCCTGGGCGAGCAGCGGGTCCCAGGTGCGGTCCCAGACGAGCTTGATCACGTTCCACCCGGCACCGCGGAAGACCGACTCCAGTTCCTGGATGATCTTGCCGTTGCCCCGCACCGGGCCGTCCAGGCGCTGGAGGTTGCAGTTGACCACGAAGGTCAGGTTGTCCAGGCCCTCGCGGGCCGCGATGGACAGCTGGCCCAGCGACTCCGGCTCGTCCATCTCGCCGTCGCCGAGGTAGGCCCACACGTGCGAGCGCGAGGTGTCCGCGATGCCGCGGGCGTGCATGTAGCGGTTCATCCGGGCCTGGAAGATCGCGCCGATCGGGCCGAGGCCCATGGAGACCGTCGGGAACTCCCAGAAGTCCGGCATCGACCGCGGGTGCGGGTACGACGACAGCATGTGCGGCGCCTTGGACTTCTCCTGCCGGAAGCCGTCCAGGTGCTCCTCGCCGAGCCGGTCCAGGAGGTACGCGCGGGCGTAGATGCCGGGCGAGGCGTGCCCCTGGAAGAAGACCTGGTCGCCGCCGTCGCCCTCGTCCTTGCCGCGGAAGAAGTGGTTGAAGCCCACGTCGTACAGGGAGGCCGAGGAGGCGAAGGTGGCGATGTGCCCGCCGACGCCGATACCGGGCCGCTGCGCGCGCGAGACCATCACCGCGGCGTTCCAGCGGGTGGCGTTGAGGATCTTGCGCTCGATCTCCTCGTTGCCCGGGAAGAACGGCTCGCTCTTGGTCGGGATGGTGTTGACGTAGTCCGTGCTGCGCATCTCGGGCACGGCCACGCGCTTCTCACGGGCCCGCTCGATCAGCCGCAGCATCAGGAACCGGGCCCGCTCCCGGCCGCGCTCGTCGACGGCGGCGTCCAGGGAGTCGAGCCACTCCCGGGTCTCCTCGGGATCGAAGTCAGGAACCTGACTCGGAAGGCCACCAATGATGATCGGACTGCGATCACTGCGATCGGATGCGGAAGCCACGCTGTTCCTTCGCTGTCGGAGGGCCGGTGTTGGAAGCTGTGGTCGGAGGCCGCTGTCGGAGGGCCGCTCTGCGGGGTGTCTGGGCCGATTCCCCGCTGGCTGTCCATCGTGTACCTCGCGGGGGCGATCGTCATCTGTACCGTGGGGTAACCGGTTCCTTGACAGGGATCGGGGGCACGTTCATTCGAGTCTCGTACCCACACATGGTTCCCAAATACGCAAAGGGGGCAGATAGGTGTGGTGTATGTCACCTTCACGTCGCCCCGCAGGGCTGGAGTTGCGACGACACGGCCCGGATCGTCACCGTTTCGGCGGTCCCGGAGGCCGGGTACTTGCGCGATCCGTCCCGCCCGTGTGGACTACGGCCAAGCCTCGCGCCCGCGCGAGGCTCCGAAGACTCCTCCCAAGGCCCTGGACGGGCCCGGGGGGACCCCATCCGAAACATGATCAGGAGGCAACCCGTGAGCGCGACCGCGGACCACGCGGAGGAGCGGACGAACCCTGCCGCCAGGCTGGGTTTCCAGCCCGGGCAGGTGGTCCAGGAGATCGGCTACGACGACGACGTCGACCAGGAGCTCCGCGAGGCCATTGAGGGCGCCGTCGAGGGCGAGCTGGTGGACGAGGACTACGAGGACGTGGCCGATGCCGTCGTGCTGTGGTTCCGTGACGACGACGGCGACCTGACGGATGCGCTGGTGGATGCCACCACGTACATCGAAGAGGGCGGGTCGATCCTCCTTCTCACGCCGAAGACCGGCCGTGACGGGTACGTCGAGGCCAGTGACATCTCGGAAGCCTCGACGACCGCCGGACTGACGGCGTCGAAGAGCGTCAGCGTCGGCAAGGACTGGAGCGGCAGCCGGCTGGCCACGCCCAAGGCGGCCAAGTCCAAGCGGTAGCCGTCAGGGCTCCGCGGCATCCGGACGCCGCGGACGGACCGACCGCCGTCGGCCCGTCCGCGGGTCCGCGATGCTCCCTGCGTAGGGTGTTTCCAGCGAACCACCCTCGGAAGGGATGAACGGGACATGGCGATCCAGGTCGGCGACAAGGCCCCCGACTTCGAACTCAAGGACAACCACGGCGCTGCCGTCAGGCTGTCCGACTTCCAGGGCCGGAAGAACGTCGTGCTGCTCTTCTACCCCTTCGCCTTCACCGGTGTGTGCACCGGTGAGCTGTGCGAGGTGCGCGACAACCTGCCGCAGTTCTCCGACCGCGACACCCAGGTGCTCGCCGTCTCCAACGACTCCATCCACACCCTGCGCGTCTTCGCCGAGCAGGAGGGCCTGGAGTACCCGCTGCTCTCCGACTTCTGGCCGCACGGCAACGTCTCGCGCGCCTACGGCGTCTTCGACGAGGACAAGGGCTGCGCCGTCCGCGGCACCTTCATCATCGACCGCGAGGGCGTCGTGCGCTGGACCGTCGTCAACGGCCTGCCCGACGCCCGCGACCTGAACGCGTACGTGAAGGCGCTCGACACCCTGTGATGCGCGTCCGGTGACCCGACACCCTGCGATTCGTCGGTCCCAGGGCCTGCGGACGGCGGGAACCCGTCACTAGGATCGAATCGTTGATCCGGTATCCACCAGCCACGCAATCCACGCACCACATCCACGCACTACGGGGCTGACCGCCCCCGGACACCAATGGAGGACTCGTGGGAGTCAGCCTCAGCAAGGGCGGCAACGTATCGCTGACCAAGGAGGCCCCCGGCCTGACCGCGGTCATCGTCGGTCTCGGGTGGGACATCCGCACCACGACCGGCACCGACTTCGACCTCGACGCCAGCGCGCTGCTGCTGAACAGCGCCGGCAAGGTCGCCAGCGACGCGCACTTCATCTTCTTCAACAACCTGAAGAGCCCGGACGGCTCCGTCGAGCACACCGGTGACAACCTCACCGGTGAGGGCGAGGGCGACGACGAGCAGATCAAGATCAACCTCGCCACCGTCCCCGCGGACATCGACAAGATCGTCTTCCCGGTCTCGATCTACGACGCCGAGAACCGCCAGCAGTCCTTCGGCCAGGTCCGCAACGCGTTCATCCGCGTCGTCAACCAGGCCGGCGAGGCCGAGATCGCCCGGTACGACCTGAGCGAGGACGCCTCCACGGAGACCGCCATGGTCTTCGGCGAGCTGTACCGCAACGGCGCCGAGTGGAAGTTCCGCGCCATCGGCCAGGGCTACGCCTCCGGCCTGCGCGGCATCGCCCAGGACTTCGGCGTGAACGTCTGACGTCCGTGAGGGCCTCGGCGTGAACGCCTGACGTCCGGCAGGACCTCGGCGTGAACGTCTGAGGGACCGAAGCAGTCACCGGGGCCGGAACCCCGGACGTGCAGGAAACAGGAACCATCACCCGGGGAGGGACCATCACCATGGGCGTCACGCTTGCCAAGGGCGGCAACGTCTCCCTGTCCAAGGCCGCACCGAACCTCACGCAGGTACTGGTCGGGCTCGGCTGGGACGCGCGTTCCACCACCGGAGCACCCTTCGACCTCGACGCCAGCGCACTCGTGTGCAGCAGCGGCCGGGTGCTCGGCGACGAGTGGTTCGTCTTCTACAACCAGCTCACGAGCCCGGACGGTTCGATCGAGCACACCGGCGACAACCTCACCGGCGAGGGCGACGGCGACGACGAGTCGCTGCTGGTCGACCTCTCCAAGGTGCCCGCCCACTGCGACAAGATCGTCTTCCCGGTCTCGATCCACCAGGCCGACGAGCGCGGCCAGACCTTCGGCCAGGTCAGCAACGCCTTCATCCGGGTCGTCAACCAGGCCGACGGCCAGGAACTGGCCCGCTACGACCTCAGCGAGGACGCCTCCACCGAGACCGCGATGATCTTCGGCGAGCTCTACCGCTACCAGGGCGAGTGGAAGTTCCGTGCAGTGGGGCAGGGGTACGCGTCGGGGCTTCGGGGCATCGCTCTAGACTTCGGAGTCAACGTTTCGTAAAGCCGAGTACGGCGCGGGGGAGCCCCGTACACACACGATTGGGTAGCCAGTGCTTCTGAAAACCTTCGGCTGGTCGTTCGCGGTCACCGCGCTCGGCCTGGTCGCGGCGGTGTTCTACGGGGGGTGGACCGCCTTCGGGATCGTGGCGATCCTCTCCATCCTGGAGATCTCGCTGTCCTTCGACAACGCGGTGGTCAACGCCGGGATCCTGAAGAAGATGAATGCCTTCTGGCAGAAGATCTTCCTCACCATCGGCATCCTCATCGCCGTCTTCGGCATGCGCCTGGTCTTCCCGGTCGTCATCGTGGCCGTCAGCGCCCAACTCGGCCCCGTCGAGGCCGTCGACCTCGCCCTCACCGACAAGGACCGCTACCAGGAACTGGTGACCGACGCCCACCC
>NZ_JACBYP010000110.1 GCF_018982965.1 Streptomyces mayonensis | reverse complement strand
GTCCGATTGGGGCGGGACGATCCGGTTCGGCGGGATCCGGTTGGGGTGGGATCCCGGGATTTATTTATGAGTCAGCGTTGACAAAGTTTCACTGCTGCTCATCAATATGTAGCCACGGTGCCCCACTGGCAAGAGGTGCGGCGCAATACCTTCGGAGGGGAACCATGGGCGCCAACACCGCAGTTGCGCGACCGCGCGGGCCCGCCGGCCCCGCTTCGGGCGGCGAGGGCCCCGCCCCTGGCAGAGCACGGCGCGCTCCTGACGACCGGAAGGCGGCCTGGCTCTTCCTCGCACCCGTACTGCTGGGCTTCGCGCTCTTCTACGCCTATCCGACGGTGCGCGGCGTCTACTACTCGCTCACCGACTACAACCTCCTCGCCGACCCGGACTTCACCGGCGCGGAGAACTACCGGCAGCTCGTCACCGACGACCAGTTCTGGAACGCGCTGAAGGTCACCGGCTACTACGTGGTGGTCAACATCGGGTCGCAGATGCTGCTGGCGCTGCTGCTGGCCGCGCTGATGCACCGGCTGACCCGCTCGGTGGTGCTGCGTGCGATGCTGCTGGTGCCGTGGCTGGTCCCCAACGTCACCGTCGGTCTGCTGTGGATGTGGCTGCTGGACACCAACCTCGGTTTTGTCAACCACGTCCTGAACACCCTGGGCCTGGGGACCACCGGTTTCCTCTCCTCGCCCGACTGGGCGATGCCGTCCATCGCCGCCGTCAACGCCTGGGCGTACACCGGGTACACGGCGCTGCTGCTGTACGCCGGGATGGTCCAGATTCCCCACTACCTCTACGAGAGCGCCTCGTTGGACGGGGCCGGCGAGATCCGCATGTTCACGAAAATCACGTTGCCGCTGCTGCGCCCCGTGCTCGCGCTGGTGCTCGTGGTGTCGCTGATCGGCTCGTTCCAGATCTTCGACACCATCGCGGTGACCACCCAGGGCGGCCCGGTGGGCGCCACCCGGGTCATCTACTACTACATCTACGAGCAGGCCTTCACGTACTTCCACATGGGCTACGCCTCCGCCGTGGCCGTGGTGCTCGCCCTGATCCTCGGGGTGCTGACCGCCGTACAGATGCGCCTGCTGCGCGCCTCCCGCTCGGACCTGGCCTGAGGAGGCGGACGTGACTCAGACACTCACCGGAACCGGAACCGGAACCGGAGCGGGCACGCCCGCCCGCGCCCGTACCCGCGGCGCTGCCCGGGGGCGGATCACGCCCGGCCGGATCGCGGCCTGGGCCGTGCTGGCGGCCGCCCTGGTCGCGACCGTCTTCCCGTTCTACTGGATGGTCCGCACCGCGCTGACCCCGGCGGCCGACCTCTACTCCGACTCCACCTCGCTGGTACCCCAGCACCCCACGATGATCAACTTCCTGCGGGTCATGGGGCTGACCAGCCAGGAGGAGGCCGTGGCGGCCGGCGGCTCGGGCGCCCAGGTGGAGTTCCTGCGCTACCTGCTCAACTCGGTGGTCTACAGCGGGCTGATCGCCGTGCTGCAGACGCTGTGCTGCGCGATGGCCGGATACGCCTTCGCCCGCCTGCGCTTCCCCGGCCGCAACGCCGTCTTCGGGGTGCTGATCGCGGCCCTCATGGTGCCGCCGATCTTCACCCTGATGCCCAACTTCGTCCTGGTGAAGGACCTGGGCTGGCTGAACACCTTTGCCGGCATGGTCGCGCCGACGGTGCTGATGACCCCGTTCGCCGTCTTCTTCCTGCGGCAGTTCTTCCTCTCCATCCCCCGGGAGGTGGAGGAGGCGGCGATCCTCGACGGCGTGGGTGCCTGGGGCCTGTTCTGGAGGGTCGTGCTGCCGATGAGCCGCGGCCCGCTCCTCACCATCGGGCTCACCACGACCGTCTGGGCGTGGAAGGACTACCTCTGGCCGCTGCTGACCGGCCGCGACGAGGAGGTGCGGGTCCTGACCGTCGCGCTCGGCATCTTCCAGCAGCAGGCGCCCAACACCTCGCCCGACTGGACCGGTCTGATGGCCGGTTCGACGCTCTCCGTGCTGCCCGTCCTGATCCTGCTGATCCTGCTCGGCCGCCGGCTGGTCGAGTCCCTCAACTTCACCGGCGGCAAGTAGCCCGCCCCGCGGTACGAGCCAGAGAGGCCCCCTCCCATGAGATCCCTGCGCGTGCGCGCCGGCGCGGCCCTGCTGTGTCTGGCGGCCTCCGCCTCCCTCGTCTCCTGCGGCGGCTCCGACGACACCGCCGCCGACGGCACGGTCACCCTCGACTACTGGATGTGGGACGACCGCCAGATGCCCGCCTACGAGGACTGCGCGGCCGCCTTCCACCGGGCCAACCCGAAGATCAAGATCAAGATCACCCAGACCGCCTGGGTGCAGTACTGGCAGAACCTGACCACCCAGCTCGTCTCGGGCGAGGCCCCCGACGTGTGGGTCAACCAGACCACCTACTCCCCCACCTACGCCACCGGCGGACAGATCCTCGACCTGCAGCCCCTGGTGGAGCGGGACAACGTGGACCTCTCCGGCTACCAGCCCGGCCTCACCGAGCCCTGGGTCAAGGACGGCAAGCGCTACGGGCTGCCCAAGGACTGGGACACGGTGGCGATCGTCTACAACACCGACATGCTCGAGAAGCAGGGGGTGGACGCCGCCGACCTGCAGAACCTGACCTGGAACCCCGCCGACGGCGGCACCATGGAGGAGGTCATCGCCAAGGCCACCGTCGACACCGAGGGCCGCAACGGTCTCGATCCCGGCTTCGACAAGAACCACGTCGCGGTCCACGGCTACCTGCCCGAGTGGGAGGACGCCTCGCAGGGCCAGAACGGCTGGGGGGAGTTCGCCGCCATCAACGGCTTCGAGTACCTCGACAAGAACCCCTGGGGCACCGAGTACCACTTCGACGACCCGAAGCTGGTCGAGACCCTCGACTGGTACAAGCACCTGATCGACAAGGGATATGCGCCGAGCCTCGCCCAGAAGTCGGAGCTGGGCAACACCGAACTGCTCTCCGCGGGCAAGGCCGCGATGACGCTCGCCGGCTCCTACGCCATCTCCAGCTACACCGGGCCGAACGCGCGGCAGGACTTCGGCTTCGCGCCGCTGCCGACGGGGCCGGCCGGGCGCAAGAGCGCCATCAACGGCCTGTCGGACGCCATCTGGGCCGGCACCCCGCACAAGGAGGAGGCCTGGAAGTGGGTCAAGTTCCTGGGCTCCGCAGAGTGCCAGGACCTCGTGGCGCAGCGGACCGTCGTCTTCCCGGCGCTCACCTCGTCCACCGAGAAGACCCTCGCCGCCTACCGGGCCAAGGGTGAGGACGTCTCGGTCTTCACCGACGCGGCCGCGGCGAAGGACGGCACCTTCCTGCTGCCGATCACCGAGCGCGGCACCGAGATCGGGCCCATCGTGCAGGACGCCATCCAGTCCGCGATCCTCGGCCAGACGTCCACCGAGGAGGCCCTGAGGACGGCGAACGACAAGGTCAACGCCCTCCTCGAATAGCCGCCCGGCTCCGCATCCACCACCACCCCGCGACACAAGGAGACACATGGCCCAGCTCGTGAACCTCGGCGAGCGCGCTTTCGCCGTCGAGGCCGCAGGCGAAGCCCCGCCCGAGTCCGTCGACGGCGGCCTGCTGCTGCCACCCGGCCGGGTGGCGCTGCTGCACGGCCTCGGCGACGCGCACTTCTACCGCCACGGCCACAACTCCTGGAGCCCGTGCGGCTGGCGCCGGCTGTCCGAGGCGCCGCTCAGGATCGAGAACCCGGAACGCCGGAACACCGCCGACGACACCGTGTGGGACGACCCGGCCCGGCACCACTCCTCCGCCGTCGCCGCGCTCCAGGGCGAGGACGGCCGGGTCCTGCTGCTCGGCGCGCTCGGCCTCGACGTACCGCGCCTGACGGCGGACCGGGACACCCTCGCCGGGTGGTACGAGCGGGACGGTGCACCGTGGTTCCTGGCGTACGGCGACGAGGAGCAGGTCTTCGCCGACTACGCCCGGCACCTCGCCGCCCGCCTCGGCAGCAGCGGCAAGCGGGCCGGCAACGTGTGGTGCAGCTGGTACGCGTACTACGAGGAGATCACCGAGAAGCAGCTCGGCACGGACATCGCAGACCTCGAGGGGCTGCCCTTCGACGTCGTCCAGGTCGACGACGGCTGGGAGCGGGCGGTGGGCGACTGGGAGGCCAACGAGAAGTTTCCCTCGGGCATGCGGGCCCTGGCCGACCGGATCACCGGGGCGGGACTGCGGCCCGGGCTCTGGCTCGCCCCGTTCATCCTCCTCCCCGGCTCGCGCACCGCACGGGAGCGGCCCGAACTGCTGCTGCGCGACGCCGACGGCGCACCCGTGGTCGCCGGCCACAACTGGGGCACCGGGTACTGGGCGCTCGACCTCACCCTGCCCGCGGCGCAGGAACATCTGCGGGAGACGGTTCGTCGGGTCGTCCACGAGTGGGGGTTCACCTACCTCAAGCTGGACTTCCTGCAGGGCGGCGCGGTGCCGGGCGCCCGGTTCGCGGACGTCGGCCGCGAGGAGGCGTACCGGACGGGCCTGCGGATCGTCCGGGAGGCGGCGGGGCCTGACGCGTACCTGCTGGCCAGCGGGGCGCCGCTGCTGCCGTCGCTCGGTCTGGCCGACGGTGTGCGCAGCGGTCCGGACGTGGCGCCGATGTGGGAGCACTACGCCACCCGGGACCCGTCCGACGCGCTCGCCCGCAACGCCGTCGTCAACACGGTGCACCGGCTGTGGCAGACGCCGCTGCTGGAGGTGGACCCGGACGTGGTGTACTTCCGCAGCCGCCTCAACCTGCTGACCGAGCAGCAGCAGCGGTGGCTGCGCGATCTGGCCGACGTCTGCGGGTTCCGGGCGGTCTCGGACCCGCCGGGATGGCTGCGCCCGGAGGAGCTGCGGGCGATGACCGGCTACCTGGAGGCACGCCCGGCCGTGCGCAGGCTCGGCCGTTACCGCTTCTCGCTCGACGGACGGGAGGTCGACCTCGCCCCGGCCGTCTCCCCCGGGGCGGAACAGCGGTATCCGATCGCCTGACCTCCGGCACCGGCAGGTGCGCCGCGCCGACTTAGTAAACTCCTCAGCATTATCCAGCGGCGCGCACAGCAACCCTCGCAGGGAGTACCTAGCATGGCGACGACCGGAACAGACCTGTCCCGGATGCGCGAGATGAACCAGCTGTCCATCGTGTGGGCGCTGCGCGGCAACCCGCCGTCGACGGTCACCGAACTCGCGGCCCGGGCGGGCCTGTCGCGTCCCGCCGTGGACGTGCTGGTGCAGGCACTGGTGACGGACGGCTGGGCCGAGGTGGAGGAGCCCGGCGCCAGCAGTTCCGTGGGGCGCCCGGCCCGCCGGTACCGTTTCCGGGCCGATGCCGGGCACGTGCTCGGCATCGACGTGGGCGTGCACAAGATCCTGGCGGTGCTGAGCGACCTGGAGGGCAACCTCGTGGGGACGCTGCGCCGGCCGGTCGACCCCGACGCGCCGCCCGGGGCACGGCTCTCGGAGGTCGACCGGGTCGTCGACGACGTTCTGGGCGCCGCCGGGATGGTGCCGGCCGACGTGTGGGCCGTGACGCTCGGGGTGACCGGCCCGGTCGACGCCGCGGGCCGGACCAGCTTCTCCACTCCCCTGCCGGGCTGGACCGCGGCCGACCCGGTCGCCCACCTCGCGGCCCGCTTCCCCTGTCCTGTCCGGGTCGAGAACGACTGCAAGCTCTCGGCCGTGGCCGAGCGGTGGAACGGGGTCGCGCAGGACGCCGACGACATCGTCTTCCTCCTCGCCGGACTGCGCACCGGCGCCGGTCTCATCCTGGACGGCACCCTGCGCCGCGGCCACGGCGGCGCGGCGGGTGAGATCGGCGCGCTGAAGGCGGTGCGCTGGCTCACCGCTCCGGACCACCTCCAGTCCTGCCCCGGGATCCCGGCGACGGCCGCCCCCGGCGAGGCAGCCGCGTGGGTCTTCCAGGCGGCCAGGGACGGCGACCGTGAGGCCGTCAAGGCCGTCCGCCGCTACACCCGCGACCTCGCGGTGGGGGTGGCGGCGCTGGTACTGACCCTGGATCCGCAGGTCGTCGTCTACGGCGGCGGCTTCTCCCGCTCGGCCGACGTGGTGCTCGAGCCGCTGCGCCGCGAACTGACCAAGCACTGCCTGCGCCTGCCGGAACTGCGCGTCTCCACGCTCGGCGACGAGAGCGTGGCCCTGGGCGCGGTGCGTCTCGGGCTGGACGAGGTCGACAGCCGGCTGCTGAGCGACGGGCTCTCCGCACCGACCGCACCGCACCGGTAGGCCGCCGGCGCCGTATTCCGCTCCGCGTTCCGGCCCGGCACGCGGAGATCCCGCACCCGCACACCACACCGACCGTTCCCCGCCGGGTACGGCCGGGAACGAAGGGACGTCCCAGTGAGCCAGCGTGACCAGACACCGGTACCGGAACTGCGCGTGGGAGTGGTCGGTGTCGGCCAGCGCGCCCCGATGGCCGCACTGGCGAACGTGCCCGGTGTCGCCCGGGTCGTCTCCTGCGCCGACCCGGATCCGCGGGGCCGGGCCGACGCCCTGGAGCTCTTCGGACCGGACGTCGTGCTGCACGAGCGGTACGAGAAGATGGCCGACGACGGCCTGGACGCCGTGTTCGTCCTCACTCCGGACCACGTGCACACGCAGCCCGCGCTGTTCTTCCTGGCCGCCGGGGTCCCGGTCTTCGTGGAGAAGCCCCTCGCGATCACCGTGGAGGACTGCGACACGCTGCTGGAAGCCGCGTACGACTCCCGCAGCCGCCTGTACGTGGGCCACAACCTGCGTCATCTGCCGGTGCTGCGGAGGATGCGCGAGCTGATCGACGACGGCGCGATCGGGCGGGTGCGCGCGGTCTGGTGCCGCCACTTCGTCGGGCACGGCGGGGACTACTACTTCAAGGACTGGCACGCGGAGCGCGCCAACACGACCGGGCTGCTCCTTCAGAAGGGCGCGCACGACCTGGACGTCATCCACTGGCTCGCCGGCGGCTACTCCAGGAGCGTCGTCGCGCAGGGCGACCTCGCGGTCTACGGCGGCAACCCGAGGCGCGGTGCCGACGACCCGTTGCCCGCCGGAGGCCGCATGCCGGACTGGTTCGACCCGGAGGTGTGGCCGCCGTCCGCGCTGCGGGACCTGAATCCCGTGGTCGACGTCGAGGACATCAGCATGATGCTGGCCCGTCTGGACAACGGCGTGCTCGCCAGCTACCAGCAGTGCCATTTCACGCCGGACTACTGGCGCAACTACACCGTGATCGGTGACGAGGGCAGGCTGGAGAACTTCGGCGACGGCATGGAGGGCGATCCCGCGACGATCCAGGTGTGGAACCGGCACCGCTCGGGCTACCGGCGCGACGCCGACCTCACCGTCTCCGTCGACACTCCGTCCCAGGACGACCACGGCGGCGCGGACCGGGACCTGGTCGACGAGTTCCTCCGCTTCGCCGCCGCCGGAGGCCCCACCGAGACCTCTCCGGTGGCCGCCCGGGAGGCGGTCGCCGCCGCGGTGGCCGCGACCGCCTCCCTGCGGGCCGGCGGCACCCCGGTCACCGTGTCCGCGCCGGCGCCCGCGATCGCCGACTACTTCCGGGAGCACCAGCCGGCCCGGCCGCGGGACTGACGGCGCGGGGGCCCGGTCCCCTCGTGCCGGGAGCCGGCCGCCTGCCGCAACGCGGCCCGGGAGGCCGGTGCGGTGCCGGGCGGACGCCACGGCGGGCTCACGGCGCCGTCACGCCGGCCTCCGGCACACGGTGAGCGGGGTGGCGGTTCCGGCGCGGAAACGATGAGTTCCGGTGCCCCGGCGGGTCAGCACTGCATGACTCGTATCGTCGCTGACATCTCGATCTCCCTCGACGGCTTCGTCACGGGGCCCGATCCGGGCCCGGACAGCGGTCTGGGCACCGGGGGCGAGGCACTGCACACGTGGGCCTTCTCCGACGATCCCGAGGACCGCCGCATTCTGGGCGAGGCCACCGCCCGCTCGGGCGCGGTCGTCCTCGGCCGCCGGCTCTTCGACGTGGTCGACGGGCCGGGCGGCTGGGACGAGACCACCGGGTACGGCGCCGGTGAGGCCGGCACGCCGGCGTTCGTCGTGGTGACGGGCGCACCGCCGGCCTCGCTCCGGCTCACCGGGCTCGACTGGACGTTCGTCACGACGGGCCTGGCCGACGCCGTGGCCGCCGCACGCGAACGTGCCGGGGCGGCGTCCGCGGCCAGCGGCAGCGACCTGGACGTGGTCCTCATGGGAGGCGGCGCCACGATCGGCTCGGCGCTGGAGGCCGGGCTGGTGGACGTGCTGAGCGTGCACCTGGCGCCCGTCGTGCTCGGCGCCGGCACTCCCCTGTTCACCGGCGGCACCCGGCACACCCTGGTGCAGCGAGGCTCAGTCGCGACGACGACGGCCACGCACCTGACCTACGACGTCCGCTGAGCGCCGTCAGGGGAAGCGCAGGGTGACGCAGAGGCCGCCCTCCTTTCCGGCTTCGGCCGCCAGCTCGGCGTCGTGGGCCAGGGAGATGGAACGCACGATGGACAGGCCCAGTCCGTGGCCGTCCGTGGCGGTGCGGTCCCGGCCGTGCCGGCGGAAGGGCTCGAACAGGTCCGCCACCCGGTCCGGGGGCACGTAGGGGCCGGTGTTGGTCACGTTCACGGTGCGGTCCTCGACCCGTACGGCGACCCGGCCGCCGGGGTGGTTGTACTGGACGGCGTTGTGGACGAGGTTGGCCAGCAGGTGCCGCAGGAGGAGGGGGTTGCCCACGACGGTGAGCGGGGCGGGCGCCGTGATGTCGAGGGTCACGCCGTGCCGGGCGGCCCGCGCGGCGTGCTCGGCGGTCACGAGACGTGCCGTGCGCGCCACGTCGACGCTCTCGGTCTCGTCCAGGCCCCGGTCGCTGCGGGCGAGCAGCAGCAGCGCGTTGATCAGCTGCTCGGCCTCGCGGTTGGCGGTGAGGAGGTCTTCGCGCACCTCCGCGACGGCGGCGGGGACCGGGTCGGCGAGCCCCACCTCGATACTCGCCCGCTGCACGGCGAGGGGTGTCCTGAGCTCGTGCGAGGCGTTGGCGACGAAGCGACGCCGGCTCTCGAAGGCGCCTTCGAGCCGGTCGAGCATGGTGTCGAAGGTGTCGGCGAGGCGGTGGAGTTCGTCGTCGGGTCCGGTCAGCGCCAGACGCTGGTGGAGGTTCTGCTCGCCGATGCGGCGGGCGGCCTCGGTCACGGAGGCGACCGGGCGCAGGGCCCGCCCCGCCAGCCACCAGCCGAGCACCCCGGCCAGCACCGCCGTGATCATGAGTCCGACGGCGGACCAGAGCACCGTCTGTCGCAGCGCGGCGTCCTGGACGGCCTGCACGGTCCAGTCGATTTTGCGGATGTCCACGCCGCGGTCCTCGGCGGGTGGCTGCGCCGGTGTTCTGCCGGTGGGGTGCAGCGGTCCGGCCGTCGTCGCGGTGCCGGTCGCTCCCCCGTTTCTGATCTCCATCCCGTCGACCTGCTGCGCCGTTCCGTGGCGTGCGAGCACCACGACGAAGGTCAGCAGCATCACTCCGGCCAGGAGGACCACGGCACCGATGGCGGTGGCGAGCCGGGCGCGGAAGGGAATGTCGCGCAGGCGGGCCCGGAGGTTCAGTCGCACAGCCGGTAGCCCTGTCCGTTGTCCGCGGTGATGCGGGCGGCGGCACCGAGTTTGCCGCGGAGCCGGCTGACCGTGGCGCGCACCGCGCTGGTGCGCGGGTCGAGATGCTCGTCCCAGACGGTGCGGACGAGTTCGCCGTGCGGGACGGGCGCGCCCCGGGCCGTCATCAGCAGCTCCAGCACGGAGAACTCCTTGGGGGTCAGTTCCAGCGTCCTGCCCTCCACGGTCACCCGGCGCCGTGCCGGGTCGAGACCGATGTTCTGGTGCCGCAGGACACCGGGCGCGACCTTGGGCGGACGTCGGCTCAGCACCCGTACGCGGGCGACGAGTTCGGCGAAGTCGAAGGGCTTGGGCAGGTAGTCGTCGGCGCCGAGCGCGGTGAGGCCGTACACCCGGTCGGTGATCTCCCCGGCCGCGGTCAGCATGAGCACCGGGGGCGAGCCGTCCGTCGCGCGCAGCCGGCGGCACAGCTCGTCGCCGCTCATGACCGGCAGGTCGCGGTCGAGGATCAGGACGTCGTAGTCGGTGACCAGGCACATCCGTTCGGCGACGTCGCCGGAGCCCGCGACGTCGACGGCCATCGCCTGCCGGCGCAGACCGGTGGCGATGGTGCGGGCCAGAATGCGGTGGTCCTCGGCTACCAGAACTCTCATGCGCTCATGAAAGCAAGGTCATGATTGCGCGGGGATAAGGAAGCGGTGATGAGAGGCGACGGCCCGTCGGGAGGCGCAGACGCAGCGCCGCATCGGCGTGGCCGCGACCGTGCGGGCGACCACACGCCGCGCAAAGGGAAGTTGACGGAACAGGCGAACCCGCGTTGAGCGGGGGCGGGACGCGTTTCGGGCAACCGCGGCCGTCAGACAGGCGGTTGGTAGATCATGAGACATGCGATCCGACGAGTGGCACCTCACCGAAGACGTCGACGGCTTCCTGGCCCGCGCGGGCGGGTTCCTGCGTTCGCGTCCCGCCCTGCACACCACCCAGCTGACGTCGATCGAGAAGCTGCGCACCCTCGCTCAGGACGACGCCGAACCCACCCTCTTCGGCCGGCTGGAGTCAGGCGGCGAGATCCGCGCCGTGTTCTTCCGCCGGCCGACGACGCGGCGCCTGTTCCCCTCCGCCCTCTCCGCCGCGCAGGCCGACTCCCTCGCCGCCCACCTGCTCGACACGGGCCACTCGGCGGGCGGCGTCCTCGCGGACGACGAGACGGCCGACGCGTTCGCCGGGGCCTGGCGGCGGCGCACCGGCGCCGTCCCGGTGCGCGACTGGGGCGCCCGGCTGCACCGCCTCGGCACCCTCACGCCGCCGACGCCGGTTCCGGCGGGGCGGGGACGGCCCGTGGCCGAGCGGGAGCACGAGCACCTCGTGCGCTGGTGCCGCGAGTTCGCCGCGGACGTCGGGGAGGCCGTGACCGTCGACGCCGCCTCCTGGGCCGGTACGCGTTTCGCCGAGAAGCGCTACACCTTCTGGGAGACGCCGGACGGCACACCCGTCTCCATGGCGGGCTCCAACCCGCTGGTCGGCGGCCAGGTCCGGATCGACCCCGTCTACACCCCGGCCCGGCTGCGCGGGCACGGCTATGCGGGAGCGGTGACGGTGGCGGTCAGCCGTGCCGCGCTGGCCGCCGGTGCCACGGACGTCGTGCTGTTCACCGACCCCGCCAACCGCACGAGCAACGCCCTCTACCGGCGCATCGGTTACCTGCCGCTCGCCGACTTCACCGGCTACGGCTTCCACCACCCCGGCGGGTAGCAGTCGGCACACCACCGGTGACGCGCCGGACCGGGGCGCCCCGTGCACGGCCATTGACGGCCGTGCGCCGTGCCCCTACGGTTCCCTCACCGCGCGACCCGCGATCGGCCCGGGACGTCCCGAGGGGATGGTGGCAGGGCGATGAAGGCAGTGGTCCAGGAACGGTTCGGCCCGCCGGACACCCTGCGGCTGCGGGAGGCCGAGCGGCCCCGGGCCGCGCCGGGACAGGTGCTGGTGCGCGTGCGCGCCGCCGCCGTGAACCCGTACGACTGGCACATGGTGCGCGGAGACCCGTATGCGGCAAGGCTGTTGGGGGGCGTGGGGCTCACCCGGCCGAAGCGTCCGGTGGCCGGTATCGACGCGGCCGGGGTGGTGGAGGGTGTCGGAGCCGGGGTGAGCGGGTTCCTGCCCGGGGACCCGGTGCTCGGTTTCTGCCCGGGGGCGTTCGCCGAATACGCGTGCACCACAGCCGAGTTGCTGGTGCCCAGGCCCGCCGGCCTGACCTTCGAACAGGCGGCGGCGGTGCCGATGGCGGCGGTGACCGCCCTGCGCGGCGTGCGGACCGTGGGCCGGGTCGCTTCCGGGCAGCGGGTCCTGGTCAACGGGGCCGGCGGCGGAGTCGGCACGTTCGCCGTGCAGATCGCGGCGGCCCTGGGCGCGGAGGTCACCGGGGTGTGCAGCGCCCGCAGCACCGGCCTGGTGCGCTCACTGGGCGCCACCCATGTCCTCGACTACGCCCGGGAGGACTTCACCGAAGAGCGCGAGCGCTACGACGTCGTGCTGGACAACGTGGGCAACCACCCCCTGGGCCGGCTGCGCCGGGTACTCGCCCCGGCGGGCGTCCTGGTGGCGAACGGCGGGGGCTCCCCGGGCCGCGTGTTCGGGGCGATCGGCGGCATGCTGGGGCTCGCCGCGGTCAACGCCGTCACCCGGCAGCGACTGCGCCCGATCCTCCCGGCCACCCCGGACGGGCCCGTCCACCGGGACCTGCTCGCCGTCACCGCGCTCGTCGAGGCCGGACAGCTGACCCCGGTGGTCGGCCGGACCTGGCCCCTGGCCGCCACCGCGGAGGCGGTACGGCACGTCGAGGAGGGACACGCCGCCGGCAAGACCGTGATCACGGTGCCGTAGGCCGCGAGGGCGTCGCCCTGCCGCGGTTCAGTGGAACCCGGTGCGCAGCGCCGTGACCTCGACGGTGTCCCGCACAAGAGCCAGCGCGGCCCCCTCCGGGCTCGACCGCCCACCGCTCACGGTCACGTCGCCCGCGCCGGGGCAGCCGAAGACCACGGCCTTCTCCGGTCCGGTCAGCGCGTGCAGCGGGTCGCCCGGCTCCGTCTCCTCGAGCGTCACGCGCACCACGTGGGGCTCGTCGGCCGACGCGCCGGCGACCGCGCGCAGCCGACGGGACCGGACGGCCGCGGCGAGAGCCGGACCGGCGGTGCCCTCGTCGACGGGCTGGGTCCGCACGCGCACGCCCGCCGGGTCCCACCCCCAGGTCAGCGCGGCCAGCAGCCGCACCTTGGTGGCGGCGTCCTCGCCCGACAGGTCCGCCGAGGGGTCCGCCTCCGCGATTCCCCGCAGCCGGGCGGCACGGAGCGCGTCGTCCAGCGAGTCGCCCGCGGCGAGGCGGTCGAGTACGAAGGTGACGGTGCCGTTGGGACAGGCGCGGATCGTCCGGCAGTCCAGCCCGCGCAGGGACGTGCGCGCCAGGTCGCCCGCCGGCAGCGCCGCCCCGGTCGCCCCGGAGATCCTGATCACGCTGCCGCCCGCCCGTGCGGCCGCGTCGAGTTCCCGCCAGTGGCTGAGCAGGTGGCTCTTGGTGGCCGTCACCACGTGGATCCCCCGCCGCAGCGCGGTCACGGCCTCTTCCGCGGCGTGCTCCCGAAGCCGGGGCGAGGAGGGCAGGGCCTGGACGAACACGCGGGCGCCGGTGGCGTCGAACGTCTCGTCCAACGGCTTCGGCGGCCCCCACCGCGTGCGCGGCGGCACCGTCCCGTCCGCGTCGGGCCTGCACTGCGCCGAACTCGCGCGGACGGCGGCCACTCGCGGCCGTACGCCGTGAGCGTGGGCGAGGGCGTCCGCCTGCCGGGCCAGCCCCTCCACGAAGGCCTGTCCGACCGGGCCGTACCCGGAGAGGACCACGTCGGCCCGCGGCTGTTCGCCCGTAGCGCCCATGTCACCCATCTCACCCGTGGCACCCGTGTCCGTGCCACCTGTGTCGCCCGTGTCGCTCATGGACCGGGGATCTTGTCACATCATCCGGCGTCCGGCTCCGGCGCGGGGTGCTCCGGGGCACGTTCGGTCTCCGGGGAGCGCAGGTCCACGACGGTGGCCGCGAAGACCAGTGGGCCGGGCAGCAACGGGATCAGGACGGGGATCGACCAGGCGAGCAGCGCGGCCAGGACGACCGCCCCGGCCAGCAGGAGGGAGCCGCGAGGGGAGGCGAGGGACCGCAGGAGGGCCTCGCGCGGAGACAGGGTGTGCGGTGCCGGAAGCGCCGTCGCACGCAGGGCCACCACGGCGCCGCCGACGGTCAGCAGCACCAGCGCGGGGGCCACGGCACCGGCGCCGGGCAGGGAGCCGCGGACCAGCGCGGAGTCGACGAGCAGCACGCCGGCCAGGAGCGGTACGGCGAGACCCCCGGCGAGTGAGCCCCGGGTCAGCCGGGCCCGCAGGTGGCCCGCGTACGCGCCCGCCGTGACGGGGACGCCGGCCCCGGTCGCCCGGCGCAGGGTGGCCGAGCCGGCGGCGAACGCCGCGGGGGCGGTGACGACGGGGAGGCAGGCCAGGCTGGTGAGCAGGCCCACCAGGAGCATGTCGGCGAAGAGGGTGAAGCCGGCGGAGAAGACCTCGCCGGGTTCCCTGCGGTCGCTGGGCCGGGGGACGCGTGCCTGGGTCATGGGGTCAGCCCTTCAGTCCGGAGGTGGCCATGCCCTGCACCAGGTAGCGCTGGAACACGAAGAAGAACAGCACGATCGGCAGCACCGAGATCACGGACATGGCGAACATGGGGCCGTAGGCGGACACGCTGGACTGGTCGACGAAGCTGCGCAGGGCCAGGGTGATGGTGAACTTCTCGGGGGCGAACAGGTAGATCATCTGTGTGAAGAAGTCGTTCCAGGTCCAGATGAACGTGAAGATGGCCGTGGTGATCAGCGACGGGCGGCTCAGCGGCAGCGTGACGGACCAGTAGGTGCGGAAGGCGCCGCAGCCGTCGATACGGGCCGACTCCTCCAGTTCGCGGGGCAGGTTGCGCATGAACTGGACGACGAGGAAGACGAAGAACGCCTCGGTGGCCAGGAACTTCGGCAGGATCAGCGGCCAGTAGGTGTCCACCATGCCGAGCCGGTTGAAGATGATGTACTGCGGGATCAGCACCACGTGGTGCGGCAGCATCAGGGTGGCGACCATGAAGGCGAACATGGCCTTGCGCATCCGGAAGCGCAGCCGGGCGAAGGCGTAGGCGGCCAGGGAGCAGGAGACCACGTTGCCGACCACGGCGCCGCCCGCGATCAGCAGGGAGTTCCACAGCAGCCGGCTCACGGGAACTCCGGAGACACCGTCCAGGGCGGTCGTGTAGTTCGACCACTCCAGGTGGCTGGGCCACAGGTCGAGGCTGGTCACCACCTCGTCGGCCGGCTTGAGCGACGTGGCGAGCAGCCAGGCCAGGGGGTACAGCAGGACGAGCAGTCCCACGACGGCGATCGCGTGCGGCATCCATCGCCTGGTGGTGAGGTTCATCGTCCCTCCTCGTCCGCGTAGAAGACCCAGGACCTGGAGGTCCTGAACAGGATCAGGGTGATGACGCCGATGGCGATGAGCAGCAGCCACGCCATGGCCGCCGCGTAGCCCATGTGGGAGGCGGTGAAGCCGCGTTCGTAGAGGTAGAGGGTGTAGAACATGGTCGAGTCGGCGGGGCCGCCCTCGCCGCCGCTGACCGCGAAGGCCGGGGTGAACACCTGGAAGGACTGGATCATCTCCAGGACCAGGTTGAAGAAGACGACCGGGGACAGCATCGGCACGGTGACGGACACGAACTGCCGCCAGCGGCCCGCGCCGTCCAGCGCCGCCGCCTCGTACAGCTCGGGCGAGATCTGCTGGAGACCGGCGAGGAAGATGACCATGGGGGCGCCGAACTGCCACACCGTCAGCAGGACGATGACGTACACGGCGAGGTCCGGATCGCCGACCCAGCTCCCGGTGTGGATACCCAGGGAGCCGAGGACCTCGGAGACGGTGCCGCCGTCGTTGAACAGCGCGCGCCACACCAGGGCGATCGACATGCTCGCCCCGAGCAGTGAGGGCGCGTAGAAGGCCGAGCGGTAGAAGGCACGGCCGCGGCCGAGGTTCTTCAGGAGCATCGCCGCACCGAGCGCGAGGCCGAGCTTGAGGGGCACGGCGACCACGACGTACAGCAGAGTGGTGCCCACCGACCGCCAGAAGCGGGGGTCCTCGGTGAGCATCTCGGTGTAGTTGCGCAGGCCCACCCAGTGCGGCGGGTCGAACAGGTTGTAGTCCGTGAAGGACAGGTACAGCGACACGGCCATCGGCACCAGCGTGAGCACGGCCGCGCCGATCATCCACGGTGTGAGGAACACGTAGGCGGGCCACTGCTGTTCACGGCGGCGCCGGCGTTTGGCCGGGGGTGTGGGCGGCGCCGGGCTGTCGGCGCGTGCGGGCGCCCCGGTCGACACTGTGCTCATGACCGCAGCTCCCGTTCGGCCTCGTCGATGAATTCCCGCGCCGCGTCGCGCGGGGAGGCGAGTTCGTACATCACGCGGTGGTAGGCGCGTTTGAAGGCGGTCTGGAGGGCGACGTCGCCCTTCGGCGGCGCGGAGGGCGGGGCGTCGAGGCCGTACTCCTGCATCCTCTGCGTGTACTCGTAGATCTCCCGCTCGGCTCCCTCCAGCGTCCTGGCGACCCGGGCGGCGATCCGCTGGTTGGGCGGGGTGGAGCGGGTGAAGCCGAGAACGTCGCCGGCCCGCTCGTCGTTGAGGAGGAAGTCGACCAACTGTGCCGCCTCCCTGGGGTGTTCGGTGCCCGCTCCGACGCCGAGGAGCATGGTGGGTTTGAAGTAGGCGCCCTGCCGCCCGTCGACCGTGGGGACCGGAGCGAAGTGGACCTGGTCGCCGAGGATTCCGGTGTAGCCGGGGAACAGCGCGTCCCAGGTGTAGTCGGCGGCGGCGAGACCGCGGCCCATGGGTGACATCTCGGTGGTGTTGGCCTGCGAGGTGTCCTTGGCCTCTGCCACGGCTCCGTCCTCGCGGAGCTCGTCGCAGAACGTCCAGAATCCGGTCAGGTCGTCCTCGGTGAAGCCGAGTTCCGTCTGACCCGCGTACAGCTTCTTGCCCTGGCTGCGCAGCCAGTCCTCGAAGATGTCCTCGTTGACGCCGTTGTCGTTGGCGCCCGTCACCGGCCGCCCGTCGGGGGACTTCAGCCCCAGGCCGGCGATCTTCCGGTTGGCGTCGGCCCATTCGTCCCAGGTCCAGTCGGGCCGGGGGGCGGGGACGCCGGCCTGCTCGTAGATTTCGGAGTCGTAGGCGTACCCGGTGATGCCGCGGCCCATCGGCAGGGCGTACAGCTTGCCCTCGTACTCGCCCGTGGCCGTGAACTCCTCGTCCATCTCCGAGGTGCGGATCGTGCCGTCTTCGACCGCGCCGCCCAGCGGCAGCAGGGCGCCGCCGCCCGAGTACTGGGAGATCTGGCGGTAGTCGAGCTGTGCCACGTCCGGGATGCCGCCGCCGGCCGCCTGGGTGGCCAGCTTCTGCATGTACGAGCCGAAGTCCGCGTTCGAGGTGCGGACGGTGATGCCGGGGTGCTCCTTCTCGAAGAGTTCCACGGCCTTCTCGGTGCGCTCGGCGCGGTCGTCGTTGCCCCACCAGGAGAAGGTGAGGGTGACCGTGCCGGACGACACGTCGCCGGACGGGGAGGAGCATGCGCTGAGCGATGCCGTCAGCGCGGTGCTGAGGCCGACGGCGGCCGCGGCCAGGACGGCCCGTCGGCTCGGGAGTCGGCGCCTGCCGCTTCGTGGCTCGGGCATGGGGGCCTTCCCAGGGGTGCGTGGATGGGTTCTGGACGAGGTGCGGTGTGGTGCCCGCCGGCGCGGGCACGCCCGCCGTTCGGGAGTACGCGGATACGGGAGTACGGCGGTACGGCGGTACGGCGGTACGGAGATCGGAAGTACCGGGGAACGGGAGGACGGCAGGGACGGGGATACGGCCGGGACGGGAGTACGGCAGGGGCGGGAGTACGGGGGTTCAGGAGGAGGCGGGCAGGCCGGCCGGTCCGTGCCGTCGGACCGGCCGTGCTCAGATGCCCGGGTAGACGGCCAGCCGGCCGCACATGCCGAAGCGGCCCCGTGCTGCGGGCCCGGTCGCCGACACCCGGGCCTCGGCCAGGTGCCCGTCGTCGCCGGCGCGCAGGGCGTCGAGCTGGGCGCGGGTGGTCTCCGCCGCCGCGCGGGCACCGTCGCGCCAGTGCTGCTCCCACTCCTCCAGCCGTGGCCGTACCAGCTGGGCGGCGGCCCGCTGGAACTCCGCCAGCGGCTCCGGGTCGCCGTTCTCGGTCGCGTCGCGCAGTTCCAGGAAGCGCCGGGTCGCCAGGTCGCGGCGGGCGCGCGCGACCTGCACCTGCTCGGCCTCGGGGACGTCGGCGGGGATGCGGACCGCGTCGGCGTACGTGCCGGGGTCGGCGAGGCGGTCCTGGGGCAGGGTCAGGACCGCGTCGCCGGCCTCGGGCAGGCCGCTGTTCTGCATCACGACGGTGATCTCAAGACCGCCGTCGTTGACCAGGCGGTGGATCGTGCCGGGCGTGAACCAGGCGACCGTACCGGGCTCCAGGGGCGTCTCCTCGAAGCCCGACGTGGTGAGGGTCTGCACCGCGCCCCGGCCCGCGGTGACGACGTACCCCTCGGTGCACGTCAGGTGCAGGTGCGGGGTGCCGCCCCCGGGCAGTCCCTCGACGGTCGGCCAGTCGTAGACGGTCAGACGGGACACGCCCACGGCTCCGGGGAAGCCGCCGTACGCCGTGGTCACCACGTGAGTCCTTCCAGGTGGGCGGCGACCCGTGCCCGGTCCCAGGACCCGTCGGCGACGGTCACGCGGTAGGAGCGGGCGAGGGTGTCGCCGGGCTGCAGGACCAGTTCCTCGTGGAAGGCCCAGGAGGGTGCCACCGCGGCGAAGGGGTCGCTGCGCACGAACCAGTGCGCCGGGTGGGTGCCCTTCTCCCCCAAGTGGTCGTTGGAGGGAGCGTGTTCGAAGACGAGGGTGGCGTGCCCGTCCCGTCCGTCGTGCTCACCGACGTACGCCAGCCAGGCGGCCTGGGTACCCATGAGGTCGTCTTCCGAAGCCCCCGCGGACCCGGCGGACCCGGCGGTGAAGACGTGGCCGTCGCGGAAGGCGCGGGGGCCGCGCCAGAAGAGCCCGGTGTATCCGGCGGCGGGGCGTCCGTGGGTGGTAGGACTGCCGAACCGCAGTGGTTCGTCCCGCCGGTTGGTGACCGACGACGTCCAGGTGAGCGTCCAGCTGCCCGCCCCGGTGTCGACGTCGCGGACCTCGACGCGGCGGTCCTCCTCGGCCCACAGGGTGCCGTCGTGCGGGTGCCAGGTCAGCCGCTCGGCGATGACGGCACGGTCGCCCGCCGCGCTCACCTCCTCGAAGGCCACGTGGGCCATCGAGCCGACCTTCTCGGGGAGTGCGAGGTACCCCTCGCCGTGCACGTAGGTGTTGCCGCCCCACAGGTTCTGGCCCGAGAGGTGGGAGGCGGTCAGCTGGAGGCCCTTGTGCCAGCGGTGGTCGTTGGGCCGGTAGTCGGTGACCAGGCCCCCGGAGAGGGTGCGGACGGGATGCAGGTACGGCTTCGGCGCCTCCCAGTCGGACTCCGGGCGGTACACGTACGAGAACAGCTCGGTGCCGGTCGCCGTGTGGGCCACGGTGATGCGGTCGCCGTGGGCGTGGGTCAGTGAGAGCGTCATGCCTGGTGGTCCTCTTCCTCGCGGACGGTGGCCGGTGCCCAGCCGGGGGCTCCGCCGTGCAGTGCGGTGTAGTAGGGGTCGCCGGGACCGATGTCGCCTGCCCGCACGGTGGTGTCGGTGAACGCGGACTTGTACACGGCGGTGATCAGCTCCAGCGTCCGCCGGCCGCCCGCGCCGCTGGTCGAGTGGCGGCGTCCGTTTCTGATGTCGTCGGTCAGGACGCGCAGTTGGGCGAGGTGCGAACTGGGCTCGTCGGCTCCGAAGTCGCGCCAGGCCGCCACGGTCTCCTCGGGGACACCGGGCGTGGGGGTGATGCGCCAGTCGGCGTTGCGGTAGCCGTACAGGTGGGTCAGCTCGACGGTGGCCAGTTCGCAGTCGATGCGGATGCGGCTCACCTCGTCGGGGCTCAGCACACTGTTGACGAGGGTCGCGACGGCTCCGCTTCCGAAGCGGACCAGTGCCGTGGAGACGTCCTCGGTCTCCACGTCGTGCACGAGCCGGCCCGCCATGCCGCGCACCTCGGTCCACGGGCCCATCAGGTCGAGGAGGAGGTCCGTCTGGTGGATGCCGTGCCCCATCGCGGGCCCGCCGCCCTCGGTGGCCCAGCGGCCCCGCCACGGCACGGCGTAATAGGCCCTGTCCCGGTACCAGGTGGTCTGGCAGTGCGCGACCAGCGGCCGGCCCAGCGCACCGCTGCCCAGCAGCGCGCGGACGTGGCGCGCGCCCGAGCCGAAGCGGTGCTGGAAGACGATGGAGGCGTACGGCCCGGTGTCCCCGTCGCCCTCGGCTCCCGTCACGGCGTCGTAGTCGGCGAGCGAGGGGCAGGGCGGTTTCTCGCACCACACGAAGGCGCCCGCCCCCAGCGCGGCCACCGACTGCTCCCGGTGCACCGCGGGCGGTGTGCACAGCACCACGAGGTCGGGGCGCACTTCGGTCAGCGTCGCGTCGAGGTCCGTGGACGCGTGCGGGATGCCGTACTCGTCGGCGAACGCGCGGACCGCCGCGGCGTCCACGTCGACCGCGGCCGCCACCTCCACCGCGCCCTCGGCGGCCAGCTTCTGCAGGGCGGGCAGGTGACTGGAGCGCGCGATGGACCCCGTGCCGACCACTGCCGTGCGCAGTGGTGCGGCTGGAACGTGCGATGACATGCGGACCCTCTCGTGAGCCGGACGGGCGGGATGCTGCGGGTCGTGTGGGGAAGCGACGAAGCAGGGCGACCGGGCCGTCGTCCGCGGCCTCCGCCCCCTCGACAGCAACCGCTTGCTATCGTGTTCCAACGTTGTAACCGGCATGCGTCCGCAAGGTCAACCCTCTGTCGGGAAAAGAGTCGGCACCCGTTCCGGCGCCCCGGCAAGCCGTGCCCATGAGGGGGATATTCTGCGGAAACTCGGGTGAGTTGGGTGAGGGGGACGGACTTGTGGCCGCGGTGACACTCAAGGACGTGGCGGCGCGCGCCGGGGTATCGATCAAGACGGTGTCCAACGTGGTGCGCGGCGCCCCGCGCGTGTCCGAGGCCACCCGGTCCCGGGTGATGCGGGCGGTCGACGAACTCGGCTACCGGCCGAACCCCTCGGCCCGCAGGCTCCGCACGGGTCGCAGCGGGCTCGTCGCCCTGGTCGTCCCCGACCTGG
Source organism: Streptomyces mayonensis (assembly GCF_018982965.1). Lineage (GTDB taxonomy): Bacteria > Actinomycetota > Actinomycetes > Streptomycetales > Streptomycetaceae > Streptomyces > Streptomyces mayonensis. The sequence goes on along the minus strand of NZ_JACBYP010000110.1, from coordinate 7,497 downwards.
CCACCCCGTACTTCGCCGAACTCGCCCACCACGTGCGCAGGGAGGCCACCTCGCTCGGCTTCACCGTCCTGATCGAGGAGTCGCTGGGCGACGCGGCCGAGGAGCTGCGCCTGGCCAAGGGGGTGGGTGCCTCGCTGCTCGACGGGGTGATCCTCTCCCCGCTGCGCGTCACCCCCGGCGAACTGGCCGGTGTCACCGACGACTTCCCCCTGGTACTGCTCGGCGAGCGCACCTACGGCCGCCACCGGGTCGTCGCCGACCACGTGCTCATCGACAATGTCGCCGCCGCGCGCGACACCACCTCCCACCTCGCCGGCCTGGGCCGCACCCGGATCGCCGCGATCGGCGTGGACCACCAGGGCTCGGCGACCAGCCGCCAGCGCCTGGAGGGGTACCGGCAGGCACTGTACGCCGCGGGGCTGCCCTTCGACCCCGAGCTCACCCCGAGGGTGGAGGAGTTCGACCGACGCAACGGACTGCTCGCGATGCGTGCGCTCGCCTCGCTGCCCGCCGGCGAACGGCCCGACGCGGTCTTCTGCTTCAGCGACCTGCTGGCGGTCGGCGCCCAACGCGCCCTGCACGAGGCGGGGCTCGCCGTCCCCGGCGACGTCGCCGTCGCGGGCATCGACGGCTCACAGGAGGCGCTGTACAGCACTCCCTCCCTCACGACCGTCGTCCCCGACAAGGCCGCGATCGCCTCCCTGGCCGTGAAATGCCTGGCGGCCCGGATCCGGTCGCGGGCGCCCCTGCCGTTCGAGGTGCACGTGGCTCCGCACTGGCTGGAGGAACGCGAGTCCACACTGGGCGTACGCCGCACGCTCCGCCCCTGACCCCGGCGCCGGGACGCGCGGCGGGGCACGGAGGAGACGGCGGGGAGCGGGCGGCAAGGGAACGGACGACCGGGGGCGCGGGTCACGCGGGCAAACAGGGGGCCTACCCCGAGGCCGGGAGATCAACACCGGGCGGTACGGGCATCGGTGGGGGCAACGACAAGTGCCCCCACCTGGGGCATTCCCGATCCACGAGACCGTGGGGCGCGCCGCCTTGCGTCCCTAGGCTTTTTATCCATGGACATCCCGAGACGTCTCATCGAACTCAGACGCGCCGTCGACGCCGCGGACGACCGCTACCGCAGCAACTCCGGAGAGAACGCCACCGTCGCCCTGGCGGTCTGGTCCGACGCCACCGCCGCACTGGCCCGGGGCATCGCGGAGCACACGGAGGAAACAGGTATTTCGCGCAAGGAACTGGAACGCGCACTGGAGCAGGCGGTGGGGCCGCGCACCCCGCCCGCACCGCCACGACGGCCCGGCCCCGGGCCGAGGCACGCCATCGACAACGCGGGGCATTGAGGGGCACGGACCGCTCCACGGGGGCTCAGGCCGCTTGAGGGGCAGAGGCCTTCCGACGGGGGCGGACCACCTGACGGGGGCCCAGGTCGCTTGAGGGGCTCAGGCCTTCAAACGGATGCGGACCACCTGACGGACGCGGACCACCCGACGGGGCGCGGGCCGCCTGACGGCCACGGACCGCCCGACGGGGGCGCAGGCCGCCTGACGGCCACGGACCGCCCGACGGGCAGCCTCGATTGACGGGCATGGCTAATGGCAGTAGCTTAAAGCTATCGACGTTAGCCATGCCCGTCGCGTCCCTGGAGGCGTCATGACCGAGTACCTCGCCGTCGACGGCGGCACCATCGCGTACGAAGTGACCGGATCGGGGCCGCTGATCGTCCTCGCGCACGGAATGGGGGACAGCCGGGCCGCCTACCGTGCCGTGGTCCCGCACCTGGTGGCCGCGGGGCACCGGGTGGCCTCGGTCGACCTGCGCGGCTGCGGGGAGTCCAGCGTCGACTGGCCCGCCTGGACCCGCACCGACATCGCCGGCGACCTGCTCGCCGTGATCCGTCACCTCGGCGGCCCGGCCGTCCTCGTCGGCCACTCGGTCTCCGGCGGTGCGGCCACCGTCGCAGCCGCCCAGGACCCCTCGCTGGTCACCTCGGTGGTCGAGCTGGCGCCGTTCACCCGCAAGCAGTCGGTCCGCCTCGGCGACCTGCGGGTGAAGCGGTTCCGGCAGGGCATGCTGCGGCTGCTCGGCGCCGGACTGTTCGGCAGTCGGCGGCTGTGGCGTTCCTACCTCGAAGTGGCCTACCCCGGCGCACGGCCGACCGACTGGACCCAGCGGCTGGCACGCATCGGCTCCCTGCTGGGCGAGCCCGGCCGGATGAAGGCCATGCAGGCCATGGGCCGCTCCGCCCCGACCGACGCCGGTGCGCGGCTCGGCAGCGTCCGCTGCCCGGTCCTGGTGGTGATGGGCACGCTCGACCCGGACTGGGCCGATCCGCACGCCGAGGGGTCGGCGGTCGTCGACGCCCTGCCGTCCGGCCTCGGCCGGCTGGAGATGATCGACGGCGCCGGCCACTACCCGCACGACCAGTTCCCCGACGAGGTGGCCTCGCTCGTGCTCGCCTTCCTGCGTCCGGACACCGCCCGTGCCTAGGGCCGGCCTCGCCCCTGCAACCGTGGTCGCGGCCGGTGCCGCCCTCGCCGACGAGGTGGGCCTCGCCCGTCTGACGATGGGGCTGCTGGCCGAGCGGGTCGGCGTACGCACCCCGTCCCTCTACAAGCACGTGGCCAGTCAGGACGACCTCAACCGGCGGATCGCGGCCCTGGCGCTGAACGAGGCCGCCGACGCCGTGGGCGGCGCCGTCCAGGGGCTCGCGGGACCGGACGCGCTGGCGGCCGCGGCCCGCGCCTTCCGCGCCTTCGTCCTGGACCATCCCGGCCGGTACGCCGCGACCGTCGGTGTGGAGCCGACCGGCCCCGACGACCCGATGGCCGCCGCCGGCGAGCGGCTCCTCGGGGCCTTCACCGCGGCCCTTCGCGGTTACGAGATCGCGGAGTGCGACGTGAACCACGCCCTGCGCATGCTCCGCAGCCTCTGCCACGGCTTCGCCACCCTGCAGTCCGCCGGCGGTTTCCGGTGGAGCACGGACGTCGACGAGAGCTTCGAGTGGCTGATCCGCTTCGCCGACCGCGGACTGCGCACCATGTGAGTGCCGTTTCCGGGGCGAGCCGGAAGGATCCGAGCGGGATGCGAGGGGAGGGGTTCCGGCAGGCCCGGCGTCAGCCGAGCCGGACAGCGTCCGCGGAACGGCTCGGTACGGCGTCCAGCGCGGCGAGGTCCGCGCCGCCCAGGTCGACGGCGCCGGCGGCAAGGTTGTCGGCCAGGTGGCCCGCGTCGGCGGTGCCGGGGATGAGCAGGACGTTCGGGGCGTGGTGGAGCAGCCAGGCGAGACCGACCTGCGCGGGAGTGCAGCCGGCGGACTGCGCCACGGCGTGGACCGCGGGCTCGTCGGCAACCTTCGGCATGCCCGGGAACGCGCCGCCGAGCGGGAAGAAGGGCACCCAGGCGATGCCCTCGGTGGCGCACAGCCCCAGCATGTCCTCGTTGTCGCGGCTGACCAGGCTGTAGGAGTTCTGGACGCAGACGACGCCCGCGGGCAGGGCGCGGCGCAGCACGTCCGTGGTGACGGCGCTCAGGCCGATCGCGCCGACCTTGCCCTCGTCGCGCAGTGCCGTCAGCACGGCGAGCTGGTCGTCGAGGTCGACCACCTGGTCACCCTCGGCGCGCAGCCCGGGGCCGATGTCGAGACGGCGGAGATTGACGACGTCGATCCGGTCGGTGCCGAGGCTCCGCAGGTTGTCCTCGACACTCGCCCGCAGCTCCTCGGGCCGCTGCGCGGTGCGCAGCGGGCGGGGCCCGCCGGGGTCGGGGTCGGCGCCGACCTTGCTCACGACCAGCGCGTCGTCCACGCCGGCCAGTGCCTCGCCCAGGACCTCGTTGACGAAGCCGTTGCCGTAGAACTGGGCGGTGTCGAAGTGGTCGACGCCGAGCTGTGCCGCGCGGCGCACGAGCGCGACGGCGGCGGCCCGGTCGGCGTGCAGGCGTTCGAGCTGCATCGCTCCGTAGCCGATCCGGGAGACCGTGCGGCCCGCGAGCGGTCCCGCTCCGCCCGGCCTCGGGATGCCGTCGGCGGTGACGGGGATGGGGGTGCCGTTCGAGGTCATGGGAAATCCGTCCTCATGAGAAGATGGCAGAAGCGGAGGGCCCTCCGCTACCGACTGCAGCGTACCGGAGGATCCTCCGCTTTGTCTCCCCATCAGGAACCGACACCGGCCGCCGGCCGCCCGGACCGCCCCGGGCGGCCCGGCGGCACTGACCGCCCGCTGCGCGCGCACGCACGGCGCAATCGCGAGAACCTCGTCGCCGCCGCACGGGCGGCCTTCGCGGCCGCGGACGACACCGTGCCCCTGGAGGGAATCGCCCGCGAGGCAGGCGTCGGCATCGGCACGCTCTACCGCCACTTCCCCACCCGTGAGGCTTTGGTCGAGGCCGTCTACGCCGCCGAACTGGACGACGTCACCGAGAGCGCCGCCGCCCTGGTGGACGAACTGCCGCCGGAGCAGGCGCTGCGTGCCTGGATGAAGCGGTACGCCGCCTTCGTGGCGACGAAGCGCACGATGCTCGGCACCCTGCGCAAGGGATGGGCCTCGGGGCGCCTGGCGACCCCGGCCACCCGGGAACGCATCACGGCCGCGATCGGTGCCTTCCTGGCCGAGGGCGCGCGGACCGGCGCCCTGCGCGCGGACGTCGAGGCCGACGACGTCACCGCGATGGTGCTCGGGGTGTTCCTCTCGACGGGCGCCGACACCGGGACGGGGCAGCTGGAACGCCGGCTCGACCTGGTCGTCGACGCCCTGCGCCCGTGAGAGGGTTCACGGCCTGCGCGTAAGGATCAACGGCGCGCCGCGGAGGTCACCATCGGCAGGGAGACGATGTCGGCGAGGGCCTGCTGTCCCGCGATGTTCGCGTGCACGCCGTCCCCGGTGTCGTAGGGCGGGTTGATGCTGTTGGGCTTGACGGGGTCCTTCAGCACCTGGTCGAAGGGGAGCACTCCGTCGCAGGTGCCGCCGCAGTTGTTCCACTTCGACACGAACGTGCCCACGGCGTGCCGGTCGCGGTTGTTCCGGTCGCTGTAGCCGGGGCGGGGGGTGATGGGCGTGACGTACACCTTGATGCCCCGGTCCCGCAGCCGCTCGAAGACCGCGCGGTAGCTCTGAAGGATCTGCTCGGCGTCGCATCCGGCGGCGAGGTCGTTGGTGCCGTAGTAGTAGAGCACCCCCGTGACTCCGTGCAGGGCGAGGACGTCCCGCTCCAGCCGTGCCGAGGCGTCCAGGCCGCGGACCGGCTCACCGATGTCCGGGCAGGTGGCGGCGCTGGTCGTGCCGCCGATGCCCGCGTTGGCGACGGCGAACTGCCGGGCGGCGGGCAGCTCCGACGTGATCCGCCGGGCCAGGTCGTCCGTCCACCTCAGATCCGTGCCCGGGGGGTTGCAGCCCGGCCCGCAGTCGGTCGAGCCGGTGCCGTCGACCACCGAGCTGCCGTAGGCGACGAGGCTGCCCCGCAGCCGCGGATTGCGCACGTCCACCGCGCTGACCAGCAGGGCCGAGCCGGTCGTCCCGGTGTAGGCGGCGGCGTCCGCGTCGGCGGTGTGGTCGCCGGCGCCGGGCGCCGTCAGGTAGTTCGTGCGGAAGGCGCTCTCGTGCCGGCCGGGCGTCACCGTGCCGGAGACCGAGAGCGAGACCGCCACGTCGTCCTGGGCGGCGGTCCTCAGTGCGGCGCTGTCGCTCCACACCTCGCCGCCCGCCGGGACGACGACCTTGCGCCGGCCGTCGAACGTGACGGGCCGCGGGCGGCCCCGGGTCGCGGCGTCCTCGCCGGTGCTGTGCGCGACGGTCGCGGCGTCGACGGTGAGCGGGCCGTCGCCGAAGGTGTTCTGGACGCGGATCCGGACGGCGTCACCGCCCTGGCTCAGGTGCGTGATCATGCGCACCGACTGGTCGCGCAGCGGCGTGGGGGCGAGGTTCTGCTGGGAGGCCGCCCAGGACGTGAACCAGGCGCCGGCCCCCTTGCCCGTGCCGTCCGCCCCGGAAGGGGCCGCCGCGGTGGTCGCCGAGGCAGTGAGGACCGACGAGGCCAGGGCGAGCGCCAGTGCGGCCGCGACGCCTCTGGCTCTGGGGCCCCGGGCGGGAGTGAGTGTGCGGGCGAGGAAGCGGTGCATTCGTGCCTGCCTTTCCGACGTGACGGCCGTGACGTGCGGGACGCGTGCGGACACCTGCGAAGACGGCACGCATCGTAGGCACCAACCGTCGCCCGCCGGAACAGGGCCGATCACCCCAACTGCCGGGAGGCCGGGGGCGGGAGCCGGCACCGCCCACCCGTTCCGGCTCCGCCCACCGGTCCCCCGCGGCCGTCGCGCACAGCGGCGCGGCGGCCGGCCGGTCGGCCGATCGGGTCGACGGACCCGGCCGACGCGTGTCCGGATCTCGTCGTTCCCTTCCTCGACGCAAGGCTCTTGACAGCCTCGAAGACGTGAACCTAGCGTAACGACTAGTCGTCTAGACAATTACGCGCCCAACCGGGCGCTCCCCACGGAGGTGACGATGAAGTCGCAGACGTCGCAGCTCAAGGAAGCTCGCTACGAGCTGGTCGAGATCCCCGAGCCGATGGGTCCCGTCAAGGTGACGGTGGACCGGCGCAAGGTACTCGACCACGCCTACAGCGAGGACGACTACGGATCCTGGTACTTCCGCGACTCCCCCTTCGGCGGCCCCGTGGGCCATCCCCTGGTCCTCGCCAACGACCTGCTGTTCCTCTTCTACGAGAACTACGACGGCAACACCGCCCAGGGCCTGCACACCCACGAGCAGCTCACTTTCCACTCCCCCGTCCGGGTCGGCGAGACGGTCACCGTCGAGGGCGGTTACACGGAGAAGTACGAGCGCCGCGGACAGGGCTACGTCGTCCTGGAGGCCGAGGCCCGCGGCGAGGACGGCCGCCTCCTGGTGCGGCACGTCGGCAAGGAGATCATGCGGACGGTCGCCGGCGAGGTCACCGGACGCAACCGCACGGCCGGCGAAAAGCGGACACGCACAGTTATCGGTACCGTGGACGACTCCGTGCCGCCCCTCGACCGGGCCCGGCTCGACGCCCCGGAACGCGCCGCACTGCCCGCACGCACCACGGTATTCAGCCAGGACCAGATGTCCGTCTTCTCCTGGGCCGGGCGCGGTTACGCCAACGTGCACACCCATTCCGAGAAGGCGGCCGCCTCCGGACTCGACCGCACGATCGTCCAGGCGCAGCAGCAGACCGGCTTCGTCGTGAGCAACCTCGTCGACGTGTTCGGCAAGACCTTCTTCACCTCGGGCGAACTCGACCTGCGCTTCGTCTCGCCGGCCTTCGTCGGCGACGAACTGACCACCGGCGGTGCCGTCGTCGGCGCCACCGGCGACCGGCTCGAACTGGAGGTCTGGGTGGACAAGGCCGACGGGACGCGCACCGCGCTCGGCTGGGCCTCCGCACGGGTGGACGACGACCCCGAGCGGCCGCAGCGCCTGGTCTGACGCCCGCCCCGCCCTTCCCTTCCCCCGC
>NZ_JACBYP010000010.1 GCF_018982965.1 Streptomyces mayonensis | reverse complement strand
GCCGTGCGCGACGGGCTGCTCACCGTCCACCACCGCCACCGCGTCGACCACCTCGTCGTCGAGGGCGGCACGGTGCGGGGCGACGTGCGCGGTGGCCCGGGATCCGCCGCGCGGAATGGGGGCGACGTGCGCAGTGGCCCGGGAGGCGCCGCCCGGAATCGGGTGACGTGCGCAGTGGTCCGGGGGGGCGCCGCCCGGAATGGGGCGGGACGTGTGCGGTGGCCCCGGGGTGCGCCGCGCGGGGGCGGAGTCTGCGGGTTGCCCGGTGTGAGCCGTGCGCAATCGTTGCCTGCGTCACTTTGCGCGGCAGGCCGCACCGCCGGTGGCGCGGCGCTCATAGGCTGCTCCCATGATTCTCCCCGCGGCACTGCTGCTGCTCGGCGCCCTGACGGCCGTGCTCGCCCCGAGGCTGCTCGCCCGGGCGGACTGGCCGGACCGCGAACCGGTGGTCGCGCTGTGGGTCTGGCAGTGCGTGGTGGCGGCCGTACTCGTGTGCTGCGCGCTGTCGATGACCTTCAGCGCGGCGGCGGCGTGGCACGCGGTGGGCGGTCCCGTCTTCGCCACGGCACCCGGCCGGGTGGTAGAGGCCTACGCGCTCGGTACGTCCGGCCTCTGGGCGGGCACAACGGCCGTCGCCCTGGCCTGCGGCGGGCTGTGGAGCGGCGTGATGCTGACGAGGGAGATCGTCCGGGCCCGGGCCAGGCGCCGGCTGCGCCGGGCAGAACTCCTGCACCGGGCTCCGCTGCTGCCCGGCGAGAATCCCGGCCCGGACCGGCTCGTCGTCCTGGAGGGCGAACGGCCGGACGCCTGGTGGCTGCCGGGAACGCCCCCGCAGCTGGTGGTCACCACCGCCGCGCTGCGCCGCCTCGGGGGCCGCCAGCTGGACGCGGTCCTCGCCCACGAGAAGGGGCACGCCCAGGCGCGGCACGACTGGCTGCTGCACTGCTCCGCCGCGCTGGCCGACGGGTTCCCGCAGGTCCCGGTCTTCGCCGCGTTCCGCGACGAGATGCACCGCCTGGTCGAACTCGCCGCCGACGACGTGGCCTCACGGCGCTTCGGACGGCTGACCACCGCGCTGGCCCTGGTCGAACTCAACGAGGACCGGGGCGTGTTCGGCCCGTGCCCGACGGCCCACGGTCAAGTGCCCCAGCGGGTCAACCGGTTGCTCACCGAGCCGGACCGGCTCCCCGCGGCCCGCCGGCTGCGGCTGACGGCGGCGGGCGCCCTCGTCCCGGCGGTACCGGTACTGGTGGCGCTGGCCCCGGGACTGCGGGCGCTGGGATGAAAGGGGATCCGGCAGTCAGGCAGCGGACGCGGGGAAGGCAGCGCCCTCTCCTGGACGTGCCCGGGTGACTCGGTGCCGCGGACGGCCTGCGACGCGTCCCGCCGGGCGAGCCCCTCGGCCCCCGGGGTCCGCCGCAGGTGCCGGCGCGGGCGGGTCCCCGCGGTGGCTCGCGTCCGGTGCCGGACGCGGACGCCGGACTGGCCCCTGAGCCCGCGGGTCGGCGAGGATCGCAGCATGCAGACGCCGTCGGCCGGCTCCCGGCCCGCCCCGCCGCAGCCGCGCACCGCCCTCCGCCTCGTCTGGGCGCCGGCGGTGTGCGCCGCGCTGCTGACGGCGCTGGTGGCCGCCGAGTGGGGCCCGCTGATCCGCATCGACGACGGCATCGCCACCGCCACGCACCGCTGGGCCGTCGACGAACCCGGCGTGACACACGCGATGCGGATCCTCACCGACTGGGTCTGGGACACGTGGACGATGCGACTGCTGTGCGCGGTGGTCGTGTGGTGGCTGTGGCGGCGCGGTGACCGGTGGACCGCGGTCTGGCTGGGAGCGGCCTGCCTGGTGGGCAGCCTCCTCCAGCAGGCCCTGAAGGCACTGGTCGACCGGCCCCGCCCGGTCTGGCCCGACCCCGTGGACTCGGCGCACTACGCGGCCTTCCCCTCCGGACACGCCATGACCGCGACGTTCGTGTGCGGACTGCTGGTCTGGCTGGTCCACCACTGCGGCGCCGCCCGCGGCCTGCGCCGGACCGCCCTGGCCGTCGCCGTGGTCTCCGTGACGGGCGTCGGCGTGACACGGGTGTGGCTCGGCGTCCACTGGGCCACGGACGTCGTCGGCGGCTGGCTCCTGGGCGCGCTGCTCGTGGTGCCGGCGGTCCTGGTGCACCGGCGCCGGCACCCGTGAACGCCCCCGCCACACAAGGCACTCGCGCCTGCCCCCTTGCCTCCGCACGGGCCTCCGCACCTAGGATCACACCCATGGCGGCCGTTCTCTTCGACTTCTCCGGGACGCTGTTCCGGATCGAGTCCACCGACGCCTGGCTGCGGGCGGCACTCGACGGCGCCGGGCTGGCCATGCCCGCCCCGGAGTTCGCCCGGACGGCTCGGGCCCTGCAGTCGGCGGGAGCGCTGCCGGGCGGGGCCCCGCCGCAGCGGGTGCCCGCGGAACTCGCCGAGGTGTGGCGGGTCCGCGACCAGAGTGCCGAGCTGCACCGGGCCGCGTACACCGGACTCTCCCGGCGGGTGCCGCTGCCCGAGCCGCGTCTGCACGACGCGCTGTACGAGCGGCACATGACGCCGGACGCGTGGAGCCCGTACCCCGACGCCGCCGAGGTACTGGACACGCTGCGCGGGCACGGCGTGGCGGTGGGCGTGGTCAGCAACATCGGCTGGGACCTGCGGCCGGTCTTCCGCGCGCACGGGCTCGACCGGTACGTGGACACGTACGTCCTGTCGTACGAGCACGGCATCCGCAAACCCGACGCGCGGCTGTTCTCCGTGGCCTGCGCCGCGCTGGGCGCCGACCCCGACGGGACGCTGATGGTGGGCGACGACCGGCACGCGGACGGCGGGGCTGCCTCCCTCGGCTGCTCGGTGCACTTCGTGGACCATCTGCCGGTCGCCGAGCGTCCCGCGGGACTGCGACCCGTGCTCGACCTGGTGCCCTGACCGGGGCCGGAACGGAACAGCACCGGGAGCGGAACAGCACTGGGAGCGGCTCAATCTCGTAGCCCGAGGCAACCGGTTGGGCAATCCGCCCGCCTCGGACGATCCCCCGCGTCGCCCGAGGCAGACGGTGACCGGACCGGACCCTTCAGGCCGGTCCGTCTGCGCCGAGTATAGTTGGCTGCCAGCCAGTCAACGCAGGAGTACAGCATGTCCCCGCGCAGCGCCTCGGTCAATGAAGAATTGCGGCGGCGTTCGAAGGAACGGCTCCTGCACGCGGCCGTGGAGCTGGTGGGCGAGCACGGCTACGAGGCGACCACCCTGGGCGACATCAGCGACCGTGCGGGCTCGGCGCGCGGACTGGTCTCGTACTACTTCCCCGGCAAGCGCCAGTTGGTGCAGTCAGCGGTGCACCGGCTGATGCACCGCACCCTGGAAGAGGCGCTGGAGCGCGAGCCGCGCACGGCCGACGGGCCGGAACGGATGGCCCGGGCCATCGACGCGATCCTGGGGCTGGCCCGGGACCGGCCGGTGCTCATGCGCCAGCACATGGCGGGCCTGCTCCAGGCCGAGGTGGGCTTCGTGCACTGCCCGGAGCAGCGGCGGCTGGCGGAGCTGCTGCGCGACACCGTGGTCCGGCACGGCTCCCGGGATGCCGACCGTGACTACCCGATGCTGCGCGCGCAGCTGATGGGTGCCGTCTACGCGGCCCTGATGCCCGGAGCGCCGATGCCGCTGCCGGAACTGCGCGCCGAGCTGTTCCGGCGCTACCGGCTGGATCGCGGGCTGGGCGTCCCGCCGGACGCCGCGGCGCCCGGCGGGACGGCGTGCGACACGGACCTGTCGCGGTTCTTCGCGACGGGCGCGCCCGTTCCGCCGGACCCGGCCGGTCCGGCGGAACCACCGGCTCAGTCGAAGTAGTCCGGCTGTGTCTGCGTGTTGAGCTCCTGCAGACGGACCCGCTGGGCCGGGTCGGTGCGCCGGTCGCTGAGCTTGAGGACGTCGAAGCCCTTGGCGATGTCGTTCGAGTAGATGTAGCCGTTGTAGTAGTACGCCGACCAGGAACCGCCCGTGGTCATCTCGTCGGTGGTCAGCGGACCCCGCTCGAAGTAGGCGATCTCCCTGGGCCGCGAGGAGTCGGTGAACTCCCAGACGGAGACGCCGCCCTGGTACCAGGCCTGGACCATGATGTCCTTGCCCTTGACCGGGATCAGCGAGCCGTTGTGGGCGACGCAGTTCTCGGTGTCGGCCTGGTGGCGCGGGATCTTGAAGTAGCTGCGGAAGACCAGCTTGCGGTGGTCGCCCCGGCCGGCGATGTCGTAGATGCCGTCGGCGCCGCGGTTCGGGCCGATCTCCGCGTTGCAGGTGGCGGCGCCGCCACCGCCCAGCTCGTCGGTGAACACGACCTTGTTCGCCTTCTGGTTGAAGGTCGCCGAGTGCCAGAACGCGAAGTTCACGTTGTCCTGGACACGGTCGATGACCTTCGGGCGCTCGGGGTCCTTGATGGAGAACAGGATGCCGTCGCCCATGCAGGCGCCCGCCGCGAGGTCCTCGGAGGGCAGGACGGTGATGTCGTGGCAGCCGGTGGTCTTGGAGACGCCCGGGTTGGTGGGCGCGCCCGGGTTGCCGCCGCCGTCGGGGCCCTCACCGGGGAACAGCACGGGGAAGCCCACCAGGGCCGCCCGCTCGGGTGCCTTGCGCGGCACCTTGATGACGGAGATCCCGTCGTGCGGGGGCTGGCAGTCGGGGTAGGCGGCGTTCGGCGAGTACGACGAGACGTAGATGTAGACGTTCTTGCGCTCGGGCACCAGCGTGTGGGTGTGCGAGCCGCAGGCGGTCTCGACGGCGGCGACGTACTTCGGGTTCCGCTTGTCGCTGATGTCGAAGACCTTCATGCCCTCCCAGGAGGACTTCTCCGTAGCGGGCTGGGTGGTGCTGTTGCAACTGCTGTCGCTGCGCGAGGAGTCGGTCGACAGGAACAGCAGGTTCCCGGAGACCGAGATGTCGTTCTGCGACCCGGGGCACAGCACCTGGGCGACGGTCTTCGGCTTCTTCGGGTTCTTGATGTCGAAGATGCGGAAGCCGTCGTAGTTGCCGGCGAAGGCGTACCGGCCCTGGAAGGCCAGGTCCGAATTGGTGCCGGGCAGCACGTCCTTGGGGATGTTGGTCAGGTGCTCGATGTTGTCGGAGTGGACCACCTCGTCCTGACCGGGTATCTCGCCGTTCTCGATGGCGTCGCGGACCTCGGCGCGCGCGCTCTTCGACACCTCCTTCGACGTGGCCGGGCCGTCCCCGGGGTCGGGGGTGGCGACGGCCGGGCCGGCGGTGAGCAGCGCGGCGAGCAGTCCGGCGGCGGCAGCCCCGACTCCCAGGCGTCTGCGCCGCGTTCGCGGGTCGTTCAACAGGGTCACTGCTTCCTCCCTACGTCCGTTCCCGTCCGGAACGGTTCACGCACCCCCGCAGTATCGTCTTCGACATGCTCATATCAACAGGGGGCAACAAACACGCAACGAAGTTTTCTGATCACTGACGCGCGGAAGCGTGCTAGGACGGTCATCGCACCCACAAGACGCTCCGCACCCCTCCTCCGGAGGGAGCGCCCCGACTCCACAGGAGGTTGTCGTGTCCTTCCGCCCCGCGATGTCCGCCGCGCCGCTCGTCACGGCAGCACTGACCGCCGTGGCCGCGCTGGGCCTGACGGCCTGCGACTCGGACTCGGACAACGGGCCGGCCGCTGCGGCCGGGCCGTCGGTGATCGCCCCCGGCAAGCCGGGCGAGGGCAACCGGACACTGTCCGCGGAGGACGCCGAGAAGCACCGCGCCGACGACGACTCCCCCAACTCGGCGGACGTCTCGTACGCGCGCATGATGATCCAGCACCACGCCCAGGCGCTGGAGATGACCGGACTCGCCCCGGAGCAGGCGGAGTCCGGCCGGGTCAAGAAGCTGGCCGAACGCATTTCCGCGGCACAGGGGCCCGAGATCGAGGCGATGAGGGGCTGGCTGACCAACCACGGCGAGAAGGAGACGGGCGGCGGCCACGACCACGCCGCCATGCCGGGGATGGCGACCGAGGCCCAGTTGGAGAAGTTGCGCGCGGCACGGGGGAAGGCGTTCGACCAGTTGTTCCTGACGCTGATGATCACTCACCACGAGGGCGCGATCTCCATGGCCACGGACGTGAAGTCACAGGGCAACAACGTGCAGGTGGAGGAGATGGCGGACGACGTGGTCGCCCAGCAGACGAGCGAGATCTCCCGGATGCGCGACATGCTCTGACAGCGGCCCGCCGCCGGGCGCCCGGCGGCGGGCCGCGGCAGGAACGAGTCCGCCGGCGCACCCGGGAAGGGCCCGGCGGCGCACCGGGAGGGGCCCGGCGGCGTATCGGACTACGGGGCGGCGTACCGGGAGGAGTCAGCGGCGGGCACGGCGTGGCGCCAGGAAACCCTCGTCGCGCGCCTGCCCGATCAGCCTGAGGGACGTGCGCCGGCTGTGCCCGGTCACCCGCATCACCGCGAGGACCGGGTCGCAGCCCTCCTCGCGGGCCGCCCGGTACTCCTGTGCGACGAGCCGGCGCCCCTCCGTCCCGCCCGGCCACGCGGGACGGGCCCGCCGTGACACGGCCGGGCCGCCGCCGGGAGCCGGCGCACAGGCCTCGAAGAGCGGGCTCTCCAGCCACTCGCCCAGCACCGCGAAGTCGTCGAGGGACAGGGGCGGCTCGGCCCGCACGTCCTCGATGCGCACCTCCCGGCCGGAGAGGACGGCGAGCGCTTCCACCCGGGCCCCGTCGGCGAAGGCGAGCCGGACGTCGAACCACGCGGCGGTGGCACCGTCCTCCCGCACCAGCCAGGTGTGCCGCACGGACATCTCCCCGTCATCCGGAGAGCGATCGGAAAGTTGAAGAGAACGATCAAAGAAGGATGCTTCGACCATATACGCAACGTAACCGAATGATCACACTCCATCCGAAAGGAACACGCACCCCCGTGCATGTCTCGTCCGGCATGCCGGCATGCCGTCCGGCGGCGCCCACGAGAGAGCGTCAGGTTCCGGTGCCCCGCTCCCGGACCTGACCGGACTGCTCCCGCTGGTAGGCCGTGTACGCGCCCCGCAGAGCCGCACCGGGCCAGTCGCGCGGGAGCAGTTCCGCCGGCAGCACCGGGTCGGCCAGCAGGTGGCGCACGACGGCCGCGAAGACCATGAGCCGGTCGGCGGGCCCGTGGGCCCGTTCCACCCGGGCGAGCAGGGAGCGGGCGGTGCCCGACCAGGCGTCCAGCGGCCACAGCCGCGCGGCCAGGTCACGGGCGGCCCGCTCGGGGCGGGAGACCAGACGCTCGGCCACCCGGTCCAGTTCGCCGGGCAGCGGACGGCTGAGATTGTCCGGGCGCAGCCACACGCCCTCGCGGAGTTCGGCGAGGCGCAGGGCGGCCAGCCGGGCGCGCAGCTCCGCCCGCTCGGCGGGGCCGCGCCCGGTCGCGGTGACCACGAGCAGCTCCCAGTCGCCCTCCCACACGCGCGTGCGCGGACGCACGGACTCGTCCTGGCGCCGCTGGCGCTCCAGCAGTCGCTCGCTGAGGCGGTAGCCCGTGCCGGTGCGCAGGAGGTCACCGGCGGCCGTCATGCGGCTGAGCGCCGCGCGCAGGGTCGAGCCGCCGACGCCGAAGCCCGCGACGAGCCGCGCCAGGTCCCGGGCCGGCAGCTCGGCGGGGTGCGTGCCCAGCAGCAGGCTCAGCACGACCGACCGCGCGGACAACGGGCGCAACGCGGGGGCGGAACCCTCGAAACCGTTCGTCCGCGCGGGCGCGGGATTCTCGAAACCGTTCATCCGCGCGGGCGCGTGTCGTCCGTCCACATGAGCACGTACTGTACGCGCGCCCGAGTGTTGCACTATTGCTGCGGCCGCAGGAACAGTGCAACACTCGGGGCATGACGACACTCGCGCAGGAGCCGTACGAGCAGGCCGCGGACCGTCCCGAGGGGCATGCCACCCACGACGTCACCAACCAGCCCCCTCCCCTTGCGCCCTACGACGCCTGCGACGACAACGCCCTGCTGGAGGGCGTGCGGCGCGAGGGCGCCGGATGGGCAGAGGACGGCCTGCGGCGCCTCGGCAGGCGGGCCGGCAGCGTGGAGGCACAGGAGTGGGGCGACCTGGCCAACCGCCACGAGCCCGTGCTGCGCACGCACGACCGGTACGGGAACCGGGTCGACGAGGTCGAGTACCACCCGAGCTGGCACCGCCTGATGCGGGTGGCGGTCGGCGAGGGGCTGGCGGGCGCTCCCTGGGCGGACGACCGGCCCGGCGCCCACGTCGCGCGTACGGCGGGCGGGCTGGTGTGGGGTCACACGGAGGCGGGCCACGGGTGTCCGACGTCGATGACGTACGCGGCGGTCCCGGCGCTGCGCGCCGCGCCGGAGCTGGCCGAGGTCTACGAGCCGCTGCTGACCGCGCGGGAGTACGACCCGGGTCTGCGGCCGCCCGCGGAGAAGCGCGGGCTGCTGGCCGGCATGGGGATGACCGAGAAGCAGGGCGGCTCGGACGTCCGGACGAACTCCACGAGGGCCACGCCGACCGCGGAGCCCGGTGTGTACACGCTGCGCGGGCACAAGTGGTTCACGTCGGCGCCGATGTGCGACGTCTTCCTGGTCCTGGCCCAGGCCCCCGACGGGCTCTCCTGCTTCCTGGTGCCGCGGGTGCTGCCGGACGGCACCCGCAACACGTTCCGCGTCCAGCGGCTGAAGGACAAGCTCGGCAACCGGTCCAACGCCTCGTCCGAGCCCGAGTTCGACGGCACCGTCGCCTGGCTCGTGGGGCCCGAGGGCCGGGGCGTCAAGACGATCATCGAGATGGTCAACTGCACCCGGCTGGACTGCGTGATGTCCTCCGCGACGCTGATGCGCAAGACACTGGTCGAGGCCGGTCACCACGTGCGGCACCGCAGCGCGTTCGGCGCCCGGCTCGTCGACCAGCCGCTCATGCGCAACGTGCTGGCCGACCTGGCGCTGGAGTCCGAGGCCGCGACGACGCTCACCCTGCGGCTCGCCGGAGCGGCGGACCGCGCGGTGCGCGGGGACGCCGGTGAGGCGGCCTTCCGGCGGATCGCCACCGCCGTCGGCAAGTACTGGGTGACCAAGCGGGGGCCGGCGTTCACCGCGGAGGCCCTGGAGTGCCTGGGCGGCAACGGCTACGTGGAGGAGTCGGGCATGCCCCGCCACTACCGCGAGGCTCCGCTGCTGTCGATCTGGGAGGGCTCGGGGAACGTGAACGCCCTCGACGTGCTGCGGGCGCTGGGACGCTCGCCCGCCGCCGGGCACGCCCTGTTCGAGGAGCTGGCGCTCGCCCGCGGCGCGGACGCCCGGCTGGACGCCGCCGTGTCCCGGCTGCGCACAGGGCTCGCCGAGGCCTCCGAGACCGGCGCCCGCCGGCTGGTGGAGCTGATGGCCCTCACCCTCCAGGCCTCCCTCCTGGTCCGGCACGCCCCGCCCGCCGTCGCGGACGCCTTCTGCGCGACGCGGCTCGGCGGCGACTGGGGGCACTCCTTCGGCACGCTGCCGGACTCGGCCGGCCTCGGCGCCGTCCTGGCGCGGGCGCTGCCGGCCACGAGCTGAGCGGGGCGGGCGCGGCAGCGGGCGAGGGCCCGCTCCTCCAGCGTCGGCCGAACTGCCTCGCGCGCCCCTCGGTGAACCGCACTCCAGCGCCGTGACCTGCGGTGACGGTGTCTCCAGAGGTGACTGTCAGTGCCCGGGTGCAGACTGGCCCGTGTCCGAGACAAAGGCGTCGACGAGGACGCCGCGGAGGTGGTCGGCATGACCGAGGTACTGCTCGCCGTGGGCACCCGCAAGGGCCTGTTCATCGGGCGCAGGCGGGGTGGCTCCTGGGAGTTCGACGAGAGTCCTTACTTCAACGCCCAGGCCGTCTGTTCGGTCGCCCTCGACACCCGCGCCGGCACCCCGCGGCTGCTGGCCGGAGGGGACAGCGCGCACTGGGGCCCGTCGGTGTTCCACTCGGACGACCTGGGCCGCACCTGGACCGAACCGGGGGCGCCCGCCGTCAGGTTCCCCAAGGACACCGGTGCCTCGCTGGAGCGGGTGTGGCAGCTGCATCCGTCCGCCGCCGAGCCGGACGTGGTCTACGCGGGCACGGAACCGGCCGCGTTGTACCGCTCGGAGGACCGCGGCGAGAGTTTCGAGCTGGTCCGTCCCCTGTGGGAGCACCCCACGCGGTCCCGCTGGGTCCCGGGCGGCGGAGGCGAGGGGCTGCACACCGTCCTCACCGACGCGCGGGACCCCGAGTCGGTGACGGTCGCCGTGTCGACCGCCGGCGTGTTCCGCACCGCCGACGGCGGCGCGAGCTGGGCCCCGTCCAACTCCGGTGTCTCGGCCGTCTTCCTGCCGGACCCGAACCCGGAGTTCGGCCAGTGCGTGCACAAGGTCGCGCGGGACGCGGCCACCCCGGACCGCCTCTACCTGCAGAACCACTGGGGGGTGTACCGCAGCGACGACGCGGGCGGGCACTGGACAGACATCGGCGAGGGCCTGCCCTCGACGTTCGGCTTCGCCGTGGCCGCCCACCCGCACCGCGGCGACACGGCGTACGTCTTCCCGATCAACGCCGACGCCGACCGGGTGCCGGCCGACCGCCGGTGCCGGGTCTACCGCACCGGGGACGCGGGAAAGAGCTGGGAGCCGCTCTCGGCCGGGCTGCCCCAGGAGGACCACTACGGCACGGTGCTGCGCGACGCGCTGTCGACGGACGACGCGGAACGCACGGGCGTGTACTTCGGCAACCGCAACGGCGAGGTGTTCGCATCGCCCGACGACGGCGACAGCTGGCAGCAACTGGCCGCACACCTCCCGGACGTGCTGTGCGTGCGGGCGGCGGTGGTCGCGTGACCGGTGCACCACACCGCCCACACGGGCCGGACGGCCGGACACCGTGTGCGCCGCCTGCCTCGTCCGGCTGAGCTGCCGGCCGGTCGGCCGCGGCTCCCGACCGCCGCGGCCGACTGCGGCGGGGCCCCTGTCGGCCGCCGTATGGTGAACCGTCATACGGAAATCGGGGAGGCACAGGTGTCGCAAGTGCAGTCAGGGGTGGCGGCCGCAGTGCCGCCCGGGAGCAGGATCGGGCCCTACACCGTGCTGTCCGAGCTGGGCAGCGGCGGTATGGGCCGGGTGTACCTGGCCCGTTCCCCCGGGGGCCGCACCGTGGCGGTGAAGACCATGCTCGTCGCCGGAGAGGGCGCGACGGCGGAGGCGGACCGCAAGCGCTTCGCCCGCGAGGTCGCGCTGGCCCGCAGGGTGCGCGGGGCGTTCACCGCGAGCGTCGTCGACGCCGACCCCGACGCCGCCTCCCCGTGGATGGCCACCGAGTACGTCCCGGCCCCCTCTCTCGGGGAACTGGTGCAGGGCTGCGGGCCGTTGCCCGCCGCGTCACTCCCCTGGGTGGCGGCGGGAATGGCGGAGGCCCTGCAGAGCATCCACGCGGAGAACCTGGTCCACCGGGACGTCAAGCCGTCCAACGTGCTGCTGCCCGAGGACGGTCCGCGTCTGATCGACTTCGGCATCTCGCAGGCGGCGGACCTCACGCGCACCAAGGCCACCCTGGGCACCATCCCCTTCGCCGCGCCCGAGCAGGCACGGGGCGAGCCCACCACCGCCGCCTCGGACGTCTTCTCGTTCGGTGCCACCCTCTTCCATCTGGCCACGGGCCGCAGCCCCTACCGCGGCATGGACGAGGGCACCGTCCTCGAACAACTGGTCCGCGCCGCCTCGGGCGACCTGTGCCTGGACGGTCTGCCCACGGATCTCGACCCGCTGATCCGCCCGTGCCTCACCGTCGATCCCGCCGAACGCCCGTCGCCGCAGGACTTGTTGCAGGTGTGCGGCCAGTGGCTCGCACTCCGGCCGGAGGCCCACGGCGCCACGGACTGGCTTCCGCCGGACTGGGCACAGGCCATCGAGCGCGCCCGCCGGCGCCGTACCGAGGCGGCGGACACCGCCCGCCTGCGAGTCGGCCCCGAAGCCGTGACGGAGCGCGTGCCCAGGCCCGACGAGTCGTCCGCCACCAGGAGGCCGACCATCGCGGCACGACGACGGACGGGGCCGCCGGCGGCGAGGACCCCCCTGGTGCTGGCCCTGACCCTGGCCCTGCTCGCCGCGGCCGGGGTGGGCGCCTACCTGTTCCTGCGGCCGGACAACGGGGACGGGAACGGCGGCGGCACGGCCGCCGGCGGCAGCGGCACCGCGCTGCACGAGCCCGCTCAGGCGATGCGGCTGGCCCTGGTGCGGCAGGCGGAGGCAGGTGAGTGCACAGACGCGCTGCCGCCGCCGACGTTCGTCTCCGACGACCACAAGAACTGCTACTCGGTGTCGACCGAGGCCGCGGACCGGATGAACGTCGAGAAGCTGCGCGCGGTCTCCGCCAGGTATGACGAACAGGCGGGCGCATGGACGATCGCGATGAGCTTCCGGGACCAGGACGCCCGCCGCTTCACGGAACTCACCGACACGGCATCCCGCAGGCAGACCCCGCAGAACCAGATCGCCATCCTGTTCGGTGACCGCCTGCTCAGCGCGCCTGCGGTGCTCGCTCCCATCCCCGGCGGGGAGATGCAGATCACCGGCGGTTACACCAAGGCCGAGGCCACCGAACTGGCCCGGCAACTCGGCGGCGGATGACCGGCACAGGCACGAACAGGGGCGTCGTCGCCGGCCGGGGCGCGCGACGACGCCGGCGTGCCGAGTGACCAGTCCCACACAGGCCCCGCACCTGCTGCTATTGCATAGTCATTGCAATAACTTATTGGATGCGTATGCCGTGGTTCTGGAGCAACAGGCAGGAAGGTACGCCCACATGCCGGTCACCCCCACCCGCCGCAGTGTGCTCGCCGCGGCGGTCGCGACAGGCGCCGGTCTCCTCACCGGCTGCTCGTCCGCGGACTCCGGTTCGTCCTCGCCCAGGAAGGGCGGGACGCTGATTGCGGCGTTCCCCGGCGCGGGCGTCAAGGAGACCATGGACCCGCACGCGCAGCGGCAGTTCGTCGACATCGCCCGGCACAAGGCCGTCTTCGACAAGCTCGTCGAGCTGGACTCGACCCTGCGGCCGGTGCCGCGGCTGGCCCGCTCCTGGTCCAGCGACGACGAGGCCCGGGTGTGGCGCTTCGAACTGCGCGAGGCGCGGTTCCACGACGGTCACGTCCTCGACGCCGACGACGTGCTGTACAGCCTGTCCCGCATCCTCGACCCCGACGCCGCCGACCACCTGGCGAAGAACTCCCTCTCCCACGTCGACCTCGCCAACTGCCGGAAGGTGGGCAGGCGCGGGGTGGAGATCGCGCTCTCCCGGCCCAACGCCGAGCTGCCCAGCCAGCTGGCGATGACCGGCACGCCCGTCGTCCGTGACGGCTGGGACGACCCGTCGAGGCCCGTCGGCACCGGCCCGTTCCGGTTCGCCTCGTTCACCGCGGGGCGCGGTTTCACCGGCCGCCGCTTCGACGACCACTGGAACGGGGCTCCGCTCCTGGACGAAGTACGCATCCTGTCCGCCGAGTCCGAGGCACGCGCCGCCGCCGTGCGCAGTGGCGAGGTGCACTTCGCGCACGAGATGACGCCCACCTTCGCCCGTACGGTCGCGCACGACAGCCGGGTGCGGGTGGTGGCGGCGAAGCGCAGCGGGGTGCAGGGTTTCGCCCTGAAGACCGACCGGGCCCCCTTCGACGACCCGGACGCGGCGATGGCCGTGAAGCTGTTCGTGGACCGCGAGCGGCTGGTGGACGTGGTCTGCGCGGGCCGCGCGGAGATCGGCAACGACCTCTTCGGCAAGGGCTACACCTACTACCCGGACGGCCTCGAACAGCGCGAGCAGGACGTGGCCGAGGCACGGCGGCTGCTCAAGCGCACCGGGCTGTACAACAAGAAGGTCACCTTCTACACCTCCACCGCCGCCGACGGCTTCGCACAGGCCGCCCATCTGTTCACCGAGCAGGCCGGTGAGGCGGGCCTGAAGGTGGAGATCGTCAACGGGCCGCCGGAGTCGTACTTCACGGACGCGCTGAGCAAGGGCACCGTCACCAACCACCGGTGCGGCGCCATGACGATACCGACCTACATCGGCGAACGGCTGCTCTCGGACGCCCCGCAGAACCAGACCGCCTGGAAGCACGAGGACTTCGACGACGCCTTCACGGCCGCACGTGCCGAGGTGGACGACGAGAAGCGCACCGCACGGTACCGGGCGGTGCAGACGGACCTGCGCGACCGGGGCGGCCTGGTGCTGTGGGGGCACCCCGAGTGGCTGAACGCCGTGTCGCGCACCGCCCACGGCGTGCAGGAGGCCCCGCCCAACACCGTGGACTGGGCCAGGTTCGACACGGTGTGGCTGGACTGAGCACGGGGTGCTGCACTACGCCCTGCGGCGGTGCGGGTGGACGCTCGTCCAGCTGGCCGTCCTCAGCGTCGTCGTCTTCCTGCTGACGGACCTGCTGCCGGGAGACGCCGCGACCGTCGACTTCAACGAGCAGGCAGGACTCGACCAGGTCGCCCAGTTGCGGGAGCAGATGGGCCTGGACCGGCCGGTCGTGGAGCGGTTCGCCGACTGGGCGCACGGTCTGCTCACCGGCGACCTCGGCACGTCGCTGGTCGGCGGCGGTCCGGTGAGCGGCGTGCTGTCGTCCTCGGTCCCGGTGACGGCTGCGCTGGCCGCCGTCACCCTGGTACTGCTCGTACCGCTGGCCGTCGCCGTCGGGCTGCTGACCGGGCTGCGGGCGGGCAGCCGCACCGACCGGGTGGTCTCCTCGGTGACACTGACGCTGACCTCGGTACCGGACTTCGTCCTGGCGCTGCTCCTTGTGGGGGTCTTCGCGCTGCGCCTCGGCTGGCTGCCGTCGACCTGGGTGGGCGCGGACGACGTGTGGTGGCAGCGGCCGGAGTTGTTCGTGCTGCCGGTGGCGGTGCTGCTGGCGCGGACGGTGTGCGTGCTGTCCCGGCAGATCCGGGCCGGTACGGTCACGGCCCTGCACGCCGGCTACACGGTGCAGGCCCGCCGGCTCGGAGTGCCGCCGGCCCGCCTGGTGCTGCGGCACGTCCTGCCGAACGCGGCGG
Organism: Streptomyces mayonensis; assembly: GCF_018982965.1. Lineage (GTDB taxonomy): Bacteria > Actinomycetota > Actinomycetes > Streptomycetales > Streptomycetaceae > Streptomyces > Streptomyces mayonensis. Next base: position 103,111 of record NZ_JACBYP010000010.1, on the reverse strand, counting down.
TCCCCGGCGTTCAGGAACTGGCCCGCACCGGTGACCAGTTGCTGGGCGGTGTGCTCGTCGTCGAGGCGGTCTTCGCCGTGCCCGGCACCGCGACGGCGCTGGTGGAGGCCGTGCAGAACCGGGACGTGCCCACCGTGCAGGGACTGACCCTGGCCCTGGCCGCGGTGGCGTGCCTGCTCAACCTGGCGGCGGACCTCGTCAGCCACCGTCTGGCTCCCCGCACGGAGGTACTGCGATGAGCACCGTCCGACCTACCCGGCGCAGGGTGACGGGGGCGCTGCTCCTGGTGCCGCCGGTCGCCGCAGCCGTCGTCGGCCCGCTCGTGACGGACGCCCGCATCCCTTCCGACGGCATGCCCTACGCCCTCGGCGACGGGCATCCGCTCGGCACGGACGCCCTGGGCCGGGACGTGCTGACGCTGGTCCTGCGGGGCGGGGCGAGCGCGCTGGGCGTGGCGTGCGCCGCGGTGGCGCTCGCCGTCGCCGTGGGCGGCCTGCTCGGTCTGGCCGCGGCGGCCTCCCGCAGCCGGTGGCTGGACGACCTGCTGATGCGGCCGGTGGAACTGCTGCTGCCGCTGCCCTCCCTGCTGGTGATCAGCGTGGTCGGGGTGGGCTGGCGCGGGCATCCGGTCGCGGTGGCGCTGGCGGTGGCCGCCCTCAACGTCCCCGCCGTGGCCCGCCTGTTGCGGGCGGCGGCGCTTGACGCGGCCGGCGGGCCGGTCGCCGAGGCGATGCGGTTGCAGGGCGAGTCCTGGGCGCGTGTCCTGTTCGGACATGTCGGGCGGGCCGTCCTGCCGGTCGCCGCCGCCGACGCGGGCACCCGGGTCGGCGGCGCGGTCTTCACGGTGGCCGCCGCCAACTTCCTCGGCCTCGGTCTGGACCCGACCTCCCCGGACTGGGGCGTGGTGATCGCGGCGAGCCGGGAGGCGCTGTTCGTGCAGCCGTGGGCGGTGCTGGCACCGACACTGATGCTGGTGATGTTCACCGTCGGCGCCAATCTGCTGGCGGACGGCCTGCTGCCGGACACGGGGCGGCAGGGCGGGAGGACCGGGAAGAAACTCAGGACGCGAAAGGTCACGGAGGCGAAGGCGAAGGCGAAGGCGGAGGCCAAGGCGGAGACCGAGACAGCGACGGAGACGGAGGCGGCGACGTGGAACCGGTGATCGAGGTCGGCGGCCTGACCGCCCACGCGGGAACGGCCCGGCTCCTGGACGGCGTCGACCTCACCGTCCCGGCCGGCGAGGTGACCGCCCTGGTGGGTCCGTCCGGCAGCGGCAAGACCACCGCCGCGCTGGCCCTGCTGGGGGAGACCGCGCCCGGCGTACGGCTGCGCGGCACGGTACGGGTCGCCGGTGTCGAGGTGGTGGGCGAGGAGGGGCCGACGGGGGCTGCTCGGGGCGTACGCGGCCGGGTCGTCTCGTACATGCCGCAGCACCCGGCCCATGCCCTCAACCCCGCCCGGCGGATCGGCCCGGTCCTCACCGAACTCGCCCGTCTGCACCGGCCGGACGCCGCGGGCGGCGCGGGCCGGGGAAGGTCCGCCGCCCGCGGCCGGGAGCACGCGGCCGAGGCGTTGCGCGCCGCCGGGCTGCCGGACGACCCCGGCGTCCTGCGCCGTTTCCCGCACCAGTTCTCCGGCGGCCAGCGGCAGCGCGTGGCGCTCGCCCAGGTGCTGGCGTGCGGCCCGAGCGTCCTCGTGCTCGACGAACCCAGCACCGGCCTGGACACGGTGGCCCGGCTGCGGCTGGCGGACCTGCTGACCCGGCTGGCCGCGGACGGGTACGCCCTGCTGCTGCTCAGCCACGACCACGATCTGGTGCGCGCCGTGGCCGCCCGGACGGTGACGCTGGAGCGCGGCCGGGTGACCGCCGCGGGGCCCACGCCCGAGGTGCTCCCGACTCCCGCGGTACCGCCCCCACCGCCCGCCGCGTCCACGGTCCCGAGGTCGTCCGGGGCCGTGCTGGAGGCGCGGGACCTGACGGCGTGGCTGCACGCCGGACGCCGGGGCGAGGTCCTGCACGACGTGGCGGTGCGGGTGCGGGAGAGTGGCTGCACCGCCGTGGTGGGGCCCTCGGGCAGCGGCAAGACCGTCCTGGCCCGCTGCCTCGCCGGACTGCACGAACGCCACCGGGGGCACCTCTCGTTCCGGGGCGAGCCGCTGCCCGTGCTGCGCCGCCGCACCGCCCGGCAGATCCGGGGCGTCCAGTACGTGTGGCAGGAGGTGCGGGGCTCCTTCGACGAGCGGCGCACCGTCCTGGAACAGGTCGCCCGCACCGCCGTACGGCTGCGCGGCCTGCCGCCGCCGGAGGCCGAGCGGCGGGCCCGGCTGCTGTGGGAGCGACTCGGGCTCACCGCGGAGCAGACGACGCGGCACGCGGCGTCGCTGTCGGGCGGCGAGCTGCAACGCGCCGCGCTGGCAAGGGCGTTGCTCGCCGATCCCGAGGTGCTGATCTGCGACGAGATCACCACGGCCCTCGACGCCGTCAGCACCGGCCTGGTGACCGCCGAGATCAGGCGCCTGCGCGAGGAGAGCGACACGGCCGTCCTGTGGATCGGGCACGACCTCGCCCTCGTCGAGCGGCTCGCCGACGACCTGGTCGTCCTCGACACCGGCGCCGTCGTGGAGAGCGGCGACAGCCGCACCGTCCTCGCCGCCCCCCGCTCCGAGACCACCCGGCTGCTGCTGCGGTCCCGGCACCTGGGCACCGCCGGCCCGGCCACCTCCGTACCCGTCCCGCCCAGCGACCAGCGAAAGGAACCCCTCCACCCATGACCACCACCTCCGACTCGACGACATCCGACTGGCAGCAGTGGCAGACGAGCTGGGACCGCCAGCAGGAGTGGTACATGCCGGACCGGGAGGAGCGCTTCCGGGTCATGACCGACGCGGTGGAGGCCGTGGCGGGCCGCTCCCCGGTCGTTCTCGACCTGGCCTGCGGCACCGCCAGCATCTCCGACCGGGTACTGCGGGCGCTCCCCGGTGCCCGCACCGTCTGCGTGGACATCGATCCGGCCCTGCTGACCATCGCCCGCGGCCACTTCGCCGGTGACGAACGCGTCACCTTCGTCGAGGCCGACCTCACCGACCCCGGCTGGACCGCGCGGCTGCCCCGCACGTCGTTCGACGCCGTGGTGACCGCCACCGCCCTGCACTGGCTGGACACCGAACCGCTGCGCCGTCTCTACGGCACCCTCGCCTCAGTGCTGCGCGAGGGCGGCGTGTTCCTCAACGCCGACCACATGACGGACGAGTCGGCGCCCCGCCTCAACGCCGCCGTGCAGGCCCTGCTCGAAGCACGCCAGGAGGGGCAGCGCCGTGCGGGCGCCCTCGACTGGGCCGACTGGTGGACCCTGGTCGCCGACGACCCCGCCCTCGCCGAAGCGGCGGCCCGCCGCTTCGCCCTCCTCGGCGACCCGCGCGAGCCCCGGCCCGCCGGCGCACGGCCCGGCCGTCCCACTTCCACCCGGTGGCACCTCGACACCCTGCGCGAACAGGGTTTCGCCGAGGCCCGGCAGCTCTGGTGCTCGGCGAGCGACGCGCTGGTGGCCGCGCTGCGCTGAGCGGTTCCGCACGACGGCCCGGTGCCGGGCTCCCTCGCCGCGACGCCACGGCACCCCGTAGGGTGGGAGGTGCAGCTGGTTCGTCCCGTCAGCCGGGCGGGACGTCGCAAGAGGGAACCCGGTGGGAATCCGGGACTGCCCCGCAGCGGTGAGCGGGAACGACCGCCGTCATACGCACTGGGTCCGACATTCCGGACCCGGGAAGCGACGGCCAGTAGGTGTCCTCCTCGGTGCACGCCCCGTACGAACCAGTACGGGGCCGAGCTTCCCGACGAGCACGCGCCCGCGAGTCCGAAGACCTGCCAACTGCCCGCGCGCGGAACGGTCCGTGCGCGGACATCCCGGTGACCTCGAGGGCGGGTCGGCGTACACATCGGACGGCCGGCCGTGCGCCGCCGCCGTCCGGTCTGTTCCCTTCGCGCCCCTCGTCCCGTCCCCGGGATCTCAGGGATTCGTCTCGCGAAGGAGATCTCCGTGACAAGCAACTCCGCGGCGGCCGGGGCCACCGTGTACGGCTACCCCCGCCAGGGGCCGAACCGGGAACTGAAGAGGGCGATCGAGGGCTACTGGAAGGGCCGCGTCGACGCCGGCGCCCTCCGCGCCACCGCCCGCGGCCTGCGCCGGGCGAACTGGGAGCAGCTCGCCGAGGCAGGCGTCGACGAGGTCCCCACGGGCGACTTCTCGCTCTACGACCACGTCCTGGACACCACCGTCATGGTCGGCGCGATTCCCGCCCGGCACCGGAACTCCTTCGACGCCGACGCGCTGGACGGCTACTTCGCGATGGCGCGCGGGACGCAGGAGGCGGCGCCGCTGGAGATGACGAAGTGGTTCGACACCAACTACCACTACCTGGTGCCCGAGCTGGGCCCGGACACGGTGTTCTCCGCCGACTCCGCCCAGCAGGTCGCCGAGCTGACGGAGGCCCTCTCCCTCGGCCTCACGCCGCGCCCGGTCCTGGTCGGGCCCGTCACCTACCTCCTCCTCGCCAAGCCCGCCCCCGGAGTGGGCGCGGACTTCGACCCGCTCACCCTGCTGGACCGGCTGCTCCCGGTGTACGCGGACGTCCTCGCGGACCTGCGCGCGGCCGGCGCCCACTGGGTGCAGCTCGACGAGCCCGCCCTCGTCCAGGACCGCAGCCCGGCCGAACTGAACGCGGCGGCGCGCGCCTACCGCGACCTCGGTGCCCTCACCGACCGGCCGAAGCTGCTCGTCGCCTCCTACTTCGACGAGCTGGGCGAGGCGCTGCCGGTCCTGGCCAAGGCCCCGGTGGAGGGGCTGGCACTGGACTTCACCGAGGCCGCCGCCGCCGGCCTGGGCGCGCTGGCCGCCGTCGGCGGCCTGCCCGGCAAGCGGCTGGTGGCGGGTGTCGTCAACGGCCGCAACGTCTGGGTGAACGACCTCGGCAGGTCGCTCTCCACCCTCGGCACCCTGCTCGGTCTGGCCGACCGCGTCGACGTGTCAGCCTCCTGCTCGCTGCTGCACGTGCCCCTGGACGCGTCCGCGGAACGGGACGTCGACCCGCAGATCCTGCGCTGGCTCGCCTTCGCGCGGCAGAAGACCTCCGAGGTCGTCACGCTCGCCAGGGGCCTCGCCCAGGGCACCGGCGCCATCGCCGGTGAACTCGCCGCCAACCGCGCCGCCCTCGCCTCCCGCGAGAACTCCCCCATCACCCGCGACCCGGCCGTCCGCGCCCGTGCCGCCGCCGTCACGGACACCGACACGCGCCGCTCCCAGCCCTACGACGAACGGACCGCCGCCCAGCGCTCCCGTCTCGGCCTCCCCGTCCTGCCGACCACCACCATCGGTTCCTTCCCGCAGACCGACGGCCTGCGCACGGCCCGCGCCGACCTGCGGGCGGGCCGGACCGACACCGCGGGCTACGAGGAGCGCATCCGGTCGGAGATCCAGGAAGTGATCTCCTTCCAGGAGAAGGCCGGGATCGACGTCCTGGTGCACGGCGAGCCCGAACGCAACGACATGGTCCAGTACTTCGCCGAACGGCTCACCGGCTGCCTCGCCACCCGGCACGGCTGGGTCCAGTCGTACGGCACGCGTTACGTCCGCCCGCCGGTCCTGGCCGGCGACATCTCCCGCCCCGAGCCGATGACGGTCCGCTGGACCACGTACGCCCAGTCGCTCACGGACCGGCCGGTCAAGGGGATGCTGACCGGACCGGTCACGATGCTCGCCTGGTCCTTCGTCCGTGACGACCAGCCCCTCGCCGACACCGTCCGCCAGGTGGCCCTCGCCCTGCGCGAGGAGGTGGCCGACCTGGAGACGGCCGGCACCCGCGTCATCCAGGTCGACGAGCCGGCGCTCCGCGAGACCCTGCCCCTGCGGGCCGCCGGACGGGCCGGATACCTGGCGTGGGCCACGGAGGCGTTCCGGCTCACCACGGCGGGCGTCCGCCCGGACACCCAGATCCACACCCACATGTGCTACGCGGAGTTCGGCGACATCGTGCGGGCCATCGACGACCTCGACGCCGACGTCATCAGCCTGGAGGCGGCCCGCTCCCACATGCAGGTCGCCGGAGAACTGGCCGCCCACGGCTACCCGCGCGAGGCCGGGCCCGGCGTCTACGACATCCACTCGCCGCGCGTGCCGAGTGCCGCGGAGGTGGCCGACCTCCTGCGTGAAGGCCTGAGGGCCATCCCCGCCGAACGGCTGTGGGTCAACCCCGACTGCGGCCTCAAGACCCGCGCCTGGCCCGAGACCCGGTCGTCCCTGGAGCACCTGGTGGCCGCGGCCCGTACGGTCCGTGAGGAGTTGTCCGGTTCCTGACCCGCCGGACGACGGCGTGGCCGGCGCGTCCCTCGCGGGGCGGGCCGGCCCGCCGCTACGGCAGGCGCCAGTCGACCGGGGCGGCGCCCTGCCGGGCGAGGAAGTCGTTGGTGCGGCTGAAGGGGCGTGAGCCGAAGAAGCCGCGGTCCGCCGAACGCGGGGAGGGGTGGGCCGACTCGATCACCGGGAAGCGGTCGAGGTGGGGGCGCAGGTTGCGCGCGTCCCGGCCCCACAGGATCGAGACCAGGGGCGTACCGCGCTCTGCGAGCGCGCGGATCGCGCGCTCGGTGACTTCTTCCCAGCCCTTGTCGCGGTGCGAGCCGGGGCTGTTGGGGCGCGTCGTCAGGGCTCTGTTCAGCAGCAGCACGCCCTGCCGTGTCCACGGGGTGAGGTCGCCGTTGGACGGGCGGGGCAGGCCGAGGTCGCTCTGCAGCTCCTGGAAGATGTTGATCAGGCTGCCGGGCAGCCGGCGCACTTCCGGAGCGACGGCGAAGCTCAGGCCGATCGCCATCCCGGGCGTGGGGTAGGGATCCTGGCCGACGACGAGGACGCGCACGTCGTCGAACGGCTGCTGGAAGGCGCGCAGGACGTTCGGTCCCTCGGGGAGGTAGGTACGGCCGGCCGCGAGTTCGGCCCGCAGGAAACCGCCCATGGAGGCGACGCGTTCGGCCACCGGTTCCAGGGCCTTCGCCCAGCCGGGCTCGACGAGTTCATGGAGAGGTCGTGGTGCCACGGGCAGCCACTCTACTGGCGTATCGGAGGGGCGGACGACACACGGACGGGGCACCACCGCGGTCCCGTACGGGGAGCCGTCCGAGAGTGCCTCTGAGGGAGGCGTCCGGGAGAGGCGTCCGAGAGGTCCGTCCCGTCGGAGGCGTCCGTGAGGACCGTCTGAGAGAGTGTCGCGCAACGAGACGGCGACGAGAGAGGCAGGTCGAGTCCAGTGAGCCGCCCACCTTGCCGGCCCGGCTCCCCCGCGCACGCGGCGAAGGTGCCGTGAGCACCGGGTTCCTGGCCGTGGACTCCGGCGGCTCCGGGCTGCGCGTCGTCGTCGGCACCGCCGGTGACGGCGGGCGCGGCCCGCTCGGCCGGCGGGTGTCGAGCGAGCCGGTCCGTACCGGGGCGCGGGGCATCGACCCGGGTCATCTGCTGGCGCAACTGCTCCCCATGGCGTCGGAGTTGAGTGCCGAGACGGGGGTGACCCGGCTCGGTACCGTCGTCGTCGGGGCCGCCGGGATGGTCACCCTCGGCGACGCCCTGCGCGCCGAACTGCCGGGGGCGCTCGCCCGGGAGCTGGGCACGCTGCGGGTCGCGCTGGCCGCCGACGCCGTGACCGCCTACGCCGGTGCCCTCGGTACGCGGACCGGAGCGGTGGTGGCCGCCGGCACCGGTCTGATCGCCGTCGGCACCGACCTGGCCCGCTGGCGCCGGGCGGACGGCTGGGGCCATCTGCTGGGCGACTGCGGCGGCGGCGCATGGATCGGGCGGGCCGGTCTCGAGGCGGCGCTGCGGGCCCACGACGGGCGGGAGGGCGGCTCTGTCCCGCTGCTCGCCCGGGCCGAGGAGCGGTTCGGCCCGGCGTCCGGGCTGCCCGGGCAGGTCTACCCGCGCCCGGACCGCCCCGCCGTCCTCGCCTCCTTCGCCCCCGACGTGGCCGCCTGTGCCGCTGCCGATCCCGTCGCCGCCGGGGTGCTGCGGGCCGCTGCCCGGCACATGGCCGACGCGGCCGCCGCCGTCTGCCCGCGCGAGGGCGAGCCCCGGGTTTCGGTCACCGGGGGCCTGCTGAAGATGGGCGACCCCCTCGTCGTACCGCTGGAGGAGGAGCTGGCGAAGCGGCTGCCGCGGGCGCGGCGGGTGGCCGCGGAGGGTGATCCGCTGGACGGCGCGGTCCGGATCGCGTCCGCCCTGGCGACCGGTTCGCTCGCCCTTCCGGGTGACGACAGGATGCTGTGGGTGACGTCCACGTCCGGTGGCCGGTAATCGGCCGGGGAGCGGTCCGGACCGGTCCGCCGGGGAGGCGAATGGTGCCGATGTCGGCCGATCCGTACATCACTCATCAGACAAAACCGGACGGATAACGCTCAGCTGCCCCCTCCCCGAAGAGGGAAACCCCGGAAACCAGTAACATGCGGCGCCATGAGCTCCCCCACTGGGCCCGCGTCCGGCCTGCCAGTACGAATGCCGCGCCCCCGCCAGCCCGGACGGCACCGCCGTCCCGAACCCCTGGTGGCTCCCGAGGGCGCGCCGGCGCTCGTCCTCGCGGTGCCGGGGGCGCCCAGCAGCGCCACCCGGAGCCTCGCCGACGAGGTCATCAGCATCGCCCGCTCCGAGCTGCCCGGTCTCGACGCCCGGATCGGCCACCTCGACGGGGACGACGACGAGTTCCCGTCGCTGTCGGCCGTGCTCGTGCGGGCCGCCGAGGAGCGCACCGCCCGCTTCGAGCAGGCGCGCGCCGCCGGCATGGACGTGAAGGAGCCCGACGGCCCCGTCGCCGTCGTCGTGCCGCTGCTCGCCGGTCCGGACAACGCGCTGCTGCGCCGGATCCGGCAGGCCGTCATGGACAGCAAGATCGCGGCCGAGCTGACCGACGTGCTCGGACCGCATCCGCTGCTGGCCGAGGCGCTGCACGTGCGGCTCTCCGAGGCCGGGCTGGCCCGCGCCGACCGCGCCCGCCTCTTCACCGTGGCGACCGCCGCTGACGGCATCATCCTGGCCTCCGTGGGCGGTGACGAGGCGGTGCAGGCGGCCGGGATCACCGGCATGCTGCTCGCCGCGCGCCTCGCCGTGCCGGTGATCGCGGCGGCACTGGACGAAGAGGGCTCGATCGCTTCCGTGGCCGAGCAGCTGCGGGGCTCCGGCTCCCAGCAGCTGGCGCTCGCTCCGTACCTGATCGGCCCGGAGATCGAGGCGTCCGTGCTGGAGGAGGCGGCCAAGGAGGCGGGCTGCTCCACCGCCGAGCCGCTCGGTCCGTACCCGGCGATCGGAAAGCTCGCGCTGGCCAAGTACACGACGGCGCTCGGCATCTCGCCGCAGCAGCCGCAGGGGGCGCCGGCCCGGTGACCCCGCGGGGCGGTGCCGTGTTGCGGGGCGCCGCCGGTCGAGGGGGGGGTGGGCCGGAGGACCGGGCAGCCCGGTGCTCGCAGGGTGCCTCCTCCGGAAGCGGTGTCCGCGGCGTGGTGTCCCCGGCGCCCCGTGCCGCCCCGGCGGGCCGACTGCCCGCAGCGGGGCCGGTCGGCTATCCGGTGAAGGTGACGCAGGAGGCTGCCGGGACGGCGAGGGAGCCGGCGCGATGGGGGGTGCCGGTGGCCGGGTCGAGGGCGAACCAGGTCACGTCCCCCGAGCGCTCGTTGGCCGCGTACAGGAAGCCGTGCGACTCCGTGATGTCCCGCGGCCAGTGCCCGCCGCACGGCACCGTCGCGGACAGCCGCAGTCCGTCCGGCTCGACGGCGAACACCGACAGGACGTCCTCGCCGCGGGTGGCGGTCCACACGAAGCGGCCGTCGGGCGAGACCACGATGCCGGACGGGTGGGCGTCGCCCGCCGGTGCCGCCGGGAGCACCGGGACCTCGGTGAGGGGGCGCAGGACGCCGTCGGCGGCGTCCCACCGGCAGACCGTGACGGTGGGCGCGAGTTCGTTGACGACGTAGGCGCGGGTGCCGTCCGGGTGGAAGGCCAGGTGCCGCGGACCCGAGCCGGGACGCAGGGCGGTCTCCCGGTGCACGGTCGGCACGCCGTTCACCAGGGTGCAGACCCGCACCGAGTCGGTGCCGAGGTCCACGCTGACGGCCCACCGCCCGCTCGGGTCGCTCTGCACCTGGTGGGCGTGCGGGCCCTGCTGCCGCTGGGCGTGCGGGCCGGATCCGGTGTGCCGGAGGACGCCTGACGCGGACCGGGCGAGGGTGCCGTCGGCGCGGACCGGTACGGCGGTGACGGTGCCGGAGCCGTAGTTGGCGGTCAGCACGTGCCCGTCGTACAGGCCGAGGTGGGTCGGTCCGTCGCCGCCGACGGGGACCGGGCGTCCCGTGGGCTCCGGCTTGTCGCCGCTCACCCCGTAGGCGGCCACGGCGCCCTCGGACGTCTCGCTGACGGCGTACAGGGTGTCGCCGTCGGGCGACAGGGTCAGGTAGGAGGGGTCGGGCAGACGGTCGGTGCCGCTCACGACCGTGAGGGCGCCGCTGTCCGGGTCGACGTCCGCGGTCAGGATCCCGGGGCCGCCGGCCGCCGTGAACGACCCGATGAATGCCCGCCGCTGCCGCCTGCCACCGTCCGCCACCGCTGCCTGCCCCTCTCGCCCTGTGCGTCGTTCCGCGCGTTCTTCTGCGTGCGCGTTCTTCTGCGCGTTCTTCTGCGCCTCGTCCCGCGCCCGGCTCTGCGTCGTTCGGCGCAGATCCGGGGCGCCGACGTGTGCCGGCCCGGATGGCCGACCGGAGCGACGGTAGCAGTCGATCACCGACGGCCTGGACCGGACGAGTGGCGTGGGAGCGGGCGGAAGCACCCGGCTCAGGCGCCTGCCGGTCGCGAGCGGGAGGGCGTGCGCAGGGGCGCGGCCAGCTCGGCGAGGGCGCGTTCCAGTCCGTGCAGGTGGGTCAGGACCGGTTCGCCGACGCGGGGGCCGCCCGAGAGGGCGGGAACGGCGCCACCGCCGGTGAGCGCCTCCACCGCGCGCTCCACTCGCCGGCATGCGGCGGTCAGCCGCGCGTCGTGCGACGCCTCTGGGTCGGTGGCGACGGCGACCAGGCCGCGGATCTCCCGGGCGCAGTCGTCGAGCAGCGCGAGCACCCGGCGGGCCCGCTGCCTGCGGCCGTGCATCGGGCTCAGCGGGTGCACCAGCGGAGCGACCGACAGCCGTACCCGGACCAGGAGTTGCTCCAGCTCGGCCACCCGGGGCCCGGGGTCGGCCCCCGGGCTTCCGGCAAGCCGTGCGGCGGCCTCGGCGGTGCAGGCGTGCACGCAGCGCAGGGCGCTCCGGATCCAGGCGTCGGTGACGGCGTGGGTGGTGACGGGCAGGACGAGCAGGACGGCGAGTGCGGCACCGAGGGCCCCGACACCGGTCTCGGCGAGCCGCAGGGCGAGCAGGCCGGGGCCGAGCACGTCCAGGAGGCCGTAGAGCAGCTCGGCGAGCAGGGTGACGCAGAGCATCATCCAGGTGTACGACACGGCCGCCGTGTAGAAGATGCCGAAGACGCAGGCGGCGGCGAGGACCGCGGTCGGGACGGCGGACCCGGCCAGCGGGACGGCGACGAGGAGACCGAGGCCGATACCGACGGCCGTTCCGAGGACCCGGCGGAAGCCCCGTACCAGGGTCTCGCCGCGCGAGGTGGTGTTGACGAACACCCACCACGTGGCGCCCACGGCCCAGTACCAGCGTTCGCCGGACACCAGCTGGCCCACGACCAGCGCGAAGCCGGCTCCCGCGGTGGCCTGCACGGCCTGGCGGGTGGTGACGCGCGCGAGGCCGGTGCCGGCCGGCGGTGCGAGGCCGGCCGGGGCGGGCCGGCGGCGCTCGTAGCACCACAGGCCGAAGCGCACCGTCGCGGCGGCGGTCACCGACAGCAGGACCGCGGCGTACATCCCGGGCAGCCGGTCCGGGGTCGCGTGCAGGAACTGGGCGATGAAGAAGGTCATGAAGGCGAACACGCCGAGGCTGTGTCCCCGCGGGCCCCAGCGGCGCGCGTACACGCCCGCGCCGACGACGGCGAGGAAGGTGAGGTCGCGGGCCACGGGGTGACCGTGCAGCGCGGCGGCGGCGGTGAGCACGGGCAGCCCCACGACCGGCAGGAGTGCGGTGGTGACGGCCTGTCCGCGCACGGTGGCGTCGGTGACGGTGAACAGCGCGAGCAGGGCCGCGAGCCCGCCGGTGATCGCGCCCACCAGGGAGGTGCCGGCCAGCCCGCAGCTGACGACGGCCAGCCCGATGCCGAGGACGGCTCGCGCCGCGAACCGCAGGCGCGACCGTCCCGGATCCGGGCTCACGAACACCTTCTTCAGCACTGACTTCCGCCCCCTCACTCACTGAAAACCGGACTGGTTCCCACCGGCTCCCGCCCGGTCGCACCGACCGGCACGAGAAAGGCGCCGCGGGGTCCGCAGCGCCATCGACCCGTCCATGGGAGCATCCATTCCACCAGTGGCTCAACAGGAAGCTGCGAGACTGAGCAATTGGTACAGTCATCAAGAGCCTGGCACGGCCGACGGAGAGCCAATGGCCGACGAGGAGAGCCAATGGCGACGAAGGGAGTCCCGGAGCCATGCCGGTCGACGCACTCGACACCCGCATCCTGCGGCTGCTGCTGGAGCAGCCGCGCACCAGCGTCCGCGAGTACGCCCGTCTCCTCGGGGTCGCCCGCGGAACGCTGCAGGCCCGGCTGGACCGTCTCGAGCGGGCGGGCGTGATCACCGGCACGGCCCCTTCCCTCTCCCCCGCCGCACTGGGCCACCCGGTGCTGGCCTTCGTGCACATCGAGGTCACACAGGGCCACCTGGACGAGGTGGGCGAGGCGCTGGCGGGCGTGCCGGAGATCGTCGAGGCGTTCTCCATCACCGGCGGCGGCGACCTGCTGACCCGGGTCGTGGCCCGGGACAACGCGCACCTGGAGGACGTGGTCCAGAAGCTGATCAGCCTGCCGGGCGTGGTCCGCACCCGCAGCGAGGTGGCCCTGCGGGAGCGGGTGCCGCACCGGCTGCTCCCCCTCGTGGAGTCCATCGGGCGCTCGGCCCGCAGTTGACCCTTGGCATCCTGGACGCATGAGCACCATGAGCGCCCTTGGCGGCATCTCGGTCATCTTCGATCTCGACGGAACGCTCGTGGACAGCGAGCCCCACTACTACGAGGCGGGCCGGCTGACCCTCGCCGAGTACGGCGTCCCGGACTTCGGCTGGGCCGACCACGAGGCGTACGTGGGTATCAGCACCCAGGAGACGGTCGCCGACTGGAAGCGGCGGTACGGCCTGCGGGCGCCGGTGGACGAACTGCTCGCGGTCAAGAACCGCCACTACCTGGATCTCGCCCGCACCTCGGCCCGTGCCTACCCGCGGATGCGGGAGTTCGTCGAGCGGCTGGCGGGCGAGGGTGTCCCGCTGGCGGTGGCGTCGGGATCGTCGCCCGAGGCCATCACGACGATCCTCGGACGCACCGGCCTCGCGGCACAGTTGCGCACGGTCGTCTCGGCCGACGAGGTCGAGCGGGGCAAGCCGGCTCCCGACGTCTTCCTGGAGGCCGCCCGCCGGCTCGGGGCGGACCCGGCCGACTGCGTGGTGCTCGAGGACGCCCCTCCGGGGGCCGCCGCCGCGCACGCTGCGGGGATGCGGTGCATCGCGATCCCGTACGTCGCGGCGCAGGCCGACGCCCCGGAGTTCGCCACCGCGGACCTGCTGGTGGGCGGTGGCCAGGAGGAGTTCACGGCGCGGGCGGCGTACGAGTGGCTGGAGCGGACAGCCCGGACGGACCGGGGGCCGGGGGGCCGGACTGGCCGGAACGACCGGTTCGACTGAACTGACCGGACTGCCCGGACGGCCCGCACGGCCCGGACAGAACGGGCTCCCCGGACGGACCGGACCGGCTGAACGGCTCCGGTACTCGGTGGTCGCCCGTTTGGCGCACGGTCGGGGCGGGCCGGCCGGCCACAAGGCCGCCCGGGTCGGCCGGCCGCGCCGGCGGGGCGAAGTTTTTACCGAACGAGGTGATCAGAGCGCCGTCCGTGTCCGTACCCCCTGGTGTCCGACCATGTCCTCGCCCCAGGAGGCACGATGCGCGTCACGCGCACCACGGCAGGGACCGCCTTCGTGGCCGGTGCCCTGGTCCTCACCCTCACCGCGCTCGCCTACCCGACCATGCTCGGGGTGCAGAACTCGGGCAGTGACCAGGCCCGGGTCGTCACCAACACGCGGTACGGGCCGCTCACCGAACAGGACCGGGACTTCGTGGTGAAGGTGCGTGCCGCAGGACTGTGGGAGCACCCGCTGGGGCTGATGGCCATCGAGCGGGGGACGACACCGGAGATGAAGGAGGCCGGTGAGCACCTGGTCGTCGGCCATTCCCGGCTGGACGCGACCTGCCGCAAGATCGCGCCCGAGCTGGGCATCACCCTGCCCAATCTCGCGTCCCCGCAGCAGCAGCAGTTCGTGTCGACCGTGGACGGGACGACGGGCAAGCAGTTCGACACCACGGCGGTCAACATCATGCGGATCACGCACGGCCAGATCTTCCCGGCCATCGCCAACATCCGCGCCAACACCAAGAACTCCCTGGTGCGCCAGCTCGCCGACCAGGCCAACGACACCGTCCTCGACCACATCACCGTGCTGGAGAAGACCGGGCTGGTCAATTTCGACCAGGTCAACTTCCAGCAGACGGCGCCCCCGAACCTGCCCCAGGTCCAGCTCACGCCGCCGGCTCCGCAGCCGGGCGAGCCGGTGCTCTCGCTGACCGCGCCACCCGGTCTGGACGTCAGCACGGCGACGCCGGCACCGGCTTCCACACCGGCTCCGCCCGCCGGCTGACGCGCGGGGCGAGGCGAGGGCGGGGTCAGCGCCGGCGTGGCCTGCCGCCGCGCCCGCCGCCCCGGCTCCTGCCCTTGTCGCTGCCGCCCCTGCCCTTGCCGCCGCCTCCGCTCCCGCCGCCGCCCCTGCGGTTGCCCCCGGCACCGGACCGCGTTGCTCCGGTCTGTTTCCCGGACGCCGGTGTGCGCCGCGCGGGTGCCGCCTCCGCGCGCCCGTCCTTCGAACGCGCCGGTTCCTGCCGCCGGCCCCGGGTGCTGTTGACGGTGCGACCACGGACGATGCCGATCAAGTCCTCGACCCGGTCCGTGTGCGCGTCCTCCCTCCAGGACAGCGCCACCCCCGACTGCGGGGCGTCCGTGACCGTCCGGTGGGTGAGGTCCTTGCGGTGGTGCAGCCGGGCGAGCGACAGCGGGACGAGCAGCACACCGATGCCGGCCGCCACCAGCTCGACGGCGTCGGCGGTGGTGGCCGGGCGCTCGAACGCGGGCCGGCCCGGGGGTCGTTCCGCCCAGCCGAGGACGTCGTCCAGGGGATGCAGCACGATCTCGTCGGCCAGGTCCTCGACGCTCACCTCGTCGGCCGCGGTGACGAGGTGGTCCTTGGGAACAACGACGACCGTGGTCTCGGTGTAGAGAGGGATGGCGCTCAGGACGGTCCGGTCGACGGGCAGCCGTACCAGCCCCGCGTCGGCAGTGCCGCCCACCAAGGTCTCCCCCGCCCCGGCCGCGGGCACCTGGTTCAGGGAGAGCGGGACGTCCGGCAACCGCTCGTGCCAGATGCGCACCCATTTGTCGGGCGTCACCCCGGGGACGTACGCGAGCCGGAACGGGGGGTGGTCCTGCGAGCCTGTCACCCGGCCAGGTTACCGGGCGTGGTCGGGGCCGCTCACACGCTCGATACCCTGGACCTCATGACGTCGCACCAGAACACCCAGTCCATGAAGCCCGCGACCGCGGCGAAGAAGCTGGGTGTGTACCTCGAGGCCACACCCGCCGAGTTCCGGGAGGGCGTCGTCACGCGCGCCGAGCTGAACGCGCTCCAGACCGACCCGCCCGCGTGGCTGCGCGATCTGCGGCGCGACGGCCCGCACCCGCGGCCGGTCGTGGCGGCCAAGCTGGGCGTCTCCATCGCCGGGCTGCACCGGGGCGGGGTCGCCGAGCCGCTCACCACCGAGCAGATCGACGCGCTGAAGCAGGAGCGTCCCGAGTGGCTGGAGCGGGAGCAGGCCGTCCAGGCCGACGTCCGCAAGGAGGCGGCCCGGGTGAAGAAGCTGCACGCCGAACGCGCGGAGCGGGCCGAACGCGCGGAACGCGACTGACCCCGCCCGTCCGGGCGGTCATTCCTCCGCCTTCTGCTCCGTCGCGCTCCACGCGTACTGCAGCCAGTCCGACACCACGACAGCGCTGAGCCCCGCACACACCAGCCGTCCGGCGCGGGGCGCGACGGCGTAGGTGCCGACGAGGCCGCCTGCCACCCAGGCGGAGGTGCAGAAGGGGCAGGAGAGGAGGTCGCCGACGGCACGGCGCAGGCCGCTGCCGCGCGGAGCGTCCATCACCTCGCTGCCCTCCCCCTCCCCTTCGCGCCTGGTGAACGGCGCCCGCAGAAAGCTGGTGACCTTGTCCTTGGTCAGCAGCCGGGACGCCTTGAACGTCGCCGCGCCCAGCAGGGCGACGTCCCAGGGAGGCACGGTGTCGGGCAGCCGCAGCCCACGCCGCCACGCCGTGGCCGCGAACACGCCGGTGCCGGTCGCGAAGGCCGCCGCGAGCGCCGCGTAGCCGCCGAGCGGGTTGTCCTCTCCGACGCCGTAGCGCTGATCGACGTCCGTCATGGCTGCCTCCTCGGGTGGCCCTCGCTTCGGACCGGGGCCGGGTGCCCTGTTCGCGCCGTCCGCAACGCGCGGGAGCAGCCGCTCTCAGCGCGGCTCCCCGGGCGGTTCGCCGAAGAGCTCTGCGCTGCCCGTGGGCAGGCGGGTCAGGAGCCGGTCCACATGCTCGTGGGGGACCGCCTCGGCGAGGGTGGAGAGCACCGCGCCGGCGTCCCACTGGGCGGTGCGCGGCCGCGCACCGGTCTGGCGGGCCACGCGCCTGAGGAACTCCTCGCGGTCGAAGGACTCGGGGCGACCGCGTTCGAGGCGCAGTGCGTCGTCCAGGGGCGCCGGCAGGTCGGCGGCGAGCCGGGCGGCTTCCTCCGGCGCGACGCGGGACGCGATCACCCACAGGACGGCCCTGCTGACCTGTTCGGCCTCGTCGTCGTCGCGGTACTCGCCGCGGTCGCGCACCCGGGTCAGGAATTCGTCGAGCCGCACGCCGTCACCTCCCTGGGCCACCTCGTCCGTGCCGCCTCTGTCCGCATGCCGCCTCTCCGTGGCACCGTGCAGCCTCGCCGTGGCACCGCGCCGGCCGCCGTTCCCCGCCGTCGCCGGGTGCCCGCGGCCCCGGTGGGGGAAACGGGTGCCGTCCCGGTCGCGGTGCGGTCGTCAGCGGCGGTCGCGAGCGGTGCGGGCGATGTCGGTCACCCGGGCCAGGGCGTCGTCGGCGAACAGCGCACGCCCGGCGGCGATGCGCTCCCGGCGCCGCGGGCCCGGGGCGGTGAGCCGTCCCAGCGCGTCGAGCAGCGCGGACTCGTCCCCTGCGAAGTCCGACAGGCCCAGCCGGGCCATCCGCCGGACACCGTCCGCGCCGTGGCCGGGTATCGGGCGGTGCCCCACGACGGGGAGTCCGGCCGCGAGCGCCTGTACGGCGGTCTGGCCCGCGGCGTTGTCGATCAGTGCGTCCGCGGCGTGCAGCAGTCCCGGCATGTCCCGCACCCAGCCCAGCGCGAGAGCGCCCCGGGTGCGGGCCAGCCGGTGGCGCAGCCGCCGGTTGTCGCCGCAGAGCACGACGGGCAGGTAGCCGTGTCCTGCCAGGAGCCGGACGGTGGTCTCCAGCTGGGAGCCGACCCCCCAGGCGCCGGCGGACAGCACGGCCGCGGGCCGTCCGGGAGCGAGCCGGCCGAAGAGCTCCCGCCACCGGGCTGCTCCGGGGGCGGCGGCGAGGAACTGCGGGGCCACGACGGGGCCGCAGGTCCCCGCGGCGGTGCCGGTGCCCTCGCGCACCGCGCGGGCGGCGTCCTCGGTGAGGCACAGGCAGTGGTCGTTGCCGGGGTGGAGCCACTGCCGGTGGATCTCGAAGTCGATCACGAGGACGACGCTGGGCACCGGGAGCAGGCCGCGGGCCCGGAGATGCCCGGTCAGCTGGGCGCCGAGGTGGAACACGGGTACGACGACGTCGGCGCCCGTGCGGGCGACGAGTTCGAGCAGCCGCCCGCCGGCCAGCCGGGCGAGGGGGGTGCCGCCGGGCCGGCGTCCGGGTCCGGGGCGCAGGAAGAGGCGGTACAGGACCGCGTACGCCCAGGGGAAGTGGCGTACGGAGCCGTGGTAGAAGCGCCGCAGCGCACCGCCGAGGCCGTACGGCAGCAGTTCCAGGACGTCGACGACGAGTGCGGAATCGCCCCGCTCCCGGGCGCGGCGGGCCAGTTCGGCGGCGACCGTGTCGTGTCCGGCACCCATGCTCGCGCTGAGCAGGAGCAGGTGCCTGCCGTCGCCGGGGGCCCGGGACGGGGCCGGCCGCCGGGAGACGGACGGGGCCGGGGCCGGGCCGGGTGATGGGCTGCTGGGACGCACGGCGGTTCAGGTTGCCCGACCGAATCATTCCAAACCGATATTCCAAACTGCCGCATAACCCAACGTTTCGGACGTGCTGGTCTGGATACTCCGTGACCGCCCGTCCGGCCGGACGGGCGGGGCCCGGCCATGCGGTCGGCCGCTCCCGGTGTCCGCCCCGAGCCAAGGTGGTCCCCATGGTCCATGCGTTCTCCCGCCCCCGGCCCGCTGCCGGACCGCAGGTCGTCGCCCCCGACGCGGACCGTGCGAGGGCCCGGCGGCCGCCCGGCCCGGTCCGGGACACGCGGACCCGTACGGCACTGGTCACGGGGGCGTCCTCCGGCATCGGCGCGGCCGTGGCCCGCCGCCTGGACGACGAGGGCGGCTGGCGGCTGGTACTCACCGGGCGCGACCCGGTGCGGCTGCGCGAGGTCGCGGACGACACGAGCGCCACGGCCTTCGCGGCGGACCTCACCCTGCCCGGCGCCGACCGGCAGCTGACGGACTTCACCCTGGCCGCGACCGGCCGGGTGGATCTCCTGGTGGCCGGGGCCGGCGTCGGCTGGGCCGGGGAGTTCCTGGACATGCCGCCGCACACGGTCGACGAGGTGCTCGACATCAACGTGCTGGCCACGCTGCGGCTGGTGCGGCTGGTGCTGCCCCAGATGGTGCGGGCGGGTTCGGGGCGGGTGGTGCTCATCGGGTCGCTTGCGGGCAGTGTGGCGGTGCGCGACGAGGCCGTGTACTCGGCCGCCAAGGCGGCCGTCGGCGCCTTCGCGGACGCGCTGCGCTACGAACTGCGGGGCACGGGTGTGGGGGTCACCCATGTGGTGCCGGGGGTCGTCGACACGCCGTTCTTCGAGCGCCGCGGGGCTCCCTACCAGCGGTCCAGGCCGCGCCCGGTCCCCCCGGAGCGCGTGGCCGAGGCGGTGCGGACCGCGGTGGCACGGGGCCGTGACGAGGTGTACGTCCCCTCGTGGCTGCGGCTTCCGTGCCGGGTGCGGGGCGCGGCTCCCGGACTGTACCGGCGGCTGGCCGCGCGGTTCGGATGAGCGGGGGCGCGCGGGGGTGAGCGTCCTCACCGTCGTCCTCGCCCTGTTCGCGGCACTGTCGAACGCGGCGGCTTCGGTGCTGCAGCGCAGGGCTGCCGCGCAGGACGAGGACCGCGCGGGTGCCCGGCACACGGCGCTGAGTTCCCTGCTGCGGCTGTCGCGGGACCGGTACTGGGTGGGCGGCGCGGCGCTGCTCGCCCTGACGACGGTGCTGCAGGCCGCGGCGCTGGCGGTGGGGAGTCTCGCCGTCGTTCAGCCGCTGATGGCCACGGAACTGCTGTTCACCCTGATGGTCGGCAGCCTGGTCTTCCACCATCCGCCGGACCCGCGGACCTGGCTGTCCTTCGCCGCCCTCGCGGTGGGCCTCGCGCTGTTCCTGGGTGCCGCGGCCCCCTCGGCCGGGCGCGACACGGCCGTCGAGGGCCGCTGGGCCTGGGCCGGTGCGGGGCTGTTCGTGCTGGTGACGGTCCTCGCCTCGGTCGGGAGTCTCCTGCGGGGCGCCCCGCGGGCCGCGCTGTTCGGGTCGGCGTCCGCGGTGGGGTTCGGCGGTACGGCGGCGCTGCTGAAGGAGGTCACCGGCCGGCTGCCTCAGGGAGTGGGAGCGGTACTGGCCCAGTGGCCGCCCTACGCCACCGCGGTGGTCGGGGTGGCCAGCTTCCTGCTGCTGCAGAGCGCGTTGCGGGCGGGGACGCTGGCGGCGTCGCAGCCCGCGCTGACCCTGGGCGACGCGCTGACCAGCGTCGCCCTGGGCTGGGGCCTGTTCGGCGAGCAGATCGCGCTCGGGGTGCGGGTGCTGCCCGAGCTGGTCGGGGTGACGCTGATCGGCCTCGGCAGTGTCGGACTGGCCCGGGCGCCGTCGGTCCACGGCGCGTGGGACACGGCTCCGGCGGCGCGGGACGGGCCCGGGCGGCGGCCGTGGAGACGGGGGCGGAGCGAGCGGCGGAAGGGGACCGAAGAGTGAGGAGAAGGGGATCGAAGAGTGAGGAAGGGGACGGAGGAGTGGTGACGGGCATCGGCTGCAAGACGGCGTGCGGGCCGACGGGAGGCACCCGGATGCGTCAAGGGGCCGGGTGGGCGGTGCGTGCCACCGCGCCGGTCGTCGTCGGCGCGCTGGCCCACATCGGTCCGGCGGCGACCTGGCTGCCGGAACTGCGCCGTCGCCGGTTCCCGGCCCTGGCGGGCCAGGGCCGCTCCGGGCACGTCGCCCTCACCTTCGACGACGGCCCGGATCCCCTGTCCACACCGCGGATCCTCGACGTGCTGGACGCGCTCGGAGTACGGGCGACGTTCTTCTTCCTGGGCGAGAACGTGGCCCGGCGGCCGGCGGTGGCGGGCGAGACGGTCCGCAGGGGTCACGAGCTCGCCGTCCACGGCTGGTCGCACGACCGTCCCTGGCTGCCGACGCCGGTACGGGACGTCCGCGAGGTGCTGCGCGCCGCCCAGGTCGTGGGCGAGGCCGCCGGGCAGGCCCCGCGGTGGTACCGCCCGCCCTACGGCATCCTCACCACCGGCCGCTGGTCCGCCGCCCGCAGGGCCGGGCTGCGGCCGGTGCTGTGGACGGCGTGGGGGAAGGACTGGCGCGCGGACGCCACGCCCGAATCGGTCCGGGCGACCGTCGCGGCCGCGCTGCGCGGCGGCGGCACGGTCCTCCTGCACGACACCGACCACGCCTCCGCACCGGGCAGCTGGCGGGCCACGCTCGGTGCCCTGCCCGGCATCGTGCGCGACTGCCGCGAGGCGGGGCTGGAGGTTGGCCCGCTGGGCGAGCACGGGGTGCCCGGCAGGGGCTCCGACCCGTCGGGCGGTACGTCTGCGTGTCCGGGACCGCCGGGTGCGGGGAGTTCCGGCGGGGCGGAGGCGGCGGCCGCGGCGGCGCGGGCGTCCGGACGGTGGGAGGGGCCGGGCGGGGCCGGTCCGGTGACCTCGGGGGTGCGACCGTTTCGGCGATCGGCACCGGGACAGTCGTAGCGTCATGAGCGACAACGACGGCCAGCGCGCGGCGGCGCCGGATCTGTCGTGTCCCCCCTGGGCGCTGCGCGAGTACGCCGTGCTCGCCGACGGCGAGCGGGGGGCGGTCCTGGACCCGCGGGGCCGGATCGTGTGGCTGTGCGCCCCGCGATGGCACGACGACGCGGTGTTCTCCGCGCTCATCGGCGGTGCCGGGCACTACACGGTGGAGCCGGCGGATCCCTGGCACGTCTGGGGCGGCTCCTACGAGGAGGGCACGCTGATCCGGGTGAGCCGGTGGGTGACCGCCGGCTGCGTGATCGAGTGCCGCGAGGCCCTGGCGCTGCCGGCCCGTACCGACCGGCTGGTGCTGCTGCGCCGGATGCGCGTGGTGCGGGGCGGGGCGCGACTCCGCCTGGACCTGGATCCGCGGCCCGGTTTCGGCAGCGGCCGGATGTCCGGCCCCCGGCTGGAGGACGGGGTGTGGACGGCCGGTACGGAGGGGCTGCGGATGCGGCTGGCGGGTGCTCCGGAGGCGGTGTGGCGCCCGGAGAGGGGGTGGTGCGGCGAGTTCGGGCTGCGCGAGGACGAGTCGCACGACCTGGTGCTGGAACTGGCCCGGCAGCGGGAGACAGAACCGCTGGACGCGGACGCCCTGTGGGCGGCCACCGAGCGGGAGTGGCGGCAGGCGGTCCCGGACTGCTCGCGGCTGGTCGCCCCGCGCGACGCCCGGCACGCCTACGCGGTGCTGCGCGGGCTGACCAGCGGCTCCGGCGGGATGGTGGCCGCGGCCACCACGTCGCTGCCGGAGCGGGCCAACACCGGGCGCAACTACGACTACCGCTACGCCTGGCTGCGCGACCAGTGCTACGCCGGTCTCGCGGTCGCCGCGCACGGACCCCATCCGCTGGTCGACGACGCCGTGCGCTTCGTCGCCGAGCGCATCCTCGCGGACGGCGACGGGGTGCGGCCCGCGTACACCGTCGACGGCCGGCCGGTCGGCCGGGAGCGGTCCCTGCGGCTGCCGGGGTACCCCGGCGGCACCGATCACGTCGGCAACGACGCGGGGGCCCAGTTCCAGCTGGACACCTTCGGCGAGGCGCTGCAGCTGTTCGCCGCGGCCGCGGCGCACGACCGGCTGACCGAGGAGGCGGAACGCGCCGCCGGGGTCGCCGTGGACGTCGTGGAGCGGCAGTGGCTGAAGCCGGAGGCCGGGCTGTGGGAGTTGGAGGACCGGTGGTGGACGCACTCGCGGCTGAGCGTGGTGTGCGGGCTGCGGCGGATGGCCGAGGTGCTGCCGGGCGCGTCCGGCCGCCGGTGCGCCGAGCTCGGCGACACGGTGCTGCGCGAGACCCGGCGCCGCTGCCTGGATGCCGACGGGCGCTGGCGGCGGGCCGCCGACGACGACGGTCCGGAGGCGGCGCTGCTGGTACCGATGGCCCGTGGCTGCACGTTCGGCGACGACGACGGCGCCGCCACCCGCGCGTTCGTCGAGTCCCGGCTCGCCGAGGACGGGTACCTGTACCGCTTCGAACACCCGGGTATGCCCCTCGGCACGGCCGAGGGCGCCTTTCTGCTCTGCGGGTTCACCATGGCCCTGGCGACGCACCGGGTCGGTGACCGGGTCGGCGCGTTCCGCTGGTTCGAACGCACCCGGGCTGCCTGCGGCCCGCCCGGGCTGTTCGCCGAGGAGTACGACGTGCGCCAGCGGCAGCTGCGCGGCAACCTCCCCCAGGCCTTCGTGCACGCCCTGATGCTGGAGTGCGCGGTCCGCCTGGCGGACGAGTCGGCCCTGCCCTGACCCGCGGGGCCGCCGTGGCGCGGGGCGCGGAGCCGGTCGCGGAAACCGTCTGCTTCACGGGCCCGGCTTCCCCCGTACCGGAGTATCCGCGCCGCGGGCAGTCGTGCGCCCCGCGGACGCTCGTGCGCGTCGCGGGCGGCCGCCCTCACGGCGGGCAGTCGTGCGCGTCGTGGGCGTGCCGCCCGGGTGGGCGTCCGCAAGCCGACGGCGGCCCGCCGGCCGATGCCGGCCCCGACCGGACCATCTCCTTCACCGCCCGTGCCGGGTCCCGGTTCACCGCCCGTGCCGGGTCCCGGCCGCGCGACACGGCCCGTCGGCCGTGGGCATCCCGACGCCCGTGTCCGACGGAGGCGTCGCTCGGCGTGCCCGTCGGCCTGTCGTGTCCGAGCACGACGGGGGCGGACCGGCCGGGACACCATCCCGGCCGGCCTGCCCCCGGGTGCCGCAGCGGCCTCTCAGGCGGCCGTCGTCGTCAGGTCGCGGTGGATCGGGCTCTCGCCGCCCGTCAGGGGGACGCCCGTGCCGCCGCGGCGGGCGGCGACGATCTCCGCCGCGATGGACAGTGCCGTCTCCTCGGGGGTACGGGCGCCGAGGTCGAGGCCGATCGGTGAGCGCAGCCGGGACAGTTCGCGCCCGGTCAGGCCCGCCTCGCGCAGCCTCCGGTCGCGGTCGGCGTGGGTGCGGCGCGAGCCCATCGCCCCGACGAACGCGACCGGCAACCGCAGCGCCTCCGTGAGCAGCGGCACGTCGAACTTGGCGTCGTGGGTGAGCACGCACACCACCGTGCGCTCGTCGGTCCGGGTCTCCCGCAGGTAGCGGTGCGGCCAGTCGACGACGACCTCGTCGGCCTCGGGGAAACGCGCCCGGGTCGCGAAGACGGGCCGGGCGTCGCACACCGTGACGTGGTGGCCGAGGAACTTGCCGGCCCGCACCAGGGCCGCGGCGAAGTCGACGGCACCGAAGACGATCATGCGGGGCGGCGGCACGCTGGACTCGACGAGCAGGGTGAGCCCGCCGGGGCAGTGCGACCCGTCCTCGGACAGGCCGACCGTGCCGGTGCGGCCCGCGTCCAGCAGCGCCCCGGCCTCGGCCACCGCCGTGCGGTCCAGGTCCGGGTGGCCGCCGAGACGGCCGTCGTGCGAACCGTCGGGGCGCACGAGCAGTGCCCGGCCCAGGAGTTCGGGCGGGCCCTCGACGACCCTGGCCAGGGCCGCGGTCCCGCCCCGGGCGGCGGTCTCCAGCGCCGCCCGGAACACCTCCCTCGACGGCGCGTCGACACCGACCGGCGTGACCATCACGTCGATGACCCCGCCGCAGGTCAGCCCCACCGCGAAGGCGTCCTCGTCGCTGTAGCCGAACCGTTGCCGCACCGTCTCGCCGCTGCGCAGGGCGTCGTCGCACAGCTCGTACACCGCGCCCTCCACACAGCCGCCGGAGACCGAGCCGATCACCGTGCCGCCGCTGTCGACGGCGAGGGCGGCGCCGGGCCCGCGCGGTGCGCTGCCGCTGACGGAGACGACGGTGGCGACGGCGAACTCCCGGCCCTCGGCGAGCCAGCGGCCCAGTTCACCGGCGATGTCAAGCATCCGCCGCTCCTCCGTTCACGGCCGTCGCTCCTCCGTTCATGGCCGTCGTCCTCCCTTCATGACCGCCGCTCCTGCATTCATGACCGCCGCTCTCCGTTCGTGCCCGCCGCCGACAGCACCCGGTCGGGCCGGATCGGGAGGTGGCGGTGGCGCACCCCCGTCGCGTGGCGGACGGCGTTGGCGACGGCCGCCGCGGCGCCCACGACGCCGATCTCGCCGACGCCCTTGATGCCGACCGGGTCGTCCGGGTCGGCGTCGTCCACCCAGTCCGCCTGGACGTCCCCCACGTCGGCGTTGGTGGCCACGTGGTACCCGGCGAGGTCGGGGGCGTAGAGGCCGCCGCTCGTCCGGTCCCGTACGGCCTCCTCGTGCAGGGCCATGGAGATGCCCCAGACCATGCCGCCGACGAGCTGGTTGCGGGCGGTGAGCGGGTTGACGATCCGGCCCGCCGCGAAGATGCCCAGCATGCGGCGCACCCTTACCTCGCCGGTCGCGGTGTCCACGGCGACCTCGGCGAACTGCGCCCCGAAGGAGTGCCGTTCCTTCTGGGCGAGGGCGCCGAGGGCGGCGGTGGTGTCGGACCGTACGGTGATGCCCTCCGGCGGGACCGTGACGCCCAGGGCGAGCCGCTCGCGCAGTTCGCCGGCCGCCTCCGTGACCGCCCAGGCCCAGGAACGGGTGCCCATCGAGCCGCCCGCGATCATGGCGGGGCCGAAGTCGCTGTCCCCGATCCTGACCCGCACCCGCTCGGGCGCGACCTCCAGGGCGTCGGCGGCGACAAGGGTGAGCGCCGTGCGGGCGCCGGTACCGATGTCCGCGGCGGAGATCCGCACGGTGAAGCCGCCGTCGGCCTCCGCGGTCACGGTGGCCGTGGAGGGCCCCGCGCCCGAGTGGAAGGAGGCGGCGGCCGTGCCCGTGCCCAGCAGCCAGCGTCCGTCGCGGCGTACGCCGGGGCGGGGGTCGCGCTCCGCCCAGCCGAACCGCCGGGCCCCCTCGCGGAAGCAGGCGTCCAGGTTGCGGGTGCTGAAGGGCAGGCCGGAGACGGGGCCGACCTCGGGCTCGTTGCGCAGGCGCAGTTCGACCGGGTCGACGCCGAGGCGCTCGGCGAGTTCGTCGAGGGCCGACTCGATCGCGAAGGACCCGGGTGCCTCGCCGGGCGCGCGCATGAACGTCGGGGACGGCACGTCGAGCGGTACGACGTGGTTCGCCGTGTGGTGGGCGTCCGCGTCGTACATCACCCGGGCGACACCCGCGCTGGGCTCGACGAACTCGTAGACGGTGGACGTCCGGCTCAGTGAGCGGTGCTCCAGGGCGAGCAGCCGGCCGTCGGCGTCGGAGCCGAGCCTGACCCGCTGCGCGGTGGGGCTGCGGTAGCCGGCCAGGGAGAACATCTGGCGCCGTGTCATCACCACGCGCACCGGCCGCTGCAGCTCGGTCGCGGCCATCACGGCGGCGACCTGGTGGGCGCGCAGGCCCTTGCTGCCGAAGCCGCCGCCGATGTGCTCGGAGCGCACCCGCACCGCGGACGCGTCCAGGGAGAACATGCTGGCCAGTTCGCCCTGGATCCAGGTGGTGCCCTGGTTGGAGTCGACGACCTCCAGCCGGCCTCCGTCCCACCGGGCCGTGGCGGCGTGCGGCTCCATCATGCTGTGGTGCTCTTCGGGAGTGGTGTACTCCTCGTCGACCACGGCGGCGGAGGCGGCGAGACCGGCCGCCAGGTCGCCCTTGCCGGTCTCGGCGGGCATGACGCCGCCGACCGGGTGGGCGTCGGGGTGGTCCGTGGTGAGCTCGGTGTCGTGGGGTTCCTCGTCGTAGGCGACGACGAGGGCCTCGGCGGCCTCCCGGGCCTGCTCGGACGTCTCGGCGACGACGAGGGCGACGGGCCAGCCCACGTGGGGCACCCGGTCCTGCTGGAAGACGGCGGCGGTGGGGTCCGGCGTCATGCCCATCAGCCCGGCGTAGTCGGTGACGAGGCGCGGGGCGTTGCCGTGGTGCAGGACGGCGAGCACGCCCGGCATGGCGAGGACCGGCCCGGTCTCGACCGCGCGGATCCGGCCGCGGGCGACGGTGGACAGCACCAGCCAGCCGTGGGCGAGGTCGGCGAACGGGACCTCGCCTGCGTAGCGGGCGGCTCCGGTGACCTTGTCACGGCCCTCGACGCGGGTGTGCGCGGTGCCGACGACGCCCCTGAGCCTCGTACGGCCGCTCGTGGCGGTGGTCATCGGGCGGCCTCCTCGGCGAGTTCGGTGAGCACGGCCACCGCGAGGTTGCGCATGAGGGTCACCTTGTATCCGTTGTCGGGCAGCGGCCTGGCGGCCGCGAGTTCGGCGTCGGCTGCGGCGGCGAAGGTGTCGCCGTCGGCCGGTGCGCCGGTGAGGACGGCCTCGGCCGCGTGGGCCCGCCAGGGCCGGGAGGCGACCGCGCCGAAGGCCAGCCGGGCCTCGCGCACGACGCCGTCCTCGATGTCGAGCGCGGCGGCGACGGAGCCGATCGCGAAGGCGTACGAGGCACGCTCGCGCACCTTGCGGTAGCGGGAGCGGGCGGCGACCGGTGCGGGCGGCAGCGTGACGCCGGTGATCAGCGCACCGGACGGCAGGGCGGTCTCCCGGTGCGGGGTGTCGCCCACGGGGAGGTAGAAGTCGGCCAGCGGCAGTTCGCCCGGGCCGTCCAGGGTCTCGTAGGTCACGACGGCGTCGAAGGCCGCGAGGGCCACGCCCATGTCCGAGGGGTGGGTGGCCACGCAGTGGTCGGTGGCGCCGAGGATCGCGTGGTTGTGGTGCTCGCCGGTGACGGCGGAGCAGCCGCTGCCGGGGGCGCGCTTGTTGCAGGGCCTGCTCAGGTCGGTGAAGTAGCCGCAGCGGGTGCGCTGGAGCAGGTTGCCGCCGACGGTGGCCATGTTGCGCAGCTGTCCGGAGGCTCCGGCCAGGACGGCCTGGGTCAGCGCGGGGTAGCGGCGGCGCACGTCGGGGTGGGCCGCGAGGTCGCTGTTGGTGACGGTGGCGCCGATGCGCAGGCCGCCGTCGACGGTCGCCTCGACGGTGTCCAGGGGCAGTTCGCGGACGTCGACGAGGCGGGCGGGGCGCTCCACTCCGGTCTTCATGAGGTCGACGAGGTTGGTGCCGCCGCCGAGGAAGCGGGCGTCCGGGTCGGCGGCGAGCAGTGCCACCGCGCCGGAGACGTCGTCGGCGCGCTGGTATCCGAACTCCCTCATGCCGCCGCCCCCTTCACGGTCTCGGCCGGGGTGCCCTCGTCACCGGCGGAGGCCTCGTGGGCCTCGGCGGCCCGGGTGACGGCCTGGACGATGGAGACGTAGGCGCCGCAGCGGCACAGGTTGCCGCTCATCCTTTCCCGGATCTCGTCCGGCGTCAGGGGTGGCGGCCCGGCCTCGGGCCGCACGTCGTCGGTGGCCGCGCTGGGCCAGCCTGCCGCGTGCTCCTCGATGACGGCGATCGCCGAGCAGATCTGGCCGGGGGTGCAGTAGCCGCACTGGTAGCCGTCGAGGTCGAGGAAGGCCTGCTGCACGGGGTGCAGCCGGTCGCCCTCCGCCATGCCCTCGATGGTGGTGATCTCGCGCCCCTCGGCGGCGACCGCGAGGTTCAGGCAGGACACGGCGCGGCGTCCGTCCACCAGGACGGTGCAGGCGCCGCACTGTCCCTGGTCGCAGCCCTTCTTGGTGCCGGTGAGATCGAGCCGCTCGCGCAGGGCGTCGAGCAGGGTGGTGCGGTGGTCGACGGTCAGCCGGTGCTTCTCGCCGTTGATGTTCAGGGTGACGGCGCTGGACGTCGAGGAGGGTGCTGGGGCCATGATCAGCCTTCTCTGGAGTCTGGTGACAGCTTCTTCGTTGTCCGGTGGTGGGGGAAACTGAGTGCGGTGGCCGCGGAAAGGGGCCGGGGCCGTGGGTCCGTCCGTGTCGTGCGCGGCCCAGGGCCACCGGCCGGTACCCCGGCCGCGTTCGCCGTTAGAGTGAGCACTAACCGGACAGCTGTCCGCTCACTGGGAAACGTAACGGACAGTTGTCCGGTTAGCAAGGACGGGATTCGGCCACGGATCCGGGAGGAGGACTGGTGCCACAGCCGAAGAGGGACAAGTCGGAAACGCCCCTGCGTTCGGACGCACAGCGCAACCGCGAGCGCATCCTGCGCGTGGCCACGGAGGAGCTGACGCGCTGCGCGAACGTCCCCCTGAGCACGATCGCCAAGAAGGCGGAGGTCGGCCAGGGCACGTTCTACCGCAATTTCCCGCACCGCGAGGCGCTCGTCCTGGAGGTCTACCGCTACGAGATGCAGCAGGCCGCCGACGCCGCCCCCGAGCTGCTGGCCACCCGGGAACCCGACCGCGCGCTGCGGGAGTGGATGGACCGGATCGCCAGGTTCGCCCTGACCAAGGCCGGCCTGGCGGACGCGATACGGCTGGTCACGAGTGCGCCCGGCGGCCCCGCCAAACCGGAGCCCGCCCCGGTCATGGAGGCGACCGAACTCCTGCTCCGCGCCAACGAGAAGGCCGGCACCATCCGTCCCGGCGTGTCCGCGGACGACTTCTTCCTGGCCATCGGCGGCCTCTGGCAGGTCGACGCGAGCGAGGACTGGCAACCCAGGGTGACGCGGCTGTTCGACCTCGTCATGGACGGACTGCGGGCGGGAGCGCCAGGCCGCCGGTGACCGCGCCCCGGAAGCGGTAGCGGCGCTCGGGGCGCCCGGCCACGCCGTAGCGCAGGGAGACGTCCGCGGCTCCGACGGTGTGGAAGTACTCCAGGTAGCGGCGGGCGCTGACGCGGGAGACGCCGGTCAGCGCCGCGCACTCGCTCGCGGACAGGGTGCCGTCCGCGTCGCGCAGGGTCTGCTCGACCAGCTCGGCCGTCTCCACGCTCATGCCCTTGGGCAGCACCGGGGCCGCGGCGGCGGGCGCGGTCTTGGCCAGCGCCCGGTCGACGTCCGCCTGGCTGTGCACCACCGCGCCGAGCAGCCGGCCCCGCTGGACGGCGTAGCGCTCCAGCCGTACCCGCAGGTCCTCGAACTCGAAGGGCTTGAGCAGGTAGTCGACCACACCGTTCCGGACGGCCCCGCGCACCGCGTCCGCCTCGCGGGCCGCGCTGATGACCATGACGTCGCAGTGGTGCCCCGCGGCACGCAGCCGGGGGATGACGTCCAGGCCGAAGACGTCCGGCAGGTAGAGGTCGAGGAGGACCAGGTCGGGGCGCAGCTCGGCCACGGCGGCGAGCGCTTCCTCCCCGCTGCCGGCGACCCCGACGACCCGGAAGGGCTCGACCCGGCCGACGAAGGCGCGGTGGACTCGGGCCACCATGAAGTCGTCGTCGACCACGAGCACCCGGATCACTCCGTCACCGGCTCCCGCCTCCGGCGCGGAGGCGGGAGCCGGTCCGGAGGCGGGCACCGGTCCGGAGACGGGCTCCCGCCCGGAGGCAGGGACCGGTCCGGAGGCAAACACCGGTCCGGGGGCAGGGACCGGTCCGGACACGGGGGCCGCCGGCCCTGTCACGGGATCCGGCCCCGACACGGATGCCGGTCCGGCGGCCGCGGTTGCCCCGACCACACACTCCAACCCGGACCCGGACCCGGACCCGGGCACCGTCCCGGAGGCGGGAGCCGGCCGGGAGACGGGGAACGGCCGGGGGGCGGACTCAGGCCCGGAGACGGTCGCCGCCGGCCCCTCCCCGGCGACCGCAGCAGGGGGCGTACGCGCGGCGGCGGACGAACGGGACGACGAACCGGCCCCGGCAGCCCCGCGGACCACACCTGCCACACCTGCCGCACTCGTCGCACTCGTCGCACTCTTCGCACGAGGCACATCCACCGCAGCGGCCGCAGCCATCCCCGCCACCGCTCGGGGCGCTCTCGCCCCAGCCGTCCCAGGGGACGCACCCGCCGCACCCGCCGCACGGGTCGTACCGGCCCCGGCGGGCGCGTCGGCCGTGCCGCTCGTATCCGTCATGGTGCTGCTCCTTCCGCCACCGCGTCGGTGAGGTGGCTGACGGTCATGCGTGCGGTGAACATCGCACCCTCGGGCGTGTTGGTCACCGAGATCTCGCCGCCGTGGCGTTCGCAGACCAGCCGGGTCAGTGCCAGGCCGATGCCGCGCTCACCCTGCCGGGCGGCCTTGGTGGTGAATCCGTGGTCGAAGACCTCGCGGGCCAGTTCGGGCGCCACACCGGGTCCGGAGTCGCGGACCACGATCTCGACACTGGCGGCGTCCTGCCGCAACTCGACCTCGACCCACGCCTCGTGCTCGTCGCCGCGCCCCGCGGCGGCGTCCACGGCGTTGTCGACGAGGTTGCCGAGCACGGTCGCCACGTCGGCGGCGTCCTCGGGCGCCAGCCGGTCGAGCGCGGTACGGTCCGAGACCCGCAACGCGACCCTGCGCTCGGCGGCCAGCGACGACTTCGCCGTGATCAGCGCGGCCACGGCGGTGTCGCGGACCCGGCGGCTGAGGGTGACGTCCAGGGACTGGCGGCGCCGGCTGAGCGCCCGGACGTAGCGCACCACTTCGTCCTGCTCGCCGATCTGGATGAGTCCGGAGATGGTGTGCAGCTGGTTGGCAAACTCGTGGGCCTGGGCGCGCAGCAGCTCGGAGGTGCTGCGGAAGGAGCCGATCTCCCGTTCGAGACGGGCCAGCTCCGTGCGGTCGCGCAGGGTGGTGACCGAGCCGAGCGGGCGGCCGTCCTTGGTGACCGTCATGCGGTTCATCACCAGGACCCGCCCGTGACGGACGACGACCTCGTCGCGCGGTCCGGCCGCGTCGCAGGCGGCGCCGGCGAGGACGTCGCGCAGCCGTCCGTCGATGCCGAGGCCGTCCAGGTTCTGGCCGACGCAGTCGGACGGCAGGTCGAGCAGGTGCCGGCCCATCTCGTTGACCAGGGTGAGCCGGTGCTGCGGGTCGAGGGCGACGACGCCCTCGGCGATGCCGTAGAGCATGGCCTCCCGGTGTTCGGCGAGTCCGGCGATCTCGCGGGGCTCCAGGCCGAGGGTCTGCCGTTTGACGCGCCGGGCCAGCAGCCAGGAGCCGGCCACGCCGAGTGCGCTGGCGGTACCGAGATAGGCGAGGAGGTAGGAGGACGCGCCGCTCAGACGCTGCCAGACCGTCGGGTCCGCCTCGCCGACCATCACGGTCCCGAGATGGCGGCCGAGGGTCCGCCCGGTGGAGCCGAGCACCGGGACCTGGGCGACGAGCTCCCGGCTGCCCTGCACCGCCAGGGGCCCCGACCAGCCGCGCGTCACGCCGGCGCCCTCGCCGCGCGGCAGCCGGGCCCCGATCAGCGTGGGGTCGGTGGAGCTTACGACGCGGCCGTCGGCGTCGGCGACCGTGACCGAGGTGACACCGGACTGCGTCTGCGTGGCGTTGACCAGCGGGGCGAGGGCTTCCTGCGGCACAGGGCGCCGGAGTTGGCTGCGGACGAGTGGTGTGGCGGCCAGTTGTTCGGCGAGGGCGGTGACCCGGCGGCCCTCGACGCGGTTGAAGGTGGCCCGGGACTGGGCGAGCGAGACGGCGGCGACCGCCAGCAGGACGACCACGACGATGGCGAGCTGGAGGACCAGCATCTCGCCCGCGAGGGTCTGACGGCGGAAGGTGGGGGCCACGGCGGACTCGATCTCGGTTCACTCAGGGGGCGAAGGCAGGGGCTACCGGTGGGGGTGCCGGGTCGCCATGATGTCCCTCACCTGCGGCGAAGGAAAGAGATGTGCCTTCTTCGCAATGAACCGGCGATCAGTCGGCGACGCCGCGCCGACCGCAATGAACACAACCTTCCTTGGTTCCGCAAGGAAGACAGACGACGGACTCGCGGGCACCATGTGGCCCACGTCACCCACCACGGGGCTCTCCGCAGCCCTCTCCCCGACCGCTCTACCCAACCGACAGGTGGTGTCATACGTGCGCCTGCGCACCCCCCTTGCCCTGCTCGGGGCCGCCGTGCTCGTGCTGGCGGGACCGCCGTTGCTCTCCTCCGGCGACGACTCCGACTCCGGCACCCGGATCCCGGGCCTGCGCTTCATGGTCCCCAACACGCCCGGCGGCGGCTACGACATCACCGCCCGCACGGCCGCGAAGAACGCCGAGGACGCCGAACTCACCCACAGCATCGAGGTGTTCAACCTGCCGGGCGCGGGGGGCACGGTGGGCCTGAGCCGGCTGGTGAGCGAGCACGGGAACGGCAAGCTCGCCATGTCCATGGGCCTGGGCGTCGTCGGCGCCGTCCGCTCCAACCACGCGCCCAAGACCCTCGGCGACACCACGCCGATCGCGCGGCTCACCGAGGAGCAGGACGTCGTCGTGGTCGCCAAGGACTCGCCGTACAAGACGATCGACGAGCTGATCGGCGCCTGGAAGAAGAACCCCGGCAAGATCCCGGTGGGCGGTGGCTCGTCCCCGGGCGGCCCTGACCACCTCGCGCCGATGCTGATGGCGCAGGCCGCGGGGATCGCCCCGAAGTCCGTCAACTACATCCCCTTCGACGGCGGCGGCGAACTGCTCGCGTCGATCCTCGGCAACAAGGTCGGCTTCGGCGTCTCCGGCGTCGGCGAGTACCTGGACCAGATCAAGGCCGGTGAGCTGAGGGTGCTCGCGGTGACCGGCCCGGAGCGGGTGGACGACCTCGAGGAGGCGCCGACGCTCAAGGAGTCCGGGTACGACGTGAACTTCACCAACTGGCGCGGCATCGTCGCCCCGCCCGGCCTGTCCGAGGCGCAGCGCAACAAGCTCACGCGTCTGTTCCAGGAACTGCACGACTCGCCCGAATGGAAGAAGTCCATGGACCAGAACGGCTGGGACGACGCGTTCCTGACCGGTGAGAAGTTCGGCGACTTCCTGGACGCCCAGGACGAGCGCGTGGTGTCGGTGCTGAAGGAGCTGGGCCTGTGACGACGCCGAACGGCTCCTCCGCCGCTCCCGACCCCGCGCCGGACCCCTCCACCGCGGAGTCCACTGACACGGGCTCCACCACCACGGGCGCCGCCACCACCGGCGCCGCCACCGCGGGCGCCGCTGCGGCCGCCTCTTCGGCCGGGAAGCGCTCGTGGCTGCGCGAGCACTCCGAACTCGGCGTGTGCGTCCTGCTGCTGGTGCTGGGTGTGCTGGTACTGACCGACGCGCTCACCATGGACGTCGACATCACCCAGCGCGGTCCGGTGGGCCCCAGGACCGTGCCGGTCGTCGTCGGCGCCGGCCTGCTCGTGATCGCGGCGCTGCTCGCCGTCGACGTGCTGCGCGGCGGCCGCGGCGAGGCCGAGGGCGGTGAGGACGTCGACCTGTCCGAACCGGCCGACTGGCGCACCGTGCTGCTGCTCTCCGGGATCTTCCTCGGCACCGCGGCCCTCATCGAGCCGGCCGGTTTCCCGGTCGCGGGGGCGCTGCTCTTCTGGGGTGCCGCGTTCGCCCTCGGCAGCCGCCGCGTGGACCGCGATCCGCTGATCGCCGCGGTGCTGTCCCTGCTCACCTACGTCCTCTTCGACAAGCTGCTCGGCGTGCCGCTGCCCGGCGGTCCGCTGATGGGAGTGCTCTGACATGAACGCCCTCAACTCCCTCATGGACGGGTTCGGGACGGCCCTGACCCCGGTCAACCTTCTGTGGGCGGCCCTCGGCGTACTGCTCGGCACGGCCATCGGCGTACTGCCCGGCATCGGCCCGGCGATGGCGGTGGCGCTGCTGCTGCCGGTGACGTACGGCCTTGACCCGGTCGCCGCGTTCATCATGTTCGCGGGCATCTACTACGGCGCGATGTTCGGCGGTTCGACCACCTCCATCCTGCTGAACACGCCCGGTGAGAGCGCCGCGGTGGTCGCGGCCATGGAGGGCAACCCCATGGCCAAGGCGGGGCGCGGCGCGCAGGCCCTGGCGGCCGCGGCCATCGGTCACTTCGCGGGCGGCATGATCGGCACGATCCTGCTGGTGGCGCTGGCGCCGACGGTCGCCGACCTGGCCGTGGACATCGGCGCGCCGGACTACTTCGCCATCATGGTGCTGGCGTTCATCGCCGTGACGTCGGTGCTGGGTTCGTCCCGGGTCCGCGGGCTGGCCTCGCTGCTGATCGGTCTGACGATCGGCCTGGTGGGCCTGGACCAGATGACGGGCCAGCAGCGGCTGACCTTCGGTTCGCTGCAACTCGCCGACGGCGTGGACGTGGTGATCGTCGCGGTCGGCCTGTTCGCGATCGGCGAGGCGCTGTGGGTGGCGGCCCACCTGCGGCGCGGCGGGGCCGAGCCGATTCCGGTGGGCCGGCCCTGGCTCGGCCGCGCGGATGTGAAGCGGACCTGGAAGTCGTGGCTGCGCGGCCCGTTCATCGGCTTCCCGTTCGGCGCGATCCCGGCGGGCGGCGCGGAGATCCCGACCTTCCTGTCGTACGTCACGGAGAAGCGGCTGTCCAAGCACAAGGACGAGTGGGGCAAGGGTGCCATCGAGGGCGTGGCCGGTCCCGAGTCGGCGGCGTCGGCCTCGGCCGCGGGCACGCTGGTGTCGATGCTGACCCTGGGGCTGCCGACCACGGCGGTCGCCGCGGTCATGCTGGCCGCCTTCCAGCAGTACGGCATCCAGCCGGGACCGCTGCTCTTCGAACGCGAACCCGAGCTGGTCTGGGGCCTGATCGCGTCGCTCTTCGTCGGCATGGTGCTGCTGCTCGCGCTGAACCTGCCGCTGGCGCCGGTGTGGGCCAAGCTGCTGCGGATCCCGCGGCCGTACCTGTACGCCGGGATCATGTTCTTCGCGGCGGTCGGTGCGTACGCCGTCGGCGGCGAGGTCGTCGACCTGGTGATCCTGCTCGTCATCGGACTCATCGGCTTCGGGATGCGCCGCTACGGCCTGCCCATCCTGCCTGCCGTGATCGGTGTGATCCTCGGCCCGAACGCGGAGCAACAGCTGCGCCGCGCCCTGCAGATCAGCGACGGCAGCGTGTCGGGCCTGGTCAACACGCCGTTCTCGGTGACGGTGTACGCGGTGATCGCACTGTTGCTGGTCTGGCCGCTGCTCAAGCGCCTGGTGGTCCGGGGGCGTTCACGCGCCGACGCCTGATCCCCCGAGCCCCCGGCCCCCGGGCCCCGTCCGCCGGCGATCGCGGCCATCGGGACCCGGGGCGGGGCGGGCTCAGCGCAACTTCTTCCCCTGCGCCAGCATTTCGACGAACTTCTCGATGCGGGCGGCCCGCGTCTCGGCCTTCTTCGCGTCCTCGACGCGGTACAGGATCGCGTAGCGGTTGCGGCTGTCGAGGGTATCGAAGAAGGCGGCCGCCCCGGGCTCGGCGTCCAGGGCGGCGCGGAGGTCGTCGGGCACGGTCGCCCTGCTCTGCGACGCGTAGGCGGCGTCCCAGCGGCCGTCGGCCTTCGCCTTGTCGACCTCGCGCTGCCCCGCCGGCCGCATCCGGCCGCTGTCGATCAGTGCGACGGCCTTCTCCCGGTTCACCTTCGACCACTTGCTTCCGGAGCGGCGAGGGGTGAAGCGTTGCAGCCAGTGCTGCTCGTCCAGCTTCTTCTTCTGCCCGTCGATCCAGCCGTAGCACAAGGCCGACTCCAGCGCGTGCGCGTAGTCGACCCCGTCGATGCCCGCGCCGACCCGGGGGATCTGGAACCAGACCCCCGTCGCGTCCTCGTGGTGCTCGTCCAGCCACTTCTCCCACTCGTCCTGCGTGGCGAAGAACAGAACAGGATCCGGCGGCTTCCGCGCTCCCTCAGACATGCAGGGCATGCAATCCCACTCCGGGCGGCGGGTCAACCACCGTCTCGGTCCGGGAAGCCCGGCCGACCCCGCGGTCCCGGCTGTTCCGGCCGGTGCCCGCCAGGCTCCGCCGGCAGCACCGCGGCCGGCCTCGGCCCGCACCCGGTCCTCCACCGGGAGAGTGGCCGTCGGCTGCTGCGTATCCTGGCCGCACGCGGCAAGGCTTCCGGGCCGCCGGCATCGGAGGCGGCCCGGGAGGCGGAACGTCTCGGTGTGCGGAACGTCTCGGTGTGGTGAGCGAAGGGGTGGCACACGTGGCGGAGGCGGACGACTACACGGAACATCTGAGGCGCCACCTGGGGCAGGTGGCGGACCGTGAGGATGCCCCGGACCGGGAATGCGCCCTGCTGGAGTTCCGTATGGAGGAGCCGGCGCTGGTCACGGTGGTCACCGACGGGCTCCGTTTTCAGCCCGTCACCTGTCTGGCCAATTTTGAACTGGCGTGCACCCTTCGGGTGGAACAGCGTCACATCGCGCGCCACTTCACCGACTCCGTGGCCCGGCGGACGCTCGCACGCCCGGACTCGCTCGTCCAGTACGGATTCGTGGTCGAAAACGACAGGCCCCTCGTGAACGGGACGCGGATCCAGGCCCTCCTCGGCTGCCCGAGCCCGTACTTCCGGGACGGCTTCGACCTGTTGCGGGACGAGTCCGGCGGTATCACGGTTCAGACCATCACCCTCCTGCCGATCACCTCTGGCGAGGCCGGCCTGGTCCGGGAGAAGGGCATGGACGCCGTGGCCGAGCTCTTCTGGGACAGGAAACCCAACCTGCTGGACGTCACCCGCGAATCCGTCGTCTGAGGCATCGGCGGCCCACTCACAACCCATGAACCCCGGGCCGGTCCGGGGTGACGAGGCGGCGTACGGCGTCAATGATCGTTGCGCGCCGCTGTGCGGGCGGGACCAGGGAGTTGACGTCCTCGGTGTGGTGCTGCCACATGTTCGCGAGAGTCAGGACCAGCGCCAGGATCTCCGCGGCCGGCTTGTCCCGCCGGACGCTGCCGCGTTGCTGGGCGGCCTCGACAGCGGTGATCTTGTCGTGCATCGAGCGGGCCACGATGCCGGGCGCCGGCCGTGCGGTGCCTTCCAGCGCGTACCAGGTGAGGAAGCGCATGACCTGGGGGTACTGCTGCCCGGCGTCGTGCAGGCGGCCGGCGTACTCGGGCAGGTCGTCGGCATCGAGGGGGACCGCGTTCACCGTCTGCTCGGCGACCGCCTCGTAAACGGCCTCGAACAGGCCCTCCTTGCCGGCGGCGAAGGAGTACACCAGGCCGGGGCTGATACCCGCACGCTTGGCGAGCCGGTCCACGCGGGCTCCGGAGACACCGAACTCGGCGAACTCGGCGAGGGCGGCTTCCATCAGCTGCCGGCGCTTACGGTCGGGGTCACGCGTTGCCATGCACCCCAGCCTCCCTTAGTGAACGTTCATTTGACAAGTCGGCCCGGCTCCTCCATAGGATGAAGTAAATGAACATTCATTCAAGGAGTGGCATGCCGAATTCGCACTGGAGCCCGGTCGACGTCCCCGATCTCCTGGGCGGGACCGCGCTGATCACCGGCGCCAACAGCGGCATCGGCTACCGCACCGCCCAGGTGCTGGCGGAGCACGGTGCCCGCATCCTGCTCGCGGGGCGGCGCCCCGACTCCCTGGTGGATGCCGCCCGCCGCCTGCGCGCGGACGTGCCCGGCGCCCGTCTGGAGACGGTGGAACTCGACCTCGGCAGCCTTGGCGCGATCCGCGAGGCGGCCGCGCCGCTCGCCGCGGGCGAGACCCTCGACCTCCTCGTCAACAACGCCGGCGTGATGGATGTCCCGGAGCGACGGCTGACCCGCGACGGACTGGAACTCACGATGGGCACCAACCACCTCGGCCATTTCGCGCTGACCGCACACCTGATGCCTGCCCTGCAGCGCTCCGCGGCCGCCCGGGTCGTCACGGTCAGCGCCATCGCCGCCGCCTGGCGCTCCGGTGATCTCACAGACCTGATGAGTGAGAGCGGCTACCGCCCGATGAGCGCGTACGCGAAGTCCAAGCGCGCCAACATCGTCTTCACCCAGGAACTCGCCCGCCGCCTGGCCGGCACTGCGCACCGCGCTGTGGCCGTCCATCCGGGCTCGGCCGTCACCAACCTGCAGCGCCACACCTCCACCAGCCGGACGGGGCGCCTGCTCATGGCTCTCGCCTCCCGCACGCTGATGGGCTCCCCCGACGGCGCGGCCTGGCCGTCCCTGTATGCCGCGACCCATCCCGAGGTCGTCAACGGGGCCTATCTCGGCCCGGCGGGACGCGACCAGACCTCCGGCACGCCCCAACCGGTCCGGCTGCCCGCCGGGGCCGACGGCCCCGACCTGGGGGCCTGGCTGTGGCGCGAGAGCGAGCGGCTGACCGGCGTCGTCTTTCCGGTCCTGCGGAACTGACCGCGCCCGGAGCCTGACTCTCCCACTCGGTGCGCCGGACCTCACACCTGCAGTGACGGCAGCCGCGGACCTACCCGAGGAACGACAGCCGGACCTGACGGCCCGTATTGTCGCGATTCGTGTCCACCAGCATCCTTCAGGGCGACCCGGACTGTCTGCAGCCGCCTGTCAACCCGCCTTCGCGTAGCGGCTGGCGGGGCGTGCCAGGCCGAGGTGGCCACGCAGGGTGGTGGACGCGTACTCCGTACGGAACGCTCCGCGCCGTTGGAGTTCCGGGACCAGGCTCCGGGTGATGGCCGTGAGGTCGTGCGGCAGCGTGGCCGGGCGGAGGCGGAAGCCGTCCAGGCCGGTGGAGTGCCGGTCGAGGAGGAGGTCGGCCAGTTCGGCGGGGGTGCCGGTGAAGATCTCGGCGTCCGAGGTGAGTTCGGCTCCGGCCACCTCGTCCAGGCGGGACTTGCGCCGGGCGGCGGCGCCCGGTTCGTCATCTAGGAGGACGATGAGGTCCGCGAGGATGCGCAGGGGCCGCTCGCTCACGTCCCGGCCGATGCGTTCCACCGCCTCGGCCACCTGGGCGAGGGTCGCCGCCGTGCCCGCCCGGTCGTGCGGGGTGATGGCGACGACATCGGAGCTGAGGGCGGCGAACTCGTACGGTGTGGTGGCATGCGCCAGGCTCACCACAAGCGGCTGACCCTGGGGGGTGCGCGGGGTGATGGACGGGCCCTTCACGCTGAAGTTCGCGCCTCGGAAGTCGATGTGGTGAACCTTGTCGCGGTCGAGGAAGCGGCCCGTCGCCGCGTCCCGTATCTCCGCTCCGTCCTCCCAGCTGTCCCAGAGCAACCGTGCTGCCTGCACCACTTCCGCGCCCTCCGCGAAGAGCGCGCGCAGCGGTTGGGAGATCGACTCCGGGTCGGTCACGTCTCCCTCGGTGAGCTGAGGTGTGGTGCGGCGCCCGAAGTGCGCGGCGTCGGCGGCCCGGGACGCGATCTGCGGACGCCAGCCGGCCCGGCCTCGGCTCGCGTGGTCGAGCGTGGCGATGCCGATGGCGACGTGGAAAGGTTCGGTGTGGGTGACGTTGGTGGTCGGGACCAAGCCGATGTGCTGGGTCAGCGGGGCCAGGTGAGCAGCGAGCAGCACCGCGTCCATGCTGCCTCTGACCTGGTCAGTGCGGTCGTCGGGCAGGTGGAAGGCGGCGGACTGGAGGCCGAGCGCGTCCTCGAAGGTGACGAAGTCGAGCAGGCCGCGCTCGGCCTCGATGACCAGGTCGGCCCAGTAAGCGGCGTCGAGCAGCTCGCCGGGCCGGGCGCCTTCCTCGCGCCAGGCCGCCGGATGCCAGCCGGCACCGTCGAGCGCGACGGCGAGGTGGAGGGGGGCCGTGGCGTCGGAGGCGGTGGCCGGGGTGCCGGT
The DNA here is from genome assembly GCF_018982965.1 of Streptomyces mayonensis. Classification (GTDB taxonomy): domain Bacteria; phylum Actinomycetota; class Actinomycetes; order Streptomycetales; family Streptomycetaceae; genus Streptomyces; species Streptomyces mayonensis. The sequence goes on along the minus strand of NZ_JACBYP010000010.1, from coordinate 62,703 downwards.
CGGGTCGATGGCACCGGTCGGACCGTGCGCGGCACCTGATGTGCCACCCGTCGTGCCGTGCGTGGCGCCCGTCGTGCCGGTCATGCGGAAGTCTCCTTGTCGTCGGACCCGGTGCGCAGGGGCCGGCCGGGGCCGCCCCAGGTGGTCGGGCGGGGGGCGGTGGCCAGGCCCAGGTGGTCCCGGAGCGTGGTGCCGGTGTAGTCGTCACGGTGGACGCCTCTCTCCTGGAGGATCGGCACCACCCGGTCCACGAAGTCGTCCAGGCCGCCCGGTGTGAGGTGCGGGACGAGCACGAAGCCGTCGGCGCCGTCGCTCTGCACGTAGTCGTCGATGGCGTCCGCGACCGTCTGCGGGCTGCCGACGAAGGTCTGGCGGCCGCCGACCTCGATAACCAGCTCCCGGATGGAGAGGTTCCGTTCCTCCGCGAGCTTGCGCCACTGCCGGGCCGTCTCCGCCCGGCCCTTGCGGAAGACGGAGTGGCCCTTCAGGAAGTGGGCGTCGTCCTCGGGTTCGATGTCGGGCAGTGGCCCGTCCGGGTCGTACGCGGACAGGTCGCGTCCCCAGACCGCCTCCAGGTGGGCGATCGCGGTCTGCGGGCTGACCAGCTCGCGGCTGATCTCCTCCGCGTAGGCCGCCGCCTCCTCGTCGGTGTCCGCGACGACCGCGTTGGCGGTGGGAAGGATCAGCAGATCGTCGGGGCTCCGGCCGTACGTCGCCAGGCGCCGCTTCACGTCCCGGTAGAACTCCCGGGCCACGTCGACCCGGTTGTGCTTGCTGAAGATGACCTCGGCGTCGGACGCGGCGAACTCCCGGCCCGCGTCGGACTCGCCGGACTGGATGATCACCGGATGGCCCTGCGGTCCCGGCGGAGTGGTGAACCGGCCGGAGATGTCGAAGTGCCGGCCCCGATGGGCGAAGCGGCCGGCGTCGGCGGCGACGAACTCGCCCGACCGCGCGTCGGCCCTCAGATCGCCGGCCGACCAGCTGTCCCACAACTCCCGTGCTGTGAGGAGGAATTCAGCGGCCCGCGTGTAGCGGTCGGCCTCCGGGAGGAAGCCGCCTCGGCGGAAGTTCTCGCCGGTGAACGCGTCGTAGCTGGTCACCACGTTCCAGGCGGCCCGCCCGCCGCTGAGCCGGTCCAAGGTGGCGAACCGGCGCGCCACTTCGTACGGCTCGTTGAACGTCGCGTTCACCGTGGCGGCCAGGCCGAGGTGCGTGGTGACGGCGGCCAGGGCGCTGAGCACCGTCAGGTTCTCCGGCCGGCCCGCGATGTCCAGGTCGTAGACCTGCCCCTTGTGCTCGCGCAGCCGCAGCCCTTCGGCGAGGAAGAAGAAGTCGAACTTGCCGCGTTCGACGGTCTGCGCGAGCCGGATGAAGGAGTCGATGGATATCTGGCTCTCGGAGCGAGGGTCCGACCAGACGGTCACATTGTGGATGCCGGGCAGCTGCGCTGCGAGATGCACCTGTTTCTTGACGGGGGTGGGCACGGCGCGGTCTCCTCCTGCGAAGTCCGGTGGCGGTGAGGCCGGTTGGGTTGCCGACTCTCCGAGCGTGCCTGCGACCTGTGCCGTCTGCACAGGTCGACCGGCCCTGCTTCACGAGCTGTTCATGCCGTCGCGACAGGCGCGGAGACTTCGGCAGCCTCCGGTGCCGGTGCGGCCGCCGGGGTGGTGGACGGGACCGGCGAGACGTACCGCACCCGGTTCTCGAATGCGACCCCGTGACTCTTCACGTCGATGGCGATCCGGTCGCCGTCGGCGATCCGGAACCCGTCGTGGAAGCTCGCCTCGTCGGCGCCCAGCAGGACGTAGTTGACCAGCCCGGGCCGCCGTACCGCCGGGAAGGTGAACAGATGGTCCGCCATGTCCTGGATCCGGTAGTAGAGCGCGTCTTCGCCGCAGTCGAACGGGCCCTCCCAGGCCGTCGCGCCGTCCCGGACGATGGTGACCCGGCCGGACACCGTGCGCGGCGGCGGGCCGAGGAAGAGCCACGGAGTGAGGGCCGTGTCGCACAGCTTGCAGTACGGGTTGTAGCCCGGGTCCTGGCGGTGCAGACCGATGTCGCACAAGTCGTTGCCGAAGGTGTAGCCGGCGTAGTGCGGGGTGCCGTCGGCGTCGTTCACGTAGACGAGCGCGACCTCGGGCTCCTCGATGAGGCCGACGGGCCGCGCAGGCACGTTCAGGTCCTCTCCGGGCATCCGCGCCCAGTCGCCGAATCCCTTGAAGAACCACTTCGGCGGCGTGAACTCGCCGTCGTCCGGTGCCGTTTCGCCGCCCCACTTCTTCCTGTGCGTGCCCATGAAACCGCTCAGCAGCGCGTTGCCGGTGGCCTGCGGCAGCAGCGGCGGCAGCAGGCGCAGGCCAGGGCCACCGGCCATCACGGTGACCGTCTCCGCGCCCTCGGTGAGCGCGGCACGCAACGCCTCCTCCGAGCCGTCGGTGGCGATGAAGGCGGCGGCGACCCGGCCGTCCTCCACCCGGTACAGGGTCAGCTCGGCACCGTCCTCGGGACGGCCGAAGCCGACATGGCGTTCGCCGTGGTGGAGGACCTCGAAGAGGACGGGAAGATGGGAGTGGGGCATCGGTGGCTCCTTCAGCAGGTGTGTGGGTACATCGGTGAGTCGGGTGACATCAGGCGCGCGGGGTGGGAGCGGCGACCGTTGCGGCCACGAGGTCGGCCAGGACCTCGCCGACCCGGTCCACGGCCTCCCGTATCCACGGCAGGGCGAGTGGGTCGGCCGACTCCAGCGCCGCTGTGCGTTGTTCGTCGCTCTCGCCGTAGAAGTGGCTGGTCGCCGCGCGGATGCGCAGCGGGCGGGCGGGCTCGCCGAACGCGGTGGCGGGCAGGACGCCGACCCCGTACCGCTCGGAGAACAGCGCGGCCAGAGCGTCGCCGTCGTGCACGCCGTGCGCCGCCGCCAGGTGGTCCCGGAGCGGTTCGAAGTCCGGGTAGAGGTAGCAGGTCGCAACGACGGGCGACAGCTCCGCGCCGACGGCGGTGAAACGGGCAGCGACCGCGCGCACCACCTTGGCGTGCAACCGCCGGCTCGCCGCGATCCGCTCGACGACCTCCGGCGGCTCGCCGAACGCGTACGCGGCTGCCGTCTGCACGGGGGACGGCGGGCTCGACCAGATCTGGCTGGCGATCGCCACCAGCCGGGTGTGCAGCGCGCGGCCCAGCTCGCCGTCGGGCAGCCGCGCCACGCCGGTACGCCAGCCGCCGAGCGCCAGATTCTTGGTGAGCCCGGTCGTCACGACGGTCCGCTCAGGGGCGTGCAGAGCCGGGGAGACGGCCGGTCCGGAGCTGTCGTGGACCAGGTCGCAGTAGATCTCGTCGGAGACGACGACCAGGTCGAGTTCGCGGGCCGCTTCCGCCAACTCCCCTACGGTGGAGACCGATGCGACCGTCCCGGTCGGGTTGTCCGGCACGGTCACGACCACCGCACGCGGGTGTCGGCCGGCCGCCCGCGCGTCTGCGACCGCCTCGCGCAGCCGCTCCGGATCCGGCACTCCTCCCTGGCCTGGCAGAATCGGTACGGGAAGGGGCGTAGCGCCGACCAGCCGGGCCTGAGCCGCGTAACTCACCCAGCTGGGGACCGGCACGATCACGTCTCCGCCGATCGCCAGGAGCAGCGCGAAGAGCAGCGCCTTGCTGCCCGGACCTGCCACGACCAGGCCCGGGTCGACCGACAGGCCGCGCCGCTCCCAGTACCCGGCGACGGCGGTCCGCAGGGCCGGGCCGCCGGCGACGGAGCCGTACGCGTTCTCGCCGGCCGCCGCCGCGAGCCGTTCCCGGAGAGCGGGCAGCACCGGCAGGCCGATCTCGCCGCTCGCCATCGACAGGACCCGCTCCCCGGCCGCGCGCCGGCGGGCCAGGGCCTCGTCGGCGGCGAGGGTCGCCGACATGGAGACGGGCGAGACCGGTGTGGGTTGGGCCATGACAGCAGCTCCAGTGCGCGATGGGCGTGCGGGTACGGGGTCAGGCGGAGGGCTCCGGTGCGTACCGCTCCCGTAGCTCCGCCTTCCGGACCTTGCCGGTGAGGGTCTTCGGAAGAGCGGGCACGAGCTCCAGGCGGTCCGGCAGGAAGCGGGCCTCATGGCCCGCCGCCGTGACCCGGGCCCGGACCTCCTCCAGCGTCGGTCCCCGGCCGCCGCGCGGGACCACCACGGCGACGATCAGACCGCCCGGCACTCCGTCCGCGGGCTCCAGGCCCACCAGTGCGGCCTCCTCCGCTCTCGGATGGCTGCCGATCACCGCCTCCAGCTCTGTCATCGGCGCCACGCGTCCGTCCCGCAGGATCGCGTCCCGCGCCCGGCCGATGATCCGGATGCCGCCCCGGCCGTCGTCCCGGGCCAGGTCGCCGGTATCGAACCAGCCGTCCTCGTCCAGCTCGGCCGCGAACGCCTCGGGCCGCTGGTGGTACCCGAGCGCGAGCGAGGCGCCGCGCACCTTGAGCCGGCCGACAGAACCCTCGGCCAACGGCGTCCCGTACGCCTCCGACACCTCGATCCGGGTCTCCATGGCGTCGATCACGCGGCCGTTGCTCCGCGCCGACCAGCCGTCCGGGTCCTCGGGCCGGGTGGTGGTCACGGGCCCGTTCTCCGACATGCCCCAGAGCGAGTGAGCGCGGGCGCCGAGGGTCTCGTGGACCTCGTCGGCCAGCTCCTTCAGCACCGGCGCCGAGCCGATCACGACATGGCGCAGGGTGCCGGTGTCCCGCCGTTCGGCGCGTTGCGACGCGGCCACATCGGCGAGCGTGGCGGGAGGCCCGTAGAGCAGGGTCGCGCCGTACCGCTCGACCAGGTCGAGCAGCGCCTCGTTGCGGCGTACGTCCTGAAAGGCGACGGTCCCGCCCAGCAGGACGCCGGCCAGCACGCCCTGCGCGAAGCCCGAGTAGTGCACCAGCGGCGTGGAGACCGCGGCCACCCACTCCCGATCACCGCCCTCACTCGCTCCGAAGGCGTCGACATATCCGCGTACCGCCGAGTGGACCGTGTTCTGGCTGTGCAGCACGCCTTTGGACAGGCCGGTCGTGCCGGAGGTGAACAGCACCACGAACGGGTCGTCCGCGCCGAGCGCCAGTCCGTCCAGCCGGGCTGCGGCGCCTTCCCGCTCCTCCCGCGCCTCCGCCACGAAATGCTCGTGGAACGGACGCGCACCCTCGGGCAGCAGTGGCCCGTCCACCACCAGCACATGTTTCAGCGACGGAAGGTCATCCAGCAGACCGGTGGCGATCTCCGCCAGCGGGGTGCCCGACCACTCCGGGAGCGTGATGCACACTTGGGCCTGAGTGAGGGAGAGGCGGTGGCGCAGCTCGATCTCGGTGCAGATGGGCGAGATCGGGATGATGACCGCACCGACCCGGATGGAGGCGAAGATCAGCGGCACCATCTCCCACCGGTTGGGCAGCTGTACGGCGACGAAGTCGCCTCGCTCAACACCCAGTTCGAGGAGGGACAGCGCGAACCGGTCGGTCAGACAGTCCAGTTCGGCGTAGGTGAGCGTATCCGTACGGGACTCCGTCACGCGTCGGCCCGCGATGGCGAGCCGGTGCGGTCGCTCGCGCGCCTGGCGGTGCAGATCGTCGAGGAAGGTCTCCGGCCGCCACCAGCCACGGCGGCGGTACTCGGCGGCGCGCTCCTTCGTGACAGCCGCCCGCACCGGGGCGGGCCGCTCCTTCGCCGCCGTGCTCATCCGCGCTCCTTGCGGCGGACCGCGAGCAGTTCCGGCAGCGGGTCGCCCGCGCGCGAGGCCGCGATCTCCAGCAGGTCACGGGTGTTCTGCCGGACCCGGTCGCCGACCCAGTCGAAGACCCAGGCCTTACGCGCCTGTGCCTCCAGGCCGAACGGGACGACCCGGGTCACGGCCAGCGCGGCGGACGCGGCGCCGCCGATGTTGGCGATCACACCCGGCACCAGACCGGCCCCGGAGGCGGCCACCTTCTCCTTGGCGGCAGCGCTGGAGGCGAGGTTGGCGCCCTCCACCACCAGGCCGGTCCGCAGGCGGTGGGCGTTCTCGGCGTTGATCGCGTACTTCTGCGCGGCCAGGATCAGGATGTCCGCGTCCACGTCCAGCCAGGCGTCCGGTTCGGCGGAGAGCTTCACCTCCTGCGGCAGCCGGGTCCGGTCGATCGCGCCGAACTGGTCGGTGACCGCCACGAGTTCGGCCACCGGAAGCCGGTCCGCGCTGATCGTGCCCTGAATGTCCGCGATACCGACGACGATGTGCCCGCGGTCCTCCAGGAACCGCGCCACGGCGCGGCCCACCGCGCCGAACCCCTGCACCACGACCCGGGCCGGCCCGGTGCGGCCGCTCGACTCCAGAGCGGTGACCGCCGCGACGCCGACACCGTGGCCGGTGGCGTCGATCAGGGGCTCGTAGTACGTACGCCAGTCGATCGGCATGTCGGGAGCGCCGAGCCGGTAGCGCGGGTCGTACTTCGCCGCCTCGAAGAAGACGGCCCGGTCGGCAGGCGTGACGCCCATGTCGATGCCCAGGTGGATGCCGCCGTGCAGGAGCGGCTTCACCGTGCGGCCGAAGGTGCGGAAGGTCTCCTCGCGTGCCGCGCCCACGGAGTTCGTAGCGTCGGCCGCGATCCCGGCCTTGGCACCGCCGATGCGGAGGCCGGCCAGCGTGAACTTCTCGGTCATGTCCCTGGCCAGGCCCGCGACCTCCTCCTCGTTCACACCGGTGGTCATCCGGGTGCCGCCCATCGCCAGGCCGTCGACGAGCGTGTCGATGACCACCCAGCCCTCAATGGCGCCGCCGCTGCCGTTGAGGTGGACGGTGAGGGCGGGGTCCTGCGGTTCTTCCGGTATTGCTGCGCTCATGGTGAGGTCCTCGTTCTGTACGGAGGGGTCGGTTGCGGGCCCGGTGACGGCCGCGGTCACTGATAGAGCTGCGCGAAGCCGCGCAGGATCTCCAGGCCGTCCTTGCGAAACTCCAGGTGGGCCTGTGCGCCGTGGATCCGGCCGTCGTCCGAGCGCAGGAACTCCACGGGCGCGTGCTGGGAGCGGCCGATCGAGCGGTAGCCCGCAGGGGCAGCCTGGAGGTAGAGCGTGTGCCGGTGGAAGACGGTGACCGTGGGCTTCACATAGGTGAAGAGCGGTTCCTCGGTGTCGACCTGTGCCTCGTAACCGCCGACCCGCTGCGGGCCCTCGGCGAGTTCTCCGCCGGCCGCGACGGCGAGGATCTGCATGCCGCCGCAGATGCCGAAAACCGGCACGTGCGCTGTCGTCACCAGGTCGATCAGGGGTTTGTAGAACGTGCTGTCGTACGCGCGTACCTTGGTGCCGCTCAGCACGATGGCCTGGTAGCGGCCGTCCACGCGGGCTGGCACGGAAGAGGCGTCGACCGCCTCGGTATCGGACCCCAACTCCTCGAAGCGTGAACGGAGTTGTTTCAGCGAGAGCGTGCCGTTGTTGACGACCAGCACACGGGACCGCGTCATGCCTCTCCGCCTTCCGCTCGGTCCCGGAACCGGCCCCGGGATCGGGTGATGACCGTGCCGGTGGTGCCGTCCAGCAGCTCCGTGACGGCGGCGCTGCCGATGACGACCCGGTCCACACCGCGCTCCAGCGCCTCGCCGGCCGCGCGCAGCTTCTTGCGCATCCCGCCCTTCGCGCCCTTGTCGCGGAAGGCGGCGGCGTCCTCGGCGCTGATCCGGCGGACCGGCCGGCCGTCGATGAGCAGGTGGCCGACGTCGGTGACCAGGACCAGGTCGGACGCGCCGGTGGCGCCGGCGATCGCGGCGGCGGCCCGGTCGGCGTCGGTGTTGACCTCCTGGCCGGCCGCGTTCCGGGCGAGCGGAGTGACCAGGTAGGCGTGGCCCCGCTGGAGGTTCTTGAGCGGGGCCGGATCGACGCCGGTGATCGGGCCGACGAGGTTCTCCAGCTCGACGAGCTGCTTCTCCCGCCACCACCAGCGCTCGCCGTCACCCGCGCTGACCAGTCCGTCGCTGCCGAGCAGCCGCTCGGCGGTGATGCCGCGGCCCTCCAGCCGCGCGAGGACGTCCTCGGCCAGGACGGCACTGACCGTCTTGATGTCGTCGATGACCTCGGGTGTGGTCCACCGGCTCTGGTTTCCGTACCGGTCACGCAGGATCGCGGACGGTGCGCTGTGGCGCGGGTCGAGCTTCTTCAGCGGCTTGGACCAGCCGTGCACGAGGACCAGCGGCCGCTCCCGGCCGTGCCGGGCCAGGTCGTCCCACCAGGTGCCGCCGAGACCATCCAGGCAGCTGCCGCCGAGTTTGACCACCGTAGGAACGGCAGGCGTTGCGCTCATGCCGGCATCACCGGCTGCTGCGTCAGCCCCGTCTCCTCCGGCAGCCCGAACCGCAGGTTCGTCGCCTGCACGGCCTGTCCCGCCGCTCCCTTGACCAGGTTGTCGAGCGCGGCGAGCACGACGATCCGTCCGCCGTCCTCGTCCAGCAGGACCGTCACGTCGGCGTAGTTGGAGCCGAGCACCACCTGCGGGTCCGGCACCGGGATCAACGTCTCGCTGTGCCGCCGCACCCGGACGAACGGGCGTCCCTTGTAGAAGCGCAGGTAGGCCCGGTTCAGCTCGCGCTGGTCGAGCTTCTCGTCGGTGAACACGTACGAACTGGTCAGCAGACCCCGTACGTTCGGAACGCCGTACGCCGACATGGTCAGGTTGCCGATGGTGCCGGGCTTGCTCCGCTCCAGGAAGTCACCGACCTCGGCGGCGTGCCGGTGGCCGGTCGGTGAGTACGGGGCGATGGCTCCGGCGCGGAACGGGTGCAGGTCAGAGGTGCGCAGCTGGACGCCACCACCGCTGGAGCCGCTCTTAGCGTCCACGACCACCGTCTTCAGGTCGAGCCCGAGGCCCAGCGTGAGCGGCGCGAGGCCCAGCGTGATCGCGGTGGCGTAGCAGCCGGGCAGCGAGATGAGTGCGGCGTCGGCCAGTTGGCCGCCGATCAACTCGGGTACGCCGTACACGAATCGGTCCGCCAGGTCGGTGCGGCGCCTGACCTTCGGATACCAGCGGTCGTGCAGCTCCAGTGTGCGGATGCGGAACGCGCCGCTGAGGTCGACGATCGCCGGGACGCGGTCCGCGAGCAGCGAGGCCAGCTCGGCCGAGACCGGCGCCGGTGTGGCGAGGAAGAGCACGTCGACCTGGTCCGCGACCTCTTCGGTGACCGGCTGGATGGTCAGGCCCTGGTCGTAGCGGAGGCCGGGATGGAGCTCGGAGGGACGGCGGCCGATGTTGGAGGAGCCGCCCAGGAAGGTGAGTTCGAGATCGGGATGCTGGGTGATGAGACGGATGAGTTCGCCGCCGGCGAGCCCGGAGGCGCCGACGACTCCTGCACGGATCATGCGAGTAGCTCCTGCACATAACGGCCGATGGCCGAGGGGATGTCCACTCCGGTGGCGGAGGCCACCGCCCGGAAGCCGGGGGCGTGGTTGACCTCGTTGACGACGTGGCCGTCCGGGGTGGCGAAGAGGTCGACGCCGTAGATGCCGGGGCCGAGCACGTCCACCACACTCTCGACGATCTTGACGACATCGGGATCGTGGGCGATGGCGCGGTTCTTGTTGCCGAGCGCCGCGTTGTTGCGCCAGTCGCTGCCGCCGCTCTCGAACTCCGCCGCTCCGACCAGCTCCCGCCCGACGACCAGGCACCGCACCGAGCTGCCGCCGAGGTAGGGCTCCACCACGCCGGCCTGCTCGAAGGCGTGGGCCAGGTCCTCGATGTAGTCGTACACGGAGTGCGCGGTGTCGGCGTCCCGGATCAGCGTGACCCGCTTGCCCATCCCGCCGAAGACCGGCTTGAGGACGAGCGGCAGCGGCAGATCAGCGAGCGCCTTGTCGAAGTCCTTACGGGAGAGGACGAGCCGGTGGTCGGGAACCGGCACGCCCGCCGTCCGGAGGAGGGCGCGCAGCGCGGCCTTGTTCTCGCAGGCGTGGATGGCGCGGGCGGTGTTCAGCGTCGTGGCGCCGGCCGCCTCGGCGAGGCTGGCGATGAGGCCGCCGCGGGTGTAGCTGCGGCTGCGGATGAGGAGGGCGTCGTACCCCTTGATGGCCGGGGCGTCCGGGTGGCCGAGCGAGAGGGACTCGTCGTTGACCCAGTCGATACGGAGTCCGAAGGCGGGAGCCGCCTCGATGAGCAGCCGTTCCTCCCAGGCGATCCGGTCCGCGACGAGGGCGAGGGGGCGGACGGCGCCCATCTCACTGGCCCCAGTCGCGCAGCTGCACCTCGACCATCTCCAGCGTCAGTCGGCCGTTCTCGACGGCCTCGACGCGGAGGGTCAGAATGCACTCGGGGCAGGAAAGCGTCTCGCCGAGGGTGACCGGGGGGACGGTCAGGTCGGTCTCGCACTCGGGGCATACGCCGGTCAGGGTCGCGGTGGGCATCATGAACTCCGTAGACAGGTGAGGTGGGCTATGCGGTCACAGGACGGAAATCGATGGCGGCCTTGCGGATCGTGTCCCGGTCCAGCAGCGGCCGGCCGTCCCGCTCCTGCCGTTCGGCCAGCCATGGTGTGAAGGCGTCGACGTCGACCTCCAAGCCCGAATCGGCCAGGGCCCAGCGGACCAGCGCGGTGGTGAGGCGCGAGCGGACGCGCAGTTCACGTCGGTTGCCGACGAGTTCGGCGGGCAGCGTCTCGTACGCGTGCGGGTGGCTCAGCTGGCCCGGCAGCTCGTACGCGAAGGCGTGCGGCGTGGTCGGCCCGGACTGGAACGCCTCCCCGAGGCCGGCGCCGCGCAGGGCGATCCGGGACAGCTCGGTGAGGTGGGTCAGGTCGAAGCGGGTGTCGCCGTGGATGACGCGCAGCGAGGTGAGCAGTTCGGCGAGCGGCGCGTTGCCGCCGCGCTCACCGATTCCGCCGACGGTCGCGGAGATCCACCTGGCCCCGGCGCGGACGGCGGCCAGCGAGTTGGCGACGGCCATGCCGAGCATGTTGTGCGAGTGGATCTCGATCTCGGAGCCGGGAATCGCGGTGAGGTCCGCGATGACCTCCTCCATCTGCCACGGCGAGAGGTACGCGACCGTCTCCGCGAGCCGGAACCGGTCGGCGCCCGCCGCGAACCCCGCCTCCACATAAGGGACGAGCCGCTCCCGTGGCGTACGGGCGCCGTCCTCACCGCTGAAGGTGACGTGGAAGCCGCGCTCCTTCGCCTGCTGGATCGCCGAACGCGCGAGTGCCTGGAGGAACTTGGGACTGGCCGAGTCGAGCTTCAGCTGTGCGTGCTGCTCGGAGGTGGGGATGGAGTACATGATGTGCCGTACGCCGAGCCGTTCGGCCTCGTCCAGCGCTCGGGCCACCTGGCGGCGGTCGCGGACGACGACGAGGGTCATGCTGCGCTCGGCAGTGACCGCCTCGTGCGTGGCGAGGACGAGGTCGGCATCCTTGGAGTCCGGTCCGGAGACCATGCCCACCTCGACGAGGTCGACGCCCGTACGCACCAGCAGGTCCGCGATGGCCGCGGCGCCCTCGGGGCTGAATTCGACACCCGCCATATGCGCGGAGTCCCGCAGGGTCGCGTCCGATATCCGGGGCGGACTCTCCAGTTTCTCGGGGCCTTCTGTTGCCATGTGTTCCGCTCCTCCTTCACAGCTGAATTTCGCTGACTCACATCTTTCGGTGATTCGACTGGAAGGGGCAATACCCAGCGTGTCACAGCTGCGTGGCGGAGTGTCAAGGAATGTCAAGAAGGAAAGGACACGCAAAGAAGGCGTGCGGGCGTGCGAAATAGCGGCAGGCAGGCACCAGGTGGTGTTCCGTACGTCCTACGGTGCTGACCATGGATCTCTTCTCACTGCCCCGGCTAGGGGTCGTCGTGCCGCCGGAAAATCCCACGGCGGAACCCGAGTTCAATCACCTGCTCGGCGCCGGAATGAATGTGTACACCTCTCGTTTCCCGGTGACGCCGGGCGTCGGACTCCGGGCGATGCTGGAGACGTACAACGAGGTGCTCCCGGCCCTGCTGGGCAGCTTCGGTGCGCTACGCTTGGACGCGACCGTGGTGGCGTGCAGCGCGTCGCACTACCTGCTGGAGCCGGCCGGCGACCGGGCCTTCTGCGACGCGCTGTCCGAGCGCGTCGGCGCGCCGGTCCAGTCCTCCACGCAGGCGATCCTGGCGGCCTGCGAGGCACTCGGCGTGACCCGGCTGACCCTCGTCTCGCCGTACGAGCCGTGGCTGACCGAGACCTCCCGCGCTTTCTGGGAGCGGGCCGGGCTGACGGTCGACGGCGTGGTGCTCGTCCCTGCGGAGGAAGCCGCGGGCCCGGGCGGGACCGCGCACTTCGACCCGTACGGGGTGACGACCGGGGTCATCCTGCGGCGGATCCGGGAGCGGGAACTGCCCGCCGGTACGGCCCTGCTCTTCACGGGTACGGGCATGGGCACGCTCGCCGCCCTGACCGAACTGGCCCGCACCGGGCCGGACCGCACGCTGCTGACGTCGAACCTCGCCTCGGCGTGGTGGGCGCGGCGGATGGTGGGCGGGGCGGGACAGGCGGACCATCCGCTGCTGCGGCGGTTGGAGGACGCGGGCGTGTGAGGCGTGCTCCGGGTGGCCGCGCCGCCACCGGCGAATCAGCTCAGCCCGCGGTCGTCTCCGGCATCTGCCAGGCGTATCCCATCCGGTAGCCGACGCCACGGACCGTGATGATCCAGCCGCCGGAGCCGAGCTTCGCCCGGAGGCTGCTCACATGCGTGTCGATGGTCCGGCTGGTGTGGCCCCAGTTGCTGCCCCAGACCCGGGCCATCAGCTCTTTCCGCGTCACCACCGTCTCCGGTGTGGCGGCCAGCGTGTAGAGCAGCTCGAATTCCTTCGACGTGACGCCGATGAGCCGCCCGCCGAGGCGGACTTCCTGGCGCCGCGGATCGATATGGAGATCGCAAAGGGAAATGGCGGCGGGAAGCATCTGCCGAGGCTGGACTCGGCGCAGTACCGCTTCGATGCGTGCGCTCACTTCCCGGAAACCCCAGCTTTTCACCACACAGTCGTCGGCACCGGCGTGCAGAACGAGAACCCGATCCAGTTCGGCATCGGCCTCGGTGACCGCGATCAGGGCCGTATCGCCGCCGTTGCGCAGCGACCGGCACAATTCCAGTCCGTCGATATCCGGCAGCTCCAACGAGAACATCACCAGATCCGCCTCACCGTGGACGCGGAGCGCGCGTCTTCCGGTGGAGACGCTGCCGGCGGTGAATCCCTGCCGGCGCAGATCGCTCACCATGGCAGCTGCGGCGGAGGTGTCCTGCTCCACCACGAGTACCCGTCTCATGTGCTCCACCTCTGCCTCTTCCTTGGCCGTCACGTCGGTCGGGAGCGCCCGCGTCTGTCAGTGCGGAGCGCCGGCGAACACGGCGGCCGGCGCTCCGGAGAGACGCTGGAAGACGTAGGCGGCCGAGGCCATGGTCATGTGGTGGTGCCAGCCGGGGAAGGAGCGGCCCTCGAAGTCGAGGACGCCGAACCGCCGGCCGAGCGTGGTCATGGCCGAGAGCGCCGCGGCGTGGCTGCGCGCCAGCCGGAGAATCTCCTCGACCCGCAGGTCGGTGAGGGTGGTGAGCCAGTACCGGGCCGGCTGCCGGCCGTCCGGATCGGGTCTCTCCAGGATGCGGTACGGGCGCGCGCCGGCATCGTCGCCGACGCCGGACCGCGGTGCTCCCACCGTGCCGGCGTAGATATGGACGGGTACGGGACGAACGTGGCCGTTCGGCGTCTGCCGGAGCAGGACGTGGGTCTGCCGCGCGTGCCGTACCTCCATCAGCGCGCTCACCGTGGTGGCGACGGGCGTGTGCCGGCCGGTGAGGAGAACCGGATGGTCCGGCGCCACCTCGCACACCATGTCGGCGTGCAGCCGCCTGAGCCCCGCGAGCACGCCGGCCGCGTCGACGCACCGGGTCAGGTCCAGCACCCACGGCAGCCCCGCGAGCGGTGGCTGCGCGGCGACCCCTGCGGCGTACCCGATGACATGGTCGGCCGGCGTGCGGCCGGCCTCGGACCCGGGAATGCGCGCGCGGCGCCCGCGTTCCCGGTCCGGATTCCACGCGCCGTCGAGCACGAGGCTCCAGTCCACCGGATAGCACTGAGTTCCCGATGCGAGGAAGAGGACCAGGGCACGCTGGCAGTTGACGGACCGTCCGGTCACGGGATCGACGCGCCGGTGCACGCCGACCGAGTGTTCGCCGCGCTTTGGGATGATGAGTTCCGCGACGGTCCAGGCGTCCGGTGTCGTGCGCGTGGCGACCCGTCGGGCGAGCCTGCTCCGTACCGGATTCCACTCCCACGGGCTGGCGTTGATGAACTGGTGGAGACCGTGTGCCGCGGCCGAGGGTAAGGGCCTCCCCAGTGCCATGCGGCGAGGTGTCTTCTTGCCGGGCGCATGGAGCAGCGCCCAGAGGTACGTCTGAGCCCAGCGGCGCTGCTCCGGCCGCTGGAACGCCGGGAAGATCTCGTCCATGAACGTTTGCATGTACGCGCCGTCGCCCGGTTCCGCCGCGCATATCTCACTTGACGACATGTAACGCTACGCCCCCCGATACTCGTAAACACTCGCACCCGTGTGGATACATGGCACATCAGTACGAGGTGAAAGTACCGCCCTGGCCGGAGTTTGCCCGGGTCAGCCCTCTATTTTGCAACTTCGCGACCTGACCTGCGAAGAAGCCTCTCGGTGGCACGTCCGCGAGGGGCGTGCGGAGGCCGAGGACCGGACTCCACCAGTGGTGGAGCCGTGCTGCGGAGTCGTCCGGCGAAGTGTCAACAAATCATGAACATGGCCCTGGCACGGTGCTGTGCAAGGAGTTCGGAGACGGTGTCCCGGTGAGGAAGGCCGCTGCCACGCCCGGAGGCCGGGCTCCGGACGGAAGAGCCGACCGCCGGAGGACGAGGGAGGGGCGTCCTCCGACGGTCGGGGCGTCTCAGGTCGCGGGTACCTCGGCCCTGGTCTCGGTCTCCGCCGCCGTCCTCCCCTCCGCGGAGGGCCGGTGGACGGGGAACCCGGCCTTGCGGGCGTAGAGCACGACCACGATCACCGGCAGCAGGAGCAGCACGACCGTCCACGGGAAGGACTCGCTGCCGAGAGTGTCCAAAAGGATGCCGCCGACGATGCCGCCGCCGGCCATCGCGACGTTCCAGAGCGTGACGAGCATGGCCTGCGCCGCGTCCGCCGACTCGCCGCCCGCGTCACCGACGGCCGTCTGCAGAAGCGTCGGCACACCGCCCCAGCCCAGGCCCCACAGCACGGCCGCCGCATAGACGAGCACGGTGCTGTCGGAGAGGACTGCCAGGACCAGCGAGGCGACGGCGACCAACAGCGCGCCGCCGACGGTGAGACCGCGCAGCCGGCGGTTGATCTGCGCGCCGACGATCCAGATGCTCGCCAGCGAGGCGGCGCCGAACACCAGCAGGATCAGACCGGTGTGCCCGCCCAGGCCGAGGTCCTTGAGGTACGTGGCGATGTACGCGTACAGGATGGTGTGCGCCAGCACGAAGACCAGCGTGACGAACAGGACCGGCGAGACGCCCGGGATGGTCAGGGTGCGCAACAGCTTCGGCCGCTCGCCACGGGCCTGGCCGGGGAAGTCCGGCACACCGGCGAAGATCCACACCAGCAGCGCGACCGTGAGCCCGGTCATCGACAGGAACGCCGCTCGCCAGCCGAGCCACTCGCCGAGGAACGTACCGGCGGGCACGCCGAGGGAGAGCGCGACGGGGATTCCGGCCATGGCGATGGCCATCGCCTTGCCCTGGAGGTGTACGGGAGCGAGGCGGCGGGCGTAACCGGCGAGCAGGGCCCAGGCGAGACCGGCGGCCACACCGGCGACGAACCGCGCCACCATCGTCAGCTCGTAGACCGACGACACGGCGGTCACGGTGTTGGCGACGGCGAACCCGGCCATCGCCGTGAGCAGCAGCTTCTTACGCTGCCAGCCGGCGGTGGCGGCGGTGAGCGGGATCGCGGTGAGCGCGGTGCCGATCGCGTAGATCGTGACTGTCTGCCCGGTGGCGGACTCGCTGACCCGCAGGTCCTGGCTCATCGACGGCAGCAGACCGGCGGGGAGGGTCTCGGTGAGGCTGGTGATGAAGACGGCGGTGGCGAGGGCCAGCAGGGCGAAGAGCGGGAGCTTGCGCGCTTCCTCGCCGCCCTTGGGGCCCGGTGCCGCGGCGGAGGCGGCCGTGTCGGGTGCGGTGCTCATGGGGTGTGCTCCAGGTTGCCTGATGGGAAGGGGTGATGGTGCGGGGGGCGGTGGACGGTTCAGGTACGGCCCGGACCGCTCACGGACGGCCGGTACCGCTCACGGCCGGCCGAGGCCACCGTCGACGGGGAGCCGCGCGCCGGTGGTGAACGTCGCCTCCGTGGCCAGGAAGAGCGCGGCACGGGCCACCTCCTCGGCGGCGCCGAGACGTCCCAGCGGAGGCAGGGGTACGGCGCCGGAGCCCGGCGCCTCGATACAGCCCGGTGCCACGGCGTTGACGCGGATGCCACGGGAGGCGAGTTCGGCGGCGAGGGCCCGCACGGCGTCGGGACACGGGGTCGGTGCGGTCAGCACGACGGCGCCGCCGTCCCGGAGGTGCGGCAGCAGCGGCCGGGCGATGGGAATGGCGTCGGCGAAGAGCAGATCAAAACCGGTCTCCTCTTCGGGCCCGTCGAGTCCTTCCCGTGCGAGGATGTCGACCCCTTCGAGCCCTTCGAGCCCTTCGAGCCCTTCGAGCAGGCCCACGACCGAGGACGGTGAGACGACACGGGCGACGGAGCCGAGTTCACCGACCGCGTTCGCGCGCTCCTCCTCGGTGCGGGCGGTCAGCAGGACGCTCGCTCCGCCCTCCACGAGCCGCTTGGCGATGGCCAGGCCGATACCGGTGGGCTCACCGACGACGAGAGCCTTCCGGCGCGCGTACTTGGTCATGGTCTGCCGCTCCTTCCGCTCCCCCGGTCGGTACGACTCTGCGCCCGGCCGCTTCGGAGAACCTTCGGGAAACCTTCGGGCGGCCTTCGTGGCCGGCCGGCGCCCGGAGTGGCAGTGACCGGGGCGCGGGTCTCCCGGGCCTGTACGGTGGCGCCTATGCGGTTTGGGGTGCTCGGGCCACTGGTGGTGTGGGACGGCGAGGGGCGAGAGATCAAGGTCCCGGAGGCCAAAGTGCGGGCGCTGCTGGCGGATCTGCTCGCGAACGACGGAGGACCGGTCTCCGCCGACCGGCTCATCCAGGACCTGTGGGCCGACGCGCCCCCGGGCAACCCGGCGGGCGCTCTCCAGGCCAAGGTCTCCCAGCTGCGCAGGGCCATCGGCCGCGACCGCGTGGTACGCCGGCCTCCGGGCTACCGGCTGCGCTTCGACGACACCGACGACGAGACGGACGCCGTACGCTTCCGGACCCTGGTGAACCGGGCGCGACCCGTCAAGGACCCGCACGTCCGGGCCGAGTTGCTGACGGAGGCCCTGGAGCTGTGGCGGGGCCCGGCGTACGCGGACTTCGCCGACGCCTCCTTCGTACGGCCGGCGGCCCAGCGCCTCGCGGAGCAGCGCCTCTCCGTCCTGGAGGACCAGGCCCATGCCCGCCTGGAGACGGGCGATCACGCGCTCGTGGCCGGAGAGCTGGCCGACGTCGTCGCACTCCACCCGCTACGGGAGCGCCTGCACGCGCTCCGCATGAGGGCCCTGTACGCGACGGGCCGCCAGAGCGAGGCACTGGCGTCGTACGAGTCCCTGCGCACGCGCCTGGCCGAGGAGCTGGGGGTCGACCCGAGCCCCGAACTGACCGCGCTGCACGGAGCGGTGCTGAGGCAGGAGCCGGGACTGAGCGCGAGCACGTACGAGGAGGAGAACGGCCTGCGCCTTCCGGCGCACGGCTCCGCGGGCCCAGCGCCGCACGCGCTCACCACCAGAACGCCCCACTCCAACCTCCCCGTCCCTCTGACCCGCCTCGTAGGCCGCGGCGAGGCCCTCACCGACCTGGCCCGACTCCTCTCCGCAACACGTCTGGTGACCCTCACAGGCCCTGGTGGCGTGGGCAAGACCCGGCTCGCCGTGGCGGCGGCCTCTGCCGAGCAGGACGGCGCGGAGGCGGGCGAACTGGCGGACGGTATCTGGCTGGTGGAGTTCTCCGGCATCCGTTCCGGCACTCCCGCCGACCTCGCCCAGGTCGTCGCCGCCACACTCGGCATCCGCGACGACGCTCCGCGCGCGCTCCCCGGCACAGGCACCTCCATGCCCTCCCTCCCGCACCGCCTCGCCGCCGCGCTGCGCAACCGCCGCGCCCTGCTCGTCCTGGACAACTGCGAGCACGTCGTCGACTCCGCCGCAGAACTCACCGGACTCCTCCTGCGCACCGCCCCCGGCTTGCGAGTCCTCGCCACTGGCCAGGAGCCACTCGGGCTGGCGGGCGAGGCGGTGTTTCTCGTCGAACCGCTGCAACCGGCGGACGCCGTGAAGCTGTTCATGGAACGGGCAGCCGCATCCGCGCCCGGCTTCCCTCGCGACCCGGACGCGCCGGAGGAGCCCGAGCACCGGGCTGTGGTCGAGATCTGCCGCCGCCTGGACGGCATCCCGCTCGCGCTGGAGCTCGCCGCCACCCGTGTAAGGGCCCTTGGAGTAGAGGAGTTGGCGGCAAGGCTCAACGACCGCTTCCGGGTCCTGACCTTCGGGCGGCGCGGCGCGCCGGCCCGCCAGCAGACGTTGCGAGCGGTGATCGACTGGAGCTGGGAGCTGCTCAGCGCGCCCGAACGCATCGTCCTGCGCCGCCTCGCCGCCCACAGCGACGGCTGTGACCTGGCGGGCGCCGAAGCAGTCTGCGCCGGGGACGGCGTTGCCCGGGACGAGGTGCTGGACCTGGTCACGCGGCTGGTCGACCGCTCCTTGGTCGTCGTGGTGCCCGGACCGACCGGCCCTCGCTACCGTCTCCTGGAGTCCGTCGCCGCGTACGCGACCGAGCGGCTCCACGAGATGGAGGACCTCGCCGCTGTACGGGACCGCCATCTCGTGTACTACCGGACCTTGGCCGAAGAGGCCGAGCCGCGGTTGCGCGGCGCCGGACAGCGGCCCTGGCTGGCCCGGCTGGACGCGGAGGCGGGCAACCTGCGCACCGCGCTCGACGAGGCGGTGCGCAGGGCGGGCGCGGAGCCGGAGGAGGCGGTCCGGCTGGCCACCGCGCTGGCCTGGTGGTGGCTGCTGCGGGGGCGCCTGACCGAGGCCCGCCGCAGCCTGGCCGCGGTGCTGGTCGCCACGGACGGCCCAGCTGAACTCGTGCTCCTGCACGCTGCGTTCGCGCTCCTCACCGGCGCCCCGGGAACCGCTGCGGCCGACACGGCGGACGCCCGAGGGACCAGCTCCACGTCCGAGGCCGTCCCCGACCCGGTACGCCGGGCTCGCACGCTCTGGCTGTGCGCGTATGGCCTGTTCAGCGCGGGTGACGTGACCGGCAGCGCCGAGCTGAACACCCGCGCACTCACCTTGTTCACCACCGCCGACGACCCGTGGGGCATCGCCGCCGCACTTGGCCTGCGCGCCACCCTGGCGCTCGTCAGCGGCGACCTCGCCGGCCTCGGTCAGGACGGCAGCCGCAGTGCGGGCATGTTCCGCGAACTTGGCGACCGGTGGGGAGAGTTGCAGACGGTCTCGCCGCTCGCCGCGCTCGCGGAGATCAAGGGGGCTTACGAGGACGCCGAGCGCCGTCAGACCGAAGGACTGCTCATGGCACGCGAGTTGGGGCTGCAGGCGGAGGTGTCGGCCCGGCTCTCCGGCCTCGGCCGACTGGCGCTGCTGGCCCGCGACTTCGACCGCGCCCGCGACCTCCACGAACAGGCTCGCCGAATCGCCGCCGAACAGGGCTACAAGTACGGCGAGATCCACTCCGAGATGGGCCTGGCCCTCGGTGCCCGCCGCTCGGGCGACCTCGACGTGGCCGAGGCCCACCTGCTGCACATCCACGACGGCTACGCGGACGTCTCCTCCCAGGCGGGCGACCACCTCCTCCTGGCCGAACTCGGCTTCATCGCGGAGCTGCGCGGCGACGCACACACGGCGGAGGCGCACCACCTTGCCGGCCTGAAGATCGCCCGAGCCCTGGCCGAACCCCGAGCCCTAGCCCTCTCCTTGGAAGGCCTGGCCGGCGTGTCCGCCCTAGCGAACCACACCTCCACCGCCACCCGAGCGGCCGTCCTCCTCGGCGCGGCAGCGGCAGCCCGCCGACGCGCCGGGGCCCCGCTGCCTCCCGCTGAACGGGCCGACGTCGACCGCATCACGACGGCGACCCGAGCCGCGCTGGGCCCGGCCGCGTTCTCGAAGGCGTACGAGCTGGGCACCGGCCTCGAACCGGAGGAGGCGGTCCGGGCGGCCCGTACCGCCGCGGAAGGCTGACGGCAGGACACCGCCTCCCGGCCACCGAGCGGGCGGGTCCGGCCCGGCAGTCGCCCGGGCGCAGCGGACACGCACCATATCGGCGAGACGGTGGCCCGAACTCGAACCGGCACCGCATCGCTCGGTCAGCCGCCTCGGCCTCCTGAACGATGTCGCGAAGGGTTCGAACTGATCAGCTGTAGACCCCGAACTCGTGCAGTGAGTAGCCCCAGCCCGTGCCGCGTGCGGTGAGCTGGAGCCTCACGTGGCGGGCCGTTTCGGCCAGGGCGATGGTGTCGACATCCGCCGAGCTTCTCGGGTGCGGTGACCGCGAACGTGCCGTTGCCCGTGGACCGGAACTGCGCCGGTACGAGCCGCTTGTCGCCGTTGGCGTAGTTGCCGCTGAGGAAGATCTTGTTCGTGACCGGGTCGTTCTCGGGGTCGCGAATGTCTGCCCGTACGGTGAACTCCCCGCCCGCCGGAGCGGTACCGGCCGGTGTCACCGTCATGCCGCTGACGACCGGCGGCAGGTTGTCGCCGGCGTTGGAGCCCGTGAACGCCTTCTTCACCGAGTAGTACGCCAGCCGCGTCGGGGACCAGGTTGAACCACACGCCGCCGAAGTCGTGCTCCAAGCCGTAGTGAAGAGGGTCGCGCCCAGCGCGCCACGCCCTGGTGGCCCAGAGTGCAGTCCCAGGCCGGCCTTGGTGTAGCCGTCGCGCTTCTGTACGTCGGTGGGCTCGTCGGGTACGCCGTTGGCGTCGTCCGGCACCTCCCACTCATCCGCCGGGCCGGTCTCGGCATGCGCGTACCCGACAAGACCTCGAACCGACCTTCACTTCCTGGGCGCTTCGACGAATTGGCGTGGCGTGGGCATCGTGGAGGCCGCCGCGACGCCACCCGTTCACGTCCACCGCGATCTCGTCGACGCGCTGGGCCGCAGGGACCGCGACGAGGCCCTGCGGTTCATCCAGGAACACCAACACCAGCCTCCGGACGGCCGAGACTCCAGCACATACATGACGCGACGAACCCATCGGGCAGCCGGAACCAAGGGGGCGCTCACCCGTCGGCGCAGACGCGTGCCGGCACCGGCTGAGGAAGCACGCGTGCACCATCGGGGTTCATCCGCAGCGGTTCTTCCCCTCCTCGACCGGAGAAGCGCAGCCCCTGTCCCTGCGGTTGGCTGAGCACCTCGGCATCCCCAGAACCTCGCCTTCAGCCCGGTGGTGCTCACCCAGTCGTGGTGTCGGTTCCCCTTTCACCGTGAGAAGCCGAGCCGGACCTGGGATGCAGTGGCCCCGGCGGGGTAGAGGTCGCAGACATGCAGTGGGATCACGACCCGTCATCACTGCACGGGGAAACGGGTCTCCGTGGCAGGTGACAGCCTCCCCAGGTGCGTCACCGCGCAACACCGCTCGCCCCGGCCTGCTCGGAGCTGCACCTCTCACTGGTGCGGCCGGACATCAGCCCTACAGTGACGGCAGAGGCAGCTTCACCCGAGGAACGACAGCCGGACCTGACGGTTGGCATTATCGCGATTTGTATCCACCAGGCACACCGACTGCCAGGTGCCCAGCTCCAGGCGGCCGCCGATCACCGGCAGCGTGGCGTGCGGGGGCACGAAGGCCGGCAGGACGTGGTCGCGGCCGTGTCCGGGGCTGCCGTGGCGGTGCTGCCAGCGGTCGTCCGCGGGGAGCAGGGTGTGCAGGGCGGACAGCAGGTCGTCGTCGCTGCCGGCACCGGTCTCGATGATCGCGATCCCGGCGGTGGCGTGCGGCACGAAGACGTTGAGCAGGCCGTCGCGGCCGGCCGCCGCCTCGCGCAGGAAGGACTCGCAGTCGCCGGTGATGTCGGCGACCCGTTCCGCCGAGCCGGTGGCGAGGCTGAGGACTCGGGTGGTGAAGGCATCTGACATGCTCCCATCCTGGCACTGAAGGGAGTCCGGGGCGCCTCCCGGCGCCGGGGGAAGACCGGGGCGTCCGGCGCCGTTAGTAGAAGTGTGAACTACACACGCGAGGTCGAGGTCGTCGTCATCGGTGCCGGTCAGGCCGGGCTGGCCACCGCCTATCACCTGCGGCGCACGGGGTTCGAGCCGGAGCGCGACTTCGTGGTGCTCGACCACTCCCCCGGCCCCGGCGGCGCCTGGCAGTTCCGGTGGCCCTCACTGACGTACGGCAAGGTGCACGGGATGCACGCGCTGCCGGGCATGGAGCTGACCGGCGCGGACCCGGCGCGGCCGTCCGCCGAGGTGGTGAGCGGGTACTTCGCGGAGTACGAGCGGGCCTTCGACCTGCGGGTTCGGCGGCCGGTCGACGTCCGCGCGGTACGCGGGGGTACGGAGGGGCGGCTCGTCGTCGAGACGTCGGCCGGGGTCTGGTCCACGCGGGCACTGGTCAACGCGACCGGCACCTGGGACCGTCCGTTCTGGCCGCGCTACCGGGGTCAGGAGAGCTTCCGGGGACGGCAGTTGCACACCGCGCAGTACGCGGGGCCCGAGGAGTTCACCGGGCAGCGCGTGGTCGTGGTCGGCGGGGGCGCCTCGGCGACCCAGCACCTGCTGGAGATCGCCCCGTACGCCGCGTCCACCACCTGGGTGACCCGGCGGCCGCCGGTCTTCCGGGAGGGACCCTTCGACGAGGACGCGGGCCGGGCGGCGGTGGCCCTCGTGGAGGAACGGGTCCGGCAGGGACTGCCGCCCAGGAGCGTGGTCTCGGTGACCGGGCTGCCGCTGAACGACGCGGTCCGGGCCGGGCTGGAGTCGGGTGTCCTGGACCGGCGGCCCATGTTCGACCGGATCGTGCCCGAAGGGGTGGAGTGGAGCGACGGGCGGCGCGTGACCGCGGACGTCATCCTGTGGGCGACCGGGTTCCGGGCAGCCGTCGACCATCTCAGGCCGCTGCGGCTGCGGGAACCGGGCGGCGGCATCCGGGTGGAAGGGACGCGCGCGGTCGCCGACCCGCGGATCCACCTGGTCGGCTACGGCCCCTCGGCCAGCACCATCGGCGCCAACCGGGCGGGACGCGCGGCCGTGCGGGACATCAGGCGGCTGCTGGCCGAACCCGCGCCTCTCGCCGCGTGACGCCCCGCCCGGTCACTGGGACGGGGCCTGGTTCGAGGCGCTCGACCTGGCCTTGTTGAACTCCGCGACGTTGCGCTGGTGTTCGGCGTAGTCGGCGGTGAAGCGGGTGTCACCGGGCTTGACCGTGACGAAGTACAGCCAGTCGCCGGGCGTCGGGTTGATCGCGGCCTTCATCGCCTGCTCACCCGGGTTGGCGATGGGCGTGGGCGGCAGCCCCATGCGCCGGTACGAGTTGTACGGACTGTCGATCTTCGTGTCCTTGGTGGTGGTCTTCAGGGTGGAGCGTCCCAGGGCGTAGTTGATGGTGGAGTCCATCTGGAGCGGCATGCCGCGCTCCAGCCGGTTGAAGACGACCCGGGCGACCTTGCCCATGTCCTCCTCGGCGGCGGCCTCGGCCTGAACGATGCTGGCGATGGTGACCGCCTGGTAGACGTTCAGCGCGTTGCGCTGGGCGCCCGCGGCGACGGGTGCGCCGGTGAATTTCCTGTTCGCCGTGTCGACCATGGCCGTCAGCAGCTTCTCCGGGGTGGCCTCGTCACCGAGCGGGTAGGTCGCGGGGTAGAGATAGCCCTCGGGGTTGCCCTCGGCGTCGTCGGGCAGCTTGAGGTGGGCCTTGGGCAGGGATTTCCTGGTGGTGCCGGCGGGCAGGGCAAGGGCCTTGTCGACGGCCTCGTAGACCTGGGCCGCGCGCCGGCCCTCCGGGATCACGAGGGACGTGGGGCGGGACTCGCCCTCGTCGTCCGGCATCAGCAACGGCACCGCCACGGCGGTACCGGCCACGACGGCGCCGGCCGCGATCAGGGCGATGCGGCCCCGGCGGGTGAGTCGGATCGCCCTTCTGGGGCCTCTGGTCTTCCGGACGCCTCCGGCGCTTCTCGCGCCTCTCGCGCGCCGTGACGGTGTGTTGATCTGCATGCGGGCACGTTAACCCCCATTCGCACTCAAATCCGGCATATCGTCACATTGTCGGCTCCAGTCGGGCGTCCCTGCGCACCAGCGCCGCGTACCTTCCGTCCAGCGCCAGCAGTTCCTCGTGGGTGCCCTGTTCGGCCAGGCGCCCGGAGTCGAGGACCACGATCCGGTCGGCGTCCCGGACGGTGGACAGGCGGTGGGCGATGGTGATCGTGGTGCGGTTGGCGGACAGTGCGTCGATGGCGTCCTGCACCGCGGCCTCGGTACGGGTGTCCAGGGCGCTGGTCGCCTCGTCCAGGACCAGGACGGGCGGGTCGCGCAGGATGGTACGGGCCAGGGCCAGGCGCTGCTTCTCGCCTCCGGAGAAGCGGTGGCCGCGCTCGCCGACCACCGTGTCGTAGCCGTCGGGCAGGGCCGCGATGTGGTCGTGGATCTGGGCCGCCCTCGCCGCCGCCTCCAGCTCCGCCTCGGTGGCGTCGGGCTTGGCGAAGCGCAGGTTCTCGGCGACCGAGGCGTGGAAGAGGTACGTCTCCTGCGAGACCACGCCGACCGCGCGGGCCAGGGTGCCGAAGTCGAGGTCGCGCACGTCCACCCCGTCGAGGGTGACCCGGCCGCCCGTCACGTCGTACAGCCGCGGCACCAGGTGGCCGAGCGTGGACTTGCCGGCTCCGGTGGGCCCCACGACGGCGAGGCTGCTGCCCGCGGGGACGGTGATGTCGATGCCGTCGAGGACCGGGCCGCCCTTGCCGTCGTACCCGAACTCGACGCCCTCGAAGCGGACCTCGCCCTTGACCTGGTCGAGACGGACGGGGTCCTTCCGCTCGGTGATGTCGACCGGCAGGTCGAGGTACTCGAAGATGCGCTGGAAGAGGGCGAGCGAGCTCTGGATCTGGACGCCGGTGGACAACAGGCTCACGGTGGGGCGGAACAGGCCCTGCTGGAGCGAGACGAAGGCGACGATGGTGCCGAGGGAGACGCCGGCACCGCCGAGTTGCAGGGCGATGCCCGCGGCCCAGTAGATGACCGCCGGCATCGCGGCCATGACGATCGTGATGACGGCCATCCGCCAGCGGCCCGCCATGTTCGACTTCACTTCGAGGTCGACCAGCCCCTCGGACTCGTCCGCGAAGGCGCGGGTGAGCGAGTCGGAGCGGCCCATGGTGCGGCCGAGCAGGATGCCGCTGACGGAGAGCGACTCGGTGACCGTGGCGGCCATGACGGCCATCTGCTTCTGGCGCCGGGTGGTGATCTTCCGTCGCTCCCTGCCCACGCGGCGGCTGATCCACACGAAGACCGGCAGCAGGAGCAGCGAGACCACGGTCAGCCGCCAGTCGAGGACGACCATCGCGACGACGGTGGCGACCACGCTGGTGAGGTTGGAGACGAGGGAGGTGGCGGTCGAGGTGACGGTGGCCTGCATGCCGCCGATGTCGTTGGCGATGCGGGACTGGACCTCGCCGGTGCGGGTGCGCGTGAAGAACGCGAGGGACATCTGCTGGAGCCGGCCGTAGACGGCGGTGCGCAGGTCGTGCATGACGCGCTGGCCGACGGTCGTGGAGATCAGTGTCTGCAGCACACCGAAGACGCTGGTGAGGACGGCGCCGAGGATCATGCCGAGGGCCAGCAGACTGAGGAGGCCGGTGCGCCCCTCGGGGAGGGCGACGTCGAGGATCTCCTTCAGCAGGAAGGGCGTGGCGACCGACACCAGCGAGGCGGCGCCGACGAGCAGGCCGACGACCGCGAGGCGGCCGCGGTAGGGACGGAACAGCTTCAGGATGCGGCGCACCTGCCGGGGCTGTTCCCCGGCGTCGGCGGCGGGCGCGGTCCAGACGGAAGCACGGTCGGGGTGCATGGGCTCCTTCGGGGGACTGCACGGACGGATCGGCGGAGGCCCGCGGACCGCGCGCGACGGGCGACGGGCGACGGGCGACGGGCGAGCGTGACGGGTGACGGGTGACGGGTGACGGGTGACGGGCAGCGAACCGGCCGACGGTGGGCCTCCGCGATCCGCGGCCGGCCGGTCCGGCGGCCACGAGTGCGGCAGCCGGACTGCGGGGCGACCGGTCGGACGCCCGCGGGCCGGCGGACCTCCACAGACCACATGGATCACAGGTCATTGTTACCTATACTCACAATGAATGCCATCCTGATATTGTTCCCGCATGACCGCGCCCGATCCCGACGGCCTGCTCGCCGAGCAGTTGCTGCGGCTCACCCGCAGGGTGCACCGCATCCAGAAGCGCCACCTCGAGCACCGTGGCCTCGGCATCACCCCGGCCCAGTCCCGGTTGCTGCGCACCCTGGCGCACTACGGCTCGCCGCCCCGCATGGCCGACCTGGCGGAGCGCCTGGAGGTCGTCCCCCGGGCGGTGACGACCCTGGTCGACGGGCTGGAGACGGCCGGGAAGGTACGCCGCGTCCCCGATCCGGACAATCGCCGGGTCATCCGGATAGAGCTGACCGACGACGGGCGTGCGGCACTGCGTGAACTGCACGGCGCCCGACGGTCCGCCGCGGAGGAGATCCTTGCGCCGCTGTCGGAGGAGCAGCGCACGGCGCTCGGCGGACTGCTGGACGCCCTGATCGACGGGCCCGGCACGGGGCGGGACCGCCGGACGGCGTGACCGGCGGCACGGCCCGGGGCCCGCCGTCCGCTCAGGCCTCGAGGTTCGCCCTGTCCCCCATGACCACGACCGGGTGCCGGTCCGGGTCCAGCGTGCGCAGCAGGTACTCCATGCCCGACTTGGAGACACTGACGCAGGCCGACGTGCCGCTGCCGTGGTCCATGTGCAGCCAGATCGAGCCACCCTTGGACGAACCCTCGGGCCGGGTCGGGTCGTTCGGCGGGGTGCCCTTGACCCGGTTGTAGTCGATGGCGATCACGTAGTCGAAGTCGTGCCAGTGCGACTCGGCCCACGAGCGCGGTGCAGCGAACGCACCGGACTCGGTGTACGGCAGACCCGCTGCGGGGTCCGGGTCCGGGAGCACTCCACCCGCGTCGGTGAGCGTGAACACTCCCACGGGGCTGCGGTTGTCGTCCTCGTGGTGGTCGGTCGTCCACCCCTTCTTGCCGTTGTGCGCGGCCCAACTGCGGGCGCGGTGCCAGGCGGAGCCCTGCTTCGTGTAGAGCACGACCGTGGAGTCGGCGGAGTCCTTGCCGTCGCCGTAGACCGCCACGACCTGGCTCGAGTCGCCGGGAATCCGCTGCTGGAGCCGGTCACCGACGCCGGGGATCCGCGTCGGGTCGGCCGGGGCGGTGCTGCGGCCCGCCTTGCCTGCCGTGCTGCCCGAGCCGCCCGCCCCGGCGTCCGGGCCGTCCCCCGGGGATCCGCCGCAGCCGGTCACGGCCGTCACCGTCAGCAGGGACCCAAGAGCCGCCACCGCGACCACCGAACGCCGTACTCCACCGCTTCCCATCCGTCCATGGTCGCACCCCGGCACGAGGTGCCCGGCAGGGGCCGGACGGCTACCGCCGGATTCTTGTCCCGCCTTGGAAAACCGCTTGATTTTCGGCCTGTGGCAACGCGAACCTTTCACGGTTTGCAGTCTCCTGATGCCGTGTTGCAACGGCACCCCTGACACGAGCCGCTGGGACGTCATGCAGATCCAAGACCTTCCGTATCCCGACCCGGGCGTGCCCGACGCACGCTCGGGCCCCCGATTTCTGTGGTGGCTGTTCCGCAACCAGCTCGGCGGGCAGCTCAAGTCGCTGGCCTGGGGCCTGCTGCACTTCACCGCCGTCTCCGCACTGCCCTTCTGCGTCGGGTTCGCCGTTCAGGCCGTCGTCGACCGTTCCGGCGACCGGCTCGCCCTCTCGGGCCTCCTCATGGTGCTCTGCGGTGCCGGCACCGCGCTCGGCGACACCTTTCTGCACCGCACCGCCGTCACCAACTGGATCACCGCCGCCGCCCGGGTCCAGCAACTGCTCGCCCGCAAGACCGCGCTGCTCGGCTCGGCGCTCACCCGACGGGTCGCGGCCGGCGAGGTCGTGGCCGTGTCCACCGGCGACGTCGAGAAGATCGGCTGGTTCGTGGAGGCCGTCTCCCGGTTCACGGCCGCGGCGGTGACCGTGGTGCTGGTCTGCGCGGCTCTGGTCGTCTACCAGCCGGCGCTCGGCATCGTGGTGCTCGTGGGCCTGCCGGTACTGGCCCTCGCCGTACTGCCCCTCCTCCCCCGGGCCACCCGGCGGGCCGACGTCCAGCGCGAGAAGGCCGGCCGGGCCACCGAACTCGCCTCGGACACCGTCGCCGGGCTGCGCGTACTGCGCGGCATCGGCGGTGAGGAACTCTTCCTCGACCGCTACCGCAGCGCCTCCCAGGACGTACGGCACGCCGCGGTGCGCAGTGCTCGCATGTGGTCCCTGATCTCCGCGATCCAGGTGCTGCTGCCGGGCCTGCTCCTGGTCTCGGTGGTCGTGCACGGCGTCGGCCTGGCCCGCGACGGCCGGATCGGCGTCGGCGAACTCGTCACCGTCTACAGCTCGGTCATGATCCTCACCTACCCGCTGCGGCACTTCGAGGAGATCGCCATGGCGTACTCCTTCTCCCGGCCGTCGGCCAAGCGGGCCGCGCGGGTGCTCGCGCTGGAGCGGGCCACGGACGTCGCGGGCTCGCGCGCCGCCGAGACCCCCACCGGGGACCTGTCCGATCCGGCCACCGGTCTCCTGGCGCCGGCGGGCCGGCTGACCGCCGTGGTGTGCGGCGATCCGGACGCCGCCGGGCGTCTGGCGGAACGGCTCGGCGGGCACCCCGCCCAGGAGGGCACGTCGGCGCTGCTCGGCGGAGTTCCGCTGGACGAGTTGCCGCTGGCGTCCGCGCGCACCGCCGTCCTGGTCCAGGACAAGGACCCGGTGCTGCTCTCGGGCACCCTGCGTGAACTCCTCGCCGTGCCCGCGTCCGGAGCAGTCCGCGCCGAGGAGGCTCTTGCCGCCGCCCAGTGCGGCGACGTCCTGGCGTCGCTCGCGCAGGGCTCGCTCGGCGCAGAGGACCCGATGGACGCCCGCATCACCGAGCGGGGCCGGTCGCTGTCGGGCGGGCAGCGCCAACGGCTGGCGCTCGCCCGCTCCCTGGTCACGGACCCGGAGGCACTGGTCCTGGACGAACCGACCTCTGCCGTGGACTCGCACACCGAGGCACGGATCGCGGAAGGCGTACGCACGTTGCGGCAGGGCCGCACCACGGTCGTCTTCACCTCCTCGCCCCTGCTGCTGGACCGCGCGGACCGGATCGTGTTCCTGGACGACGGTGAGGTGGCCGCGGTCGGTGCCCACCGCGAGCTGCTGCACACCGAGCCCCGGTACCGGGCGGTGGTCATCCGCGAGACGGCCGAGGAGTCGGCGGCACGTCCCGGCGAAGACCTGGCCGGGGACGGGCCCGAGAAGACCGTCACGGCGAGGACCGCGCCGGACAAGCCCCTTCCGGAGAGGACCGGGCCGCGCAGGGCAGCACCGCAAGAGGACGCGCACACCCGAGTACTCGGGGAGGACCGCGTACTCGATGACGACGGCGTGATCGGGGACAGCGGCGTACTCAGGGACGACGGCGTACTGAAGGACGACGAGGCACTGCACCGACTGGAAGAGATCGAGGAGACGGCATGATCGGCGTCGCGCCACCGTCGTACGACCCGGCGGCACCGACGACCGCCAGCACCCTGCCCGTCGGCGCACCCGCGACCGTACGCGCCTACGCGGGCGAACTGCTGCGCCGGCACCGCCGCGCGTTCATCCTCCTCGTGACGGTGAACACCGTCGCCGTGATCGCCTCGATGGTGGGCCCCTACCTGCTGGGCGGGCTCGTCGAACGTGTCTCGGACGACGCCCGCGAACTGCACCTCGGCCTCACGGCCACGCTCTTCGTGGTCGCGCTCGTCGTACAGGCGGCGTTCGTGCGTGAGGTGCGGCTGCGCGGGGCCGTGCTCGGCGAGCGGATGCTGGCCGACCTGCGTGAGGACTTCCTGGTGCGGTCGGTCGGACTGCCACCCGGCGTGCTGGAACGGGCCGGCACCGGAGATCTGCTTTCCCGGATCACCACGGACATCGACCGCCTCGCCAACGCCATGCGGGAGGCCGTGCCCCAACTGGCGATCGGTGCCGTGTGGGTGGTGCTGCTGCTCGGCGGCCTCGTGGTCACGGCGCCGGCGCTGGCGCCTGCGGTGATCATCGCGGTACCGCTGCTGGTGATCGGCTGCCGCTGGTACTTCCGGCGGGCGCCCGCCGCCTACCGCTCCGAGGCCGCCGGGTACGCCGCGGTGGCCGCCGCCCTCGCCGAGACCGTGGACGCCGGGCGCACCGTCGAGTCGCACCGTCTCGACGCCCGCCGCATCGAGCTGTCGGAGCGCCGGGTCAAGGAGTGGACGGCCTGGGAGCGCTACACGCTGTGGCTGCGCTCGGTCCTCTTCCCGATCATCAACGTCACCCATGTGACCGTGCTGGCCTCCGTCCTGCTCGTGGGCGGGGTGTTCGTCCTGCACGGCTGGATCGGGGTCGGCCAGCTGACCACGGCGGCGCTGATCGCGCAGATGCTCGTCGACCCGGTCGGCATCATCCTGCGCTGGTACGACGAACTGCAGGTGGCGCAGGTGTCCCTGGCCCGGCTGGTGGGCGTCCGGGACATCGAACCGGACGCAGGTGACCCGTCGCTGGCTCCCGAGGGCCGGCACGTGCACGCCGACCGGGTGCACTTCGGCTACCTCGAGGGCGTCGACGTCCTGCGCAAGGTGTCGCTGGAGGTCGCCCCCGGCACCCGGCTCGCCCTGGTGGGTCCCTCCGGCGCGGGCAAGTCCACCCTGGGCAGGCTGCTGGCCGGGATCTACGGGCCCCGTGACGGCCGGATCACCCTGGGCGGCGCGGAACTGTCCCGGATGCCCGCGGAACGGGTCCGTTCGCACGTGGCCCTCGTCAACCAGGAGCACCACGTCTTCGTGGGGTCCCTGCGCGACAACCTCCGCCTCGCCCGGGCAGGCGCCACCGACGCCGAGTTGTGGGCGGCGCTGGGCGCGGTCGACGCGGCCGACTGGTCCCGCTCGCTCGACGGGGGCCTGGACACCGAGGTCGGCTCGGGCGGTTTCACGCTGACCCCGGCGCAGGCGCAGCAGATCGCGCTGGCCCGTCTGGTGCTGGCCGACCCGCACACCCTGGTGCTGGACGAGGCGACATCCCTGCTCGACCCGAGGGCCGCCCGCCACCTCGAGCGGTCCCTGGCGAGGGTCCTGGACGGCCGCACGGTGGTCGCGATCGCCCACCGCCTGCACACCGCCCACGACGCGGACGTCATCGCCGTCGTCGAGAACGGCCGGATCAGCGAGCTGGGCAGCCACGACGACCTCGTCGCGGCCGACGGCGCCTACGCGGCCCTGTGGCGGTCCTGGCACGGGTGAACGGACGGTGTACCGGGCGCGGCGACCGTGCGGTGCGTCGCCGGGAGACGGCGCGGAACGGCCTACGGGGGCGCGGGGCCCGGCCGGGCCCGGTCCACACGGCTCGCCGTGCGGGCCGGGAGGGGCGGGTCGCCGGGCGGCGTCCGTGCCGTTGCGGGTTCCCGAAGCGGGGTGGAAGGCTGGGAGGAGGCACCGGCTCGAGGTGAGCCCGGGAACCGTGGGGTTCCGCCACGGGTGAGTGCCGTGCCGCGAGCTCCGGCGTCCCGCCGCGCTCCACGGCGGGAAGGGGCCGGTCCCCACCCCATGGAGGTACCCGTGAACAGCGCCGACGGATGGGGAGACGACGTCTACCAGCCCGACGGGTCCGAGCAGAGGGAGGACACCGGGCTGCTCGACGGCGAGGACACCCTCGAGGGCGACGGTGTCGACGATCCCCTCGACCGGGGCTGGTCCCCACCCGAACGGCCCTGGGCCGTGGAGCACCCCGGTGTCACGGCCGCCGAACGTCACGAGGGCGAGACACTCGACCAGAGGCTCGCCGAGGAACGGCCCGATCTGGTCGCGCCCGACGACGACGGGCTCGGCGACCTGGCCGGTACCGACGGGGAACTGCTGGACAACGAGGTCGGCGCGAACCGCTCGGGCCGGCTCGTCGCACCCGACGAGGGCGCGCACGAGGACGAGGAGCCGGCGCTGGTCGCCCTCGACGTGGGTATAGACGGCGCGGCAGCCTCCGCCGAGGAGGCCGCGATGCACGTCGTCGACGAGGACTCCATGCCCGGCTGACGCCACCCGGAGCGGCACAGCCGCCCCGCCACCACGAACCTCGCCGTACGAGGAGCAGCCATGCAGCAGGACAAGCACCCCGACTACCGGCCCGTCGTCTTCCGTGACCGCAGTGCCGGCTACGCCTTCCTGACCCGGTCCACCGCGACCAGCGACCAGACCATCGACTGGGACGACGGGGAGACCTACCCCGTGGTGGACGTGGAGATCTCCTCGGAGAGCCACCCCTTCTACACGGGCAGGGCCAGGACGGTGGACTCGGAGGGGCGAGTCGCCCGCTTCGAGCGCCGCTACGGCCAGGGCGGGGACGAGGGCGCCGCCGGGACCGGCTGAACGGCCCGGGCTCCGCAGGCCGCCCGGACGAGTCAGATGAAGTTGAGCGCCGCCGCGCCGCCCACTCCCCCCAGCAGCATGAACACCGGCATCAGCACCTTGAGCTCCACCCAGCTGCCCGCCCGGAACCGCATGGCCTTGGGCGGGCCGATGGGGTACCAGCGCTTGCGGCCCACCGGTATCGGCCAGAGCACGGGGCAGCCCGAGACGGTCAGCGCGTCCCCGATGTCGTGCACCAGCGCGCCGAGCACGATGGGCAGACCCAGCCACAGGTACTCCTGGCCCGGCGCGGTGAACAGCCAGTCCGAGCCGCCGTCCGGCTTGTCCAGTATCCCGGCGATGATCCAGGCACTGGTTCCGGCGAGCAGCCAGACCAGCACGTCGCTGCTGGAGCCGCGGGTCGCCCGCCAGAGCAGGCCCTCGATGGCCAGCACCATGTGGACGAAGAGGATCGCCAGAACCGCCCAGCGGCCGCCGGTGATGGCCAGGACCGACGTGCCCCCGCCGATCAGCACCGCCCACAGCCAGGTGTGCGTCAGTGTGCGGTGCCCACCGGAGCGACGCGGGTCGCCCTGCTTCTTGGTGGCTTTGTAGACGGCGTAGGACAGCTTGTCGACGATCTCGCAGAGCCCCCGTGAGACGGGACCGAAGGCGCGGGAGATGGTCGCCGCCTTGTGGTCGAGGTCCGGTGCGAGGGCCGCTCCGGCGCAGATCAGGGCCCCGGCCAGCAGCACCGGCCAGGGCATCGGCTGCCCCGCGGCGGCGGTCGCCGCCCCGACGCCGAGCCACGCCGCCGCGCCCGACAGTGAGTGTGCTGGTCCCATCATCGTCGTTGCCCGCCCCATTCCTCGTGTGCCGCTGTGCAGTTGTCCGGATCCACTGATGCGTCGTCGGCGACCCAGCGTAGCGTTCGTGATCTTCACGCGGACAGCCGATTCCCCCATAGCGGCCGGGGGCAGGCAAGATGGGGGTGTGACCCTCATCGATCAGCTGCCGCGGACCGCCGACCCCGACGCCCTGTACGAAGCCTTCGAGGCGTGGGCCCAGGAACGCGGTCTGACGCTCTACCCCCATCAGGAGGAGGCGCTGATCGAGGTGGTCTCCGGCGCGAACGTGATCGTGTCGACGCCCACCGGGTCCGGCAAGAGCATGATCGCGGCGGGTGCGCACTTCGCCGCACTGGCCCGGGACGAGGTCACCTTCTACACGGCACCGATCAAGGCGCTGGTGTCGGAGAAGTTCTTCGAGCTGTGCAAGATCTTCGGAACCGAGAACGTCGGCATGCTGACCGGCGACGCCTCCGTGAACGCCGACGCCCCCGTGATCTGCTGCACCGCCGAGGTCCTGGCGTCGATCGCGCTGCGCGACGGCAAGGACGCGGACGTCGGCCAGGTCGTCATGGACGAGTTCCACTTCTACGCCGAACCGGACCGCGGCTGGGCCTGGCAGATTCCGCTGCTGGAGCTGCCCCGGGCCCAGTTCGTCCTGATGTCGGCGACGCTCGGCGACGTGTCCTTCTTCGAGAAGGACCTCGCGCGCCGGACCGGCCGTCCCACCTCGGTGGTCCGCTCGGCCACGCGCCCGGTCCCGCTCTCCTACGAGTACCGCTACACGCCGCTCACCGAGACGCTCACCGATCTGCTGGCGGCCCGGCAGGCGCCGGTCTACATCGTGCACTTCACCCAGGCGCAGGCGGTGGAGCGGGCCCAGGCGCTGATGAGCATCAACATGTGCACGCGCGAGGAGAAGGAACGGATCGCCGAGCTGATCGGCAACTTCCGTTTCACCACGAAGTTCGGCCGCAACCTGTCCCGCTACGTGCGGCACGGCATCGGGGTCCACCACGCCGGCATGCTGCCGAAGTACCGGCGGCTGGTGGAGAAGCTCGCGCAGGCCGGCCTGTTGAAGGTGATCTGCGGGACGGACACGCTCGGGGTGGGCGTCAATGTACCGATCCGGACCGTACTGTTCACGGCACTGACCAAGTACGACGGCAACCGGGTGCGCACCCTGCGGGCCCGGGAGTTCCACCAGATCGCCGGCCGGGCCGGCCGCGCCGGATTCGACACGGAGGGCTTCGTCGTCGCCCAGGCGCCCGAGCACGTCATCGAGAACGAGAAGGCGCTCTCGAAGGCCGGTGACGACCCGAAGAAGCGGCGGAAGGTCGTCCGCAAGAAGGCGCCCGAGGGCTTCGTGGCCTGGTCGGAGAACACGTTCGAGAAGCTCATCGGGTCCGAGCCGGAGCCGCTGACGTCCCGCTTCCGGGTCACCCACACCATGCTGTTGTCGGTGATCGCCCGTCCCGGCGACGCCTTCGCCGCCATGCGGCACCTGCTGGAGGACAATCACGAGCCGCGCAGGCAGCAGCTCCGGCACATCCGCCGTGCCATCGCCATCTACCGTTCCCTGCTGGACGGCGGCATCGTCGAGAAACTCGGGCAGCCGGACGCCGAGGGCCGCACCGTGCGTCTCACGGTCGACCTCCAGCAGGACTTCGCGCTGAACCAGCCGCTGTCCACGTTCGCCCTGGCCGCTTTCGAGCTGCTGGATCCGGAGTCGCCGTCGTACGCGCTGGACATGGTGTCCGTCGTCGAGTCCACGCTGGACGACCCCCGGCAGATCCTCGCCGCCCAGCAGAACAAGGCACGCGGCGAGGCCGTGGCCGCCATGAAGGCCGACGGGGTCGAGTACGAGGAACGCATGGAGCGTCTCCAGGACGTCACCTACCCCAAGCCACTGGAGGAACTGCTCTTCCACGCCTACGACACGTACCGCAGGAGCCACCCGTGGGTGGGCGACCACCCACTGTCGCCCAAGTCGGTCATCCGCGACATGTACGAGCGGGCGCTCACCTTCACCGAGTTGGTCTCCCACTACGAACTGGCCCGCACCGAGGGCATCGTCCTGCGCTACCTGGCCAGTGCCTTCAAGGCCCTCGACCACACCGTCCCGGACGATCTGAAGTCCGAGGACCTGCAGGATCTGATCGAGTGGCTCGGTGAGACGGTGCGCCAGGTCGACTCCAGCCTGCTCGACGAGTGGGAGCAGCTCGCCAACCCGGAGGAGATGACCGCCGAGGAGGCCCAGGAGCGGGCCGACCAGGTGCGGCCGGTCACGGCCAACGCCCGGGCCTTCCGGGTGCTGGTCCGCAACGCCATGTTCCGCCGCGTGGAGCTCGCCGCCCTCGACCAGGTCGACGAGCTGGGCGAGATGGACGCCGACGCCGGCTGGGACGCCGACGCCTGGGGCGAGGCCATGGACAAGTACTGGGACGAGTACGACGACCTGGGCACCGGCCCCGACGCCCGCGGCCCCAAGCTCCTGATCATCGAGGAGAAGCCGCAGGACGGCCTGTGGCGGGTGCGGCAGATCTTCGACGACCCGAACGACGACCACGACTGGGGCGTCAGCGCGGAGGTCGACCTGACGGCCTCCGACGCGGAGGGCCGGGCGGTCGTCCGCGTCACCGACGTCGGCCAGTTGTGAGCACAGGAGAAACCCACCGATGACGAATCCCGCCGAGAGCCTCGTCGCCCTGCTCGACCTGGAGCAGATCGAGGTCAACATCTTCCGCGGCCGCAGCCCCGAGGAGTCGCTGCAGCGGGTCTTCGGCGGCCAGGTGGCCGGCCAGGCCCTGGTGGCCGCGGGCCGCACCACGGACGGCGACCGCCCGGTGCACTCGCTGCACGCGTACTTCCTGCGTCCGGGACGCCCGGGGGTGCCGATCGTGTACCAGGTCGAACGGGACCGGGACGGCCGGTCGTTCACGACGCGACGGGTCACCGCCGTGCAGCAGGGCCGCACGATCTTCACGCTCACCGCCTCCTTTCACAAGCCTGAACAGGGAAGTTTTGAACACCAGCTGCCGCCGGCCCGCAAGGTCCCGGATCCCGAGTCCCTGCCGACGGTCGCCGACGAGGTGCGCGAGCACCTGGGAGCGATGCCGGAGCAGCTGGAACGGATGGCCCGGCGCCAGCCCTTCGACATCCGCTATGTCGACCGGCTGCGCTGGAGCGCGGAGGACGTCGAGGGCGCCGAGCCCCGCAGCGCCGTGTGGATGCGGGCCGTCGGGCCGCTGGGCGACGACCCGCTCGTGCACACCTGCGCCCTGACCTACGCCAGCGACATGACCCTCCTGGATGCCGTACGCATCCCGGTGGAGCCTCTGTGGGGGCCGCGGGGATTCGACATGGCCTCGCTGGATCACGCCATGTGGTTCCACCGGCCGTTCCGCGCGGACGAGTGGTTCCTGTACGACCAGGAGTCCCCGATCGCGACCGGCGGGCGCGGTCTGGCCCGCGGACGGATCTACGACACGGAGGGGCGCATGCTGGTGTCCGTCGTGCAGGAGGGGCTTTTCCGGGCCCTGTAGGTCGGTTGCCTCCGGGCTTCGGAGGTCAGATGCCTCTGCGCCGCAGCCGGCCGAGCAGACCGAGGAAGCGTCCGTTCGCCGCCGCTTCGTGGCGCGGCTCGCGCGAGTGGTGTTCCGGTCCGTGCCGGTGGTGTTCCGGTCCGCGCAGATGGTGCCCCGGCTCGCGCGGATCGTGCCGCGGCTTCTGCTGCTCGTGTTCGAACTCGGGCCGGGCTGGTCCGGTCAGGGCGGCCGGCCGTGGCGCGGAACACTGCCGGCGGGCGGTCGCCACCGCGTCGGCCAAGTCGGCACGGAGCCATTCGATCTCGTCCGGGTCCGCCGCCGTCATGATCTCCTCGGCGAGCTGCGCGGCCGGGGAGCCGGGCGAGCCGGAGAGCTGCCGCACCGGCCGGAACCGGCGCAGATGGGAACGCTCGTAGGGATCGGTGACGACCTCCGGCACCTCTGCGGTGTCGAGCAGGGACGCCACGGCCGCGGCCCGGGCCCACGGGTCGTCGGCCTGACGGAGCAGGCATCCGAGGTCCCGTCCCCGCCAGTTGCGAGGGCGCAGGTCCAGGCCCTCGTCCAGCTGGCCGCGCAGCCCTTCGGGCGTGCGGCCCTTGAGCAGTCGGGCATTCCGTCCGTCGGCGGCGAACTGGTGCAGTTCGTCGGCCAGGTACAACCAGACGACGGTGCGGTAACGGTTGACGTAGAAGCTCACCGGCACCAGCAGGCCCAGGCGGGCGAGGCGGGTGAACCGGGCTTTGGTCACTTCCATGAGCGCCGCGCCCTCCGTGGTCCCGACGACCCGGACCGCGGACCGGAACCCCCGGGGGAAGTCCTCCGCCGACCGGATGCGCTCGATCTCGTCGCGGCCGACGCGCCGGCCGTCTCCAGCGTCGCCGGGTACGGTGCGGATACGGCCGAGGTGTACGGCGAGGTCGAACTCGCTGCGCTTGACGCCC
This sequence comes from Streptomyces mayonensis, assembly GCF_018982965.1. GTDB lineage: Bacteria > Actinomycetota > Actinomycetes > Streptomycetales > Streptomycetaceae > Streptomyces > Streptomyces mayonensis. The sequence goes on along the minus strand of NZ_JACBYP010000010.1, from coordinate 24,591 downwards.
AGTTCACGGGCCGCTCGGCTCGGGGTGCAAGAGGTGTGACGGTCTGTGCCGGCCGGTGCGGCGGATGCGGTCGCTGCCTGCGTGACAGTGCTGCCGGTCATGTGCGTTCTCCCCCGTGGAGTGTGCGGCCGACGCCGTTCGCGCCCGCCTGACACAAAACCGTAGCCGCGGTCGCGACATCCGTGGGGAGCCTGTGGACAACTCTGCCGGTCCACTGCGCCGGAGAGGCTGAAGCGCAGGTCACGGCTCCGTGGGTGATATCCGTCCCGGCTGTCGCGCGTCGATGTCGAGGTGCTCGCCGACCCGGTTGACGAGCAGTGTCATCTCGTAGGCGATCTGCCCGATGTCGACCTGCGCACCGCTGAGCACGCACAGACAACTGCCCGTTCCTGCCGCGGTGACGAACAGGACGGCCTCGTCGAACTCGACCATCGTCTGCCGCACCCGGCCGGCACCGAAGTGCCTGCCTGATCCCTTGGCGAGGCTGTGCAGCCCGGACGAGACGGCGGCCAGGTGCTCGGCGTCCTCCCTCCGCAGGCCCGTGCTCACTCCGGTCACCAGCCCGTCGTTCGACAGTATTAACGCGTGCCGCACGTGTTCGACGCGTGCGGTCAGGTCGTCCAACAGCCAGCCGAGTCCCTGGTTCTGCGCCATGATCCGATCTCCCCGTGTCGTCCCCGTGCGCATTCCACCCCCCCCTGCCGGGGGATCCCTTCCGCCAGCCTTCACCACGCCCGTGCTCCGGGCAAGCAGGATGGAGGCATGGCACAGAAGATGACCGATGAGGAATGGCGGGCGTTCGTCTCGGACGGCACCCGCACCGGAAAGCTGTCGACCGTCAGGGCGGACGGCAGCCCGCACGTGGCGCCGATCTGGTTCGTACTGGACGGGGACGACGTCGTGTTCAACACCGGCCGGGAGACTGTGAAGGGGCGCAATCTGACCCGTGACGGCCGGGTCGCCCTGTGCGTGGACGACGACCGGCCACCGTTCGCCTTCGTCGTCCTGCAGGGGCGGGCCAGGATCTCGGAGGACGTCGGCGAGCTCCGTCACTGGGCCGCCCGCGTCGGAGCCCGGTACATGGGTGAGGAGCGCGCCGAGGAGTTCGGATCGCGCAACGGCGTTCCGGGCGAGCTCCTGGTCCGCGTCGCCGTCGACAAGGTCCTGGCGCAGAAGGACGTGGCGGACTGAAGGCCTGCGCGACCGTGCCGGTGCCGGTCGCGGTCATTTTCGCGGTCGGACCGGCGTGCCCGGCCGGGGCAGCCTGGCGGACGGCACGGCTGCTCCGGGCGTACGCGACGGTCGGATCGTCGCCTTGTCCCGGCCGGGAGTCCCGCCGCGCGTGGGGCGGCCCTCGCGTCACTCATGGCCCGTCCGTCACCCGGCGGGCCGCGCGGTATGCGCACCCGAGCCTTCCCCGTGCGGTTGGGGAATCATGCGGGGCATGAGCAGCGACCACACACACGTACAGGAGTTCTTCGGTGCCCGCGCGGTCGACTGGGACAGCCGGTTCCCCGACGACGGCCCGGTCTACGCGGCCGCGGTCGCCGAGCTGGGCCTGCGAGAGGGTGACCGGGTACTCGACGCGGGCTGCGGCACAGGACGTGCGTTGCCCCCGTTGCGCAAGGCCGTGGGGCCCTCGGGGCTGGTTCTGGGGGCAGACCTGACGCCCGGAATGCTCCAGGCGGCCGTAGAGGCCGGGCGGCACCGTGACGGGCGGCTGCTGCTGACCGACGTCGCGGCGCTGCCGCTGCGCTCGCGGTCGCTCGATGCCGTGTTCGCGGCGGGGCTGATCGCGCACCTGGCCGATCCGGCCGGGAACCTGCGGGAGTTGGCACGCGTCGTGCGCCCGGGCGGCGTGCTGGCCCTGTTCCACCCGATCGGCAGGGCGGCGCTGGCGGCACGGCAGGGGCGACGGGTCACGCCGGACGACCTCCGCGCGGAACCCAGTCTCCGACCGTTGCTGGCCGGCTCCGGATGGCGATTGACGTCGTACTCCGACGACGACGGCCGCTTCCTGGCCCTCGCCGTTCGCGGGGCCTGACCTCGGGTCGCGCCCGGCACCGCCGCCGCTCCCAGTGACGCGCCAAGTCCCCGGAGAGCCGTGGGCCGAGGTCGGCCGACAGCTCTCCGGGACGTCCTGGAGAGATCCGCGCGGCGGATCCGTACGGCAAGTCCGCGTCGACCGTCGAAGAGCCTCGGGCTTCCCAGGGGCCCCCGGACTGCCCCCTTCTGCCGCCGCAGCTTCAACTCTACGTTGAGCAGCAGAATCCGTACGGTGCGCCATGGCGGCCGTCAGGGGAGGGTGATCCACATGCTGGGCAGGATCCGTGAGACCTGGAACAGACGGCGCGCCGATCGGCGCACGGACGCGACGGCGAGGGCTCGACCCGAGTCCCGGAAACGGGCACGCTCACACAACCTGTTCGAGGCCGCCGCCGCTTACGTCTCGGCGGGTGTGGAGAACAACCAGGACGGGATGGACGAGGCGGCGGGCTGGGTGTCTCCGGAGGCCCTGTCGTTCGGCGTGAACGAACTCGCCTGCCGGGCCGTGATCGCGCTCGCGCGGGAACGCGACGAGCCGCCGCGGGACGTCGCCCGGGCCCTCCTGGGACTGCCCGCGACCTGATCGTCCACGTCGGTCTCCGGTGGTCGATTCGCCCCTGTCCAGCCGGAAAACTGCAGCTCGGGTGCGTCCGGGAGTCGTGACAAGGACTTCCCGGGAGCACTAGGGTGCGCGCCATTGGACGAACCGATGGGGAGGCTGGGATGGCCGGGACGGACGAGGAGGCCGTCGCCGCCGCGGACGATGCGCTCTACGTGCTCACGGCGGTGCTGCTGACGCCGGCGAAGTTTCCGAGTGTGCTGGGCGACGACTACCCGGAGGCGTGCGCCGCGCTCGGTCTTCCTCCGCTGGCCGACGGCTACGGTCTGGTGCTCGGTCAGGACGGCGACGGCGCCCGGTGGACGGTTGTCGTCGACGACGTCTCACTGGTCGCCGTCGCCGTGGCGTCCTGGGACTGCGGCATGGAGTACGACCTGTCACCGGAAGAGCGCACGGTCGTCGCCGCGCTGCCCGGCTGGCCCCTGGCGGTCGCCGTGGCGGCGCCCGGTGTGCCCGCACCGCACGACCCCGGACCCGAGTCCGCCGACCAGCCCGCGCTCCGCCCTCCGGACACCACGGTGTGGGGACCGGCGCAGCGGCGCCTGGGGGCCGACGAGATCGCGTTGCAGTGGGCACAGTGGCGGGAGCAGGTCGACGACGCGGAGTTCCCCGTGCCGGGCGGCGACGCACCTGCGGGGACTGCCCCTCCCGACGGGACGGCCGACAGCGCACGCGAAGCGCAGGACCCGACAGCCGGCACCGCGGACGCCACGGACCGCGCGGCCGGCTCGAAGGGCACGGAGCAGTCCGGGCACGACGGCGTCCGGCGCGTGCTCGAGGAGGCCCGCGCCTATGTCGACACGCCGCCGCCTCTCGGGCGGGTCCGGTCGTCGTTCGCACCGGGGGACGCTCGGACGCTGCGAGCCGACGGTCCCGGCTGGTCGCTCGTGGCCAGGACCGACGACATCGCCTTCATCCTGCTCGACGAGGAGCCGGGGGAAGTCCTGCCGGTGGGACGCGGGCCGTCGCTGCCGGGGCTGCTGGAGTCCCTCGACAAGATGGCCGTACGGCCCAGCTGACGGCAGGACGCCGGAGCACCCGGCGATCGACAGTCGCGGACGGCGCGGCCCGCACGGCGGTGAGCCCCCGGTTTCACATCGTCCGGCGTGCTCTGCCCTGCCCCTTCCTCCCGGGCCCATTCGTGTCCGGGTGCCTCAGCGCCCTATCTCCTTGCGCGTGACCCTGCGCAGCCTCTGCCTCTGAGACGGATCCAGGGTGAGGTACGCGGCGGCCGGGACTCCGAGAACTATCAGCAGGGCGGCCCACCAGGGCAGCCAGATCAGCAGGATGAGTCCGGCCGCCACGCCCCCTGCCGCAACCTTGGCGTTCTTCGACATGTTGTCGCCTCCTTCGCGGCCTCTGCCGCTCTCTGTCCTGAAAACGGGCCCGCGTGCCCGGCAGTTCCGTACCGCGGCCCTGAGTCGTCCCTGAGACCGGACCCTTACGCACCCCTGAGGTACAGAGGGCGGCTCATCCCGCGGAAGACATCTCCCCGCCCCGGAGTGACTCATGCCACACCTTCTCCGCATCCCACCTCCTTGACACTCATGTACAATCGGCCGCCGCGTCCCGTCTAGTCAAATTTGAGGAATACATCATCGCCGTGCAGACGGATCTCCCCGCACCATCTTCTGAGGCCCCCGCTTCTGAGACCCCCGCGCTCGTCGGCTGCTGTGCCACCTTCCTGCCCGGTGATCCGGCCCGCACCGGCAGGATCGCGTTCTGGAGGCCCGACGGCGAGCCGCCCGGAACCGTTCCGTCGGGGCTCGGCGAACGGCCGACGGTCGACGACCTGACGGTCCTGCTGCCGGGCAGCGACGGCGTGGCGAGGGTGAGCGTGCCCGCTCTGCTCCTGCCGGTACGGGCGGCGCTGCCGGTCCTCACACGCGCGCGTGTGAGAGCGGACAGCCACCGGGCGTCGGTGTTCTGGGGCGCCGTCGCGACCGAGGCCCTGCACGTCGTGGCACGCGGGCTGCTGCTGCCCGGCCTGTCCACGAAGGGCCACGACGCCTGGCGCGCCGGTCCGCTGGGAGCGGAGGAGACCGAACGGGTTCGCCACCTCGCCGCCGCCATGCCGCCGGAGGCACACGCCGTCCCGGTCGACACCCCCGGGCCCGCCCGGCTGCCCGAACCGGAGCGGCTGGTGCGCGCCTTCCTGGACGCCGTCGCCGACACGCTTCCCCGCTCCCCCGCGGCCGGACTCGTGACGGCCGGACCCGTGTACGCCTCCCACGAGCTCCGGCGGACGCCCGAGCTGGGCGAGTGGGCCGCCGATGTCGCCGCCGGGCACGACACCGGCGTCCGGCTCTCCCTGCGCGTGGAAGTGCGGGGCCTGTCGGCCGCCGCGCCCGAGGAGGCCCGGCCCGCCTTCCGGATCGTGCCGCAGGTGCACAGCGTCAGCGATCCCGCGCTCGTCGCGGACACCTCCGAGGTGTGGGCCGGCACCGTGGGCGACGGATTCGGTACGCGCACGCAGATGGACGCCCTGCTCGCCCTGCGCCGTGCGGCACGGGCCTGGCCCGCCCTCACGCCCCTGTTGTCGGCCGCCGTGCCGGACGCCGTCGAACTCGCCGACGAAGAGGTCACCGAACTGCTCGGCACCGGATCCCGGGCGCTCGCCGGTGCGGGAGTCGACGTGCACTGGCCGAAGGAGCTGGCACGCGACCTGAGCGCCCGCGCGGAGGTCGGGCCGCCCGACGGCGCCCAGGCCGGCCGCACGGACATGTCCGGGACCGGACCGTCGCTCCTGTCCGCCGACTCGCTGCTCGCCTTCAACTGGACGTTCGCCCTGGGCGGCGAGGGGCTCACGCGCGGGGAACTGGACCTGCTGGCCGAGGCGAACCGCCCCGTGGTGCGCCTGCGGGAGCAGTGGGTGCTGGTCGATCCCGACGAGGCGCGCCGCGCGCGGGCACGGCAGGACCACAGAATCAGACCGGTCGACGCGCTCGCCTCCGTCCTGACGGGCTCGACGGAGGTCGACGGACGCCGCGTGGAGGTGCGCCCCACCGGATGGCTGGCAGAGCTGCGGGAGCGACTCGCCGATCCGGAGGCGCAGGACACCGTCGCACAGCCTGCGGCGCTCGACGCCACCCTGCGCGACTACCAGCGCCGGGGCCTCAACTGGCTGGTCCGCATGACGTCGTTGGGTCTGGGCTGCTGTCTGGCCGACGACATGGGGCTCGGCAAGACCATCACGCTGATCGCCCTCCACCTGCACCGGCAGACCGACGCGGACGCCGCCGGGCCCACTCTGGTCGTCTGTCCGACCTCCCTGATGGGCAACTGGCAGCGTGAGATCGAGCGGTTCGCGCCCGGCACGCCCGTGCGCCGGTTCCACGGCTCCCGGCGCGACCTGGAGGCCCTCGCGGACGGCGAGTTCGTGCTGACCACCTACGGCACCATGCGTCTGGACAGCGACCGGCTCGCCGCCGTTCCGTGGGGCATGGTGGTGGCGGACGAGGCCCAGCACGTGAAGAACCCGTACTCGGAGACCGCGCGGCAGCTGCGTACCGTCGGCGCCCGCGCGCGCGTGGCACTCACCGGCACCCCGGTGGAGAACAACCTCTCGGAGTTGTGGGCCGTCCTGGACTGGGCCACACCGGGCCTGCTGGGCGGACTCGGCGCCTTCCGCCGGCGCTATGCCCAGGCCGTCGAGGGCGGCCAGGACCAGGCGGCTGCGGAGCGCCTGGCGCGGCTCGTACGGCCCTTCCTGCTGCGTCGCCGCAAGTCTGACCCGGGAATCGCGCCGGAGCTGCCCCCCAAGACGGAGACCGACCATCCGGTGTCCCTGACCGCGGAACAGACGGGCCTGTACGAGGCGGTGGTGCGCGAGGCGCTGGCGGAGATCGCCGGGGCGGACAGCATGGCCAGGCGAGGCATGATCGTGAAGCTGCTCACGGCCCTCAAGCAGATCTGCAACCACCCCGCGCAGTACCTCAAGGAGGACCGGCCGAGGATCACCGGCCGGTCCGGAAAGCTGGAGCTGCTGGACGAGTTGCTCGACACGATCCTCAGCGAGGGGGCGAGCACCCTGGTCTTCACCCAGTACGTGCAGATGGCGCGCCTCCTTGAGCAGCACCTTGCCGCGCGCGGTGTGACGTCGCTGCTCCTGCACGGCGGCACCTCGGTCGCGGCACGGGAGTCGCTGGTGCGGCAGTTCCAGGACGGAGAGGCACCGGTCTTCCTGCTGTCGTTGAAGGCGGCCGGCACCGGGCTGAACCTCACGCGCGCGGAGCACGTCGTGCACTACGACCGCTGGTGGAACCCCGCCGTCGAGGCCCAGGCCACCGACCGCGCCCACCGCATCGGCCAGACCCGCGCCGTACAGGTGCACCGCCTGATCGCCGAGGGGACGATCGAGGACCGGATCGCGGCGCTGCTGCACCGCAAGAGGGAACTCGCCGACGCGGTACTGGGCACGGGCGAGGCGGCGCTCACCGAACTGACGGACGCGGAACTGGCCGACCTGGTGGAACTGCGAGGGGGTACGCGATGAGCCGGTACGAGGACACGGAACGGACGTTCTCCGCCCTGCCGCCCGCGCACGGGCGGGGTTTCGCCGGGACATGGTGGGGACGGGCCTGGCTCAAGGCCCTGGAGGACGCGGCGATGGACGCGGCGCAGGTGAAGGCGGGGCGGCGACTGGCGCGTGCGGGAGCGGTCGGAGCGGTGTCGGTGCGGCCGGGGCGCATCACCGCGGTCGTACAGGACCGGGACGGTACGGCGCATCGGGCCGACGTCCTGCTGGAGCAGCTCTCCGACGCCCAGTGGGACCGCTTCGCCGAGATGGCGATCGAACGGTCCGGGCACGTCGCGGCGCTGCTGGACCGCGACATGCCGCCGCACCTCGTGGAGGACGCCGCGACCGCCGGCATCGAGCTCCTGCCCGGGATGGGTGACCTCGAACCGGAGTGCGAGTGCGGAGCATGGGACCACTGCGGGCACACCGCCGCGCTCTGCTACCAGGTCGCCAGGCTGCTGGACCAGGATCCCTTCGTCCTGCTGCTGATGCGTGGCCGCGCTGAGGACGCCGTACTCGACGCGCTCCACACGCACGGCGCCGCACCCGCCGGGGACAGCGTGGCCCGGCCGGAGGGTGTGGACGCCGCCGAGGCGTACGCGGCGGGGCACGTACTGCCTCCGCTGCCCGCGCCGCCCGTCCTCGGCGACGGCCCCGGCGTCCCCCCGTCGCTGGACACCGAGACGGCGCCCCCGCCCGGCGTCGACCCGTCCGCCGTTGCCTTCCTGGCCGCCCGAGCGGCGTCGGAGGCACACCGCCTGCTCGCCGGAGCCCTGCGGGACGGACACGCGCGGCAGCCCGTGGACGGGGAACCGACCCCGGCACAGGACGCGGTACGCCTGGCCGCGGGCGGCCCCGGAGCGGAGGTACTGGACCGGCTCGCGCAGGGCTCGGGGCGCACCCGGGACGCGCTGTCCGTCGCCGTCCGGGCGTGGCGGCTCGGGGGGCGGAGCGCGCTGTCGGTACTCGAGGACGAATGGGCGGTGGAGAGCGACACACTGGCACGCGCGCGTGCCGCGCTGGACTCCGCCTGGGACGAGGACGAGCGCCCGTCCCTGCGGGCACGGGCCAACCGGTGGACCGTGGTGGGCGCGCCGCGGCAGCTGCGTCTGGACCGCGAGGGGCGTTGGTGGCCGTACCGCGAGGAGGGCGGGCGCTGGGTACCCGCGGGTGAGCCCGCGCAGGACCCTGCGACGGCTCTGGCCTCCATGGCGCCTGCAGCGGGGGACGAGCTCTGACGTTCGGCCCCGAGGACTGAGGGGAGCGGCCGCGAAGAGCCCCCGGGACGGGCTCCGGCCCCCTCCCGTACGGAAGGGGGCCGGAGCCCGCGCGCGGAGAGCGAGTGGTTCCGCGGGTGTCCTGGCGGAGTCGCTCCGCGGGGTGTCTCAGCGGGCGCGGAGCAGGTGGTCCATGGCGAGCTGGTCGAGGCGCTCGAAGGCCATGCCGCGCGCGGCGGCGGCGTCCGCGTCGAAGGCCTCGTAGGCGCTGGTGTCGGCCAGCAGGGCCGCGAGACCGTCTTCGGCGGTCGGCCGGGCGAGCTCGTCCAGCCGGGACGCCGCCAGAGCCTCCTGCACCTCGGGGTCGGCGCGGAAGGCGGCCGCCCGGTCCTTGAGGATCAGGTAGTTGCGCATGCAGCCGGCCGCCGACGCCCACACGCCGTCGAGGTCCTCGGTCCGCGGCGGCTTGAAGTCGAAGTGCCTCGGGCCCGCGTAACCGGCCCTCTCCAGCAGGTCGACCAGCCAGAACGCCGCCCGCAGGTCACCGGCGCCGAACCGCAGGTCCTGGTCGTACTTGATGCCCGACTGGCCGTTGAGGTCGATGTGGAAGAGCTTGCCCGCCCACAGCGCCTGCGCGATGCCGTGGGGGAAGTTCAGACCGGCCATCTGCTCATGGCCGACCTCGGGGTTCACGCCGTACAGCTCCGGGCGCTCCAGGCGCTCGATGAACGCCAGCGCGTGGCCCACCGTGGGCAGGAGGATGTCACCGCGCGGCTCGTTCGGCTTCGGCTCGATCGCGAACTTCAGGTCGTAGCCCTGCCCGGTGACGTACTCGCCCAGCAGGTCGAAGGCCTCCTTCATGCGCTCCAGGGCGTCCCGCACGTCCTTGGCGCCGCCGGACTCGGCGCCCTCCCGGCCGCCCCAGGCGACGTACACGCTTGCGCCCAGCTCGACCGCGAGATCGATGTTGCGGATCGTCTTGCGCAGCGCGAAGCGGCGCACGTCACGGTCGTTGGCCGTGAACCCGCCGTCCTTGAACACCGGGTGGGTGAACAGGTTCGTCGTCGCCATCGGCACCTTCATGCCGGTGGCGTCCAGCGCCTGCCGAAGCCGCTTGACGTGTGCCTCGCGCTCCGTGTCGCTCGATCCGAACGGGATCAGGTCGTCGTCGTGGAACGTGATGCCGTACGCGCCCAGCTCGGCCAGACGCTGAACGGACTCCGCCGGGTCAAGGGCCCGCCGGGTGGCATCGCCGAACGGGTCGCGGCCCTGCCAGCCGACCGTCCACAAACCGAAGGTGAACCTGTCCTCGGGAGTGGGCTGGTAGTTCATTGCGCGGCTCCTCACTCGCTGCCGGTCACTCGCTGCCGACTATTTCGTCATGGCGCTTTACAAATTAGTATGCACACACGGTCCTGGGAAGGGACAAGGTGTCCCCGAAGGAATGAAGGCCGGGTCCCAGGACCCGCGGAAGAGGGAGAGCGCGATGTCAGCAGCCGAAGGTCCGCTCGTCGTCGGCGTGGACACGTCCACCCAGTCCACCAAGGCGCTGGTCGTCGACGCGGCCACCGGGCGGGTCGTCGCGAGCGGTCAGGCCCCCCACACCGTCACCTCCGGGGCGGGCCGCGAGAGCGATCCGCGCCAGTGGTGGGACGCGTTGGGCGAGGCCCTCCACCAGTGCGGCGACGCAGCCCGCGAGGCCGCCGCGGTGTCGATCGGCGGACAGCAGCACGGCCTGGTCACACTGGACGCCCGGGGCGAGCCCGTACGCCCGGCTCTGCTGTGGAACGACGTGCGCTCGGCCCCGCAGGCCCGCCGCCTGATCGACGAGCTGGGCGGTCCCAAGTCCTGGGCGGAGCGCACGGGCAGTGTGCCCAGCGCCTCCTTCACGGTCACCAAGTGGGCCTGGCTGGCGGAGAACGAGCCGGACGCGCTCCGCGCGGTGAAGGCCGTACGCCTCCCCCACGACTACCTCACCGAGCGGCTCACCGGTGAGGGGACCACCGACCGCGGCGACGCGTCCGGCACCGGGTGGTGGGCGGCGGGCACGGAGGCGTACGACGAGGAGACGCTCGCGCGCGTGGGACTCGATCCGGCGCTGCTGCCCCGCGTGGTGCGGCCCGCAGAGGTGGCCGGCACCGTGCGCGACGGCCACGGCCTGCCGTTCTCCAGGGGCACCCTGGTGGCCGCGGGCACCGGCGACAACGCGGCCGCCGCGCTGGGGCTCGGGCTGCCTCCCGGCGTGCCGGTGATGAGCCTCGGCACGTCCGGCACCGTGTACGCCGTGTCGCGGCACCGCCCCGCCGACCCCACCGGCACCGTGGCGGGCTTCGCCGACGCACGCGGCGACTGGCTGCCGCTGGCCTGCACCCTGAACTGCACGCTCGCCGTCGACCGCGTCGCGACGCTGCTGCGTCTGGACCGGGAAGCCGTCGAACCCGGCACCGAGGCCACTCTCCTGCCCTTCCTGGACGGCGAACGCACTCCGAACCTCCCGCACTCCTCCGGCCTGCTCACCGGGCTGCGCCACGACACAACCGCCGGCCAACTGCTCCAGGCCGCCTACGACGGCGCCGTCCATTCCCTGCTCGCCGCCCTCGACCTGGTCCTCGACGCCGACGCGGACCCGTCAGCACCGCTGCTGCTGATCGGCGGCGGGGCGCGCGGTGCGGCCTGGCAGCAGACCGTAAGGCGGTTGTCCGGGCGCCCCGTCCAGATACCGGAGGCGAGGGAGCTGGTCGCGCTCGGCGCGGCGGCACAGGCAGCGGGACTGCTCACCGGCGAGGACGCCGCCGCGGTGGCGCGGCGCTGGAACACGGCAGCCGGACCGGTGCTGGACGCCGTGGAACGGGACGAGGCGACGCTGACCAGGATCACCGGGGTACTCTCCGACGCGGCACCGCTGCTGGAGCGGGCCCCGGACTCCCGCTGACGACGCGCCGGCCCGGTCGGCAGCACCGACGGACGGCTCCGCGGACCGCTCGCGGGCGGCACACCGCCGGCACAGGTCCGGGCGCCGTGCGCCGGCGTCGCGGGGCCCGGCGCCCCGGGCCGGGCAGACGGGGGCAGACGGACGGACGACCAAGGAAATGACAGAGGCATGACCGCACCGCCGCACGAAGCCCGCCCGGGCCGCCCCGGGCGCCTGCCCGACACCCAGCAGGGAATGCGCCGCCGGAATCTCTCCCGGGTGATGCACACCGTCAGCGCCGAGGGCCCGCTGTCCCGGGCCGCCGTCGCCTCACGGATCGGGCTGACGCGTGCGGCGGTGTCGACGCTCGTGGACGAGCTCATCGGCTCGGGCCTGCTGGAGGAACTGGGCCCCGCGGAGCGTCCCGGCCGGGTCGGACGGCCCGGGTCCGCACTCGCGGTCAGCGCACGGGGCCCGGCCGGAATCGGCGCCGAGATCGGCGTGGACCACCTGGCGGTCTGCGCTGTCGACCTGCGCGGCGCGGTACGGGCCCGCGCCGTGCGGTACGGCAGCAACCGGGACACCTCACTGGAACCGGTGCTCGAACGGCTCACCGGCCTGGTGCGGCGGGTCGTCACCGAGGCGGAGGGCGAGGGTCTGTGGCCTGCCGGGCTCGCGGTGGCGGTGCCGGGCCTGGTGGCACGGGACGGGCGGACCGTCGTACGCGCCCCCAACCTGGACTGGCAGCACGCCGACCTCGGTGCCCTGCTGCCCCCGGACTGGCCGCTGACGGTGGACAACGAGGCCAACTTCGGTGCGCTTGCCGAGCTGTGGCTCGGTGACGGCACGCCACGGGACTTCCTGCACGTCTCGGCCGAGATCGGCATCGGAGCTGCCGTGGTCTTCGACGGCAGGGTGCTGCGCGGCACCCGGGGGTTCGCCGGCGAGCTGGGCCACGTGCCTGTCCGCCCCGAGGGACCGGCCTGTGCCTGCGGCGGGCGTGGCTGCCTGGAGCAGTACGCGGGTGAGAAGGCGGTGCTGCGCGCCGCGGGTGTGGAGTCCGGCGAGGACCGCGTCGGGCTGCTCGCGGGGCGGGCGGCGGACGGCGACGAGAATGTGCGGCGCGCGCTGCGCGAAGCGGGCACGGCGCTCGGCATCGCGCTGACCGGGGCGGTCAACCTGCTGGATCCGCAGAGCGTGGTACTGGGCGGCGCGCTGGCGGGACTCGCGCCCTGGCTGCTGCCGTCGCTGCGCGCCGAACTGGCGGGGCGCACGGCCGGTCCGGCCTGCCCGGTCTCCGTGTCGGAACTGGGCCCGCAGGGGCCGTTGCTCGGCGCCGCGCACTCGGTGGTGCGGGCCGTGCTGGACGACCCGGCGGGGGCGGCGGAGCGGGCCTGAACCCGCCCTCGCTGCTTCACCCGAAGACGGTCCTTCCTCCGGGGTTTTCACTCGAACGAGTGGGCGCGATATCCACAAGGCGGTGGCTGTCCACGGAACGGCGCGGCGTTCTTCTGCGCAATCTCCGTTCGCCGTACGGTGATTCACGCGGACGCACCCCGCACACAGGGCGGTGGACGTCCGTCTCGAAGTGACTTCACCCCGATCCCCGCCCCTGTTCCCCCACCTCAGCCGGTGAGAACCGCTGATCCCCCCTCACACAAGGGGCCCGAGGGCCCCTTTGACGAAAGGGCAGTGTCCATGGAAAAGGAAAGGACAGTACCGTTCGCGACCAGGCGGCGGCTCCTGATGGGTGCCGCGCTCGCCGCCGCCCCGTTTGCTCTGCTCTCCGGTACCCGGGCCGCGGCCCGGCCCCGCGCCGTCGACTACCCGTCTGCCGAGTGGCAGGCCGCGAGCGCTTCCAACTACAGCCGGTCGAGCCGCCCCGGCAGCTATCCCGTGGACTACGTGGTCATCCATGTCACGCAGGAGACCTACGCCGACACGCTCGCCATCTTCCGCGACCCCGAGAAGCAGGTCTCCGCGCACTACGTCGTCCGCTCGGCGGACGGGCACGTGGCGCAGTGCGTGCGCGAGACGGACATCGCCTGGCACGCGGGCAACTGGGACTACAACACCCGCAGCATCGGCATCGAGCACGAGGGGTGGGTGGACCGGCCCGAGTACTTCACCGACGCGATGTACGAGCAGTCGGCCCGGCTCACGGCGGCGATCTGCACCGACTACGGCATTCCCAAGGACCGCTCGCACATCGTCGCGCACCACGAGGTGCCGGGCAGCGACCACACCGACCCGGGGCCCCACTGGGACTGGACCCGCTACATCGAACTGGTCAACCTCGCCTGACCGCCCCCAACTCCTGTCCGGGTGATCCGGCCGGTCGGAGTGCTTGTCGGCGCCCGTCCGCAGAGTGACGATGTCCTCGTCCGAATTCCGCCCGCATACCGTCGCAGTCCCTTCCGCGTACTGTCCGAGCATTCCGGGGAGGCCGAGTTGAGTGACGCATGGCTGGCTCTGGAGCCGGGAGCCGATCCCGTCGAGCGTGCCCGGACGCTGCGGCGGGCCCACGCGACGTTCACCGAGGCCGGGACGGTGCCGCGCCCCGTGCGTCCGGTGGTCGCGGAGTCGTGGCGCCGGTCCGTGCGGGCGGGTGTCGGCCCGGACGGCACGGCGAGCGTCGAGCTCATGGACGGCGACCTCGGCGCCTACCGGGCCGAACATCCGCTGGCGCGGGTGATGCCGCTGTTCCGGGAGTTGCTGGGTACGTTCGCGTCCGACGGCGAACACCTGCTGGCGGTGTGCGACGCGCACGGCAGACTGCTCTGGGTCGAGGGGCATCCGGCCACTCGGCGCCGGGCGGGACGGATGAACTTCGTACCGGGGGCCCGGTGGTCGGAGTCCGCGGTCGGGACGAACGCCCCCGGCACGGCGGTCGCCGTCGGGCGTCCGGTCCAGGTCTTCTCGGCCGAGCACTTCATACGCCGAGTCCAGCCGTGGACGTGCGCGGCAGCCCCGGTGCACGACCCCCGCACCGGGAGGGTACTGGGCGCCGTCGACATCACCGGCGGGGACGGTCTGGCGCATCCGCACAGTCTGGGGTTCGTGCAGGCGGTGGCGCGTGCCGCCGAGTCGCAGCTGGCGCTGCTCACTCCGGAGCAGCATGGGGCCGAGGCCGCCGAGCTGGCCGCGCTGGGCCGTGACGAGGCACTGCTGGGGGCGGGCGGCCGCCGGGTGCGGCTCAGCCGCCGGCACAGCGAGATCGTCGTGCTGCTGGCCCACCACCCGGAGGGCCTGACCGGCGACGAGCTGCTGTGCGCGCTGTACGAGGACGAGACGGTGCCACCGGTGACCCTGCGTGCCGAATTGGCCCGGCTGCGCGGGATCCTCGGCCCCGGCCGTCTCGCGTCGAGGCCGTACCGGCTCACGATGCCCGTGGAGTCCGACGCCGCCGCCGTCGAGCGCCGGCTGCGGTCGGGGGCGGTCACCGCGGCCGCGGCGGCCTACGCCGGTCCGCTGCTGCCCGGTTCCCGGGCTCCGGCGGTGGCCCGGCTCAGGCGCCGGCTCGCCGACGGACTGCGCGCCGCTCTGGTGGCCCGGCAGGACCCCGACCTGCTGGCCGACTGGGCACACGCGCCGTGGGGCGAGGACGACCTCGACGTCTGGCGCGCACTCGCCGCGGTCCGCCCCACGGCGGCCAACCGCTCCCGGCTCGCCGCGCTGGAGTCCGAACTGACGGCACCCCGGGTGTGGTGACGGCCTGCGTCCGGACGGCGGCCCTCACCCTCAGGCGTGGTGACGGCCTGCGTCCGGGCGGCGGTCCGGGGAACCGCCGGACCGCCCGCACCGGGACGGCGTCCGCGCGCGTACGCGCAACGTCCCCGCAACGTCCCGCTTCCTAGCCTGCCGCGCAGAGCTGTCCAACGGCGGGCAGCGCCCGACGAGGGAGGCATTCAGAATGACCCGTTACGCGGCGCCCGGCACCGAGGGCGCGATCGTCTCCTACCAGTCGCGCTACGACCACTTCATCGGCGGCGAGTACGTGCCGCCGGCGCGCGGGCAGTACTTCGAGAACCCGTCACCGGTGAACGGGCAGCCGTTCACGGAGATCGCGCGCGGCACGGCGGACGACGTGGAGCGGGCGCTCGACGCCGCCCACGAGGCCGCTCCGGGCTGGGCGCGGACCTCGGTGACCGAGCGTGCCGACATCCTGCTGAAGATCGCCGACCGGACGGAGGCGAACCTGGAGCGTCTGGCGGTCGCCGAGAGCT
Source organism: Streptomyces mayonensis (assembly GCF_018982965.1). Classification (GTDB taxonomy): domain Bacteria; phylum Actinomycetota; class Actinomycetes; order Streptomycetales; family Streptomycetaceae; genus Streptomyces; species Streptomyces mayonensis. The sequence continues at coordinate 9,053 of NZ_JACBYP010000010.1, read as the reverse complement.
GGGAGAACGGCAAGCCGGTGCGCGAGACACTGGCGGCCGACATCCCGCTCGCCGTCGACCACTTCCGCTACTTCGCCGGCGCGATCCGCGCCCAGGAGGGCTCGCTCGGCGAGGTCGACGACGACACCGTGGCGTACCACTTCCACGAACCGCTGGGCGTCGTCGCGCAGATCATCCCGTGGAACTTCCCGATCCTGATGGCGACCTGGAAGCTCGCCCCCGCGCTCGCCGCCGGAAACGCGGTGGTCCTGAAGCCCGCCGAGCAGACTCCCGCCTCGATCCACTACTGGCTGAGCCTGGTCGCGGACCTGCTGCCGCCAGGTGTCCTGAACATCGTGAACGGCTTCGGCGTGGAGGCGGGCAAGCCGCTCGCCTCCAGTCCGAGGGTGGCGAAGGTGGCCTTCACCGGGGAGACCACGACCGGGCGGCTGATCATGCAGTACGCCTCGGAGAACATCAAGCCGGTCACGCTGGAGCTGGGCGGCAAGTCGCCCAACATCTTCTTCGACGACGTCTGGGCGCAGGACGACGACTTCCGCGACAAGGCCCTCGAGGGCTTCACCATGTTCGCCCTCAACCAGGGCGAGGTCTGCACGTGTCCGTCCAGGGCGCTCGTCCAGCGCGGCACCTACGCCGAGTTCATGGAGGCCGCCGTCGCCCGCACCGAACTGATCGTGCCGGGCCACCCGCTGGACACCGACACGATGATCGGCGCCCAGGCATCCAACGACCAGCTGGAGAAGATCCTCTCCTACCTCGACATCGGCAGGCAGGAGGGAGCGAAGGTCCTCACCGGTGGCGACCGCATCGAGCACGAGGGTGAGTTGAAAGGCGGCTACTACGTCCAGCCGACGATTTTCGAAGGCCACAACCGTATGCGGATCTTCCAGGAGGAGATCTTCGGGCCGGTCGTCTCGGTCACGTCCTTCGACGACTTCGACGACGCGGTCAAGACCGCCAACGACACCCTCTACGGACTGGGCGCCGGGGTCTGGACCCGCGACATGAACACCGCGTACCGTGCGGGCCGCGCGATCCAGGCGGGCCGCGTGTGGACGAACTGCTACCACGCCTACCCGGCGCACGCCGCCTTCGGCGGATACAAGCAGTCGGGCATCGGCCGGGAGAACCACAAGATGATGCTGGAGCACTACCAGCAGACCAAGAACCTCCTGGTGTCGTACTCGCCCAAGAAGCTGGGCTTCTTCTAGAGACTCTGAAAAGGGCGTCCGCCCAGGCGACTTGCCTGGTCGGTGCCGCCTGTCGGCCGGCACCCGGGACGCGTGCCGCGCCGTGGTGCGCGGTGCCGCCAACGAGTTCGTGCACCGCAGGCGGTGAGGCGTCGGGGATTTCGACGCCTCCGCCCACGGCGCACGGGCTCGTCAGTGGGGGCTGTGGTTATCGACGATCACGGCGCTCGCTGCTGAGCTACCTCTCCAGCATGCTGGCGGAGGGCCGCCTCTGGTGGTGCCGGGGCTCGGGCCTGGACTGGCTGCTCGGTTCGGGGTCCGGCATGGTGTGGTGCCACATGTGTGACTGGCCGGCGTATTGCTGTGGGTCGATGGCGGGCGCAGTGGTGTCCATGGTCTGGGTCATCGAGGCGATGTCGACCGACTGACGGCCCATCTGCAGGTAGTCACGACCGTCGGGTCGGAACATCGATGCTTCGGAAGTCACCTGGCCGTCGACGAGGAACGGGAAGTTGAAGTCCCGGGCCATTCTGGGAGCGGAGTTGTTCTGCCAGGCATCGAGGACGACGATCCCTCCGGGATTGTTGGGCCTTCCGACTGCGACGAAGGCGTGGTCGATGGACATGCTGACGTCCCAGATACGTACACCGTGCGTGGGCTCTCAGAGCGCCGACGCGAGCGTGAACCCTCTCTTCTGGAGGAGGAACGGCCGGGTTCCACGTCGATGATCTGCGGGCCGTCGGGGTCCATACCCCCGTAGGCGTATTCGGGCGCCTGGGAGGAGGTGCGGGAACGGCTTGGGCGCCTGGAGGAAGAGCGGCCGTGCCGCTCCTCACCGTACTCGGAGTAGTACCGGTCCATGTCGACGTCGTCCGAGTAGGCGGGGGCACGTGAGGACCTGCGCAAGCTGGAAACAGGTGCCCGTTCCCTGCGCTGAAGGTGACGCCCGTCACCGCCTTTAGCCAGCGCAGCACACCGTCGCCAGGGCCGCAGAGGCAGGTTGAGCGAGAGAAAGGGCAGGAGACCGACGCCTTTTGGACACCTCGCCTTCGTCGTGACGTCACCCGGTGCATCCCGGGGGCGAGCGGGGTCACCGAGACTCTCGGGATCACCGCCGACGGGTCGGCGGTGCCGGCACTCCACGGACGTCCCAAGAAGACCACACCGGAGTTCCGGTCCGCGGGACGCCGTTTCTACCCGCTCGGCAGATCTGGCGCCTCGTTCCGGCCGTGTGCCCGCTCGCCCGGCGGCCGCGGGAGGCCGTACTGGGCGTATGGGCCGGTGTCGGCGCCGTCCGAGTCCGCACGCCGGCGCACGGGCGGGTGCACCGGGTGCCGATAGGTGGCACGGCGGACCAGCACCTCGAACGGGCCACGCTGTCCTGCTCGGTGCATACGGTGTGCCAGCAGCACCGTCGCGGTCCAGGTGGTGAGTGCCAGGAGTGCCGTCGTGGTGACGGTCAGGGTCGCGGAGAGGTCGAGCAGGAAGGGCGTGAAAGCGAGCGCCCAGACCACCGACTGCGCCAGATAGCAGGTCATCGACCGCTGACCGACGGCGGCGATCGCGTCCGTCACTGGCCCCCGCCGGCGCCGGAGTTCGAGCCGGTGAGCCAGCAGTGCCACCAGGGCCGCGTAGCCGAAACCGCCCAGGGTGCCCGTCGAGTCGTGCAACGGGCCGATCAGTTCCAGTGTCGGCCCGTCCGGAACGGCCGTGACGCCGGTCAGCATCAGCGAAGCAGGCTGGGCACCGAGCACGGCGGCGCCGATCCCGACCGAGGCCGTGGCAAGCAGCAGGGGCCGGTACCGTTCCGGCTGCTCCAGGATCCGTCGGCGTCCCGCCCACAGCCCGACGGCGAACGGGCACACGAATCCGAGTGGCCCGAGCAGCGCGACCAGGGGCGCCACCTGCACCCGCTCGACGACCATCGTGAGCATGTCCGCAGGGAGCATCGAACTGTCCGGCGGATCGCCGTCGACGGTCGCCGAGTCACCGCTCGGCAGGGAGACGACTACGAAGAACAGCAGAGCGGTCAGCACCAGCCAGCGGTCCTTCCAGCGGACCATCCACGCGCCGACGAACAGCAGCACGCCGTACGCCGCCAGGATGTCACCGACGTAGAGCAGCACCCCGTGCAGGGAACCGACCACGACCAGCGCCAGGCTGCGCCGCCACAGCAGCCGCCGCACCGCCCGTGGCCCCCGGGACCCTTGGCGGCGGACGATGTGCGCGACGCCGTACCCGAACAGCAGTCCGAACATCGGGAAGGCCCGGCCGTCGACGAAGGTCGAGATCAGCCAGACCACGGCCGAGTCCGAGGGGGAGCCGTTCCGCGGGTAGCCGCCCAGGACTTCCGGGCCCCGAAGGAAGTAGTGCGAGTTGGCCAGCGCGATGAACAACAGCATCAAGCCTCGCGCCAAGTCGGGAGCGAGGGCACGCGTGGCAACGGCGGTCGGCTCGGGCACGTGAGTGGTCATGCGATCAGTCAACGGCGCCCGGCCGCACGGGGCATCGGCCAGAAGTCGACCGCCTCGTGACTTCCGTCCACGGCTGTCACCGGCACGGTGGACCATGGTCCGCGCCGGGAGACTCAGGGCGCGGTTTCCCCCACGGTCCGCCGTCGTGCCGGCGGCGGACCGGGCGATCGGCCGGGAGGTGCGGTGAGGGCCACGGCGGGAAGGGTGGGCATGCGTCGGGGGTGACGGTCGGTATGCTCACCGCCGTGCCCGCAGCTTCCCCGTCGTCGCCGCCCCGGGCCGCACCGGCTCCGTGGGACCGCGGTGACGCCTGCCGGGGTGCGCTGCGGCCGCTCGCCGCCGCCTTGGCGGTGCGCACCGCACGAGCCGTACCACGACGACCGGGAGCAGCGAGATCAGCACCGTGACTGCCTACGACTACGAGAAGGACGGCGCGGCCATCTACCGCCAGTCCTTCGCGACCATCCGCGCGGAGGCGGACCTCACGGCGTTGCCCGCCGACGTCGGCCAGGTGGCGGTCCGGATGATCCACGCCTGCGGCATGGTCGACCTCGTGCGCGACCTCTCGTACACCCCCGCGGTGGTGGCACGCGCCCGCGAGGCCCTGCGGGCCGGCGCGCCCGTCCTCTGCGACGTCCGGATGGTCGCCAGCGGCGTCACGCGCAAGCGGCTGCCCGCGGACAACGAGGTGCTGTGCACCCTGTCCGACCCGGCCGTCCCCGAGTTGGCGGCGAGGCTCGGCACCACGCGCAGCGCTGCCGCCCTGGAGCTGTGGCGGGACCGGCTGGAGGGTGCCGTGGTCGCGGTCGGCAACGCGCCGACCGCGCTCTTCCGGCTCCTGGAGATGATCGGGGAAGGTGCCCCCCGTCCGGCCGCCGTCATCGGCGTGCCCGTCGGTTTCGTCGGCGCCGCCGAGTCCAAGGATGCTCTGGCCGCCCACCCCTCCAGCCTGGAACACCTGGTGGTCAGGGGCCGGCGCGGGGGCAGCGCCATCGCCGCCGCCGCGCTCAACGCGATCGCCTGCGAAGAGGAATGAGCGGCGGGCTGTGCGGCGCCGGGCGCGGCCCCGGCGGCAGCAGCCGATGACTGTCCGGCGCCTCGCCGCTACCCGACGGCGTCGGGGTCCCGCCGCCCCGTGGGCGGGCGGCGCGCGTGCGCCTGCCGGATGTGCCGCACCGCCTCCTCGGGCGTGGCGGCGACCGGCACTCCCTCGGGCGCCGGCGGCCTGCGCACCACGACCACGGGCACCCCTGCCTCACGGGCGGCCGTCAGCTTCGGGGCGGTGGCCGCTCCCCCGCTGTCCTTGGTGACGAGCACGTCGATCCGGTGCCGGCGCAGCAGCTCACGCTCCCCGCCGAGGGTGAAGGGGCCGCGGTCGAGCAGCACTTCCGTGTGGTGCGGGACCGGAGCGTCGGGTGCCTCGACGGACCGTACGAGGAACCACAGGCCGTCCAGGCCCGCGAAGGCGGCCAGCCCCGTCCGGCCGGTGGTCAGGAAGACACGCCGGCCGAGCGCGGGCAGCAGTCCGGCGGCCTCCGTCAGCGAACGGGCCTCGTGCCAGTCGTCGCCCTCGACCGGGACCCAGCCGGGGCGGCGCAGCGCGAACAGGGGCACGTGGGCGGTGGCGGCGGCATCCGCCGCGTGGAAGCTGACCGTGCCGGCGAAGGGGTGGGTGGCATCCACGAGCAGGTCGACCGAGTGCGCCCCGAGCCACGCGGCGAGACCCTCGGCGCCGCCGAAGCCCCCCACGCGCACCTCACCGGGGGGCGTCCGCGGCGCGGACACCCGTCCTGCCAGGGAGTTCGTCACCCGCAGTCCCGGCAACGGCTCGGCCGCCAGCGACTCGGCAACCCGGCGGGCCTCGGCGGTACCGCCGAGGATCAGCACATGCACGGCGGGCTTGCCCCCTTCAGTGGACTGGTCCCTTCACGTTCAGCTTCGGCAGACTTGGTCGGTTCACGTGCAACGGGCCGCCCGTCCACGTTCAGCAGGCTTGGTCCCTTCCCGCGACGACATCCCGAACGACACCCTCTAGTCGACCGGGAACACCCTGCGCACCACGCGTTCGGACGCCCGGCCGTCGTCGTGCGGGCAGAATCGCTCGCGGAACTCAGCGCGCCGCTCGGCCGCCTCCGGCCCCTCCGCGCTGCCGCCGGTGATCACGTTGGTCAGCTCGGACAGCGTCCTCGCGACGGCGCCGGGCGGGGCGGCGAGCAGGTCGAAGTAGGTGCCGCGCTGCTGCCGGTAGCGCTCCCAGTCCGGGACGTAGAGCACGATGGGACGGTCCTCGAGGACCGCGAAGTCGAACATCAGGGACGAGTAGTCGGTCACCAGGAGGTCGGCGGCCAGGCACAGGTCCTCGACCGACGGGTACGCCGACACGTCCAGGACCCGTGCGCCCTGCCCGTCCGGCAGGGGCTCGGCACCGGCCTCCAGATAGTGCCGGCGGACGAGCAGCGTGTACTCACCGCCGAGTTCGCGGGCGAGTTCGGCGAGTTCCCCCGTGGCCCCGGGCGACGGGTCGCCGTCCCGGTGCGTCGGTGCCCACAGGACGGCCCTGCTGCCGCCCGGTACGCCCACCGCCTCGCGCGCGGTCTCACGGTCCGCGGGCCCGGCGGCGGCCAGCCGGTCGTTGCGCGGATATCCCGTTTCCAGCACCTCGTACCGTCCGGGGTAGGCGCCGGTGAACGCGGTGGTGGTGTGCGGGTTCGGGGTGACGAGGTAGTCCCAGCGGCCGACGTGCTCCAGGAGCCGCTCGAAGTCCATGTCCGCCGCGCCGGGCCTGCCCTTCAGGTCGAGGCCCATGTGCTTGAGCGGCGTACCGTGCTGGGTCTGCACGTGGACCGAGCCCGTGCGCTTGGCCGTGGCGTGCGGGAAGTTGACGTTGTTCACCAGGTACTTGGCGGTCGCCATCACCTTGAGGTACCGCAGCGTGTTCGCGGCGACCCAGTCCACGCCCTCGGGCATCCGCGCTCCGGCGTCCTTGTCGGCCACGACCCACACGCCCCGCACGGACGGCGCCAGTTCCTTGGCCTTCTCGTAGATGGCAGCCGGGCTGCAGGAGTACCCGCGGTACCAGTAGGCGGCGTACACGGCCAGGTTCTGGTTCATCGGCAGCCGCATGAGCGCCCGGTAGAGGCCGCGGCGTCCGAGCCCCAGCACACCCCGCACGGCCCTCTTCGAGGCTGCCGGTGCCCTGCGGGCCGACGTGCGCAGCCGGTTCGCGTCGTCCATGCGGTGGAACGCCCCGCGCGCGCCACGTGCCACGCACCGGAACTGCAGTCCGCGCACACCGCCCGGAAACGAGTAGCCGTCCGGCCTGCGGTCGTGGAAGTGCCGGGTCAGCCGGCGGAAGAACTCCCCCCGCAGGTCGCCGGGGACCAGACCGGGCGTCCGGTAGACCGTGACGCCGTGCAGCACGGTGCGGTCGAAGACCCGCTGACGCATTTGGGGCGACACGTCGGCCCGGCCTCCGTCAAGAAAGTCGAATATACGTTCGTACTGGTCGAAGGCGTCCATGTGCTTGGGGGAACTGCTGTGGGTGATGGCGCCTTCGCGTTCGCGCCGGTAGTAGTAGCAGGGCCGGTCCAGGTAGCTGATCCGTCCCGCCGCCAGCAGCAGCGGGTAGGTGACGGAAATGTCCTCGTAGTATCCCGCACCGAATTCGACGCCCAGGCCGAGCAGGTGGTCGCGGCGCACCACCTTGTTCCACACGGACATGATCATGTTCAGCAGTTGCGGCTTCTCCGCCAGCGTGAAGGTCTCCGGCGGCGCGGGCTCCGCGATCTGCCGCCGCCAGGTGTTCGGCTCCACCCGCCCGTCCGGATATCCGCGGACGAAATCCGTCACCAGCACGTCGGGGCGCACGTGCGCCAGCCGCTCGGCGACCGCCGCCACCGCCCCGTCCGTCAGCCGGTCGTCGCCGTCCACGAACCAGACGTACTCACCGGTCGCCAGCTCCAGGCCGGCCTTCCGCGCACCCCCGAGGCCCCGGTTCTCGGCCAGGTGGACCACCCGCAGGCGCTCGTCCCGCTCCGCGTAGGAGTCCAGTATCCCGGCACACCCGTCCGGCGAGGCGTCGTCGACGGCTATGAGCTCCAGGTCCGCGCCGTCCTGCGCGAGCAGGGAGTCCAGGCATGCGGGCAACAGGGCTTCCACGCCGTGCACTGGGACGATGATGCTGATTCGAAGATCCATACTGGCAATCCATGCGGGTAGACGGTGGTGGCGACGCCGGAGGACCCGAACGGCGACGAGGCCGGAAGTGCGGCTCGTGGCGGAGTGCGGGCACGCACACCCTACGGAACATCCGTACGACCGGCGGGCGTCGCCCCGCTCCGGGCCGGACGGGCGGGGCGGCCGGGGCGGGTGGGGCGGCCCAGGCGGACGGGGACACCGGGCGAGTAGAGGACGCTGACCGGGTCGCCGGTGGGCGCGGGAACCCCGGCGCTCGTGATCAGGTCCTCGTCGCAGGTCACGATCTCGGCACGGTGCAGGGGCCACCTGGGGTGGTGGTTGGGCAGGAACGCCGGTCCGCCGAAGAACGCGTTGTGCATGCCCCAGCGGGCGGTGAGGAAGTGCTCCAGGTCACTCGGCTCGTGGATGCGGTCGCCCGGCCGTACGGTGATCCGGCTGCGGGCACCGCGCGGGCCGGGCCAGCGGCGGGAGCTGGTGTAGGTCACGGTCTCCCCGGCAGACCGGACGGACATGCGCGACCACAGATAGGGCAGACGGAACCCGGCACGGCCCATCAGCACCGGTATCAGACGGGAGGCGTCCATCGACCGGAAGACCACTCCGCGCCGCCCGTGCACGTCCACGCTGTACAGGCGGACATTGGTCTCGGGGAACGATCCGAGGTACGGGATCCCGGGCAGTCGCAGCCATCCGACCCGGTGCATCCGGAAGGCGACGAGTCCGACGTAGGTCAGCCCGTCATGCGTGTCGGGCACGGTGCCGTACGGCATCAGGCCGGCGACGGCCGCGGGATCGACGGCCCAGTGGATGAAGGCGAGGTCGAGCCACTCCTGAGTGAGCAGCGGCATCAGGATCGCTGTGGGGGCGTCGGGCGTGACGGCGCTGGGCTTCTGCACGCCCCAAGAATGACAGAGGGGTCCGACAGTCGGTCAGTCGGTCAGTCGGTCAGTCGGTCAGTCGGTCAGTCGGAAGCTGGAGAGCCGGACCGCCGGTCGATGGATCATCCGGGCGGCTTCTGTGCGCCGAGCGCAGTCTGTTCGACGGCGATTTCTTTTTCGACGACCCGGTGCGCACAGTCTTGTCAGGAGCATGAAGCGCTCCTAAAGTCCCCAGTCAACCGGTAGTGGGAGCGCTCCCATTCGTGGGGAGTCGGGAGCGCTCCCGCCCGGTCCCCCCTTCGCTCCCTTCGCCC
>NZ_JACBYP010000109.1 GCF_018982965.1 Streptomyces mayonensis | reverse complement strand
GTGGCGCTGGGGGTACCCCCTCTGGGGGAGGCACCCGGCCGGCGCCGGGCCGCGCGACCCACCCTCGCCCAGCACGCACGCCGGGCGCCCAGAACCCCGCCCGCACCCCACCAGCACTCCCACAGCCTGCCCCCAGCGGCAGCGCTCCCGTACCGTTGACACATGACGAGCATCGGCGCATCTACCGGCATGGTCGACTGGAACCTCGCGGTGGCGACCGCGACCCGGCTCGTACGGCCGGGCCCCGAGGTGAGCCGCGACGAGGCCAGGGCCGTCGTCGCGGAACTCCGCCGCCATGCCAGGTCCTCGGAGGAACACGTCCGGGGCTTCACCCGTATGGCCACCGACGAGGCCAACGACACCCCCGTCCTGGTCGTCGACCGGCCCGGCTGGATCCGGGCGAACGTCGCCGGGTTCCGGGAGATCCTCAAACCCCTGCTGGAGAAGATGCAGGAGCGGCGCGGCGGCAGCGCCGGCAACGCGGTCCTCGGCGCCGTCGGCGGCAAGGTCACCGGCGTGGAGCTGGGCATGCTGCTGTCGTTCCTGTCCTCCCGCGTCCTCGGCCAGTACGAGACCTTCGCCCCCGCCACCCGGGACCTGCCCGCCGGTGCGCACGGCGGCGGCCGACTGCTCCTCGTCGCGCCGAACATCGTGCACGTCGAACGCGAACTCGACGTACAGCCGCACGACTTCCGCCTGTGGGTGACCCTGCACGAGGAGACGCACCGCACCCAGTTCACCGCGGTGCCCTGGCTGCGCGACCACCTCGAGGGCGAAATCCAGTCGTTCCTGGCCGAGACCGATGTCGACCCCATGACCGTGCTCGAACGGGTGCGCGAGGCCGCCCAGACCCTCGCCGGGGGCCGCCCCGAGGCGGAGGAGGACGACGGCGGCCGGTCGCTGGTCGAGCTGGTGCAGACGCCGGCGCAGCGCGAGGTCCTCGGCCGCCTCACCGCCGTGATGTCGCTGCTGGAGGGCCACGCCGACTACGTGATGGACGGGGTCGGCCCCGCGGTGGTGCCGAGCGTCGGCGAGATCCGCGAGAAGTTTCAGCAGCGCCGCGCGAAGGGCGCCTCCCGCCTCGACATGGCGCTGCGCAGGCTGCTCGGCCTGGACGCCAAGCTCCGCCAGTACCGCGACGGGGAGCGCTTCGTGCGGGCCGTCGTCGACGAGTGCGGCATGGACGGCTTCAACCGCGTCTGGACCTCCCCGAACACCCTCCCCACCAAGTCGGAGATCGCCAAACCGGCGGACTGGATCGCGCGGGTGCACCGCAAGCCGGAGGCGTGAGCCCCCGGGCGGGGCGTGAAACGATTCCGGCCGACGGCAGTCGAACGACCCTCCAATCACCCGTCCGAGGGACCGTGAGCCTTCGGCAGGCGTGCGATGCTCGGGGAACGGCCCGTTTCTGTCACCATCTACACACTCTGCGTGACCGAGCCTCGGGCTCACCCCCGAAAACTTCATGAAGGGCACCGGACATGGGTCCCCATCCTGCGGTCGCGGCGATACGCCTGGCGGTCCGCCGCGTCCTCCACGACATCCTCACCGAACTGAACAAGACGGTCGGCGCTCCCGCCGCAACGGCCGCCACGCCGTCCACCACGTCGTCCAACGTGCCGTCCGGCACGACGACCGTCGAACGAACGCCCGAGCGCCCGCCGTCACCGCTCGTGCTCGTGGCCTGCTCCGGCGGCGCCGACTCCATGGCGCTCGCCTCCGCCCTCGCCTTCGAAGCCCCCCGCCTCGGCCTCCGCGCCGGCGGCGTCACCGTCGACCACGGCCTGCAGACCGGCTCCGACCTGCGCGCCGAAGAGGTCGTCCTGCGCCTGCGCGAACTCGGCCTCGACCCCGTGGAGTCCACCGCCGTCAGCGTCGGCCGCGCGGGAGGCCCCGAAGCCGCCGCCCGTGACGCCCGCTACGCCGCCCTGGACGCCGCCGCCACCCGGCACGGCGCCGCCGCCGTCCTGCTCGGACACACCCGCGACGACCAGGCCGAGACCGTCCTGCTGGGCCTCGCCCGCGGCTCCGGCATCCGCTCCCTGTCGGGCATGGCCGCGGTCTCGGGGGCCGACGGCCGTTACCGGCGCCCCTTCCTCCAGGTGGACCGGCAGACCGCCCGCAAGGCCTGCATGGTCCAGTCACTGCCCGTCTGGGACGACCCTCACAACGCCGACCCCGCCTACACCCGCTCCCGACTGCGCCACGAGGGCCTGCCCGCCCTGGAGAAGGCCCTCGGCAAGGGCGTCGTCGAGGCCCTCGCCCGTACCGCCCAGCTCTCCCGGGACGACGCCGACGCCCTCGACACCTGGGCCCGCCAGGCCGAGGCCGGCGTCCGCGACGCCACCGGCGTCCTGGAGTGCGCCGGGCTCTACGCCCTGCCGCCCGCCGTACGCCGCCGGATCCTGCGCCGTGCCGCCATCGAGGCCGGTGCTCCGGCCGGCGCGCTGTTCGCCCGCCACATCGAGGAAGTCGACCGGCTGATCACCGGCTGGCGCGGCCAGGGAGCCATCAACCTCCCCGGCAAGGTCGTCGCCCGCAGGCAGGGTGGCAGACTGGTGATTCGGCAAGGCTGAATCCGGACCATCCCGCCGATCCGCACACGGGTCGCCGGGACGCTCCGGAGGGCCGGTGGGACGACCGAAAGTGATGCGGGTGGACGCGAACGACATGGGTGCCGACCTCGAGAAGGTGCTCATCACCAAGGAAGAGATCGACGCGAAGCTGGCCGAGCTGGCCGCGAAGATCGACGCGGAGTACGCGGGCAAGGACCTGCTCATCGTCGGCGTGCTCAAGGGCGCCGTGATGGTCATGGCCGACCTCGCCCGGTCGTTGTCCACCCCCGTCACCATGGACTGGATGGCGGTGTCGTCGTACGGCGCGGGCACCCAGTCCTCCGGAGTGGTGCGGATCCTCAAGGACCTCGACACCGACATCAAGGGCCGGCACGTCCTGATCGTCGAGGACATCATCGACTCCGGCCTGACCCTGTCCTGGCTGATCTCCAACCTCGGCTCGCGCGAGCCCGCCTCCCTCAAGGTGTGCACGCTGCTGCGCAAGCCCGACGCGGCGAAGGTCGCCATCGACGTCGAGTGGGCCGGCTTCGACATCCCCAACGAGTTCGTCGTCGGCTACGGCCTCGACTACGCCGAGAAGTACCGCAACCTCCCGTTCGTCGGTACGCTCGCGCCCCACGTCTACGGTGGCTGACGCAGCACCGTCTACGGTGGCTGACGCGGCACCGTGACGGGTCGCACGGCGTTTCGGCGGGCGGACGGGAACCCCTGAGGCCGTCGCGCCGTTGGAGCATGCAGACGGGACGCCGGCCCTCCCGTGCGCCTGAGGGCCACCGCGCTGGGGTACCGTCAGAAGAACTGTCTTATCAAACTCACTATGGCAGGAGGGACGGGGCGGCACCGCTCCGTGTGGATGGACGTGAAGCGATACTTCCGTGGGCCGGTCATGTGGATCGTGCTGGCCGTCCTTGCCGTGGTCGTGTTGATGCAGGTCGTCGGCTCGTCCGGCGGCTACAAGACGGTGGACACTGGCCAGGTCGTCCAGGCGATCAACGACAACAAGGTCGAGTCGGCCAAACTGACCACCGGCGACGAGCAGACCATCAAGGTCCAGCTCAAGGACGGCGAAAAGGTCGAGGGCGACTCGAAGATCCAGGCGAGTTACATCGGCGACCAGGGCGTGACCCTCGCCAACACACTGCAGAACAAGTACCAGGACAAGCAGATCCCCGACGGCTACACCGTGTCGCCGTCGAAGCAGAACCCGTTCGTCGGAATCCTGCTCTCCCTGCTTCCCTTCGTCCTGATCGTGGTCGTCTTCCTGTTCCTGATGAATCAGATGCAGGGCGGCGGCTCCCGGGTCATGAACTTCGGCAAGTCCAAGGCCAAGCTCATCACCAAGGACACGCCCAAGACGACGTTCACCGACGTCGCCGGTTCGGACGAGGCCGTCGAGGAACTCCACGAGATCAAGGAGTTCCTCCAGGAGCCGGCCAAGTTCCAGGCCGTCGGCGCGAAGATTCCCAAGGGCGTGCTGCTGTACGGCCCGCCCGGCACCGGCAAGACCCTGCTCGCGCGCGCCGTCGCGGGCGAGGCGGGCGTGCCGTTCTACTCGATCTCCGGTTCCGACTTCGTCGAGATGTTCGTCGGAGTCGGTGCCTCCCGGGTACGTGACCTGTTCGAACAGGCCAAGGCGAACGCCCCGGCCATCGTCTTCGTCGACGAGATCGACGCGGTCGGCCGCCACCGCGGCGCCGGCCTCGGCGGCGGTCACGACGAGCGCGAGCAGACGCTGAACCAGCTGCTCGTCGAGATGGACGGCTTCGACGTGAAGGGCGGCGTGATCCTCATCGCCGCCACGAACCGGCCGGACATCCTCGACCCGGCGCTGCTGCGTCCCGGACGCTTCGACCGGCAGATCGCCGTCGACCGCCCGGACATGCAGGGCCGTCTGGAGATCCTCAAGGTCCACCAGAAGGGCAAGCCGGTCGCGCCGAACGTCGACCTGTCGGCCGTCGCCCGCCGTACGCCCGGCATGACCGGTGCCGATCTGGCCAACGTGCTGAACGAGGCCGCCCTGCTGACGGCCCGCAGCGACCAGAAGCTGATCGACAACCACATGCTGGACGAGGCGATCGACCGGGTGGTCGCGGGCCCGCAGAAGCGGACCCGGATCATGTCGGACAAGGAGAAGAAGATCACCGCGTACCACGAGGGCGGACACGCCCTGGTCGCGGCGGCCTCACCGAACTCCGACCCCGTCCACAAGATCACGATCCTCTCCAGAGGCCGGGCCCTCGGTTACACGATGGTGCTCCCGGACGAGGACAAGTACTCGACCACGCGCAACGAGATGCTCGACCAGCTCGCCTACATGCTGGGCGGCCGCGCGGCCGAGGAACTGGTCTTCCACGATCCGACGACGGGCGCCGCCAACGACATCGAGAAGGCCACCGGTGTGGCCCGCGCGATGGTCACGCAGTACGGCATGACCGAGCGCCTCGGTGCGATCAAGTTCGGCGGCGACAACAGCGAGCCGTTCCTCGGGCGTGAGATGGCCCACCAGCGCGACTACTCGGAAGAGGTCGCCGCGCTGGTCGACGAGGAGGTCAAGAAGCTCATCGAGACGGCGCACAACGAGGCGTGGGAGATCCTGGTCGAGAACCGCGACGTCCTGGACAACCTCGTCCTCGCGCTGCTGGAGAAGGAGACGCTGGGCAAGGAGGAGATCGCCGAGATCTTCGCCCAGATCGTCAAGCGTCCCGCCCGGCCCGCCTGGACCGGTTCCTCGCGGCGCACGCCGTCGACCCGTCCGCCGGTCCTCTCCCCGAAGGAGCTGGCCCTGACGAACGGAGCGAACGGCGCGACGGCGGCGATCTCCACCGTCAAGAGCCCCGCCCCGGAGTCGGCACCGGCGCCGGAGCGGTCGCCGGAGGACCGGCCCGAGAGCTGACCCAGGTCGGCTGACCCCGGTCGCTCCCGGTCGCCTCACCAGGCCCGGAATGTATGCCGACCGCAGGACGGATCAGGAACGAGGCACCACATGACCGACCCCGTGACGCTGGACGGCGAGGGCCAGATCGGCGAGTTCGACGAGAAGCGCGCCGAGAACGCCGTACGCGAGCTGCTCATCGCGGTCGGCGAGGACCCGGACCGCGAGGGCCTGCGCGAGACCCCGGCGCGGGTGGCGCGGGCGTACCGGGAGCTCCTGGCGGGGAACACGCAGGAGCCCGAGGACGTACTGACGACGACGTTCGACATCGGACACGACGAGATGGTCCTGGTGAAGGACATCGAAATCGTCAGTCTCTGCGAGCACCACATGCTGCCGTTCCACGGGGTGGCCCACATCGGGTACATCCCGGCGGAGAACGGCAAGATCACCGGGCTTTCCAAGCTCGCACGGCTGGTGGAGGTCTTCGCGCGGCGTCTGCAGGTGCAGGAACGTCTCACCACGCAGGTGGCGGACTCCCTCATGAAGATCCTCGAAGCCCGGGGCGTGATCGTCGTGGTCGAGGCCGAGCACATGTGCATGTCGGTGCGCGGGGTCCGTAAGCCGGGGGCCAAGACCACCACGTCGGCGGTACGGGGGCAGCTTCGGGACGCCACGACCCGGTCCGAGGCGATGAGCCTGATACTCGCACGTTGAGCCGCGGCAGGCCCCTGTGAGCCGGGGCAGGCCCCTGTGGGCTGCGGCAGGTCGCTCTGGGCTGCGGCATGTGGGCCGGGGCAGCAGGCCGTTGTGGGCCTTGCGGGTCGTTGTGGGCCGCTGGCGGCTGTTGTGGGCCGTTGGGGGTCGGGGCGGCGCGTTGGGGGTCGTTGCGGGGCGTTGTGGGGCGGGTCAGGCCGCCGTGGCTGTGCCCGGGTGGTCGTCGTCCTCGTCCTCCGGGAGCTTGCAGACGCGTTCCATGAAGACCGCGGCCGCTATCACGCCGATGCCCGCCACGACCGAGAGGCCCGCGTAGACGGCCTGGTCGCGGCGGGCCGGGATGTCGAGGTACTCCAGCAGGAAGACGCCCGTGCCGCCGTACATCCCGGCGACGAGGGCGGCCACCAGGGCGCTGGCCTGGCCGAAGACGACCGCGCGGGCCGCCATCATCGGGTCGACGCCCTTGGCGCCGGGGACGCGCTCCCGCTGCGCCTTCAGACGGGCGCGGATCGAGAGCGCCGTGGCCAGCAGGATCACCGCGATCAGGGCCAGGACGACAGGGGCGGCCAGGGGGACGCTCGGCAGGGTCCCGACCGAGTTCCACAGGCGGGCGCCGGCCCAGGAGAGGACTCCGGCGACGACGAACACGCCGGCCAGCACCCTGATGCGCAGCTCTTTCACGGTGTTCCGGTGTCCCTTCGGTTCCCCAGCCGGGGCGTCGTCCCTGCCGCCGTCCCCGCGTTGTCCTTGCGCCGTTCCTGCGGCGTACCTGCGCCGTCCTGCGCCGTCCTTAGCCTTGTCGATCTCGTCGACCTTAACGACTACTCGGGCAGCCGGAGTTCCAGGTCGGCGCGGGGCGTGACGCCTTCGCGGGTCACGGACTCCAGGAGGGCGGCGACCGCGCCCTGGCCGGGCAGCAGCGCCCCCGGGTCCACGTCCAGCCACGGGGCGAGCACGAAGGCGCGTTCGTGGGCGCGGGGGTGGGGGAGGGTGAGCTGCGGGTCGTCGGAGACGACCTCGGCGTACGCGATGATGTCGACGTCCAGGGTGCGGGGGCCCCAGTGCTCGTCGCGGACGCGGTGGAAGGCCTCCTCGACCGCGTGCGCCCGCTCCAGGAGGGACGACGGGGGCAGGGTGGTCTTCACGATCACGACCGCGTTGAAGTAGGAAGGCTGGCTGTCGGGTGCGACGCCCCACGGCTCGGTCTCGTAGACCGGGGAGACCCCTTTGACGCGTACGCCCGGGGTGTCCTCCAGGGCGTCGATCGCACCCTGGAGGGTCTCCAGGCGGTTGCCCAGGTTGGCGCCGAGGGCGAGCACCGCGCGTTTCGGGTTGGAGAGGGTGGTGTCCGCGGCGTCCACCTGCTCGATGACGGAGGCGGGCACGGGCTGTACGGTCGGGTCGCTCGGACCCTTGGCGAAGGGGGCGCTCATACACGGCTCCGGATGATGGTGACGGTCACGTCGTCGAAGGGCACGGTGATCGGTGCGTCGGGCTTGTGGACGCAGACCTCGACCTCCTCGACCCCCTCGTGCTTCAGGCAGACCTGGGCGATGCGGTCGGCGAGCGTCTCGACGAGGTTGACGGGCTCGCCCTCGACGACGGCCACGACCTCCTCGGCCACGATGCCGTAGTGCACGGTCTTCGCCAGGTCGTCGTCGGCCGCGGCGGGGCGGGTGTCCAGGCCCAGGACGATGTCCACGAGGAAGGTCTGGCCGTCCTCGCGTTCCTTGGGGAACACACCGTGGTGCCCACGGGCCTTCAGGCCGCGCAGCGCGACACGATCCACGCGAATCACTCCTGCAGTCGTCGGTCTCGGCCGGTCGTACCACGTGCGGGGGATACGACGGCCCCAGTCGAATCTACCCGCGGGCACTGACAGTGCCGGGCCACGGGGGTGTGGGACCGGGTGGGGAACGGCGGTTTTCACCGCGCGTTTGCCCTGGCGGTCCCGGTGGATCACGGGTTGGTAGCCGCCCATACCCGGTGGCCCGTGATTCCAACCACTTCCTGCGCTGCGCCGGGTCGGGTCAGGGGGGTGTCTCGTCGCCTTCCTCGTCCTCCGTGTCCTCCGTGCCGGCGAGGACCGGGGAGGCGTGGTGCGACCAGAGCTTCCAGCCGGCCGGCGTGCGCCGGAACGCGTTCGTGGCGACCACGAGCTGGCCGACGAGCGGGCCGAGCTCGTCGTCGCCCTCGGGGGCGGGGCCGCCGCTGAGGATGTTCTCGGTGCAGGTCACCAGGGCGGTGTCGCCGGTGACGGACACGTGCACGTCGGTGAGGAAGAACTGGATGTAGTCCGTGTTCGCCATGATCAGGGCGTACGAGCGGAGGACCTCCCCGCGGCCGGTGAGCACCGGCCAGCCGGGGTGCACGCAGGAGACCACGCCGGTGTCGGCGGGGTCGTGGTACGTCTCGTCGACGCCCAGGTCGGACGGGGTGAGCCAGAAGCCGGAGACCTTCTCGAAGTCGCCCTCCTCCACTGCCTGGTAGAAGGCGGCGTTGGCGGCCTCGACCTGCTCCACGTCGAGGTGCGGGGCGTTCACCGGGTGCCTTCGGTGGGGCGGGTGCGCTCGGCGGAGCGGGCGCCCTCGACGGCGCGGGCGACGCGTACGGCGTCGGCCGTGGCGCGGACCTCGTGGACGCGCACGGCCCACGCGCCGGCGTGCGCCGCGAGGGCGGAGACGGCGGCGGTGGCCGCGTCGCGCTCCCGCGCGGGGGGCGGGGCGGCCTCCGGGCCGGCGAGGACCCGGCCGAGGAAGCGTTTGCGGGAGGCGGCGACGAGGAGGGGGTGGCCGAGGGTGAGGAGGCGGTCCAGATGGGCGAGGAGAACGAGGTCGTGCTCGGCGTCCTTGGAGAAGCCGAGACCGGGGTCGACGACGATGCGGTCGGGGGCGACGCCACCCTCCAGGACGGCCTCCACACGCGCGCGGAGCTCGGCGACGACCTCGGCGACGACGTCGTCGTAGGAGCCCTTCACGTTGCCGCCTGCCAGGAGGCCGCGCCAGTGCATGACGACGAAGGGGGCGCCCGCGTCGGCGACGACCGGGATCATCCTCGGGTCCGCCAGGCCGCCGCTGACGTCGTTCACCAGGGCGGCGCCGGCGACGAGGGCCTGCTCGGCGACTGAGGCGCGCATGGTGTCGACGGAGACCGTGACGCCTTCGGAGGCGAGGCCGCGCACGACCGGGACGACACGCCTGAGCTCCTCGTCCTCGTCGACGCGGGTGGCGCCGGGGCGGGTGGACTCGCCGCCGACGTCCACGAGGTCGGCGCCCTCGGCGACCAGGCCGAGGCCGTGTTTGATGGCGGCCGTGGTGTCGAAGTAGCGGCCGCCGTCGGAGAAGGAGTCGGGGGTGACGTTGACGACGCCCATGACGGCGCAGCGGTCCCATGCGCTCAGCCCTGCGAGGTGTCGGCGCCGGCCGGTCTGCTTGCTCATGTGTTCAGCGTAGGCCCAGGGTGGGGGTGGTGCGGTGGGTGGTTCGCCGATGCCTGCGGCGCCTGTGCGGGTTCGGTGGGGGTGCGCGTAGCGCCTTGGGTTGCGTTGTGGGTCGGGCCGCGCCGGGGGGTGTCCGTCCTCGGAACGGCGCGGAATCGGTTGCGTGGAGAGGCGCGGGGCGTTGACGCGCCAACCGCTGCGGGCGAACACCCCCCGACACGTCCCTTCCCGCCGTACGCGTCCGCACCTCCCCGCCCACGGCCGGTGACCCCTCCCCGCCGTACGCGGCTGCGCTTTCCCGCTCAGGGCCGGTGGCCTCCTTCCCGCCGTACGCGGCTGCGCTTTCCCGCCGTACGCGGTTCACCCGCGCCTTGGAGGGATGCCGCGCCGTGCTGCTCCTAGCTGCGGGCAGTCGTGCCTCCCCCAGTGCCTGAACGGACTGGGAGGTACCCCCAGGGCGGCACGGGTGGGCGCTGCGGCACCCCGCTGCGCCGGGCTGCGCCACTCACCCCCGGCCCGCACCCACGCCGGGTGCCAGGGCAGCGCCGGGCTGCGCGCCCCGCACCCGCGCCGGGCGCCACGGCAGCGGCGGCGCGAGGGTGACGAAGCCCTCCGCCTGCATCGCGGCGAAGCCGATGCGGGGGAGGTCCGCGGAGGTTCGGTAGACGACGAAGCGCGGCTCCCAGCGCGGGCGGAACTTCGCGTTGAACTTGTAGAGGGACTCGATCTGGAACCAGCGGGAGAGGAACAGCAGCAGTCCGCGCCACGCCCGCAGCACCGGACCCGCGCCGATCTTCTCGCCGCGCGCGAGCGCCGCGCGGAACATCGCGAAGTTGAGGGACACCCGCGCGACGCCCAGCCTCGGGGCCGACTGGAGCGCGGCCACGATCAGCAGTTCGTTCATGCCCGGGTCGGCCGAGCGGTCGCGTCGCATGAGGTCGAGGGACGCGCCGTCCGGGCCCCACGGCACGAAGTGCAGGATCGCCTTCAGGTCGCCGTACTCGCCCGGCTCTGCGTCCTGCTTGTGCGCCGTCGCGATCAGGCAGTCGCCGTCGGCCGGGTCGCCGATGCGGCCCAGGGCCATGGAGAAGCCGCGCTCGTTGTCCGTGCCGCGCCAGGCGCCGGCGGCACGGCGTACGCGGTCCAGTTCGGCGTCGCCGAGGTCGGCCACGCGTCGTACTCGGGTCTCGTAACCGGCGCGCTCAATGCGCTTGACCATCTGGCGCACGTTGCGCATCGCGCGGCCGGCGAGGGAGAAATCCGCGACGTCCACCACCGCCTCGTCGCCCAGTTCGAGGGCGTCGAGCCCGGTCTCGCGGGTCCACACCTCGCCGCCGGTCTCGGAGCAGCCCATGACGGCCGGTGTCCAGGAGTGGGCGCGGGCCTCGTCCATGAAACGCTCGATCGCGCCCGGCCAGGCCTCGACGTCGCCGATCGGGTCGCCGCTGGCCAGCATCACCCCGGAGACGACCCGGTAGGTGACGGCGGCCTTGCCGCTGGGGGAGAAGACCACCGCCTTGTCGCGGCGCAGCGCGAAGTGGCCGAGGGAGTCCCGGGCGCCGTGTCCGGCGAGCAGCGCGCGCAGGCGCCGCTCGTCGTCCTCGGTGAGTCGCGCGGCGGGGTGTTCCGGGCGGAAGGCCAGGTAGGCGGTCGTGAGGGCGGTGAGCATGCCCAGGGCGCCGAGTGAGAAGGCGACCGTCCACGAGGTGTTGCCCCGGTAGTCGATCGGGCCCTCGACGCCGATCAGGCCGTACAGGACCTGGGCGATGCGGTCCGCCACGCTCGGGTCGCCGACCATGCGGTGCGAGTGGGCGTTGACGACAAGCAGGCCCAGGAGGACGGAACCGGCGCTCATGAGGACGAAGTTGGCGAGCGCGCGCCAGCGGCTGCGCGGGTCGGGCAGGGCCGCGAACTGGTCCCGGTGACGCAGCAGGAACGCGAGCAGCGCGAGGGAGAGCAGGACGCCGAGGAGCGAGTGCCGGTAGCCGAACTGGGCCGCCGCGCCGACCGGGAGGAGGGCGATCGCCGCCCGCCAGGCGCGGCGCTTGCGCCGTTTGAGGCCGTGGGCGAGCAGCAGGAGCAGGACGCCGGCGCTGAGGGACAGGGCCGCGGCGAACGGGCCGAAGGCGCCGGGTATGACCTCCGCGAGGGCGTGCATACGGCTGTGGCGGAAACCTGGGAAGGAGCCCGCGGCGATGTCCAGCAGTCCGACGAGCGAACAGGTGCGGCCGACGAGGAGTGGCACGTTCTCCGGACGAGGGCCGCGCGGCAATCGGCGTACGCGGGAGGGTCTTCTGTCCGACGTTTCCTCATCTGGCCTGACAGACATCGCACCTGTGGTTCTGCGAGTGAGCGTGGGGCCGGACCCCGATTCGGGCATCCGGCGACATTGCACCCTCTAGGACGGCGTCCCGGGGGAACAGGTTCACTCCCGGGGCGAAAGCCCGGTCTTCCTGGGGTGGCCGCCGCATTACCGGGCGGGTCGTGGGTCGCGGAGCTGGGGTGTCGCCGGGAATTCCGCCGGTGGTTACTGTGCCCCGAAGCCTGGCTCGGTGGTGTTTCAAGAACACCGCTCCGCGGCCCACTTCGCTGTCCGTCGCCGATGGCCGGTCCGGCGGAGCGAATGCCGGGACGCGCTGAGGTTCGGCGGGGGAATCCCGCGGGCTCGGGGCGGTTGGGTGGCTGACTCGACGGGCAGGCGCATGAATGATCTTGAAGTAATTCGGCCTGAGTTGAAGGTGTGGATTCCCGGTGGCGTGTGAACGCGCGGGAGACGGCCGTGTTTTTCCGGGGCGGGGCGCCAAGATTCGCCTACGCGCGGTAAGTTTCTGGCCATGCCACGTGGACGTCACCGCCATTCCCCGCCTCTGCACAGGCTGCTTCCTCCGTCGGCGATCGCAGGCGTTTCGATCGTCTGCGCCCTCGGGCCCTGGTTGTTCAGCGAGACCCTGATCCTGCGCGTACTGGCCGCGGCCGCCGCGGTGACGGCCGTGGTCGGCGCGGTCGTCATGCGCCACTGGGACGTACAGGCCGGTCGCCAGGTGGCCGACCTCACGCGCGTGCGCGCCAGCGACGAGTGGCGCTTCGAGGAGCGGGTCGCCGAACTGGAGTCCGACCTGGAGGAGTCGCGCGAGCTGCGGCAGAAGCTGGAGCACCGGCTGCGGGCCAAGCGCACGGAGCTGGCCGGACTGCGCAACGAGCACGCCTCGCTGCTGCGGCGCTACGCCACGGCGGAGACCGAGCGCGCCAGCGCGCTGGAGGGCCGCCGCCTGCTGGAGATCGAGGCCGTGCCGCAGGCCCCCGCGCTGCCCGCGGCCCGCCCGGCTCCCGAGCGGGAGGACCGCCCGGCCGAGGGCGGCGTCCCGGACAGTGCGGCGGCGGATCCGGCGGGCGTGGCGGGCCCGGCGGACGTGGCGGACGTGGCGGACGTGGCAGACGTGGTCGGGAAGGAGGCCGAGGCTGCGGAGGGCGACGGGGCTCCGGGGGTCTTCTCGCCCGAGGGGTCGCGGCTCTTCCTGCGTGCGAACGCGGCCCTCGCGCGCTTCGACGACGACGGCGCTCCCGCCGACGAGGACGCTCCCGCCGACCCGGACCGTGGTGACCGGGACGGCGGTGCCGAGTCGCACGACGACGTCGACGACCCCGGAAAGGCCCCGGACGCCGACGCCGGCGGTTCCCGCGACGGCGGTGACGGGGACGACGGTGGCGACGGGGGCGGCGAGCGCACTCCGGCCGACGCGGGACAGGAGGGCGAGGCGCAGGGGCGGTCCGAGGCGGCCGACGACCACGAGCACACCGCCGCCTCCCCGGCGGACCCGTCCGGCGAACGCCCCGCGCAGCCCACCCGCAGGGCCGACGGGCACTTCACGGTGCCGACCGCGGTGGCCGTCGTACCGGCGGCCCCGGCACGGCGTCCCGTGGAGGGCCCGTTCGACTTCTTCGGCACCAAGCCATCCGAGGGCCCGACGGACGAGGCGGAGACGGCGGAGACGGCGGAAGCGGCGGACTCGTCCGATGCCGCCCTGGAGACCGTCCAGAACGAGGACCTCGCCGACGTGGTCGGCCAGGAGGCGCTCGCCGTGCACAAGGCCGAGTCCGAGACCGAGTTCAAGCCCGCGGGCGAGGAGTCCCGGGACGTGGGTCAGGTGATCGACCTGACGGCCCACGACGAGACCGAGCAGATCGACGTGGAAGGGCTGCGCAGCGCCGTGTCCTGAGCGCGGCCCGCCCGGTCCCTCAGGCCATCCAGCGGTCCGGCGGCGCGTCGCGGCGGCCCGTCCGGGAACGTTCCGCCTGGGCCCGCAGCAGGGACGCCGCCTCGCCGGCGTCGCGCAGCCGCGCGGTCACGCTCTTGTTCGCCCCCGTGTCCACGTGTACGTCGGCCAGTCGCAGCGCCCGCTGCCAGGGGCCCTGGGCCAGGCGGACGCTCTGCACCTTGGCGTGCGGCACCAGGGCCAGCCTGCGGCGCAGCAGCCCCCACCGGGCGGCGAAGACCGTGTCGGTGACGGCGAGGCCGTAGCCGCGCCACCACAGCGGCCTGCACCGCCCGGCGCGGCGCGGCGGGCGCGACAGCGCCGGGCCCGCCGGGACGCTCACCCCGGGCAGGACGCGCGCGACGACCGACTCGGCGACCTCGCGCGGGGCGACGGGCAGCAGCACGGAGTTCGAGGAACCGGCCACGTCCAGCTCCACGCGCACCCAGCGGCGGCGCCGCCACAGCAGCGGTTCCACGATCCGCACGGTCTGCACGCGGCCCGGCGGCACCGTCTCGTGGGCGCGGTCGAGGAGGCCGTGGTCCAGCCGGAGCCCGTCCGGGGACTCGGCCACCGTCCAGTCGTACTCCCCGACGAACCGGCCCGCGCTGTTCGCGCCCGCGGCGCCCAGCAGGGGCAGTGCGGTCGCCAGCACCGTCCACAGGTTGTGGGTGGCCAGCCACAGCAGTGTGGGTACGACGAGTGCGGCGAGCAGCGTGCCCCAGGTCGCGCCGGTCAGCAGCAGCGAGACGGCCAGGACCCGGGGCGGCACCCTGAGCAGCTGCCGCGCGGGGGCCTCGCCCACCTCGTGCGCGGTCTCGGGCGCGAAGCCGGCCGCGCGGGCCAGCAGCTCGGCCCGCAGGGCACGCGCCCCGTCGGCGTCCAGGAAGGCCAGTTCGTCCTTCTTGCCGGTGCCTATGACGTCGAGTTTGAGCTTGGCGACCCCCACGACGCGGGCCAGCAGGGGCTGGGTGACGTCGATGGCCTGGATGCGTTCGAGGCGGATGTGGGCGGTGCGCCGGAAGAGGAGCCCGGTGCGGATGCGCAGCTCGGTCCCGGTCACCGCGTAGTGGGTGAACCACCAGGTCAGAAAGCCGTACAGGGCGGCGGCCGGGATCAGTACGGCGAGGCCGATCAGCAGGTGGGTCGTGGTCAGCCGGGTCAGCTGGCGCTGCGCCTGGTCGGGATCGTGCACGGCCCAGCCGACGAGCACGGCGACCGGCGCCCACGCCCGCCGCAGGGGCGTGACGGGGTGCAGCCGCCGCTCGACCACTTCGTGCGGGGGCCCGGTGTGCGTGGGCGGGGCGCCCGTGTCGGTCCGTGCCGTGCCGTCCTCGGGCCCGGGCGTCGTCACAGCCCCGCCGATCGGGCCTCGCCCAGCTCGGTCAGGCGGTCGCGGAGGCGTTCCGCCTCGGCCGGGTCGAGGCCCGGGATGGTCGCGTCGGTCGCGGCGGCCGCCGTGTGCAGCTGGACGCTGGCCAGCCCGAAGTGCCGCTCCACCGGCCCTGACGTCACCTCGACCAGCTGCATCCGGCCGTACGGCACGACGGTCTCCTCCCGCCACAGCACTCCCCGGCTGATCAGCAGGTCGTCGGCGCGCTCGGTGTACCGCCAGGAACGCCAGTTGCGCTCCAGCATCACCCAGCCCCAGACCAGCAGGGCCAGCGGAGGCAGGGCCAGGGCCGCCCACGGGGCACCCAGGAACAGTCCGGGCAGCAGGCCGGCGGCGACTGTCAGCAGCCCCAGCCACACCACCAGCAACAGACGTCGCATGTGCAGCAGCCCGGGCGGCAGGCCGGTCCACACCGGCTCGTTCCGCGCCCGCTCGTTCCGCGCCCACTCGTTCTCGGCCGGTTCGGTCTGCGCCACGGGTTCGGTCTGCTTCGGTTCGCCGGGTGCCGGTTCGCCGGGTGTCGGTTCGTCGCGTGCCGGTTTGCCGTGTGGCGGTTCGGTTCGTGACCGCTCGTTCCGGGCCGGATCCGCCGCGTTCGGCGTCCCCGCCGTGCCCGTGTCGTCCGGGCTCCCCGTCTCCATGGGGCCAGCGTACGTAGGGGAGACTGTGTTCATGACTCCTACGACGGAGACCATGGTCGGTATCGGCGGCGCCGCGGAGAGCACCGACATGGTGCTCAACATCGGGCCCCAGCACCCGTCGACGCACGGGGTGCTGCGGCTGAAGCTGGTGCTGGACGGCGAGCGGATCACGAGTGCCGAGCCGGTGATCGGCTACATGCACCGCGGTGCGGAGAAGCTGTTCGAGGCCCGCGACTACCGTCAGATCATCGTCCTCGCCAACCGCCACGACTGGCTGTCGGCGTTCTCCAACGAGCTGGGCGTCGTCCTCGCCGTCGAGCGGATGCTCGGCATGGAGGTCCCCACGCGCGCGGTGTGGACGCGCACGCTGCTCGCCGAGCTGAACCGGGTGCTGAACCACCTGATGTTCCTGGGCTCGTACCCGCTCGAGCTGGGCGGGATCACCCCGGTGTTCTACGCCTTCCGGGAGCGGGAGGTCCTCCAGGACGTGATGGAGGAGGTCTCCGGCGGGCGCATGCACTACATGTTCAACCGCGTGGGCGGGCTCAAGGAGGACCTGCCGGCGGGCTGGACCGCACGCGCGCGTGCCGCCGTCTCCGCCGTGCGCTCGCGGATGGGCGTCTTCGACGACCTGGTGCTCGGCAACGAGATCTTCCGGGGGCGTACGCGGGGCGTGGGCGTGCTGTCCCCCCGGGCCGTGCACGCCTACGGGGTCAGCGGGCCCATCGCGCGGGCCTCCGGCGTCGACTTCGACCTGCGCCGCGACGAGCCCTACCTCGCCTATGGCGAACTCCAGGACACCCTCAAGGTCGTCACCCGCACCGAGGGCGACTGCCTGGCCCGCTTCGAGTGCCTCCTGGAGCAGACGCACAACGCCCTCGACCTCGCCGACGCCTGCCTGGACCGGCTGGCCGAGCTGGCGCCCGGACCGGTCAACCAGCGGCTCCCGAAGGTGCTGAAGGCGCCCGAGGGCCACACGTACGCCTGGACCGAGAACCCGCTCGGCATCAACGGCTACTACCTGGTCAGCAAGGGCGAGAAGACCCCGTACCGGCTGAAGCTGCGCTCGGCGTCGTACAACAACATCCAGGCGCTCACCGAGCTGCTGCCCGGGACGCTGGTCGCGGACATGGTGGCGATCCTGGGGTCACTGTTCTTCGTCGTAGGCGACATCGACAAGTAGCGCGGCGGCGTCCACGGCGCCGACCGGCTGGAGCAGCCACAGGAAGTCGCCCAGCCCGCCCGGCGCGGTCAGCTCGGCGGCCTCCGACGCGCTCGCGAGGGCCCGTACGTACGCCGCCGGGTCCGTGCGGGCCAGTGCGAGCGGGGGGCGTGCGCCGGTGATGCCGAGGGCGTGCAGGGCCTCCCGCTGGGGGCGTACGAGGGCTTCCGGGGGCGTGCGCTCCGGAGCGCACCTCGCGGCGTGGGCCGCCGCGCAGGCGTCCAGGGCGACGTGCGCGGTGATGTCGCACGAGCCGTCCGGCACGGGCGCGGTCTCCCGTCCCGCCCGGAAACCGGTGAGCGTCCCGAAGGGCGGGCGGGCCGCGACGGTGTGCGCGTAGTCGGCGGCCACCGCGAGTCCGGCGTCCAGCGACGCCACGGCCGCCGCCCACGCCTCGTCGCGCGGCAGCCCGATCTCTGCCCGCAGGCCCTCCCCGCCGGGCAGCGGCCACCACCGGTCCAGCCACGCGGCCGCCGCCCCGGTCACCGGCTCCCCGAGCCGTTGCGCGCCGTCCCCGCGGACCAGTACCCGCCGGGCCACGCCCGCGGCGTCGACCTCCGCCACGTCCACCGGCACGTTGTCCAGCCACTCGTTGGCGAACAGCAGCCCGGTGAGGCCGCCGGGCGGCTCGGGCAGCCACCGGACGCGGGGATCGAGGCCCTCCGGGCGGTCGGCGACCTCTACGGCGTACGCCCGCGTGCGGGCGGCCACGCCGACGGGCAGGGCGGCCAGGACCTTCGTGACCAGCTCGCCCCGTCCGGCCGCCATGTCCACGAAGTCCAGCGTGCCGGGCCGTCCCAGTGCCGCGTCGACCCGGCACAGCAGCCGCGCCACGGCGCGGGCGAACAGGGGTGAGGCGTGCACGGAGGTCCGGAAGTGCCCGGCGGGCCCCTCGCCCCCGCCGCGGTAGAAGCCCGCCGGCCCGTAGAGGGCCTCCCGCGCGGCCGCCCGCCAGCCGCGCCACGCCTCCGGCGTCCCCTCGGCCCCCGGTGCTTCCGCAGCCCCCGGTGCCTCTGTAGTCCCCGCAGTCCCTCGTGCCTCTGTAGTCGCTGGTGCCTCAGCAGTTTCCGAGGCACCCGGTGTCTCTGGTGTTCCCGGTGGCCCCGGAACCCAGGGTGCCCCCGGCGTCCCCGGTGCTTCCGGTGGTCCCGTCGTTCCTGGTGTCACAGGCCCAGGCTAGGGGCACAGAAGATCGGAGCCTCCACCTTGCGGAGTATGCCGGGCGGGTGCGGATCGGCCCTCCGGTTGACCCCTGCACCTATTCCGCTTCCCTACGCTGGGTTACGTGCAGCGCCTCTACGATTTCCTCCGCAGACACCCGGCCGGGGTCGACACTTTCTGGGCCCTGGTCGTGCTCGGTGTGTCCATCGTGTCCGACACGAACCCGGGGACTCGGGTCAACGGGACGGACAACCTGGCGCTGATCCTGCCCGTCGTGGTCCTGCTCTGCGGCGTGATCGCGCTGCGGCGGCGGGCGCCGGAGCGGATGCTGCTGCTCGCCGTCGCCCTCGGCGTGGCACAACTGGTGCTGGACGTCTCGACGACGCCGGCCGACTTCGCCTTCCTGGTGATCATCTACACGGTCGCCGCGACCGGCGCCCGCTGGGCCTCCAGGACCGCGCTGGTCACGGGCCTGGGCGCCGCCCCCCTCGCCCAGCTGCGCTGGGCCGACAGCGAGCTGAGCATGGGCACGCTCATAGCCGTGACGGTCTTCCAGACGGTGCCCTTCGCGCTCGCCTGGGTGATGGGGGACTCCGTCCGCACCCGCCGCGCCTACTTCGCGCAGCTGGAGGAGCGGGCCGCCCGGCTGGAGAAGGAGCGCGAGGCGCAGGCCAAGGTCGCGGTCGCCGCCGAGCGCGCCCGGATCGCGCGCGAGCTGCACGACGTCGTGGCGCACAACGTCTCCGTCATGGTGGTGCAGGCCGACGGCGCCGCCTACGTCCTGGACGCCGCCCCCGACCAGGCGAAGAACGCCCTGGAGACCATCTCCTCCACCGGCCGCCAGGCGCTCGCGGAGATGCGCCGCCTGCTCGGTGTGCTGCGCACGGGCGAGCACCAGGAGGCGGGCGAGTACGTTCCGCAGCCCGACGTCCAGCAGATCGAGGACCTCGTCGAGCAGTGCCGGACCTCCGGGCTCCCCGTCGACTTCAAGGTCGAGGGCACGCCCCGGCAGCTGCCCAGCGGCGTCGAGCTGACCGCGTACCGCATCGTGCAGGAGGCGCTGACCAACACCCGCAAGCACGGCGGCCCCAACGCGGGCGCGAGCGTGCGCCTGGTCTACTTCGACGACGGTCTCGGGCTGCTCATCGAGGACGACGGCAAGGGCGCCCCGCACGAGCTGTACGAGGAGGGCGGCTTCGACGGCCAGGGGCACGGCATGATCGGCATGCGCGAACGGGTCGGCATGGTCGGCGGGACCCTGGACGCGGGCCCGCGTCCGGGCGGAGGATTCCGCATCAGTGTCCTGCTGCCGCTCAAACCCGCCAACTGACGACCGCGCCCGTCCGCACGTCCGGCGCTGACACCTGTCACGGGCGGCGGCCGGGACGAGCCAGTCGTCACACGGCGGCCGCCGCAAGGGGCGGCCGCCGCGACCGGCGGTCGGCACGACCGGCAGACTGTCCCGACGGCACCTGCCGCAACCGCCAGATCGACCCGGCGCGACTGCACCGCCGGAGAACGGAAGAGGCCCTGATGGCGATCCGCGTGATGCTCGTCGACGACCAGGTGCTGCTGCGCACCGGCTTCCGGATGGTGCTGGCGGCCCAGCCGGACATGGAGGTCGTCGCGGAGGCGGGGGACGGCGTCGAGGCCCTCCAGGTGCTGCGCTCGACCGCCGTGGACGTCGTGCTGATGGATGTGCGCATGCCCAAGCTGGACGGCGTCGAGACCACCGCCCGGATCTGTGTGGACCCGGACGCGCCGAAGGTACTGATCCTGACCACCTTCGACCTCGACGAGTACGCCTTCTCGGCGCTGAAGGCGGGCGCCTCCGGCTTCATGCTCAAGGACGTGCCGCCCGGCGAACTGCTCGCCGCGATCCGCTCCGTGCACAGCGGCGACGCGGTGGTCGCGCCCTCCACCACCCGGCGGCTCCTGGACCGGTTCGCGCCGATGCTGCCGGCCGCCGCGCAGGAGGAACCCGGGCACAAGGAGCTGCAGCGGCTCACCGAGCGAGAGCGCGAGGTGATGGTGCTGGTCGCCCAGGGCATGTCCAACGGCGAGATCGCGGCGCGGCTGGTGCTGTCGGAGGCCACCGTGAAGACGCACGTGGGCCGCATCCTGACCAAGCTGAGCCTGCGGGACCGGGTCCAGGTGGTCGTGCTGGCCTACGAGACCGGGCTCGTGCGGGCCGGGGGCGGGCAGGGCTGACGGGGTCACGACCACGGCCGCGGGTCGGTAGGGTCTGCGCATGCTTCTGTGGATCAACGGGCCCTTCGGGGGCGGCAAGACGCAGACCGCGCACGAGATACGGCGGCGGCTTCCCGGAAGTGTCGTCTGCGACCCGGAGCACGTGGGTTTTGGTCTGCACCGTATGACGCCGCCGGGACTCAGGGGCGACTTCCAGGACCTCGTCTCCTGGCGGCAGGGGGTCGTGGAGGTGCTGGACCTCGCCCTCACCCGGCACGACGGCGTGGTGATCGCGCCGATGACGGTCACCGACTCGGGACACTTCGCCGAGACCGTCGGCCGGCTGCGCGAACTGGGCCACGACGTCCACCACTTCACCCTCCTCGCCGAGCGGGAGACGGTCCTGCGCCGGCTGCGCGAGCGCGGGGTGGGCCGCTTCCTGCGCCGCGTCGGTGGCAAGGAGTCCGGGCCGCGCGGGGAGAGCTGGGCGGTGCGGCGGCTCGACGACTGCCTGGAGCGGCTGGCCGAGCCGGAGTTCGCCGAGCACCTGTGGACGGACCACACGACCGTCCCGAAGACCGCCGACCGGATCGCCGTACTGGCGAAACTCACCCTGAAGCCCAACAACGAGGGGGCGCTGCGCACCCGTGTGAGGCAGATGGGGGTCGGCGTCCGGCACATCAGGGTCGACTGACCGGTGGCCGCCCCGGGTCGGGCTGTGCGGGTGCGGTGCGCGTGTGGTCGTGCGGGGTGCGGTCGTGCGGCTGTGGTGGCGCGTGGGTGCCCGTACGGGGCGGGTGTGGGTGCGCGTGCTGGGGTGCGGTGTGCGTGGGCGCCCATGCGGTGCGCGGGCGCCCGTGCGGGGCTGCGGTCAGCGGAGTATGCCCTCCAGGAAGTCGCTGCCCAGCCGGGCCACCACCGTCACGTCCAGCTGGTGCAGCACATACCGGCCGCGGCGGCGGGTGGTGATCAGCCCCGCCTTCTTCAGCACCGCGAGGTGCCGGGATATCTCGGGCGCCGTCATGCCGTGCGTCTGGGCCAGCTCGCCCGTGGTGTACGCGCTGCGGGCGAGAAACCGGCAGAGCCGCATGCGGACCGGGTGGGACAGCGCGGTCATCCGCATCGTGAGCTGCTCGACCGACGGCGGTGAGGCCGGCTCGGCGGCGCCGACCGGGTAGTGCAGCACGGGCTGCCAGCCGTACCGGTGCAGGACCGACAGGTGCGGCCAGCCGAAGCTGGTGGGCAGGAGCAGCAGGCCGCCGTTCCCGGTCGCCGTACGGCCGTCGCCCAGCTTGTCGATCGTGATCACGCCGGCCGCCTCGTCCAGTGCCACCGCGGGGGACACCGCGGCCAGCGCCCCGGCGAGGCCCCGGTGCCGCAGCAGCTCGGTCTTGTGGCGGGCGTCGGCCGCCAGCTGGTGGCGCAGCCGGGACCAGGCGTCCGCGAAGAACGCCTCGTCGCAGTCCTGCAGGAACTGGCGCAGCCAGGACCGGATCCGGGGCGGGTCGGCCAGCAGCCGCTCGCTGAAACGCAACTGCTGCGGGCCCCGCGCGGCGGCCAGGTCCAGCGCGCGCCGGCGCGCCTCGGGATCGTCGAGCGCCGTGGCCCCACCGGTGCTGTACGGCAGCGCGCAGGTGAACTCCAGGGCCGCGTCCACGAACTGCTCGTCGGAGAGCTTGTCGAGCAGGTCCAGGTCGTCGGCGAGGGTGGCGCCGGGCAGGGTGCCGCCCCCGGGGATGCCGGCGAACGGCATGAACAGGTCCGAGAAGGTCGTCCGCCACAGGAAGTCCGCCTCGCACATCCGGTCGGCCAGGTGGGAGTCCAGCCGGGCGGTCACACCCGTCACCCAGCCCTGCAGCCCCGGGTGGTGCCCCGGCTCGGACAGCGCGTGCAGCGCCATGCACAGCTCGCCCAGCGGCGAGGGCACGACGGCGACCCGCTCCGGCCGCAGCCCCGTGATGTCGATCCGCACGCTCATGACCCCATGGTGCACGCGGCCACTGACAACGCCGCCGCCGATTGACCGCGGCCGTCAATCGGGGCGACGCGGAGGCGGGGACGGGAGCAGCCTGGGGACACGGCCGCCGGCCGGCCGCGGTCAATCTTCCCGGACCCCTTCCTCGCCCTTTCCTCGCCCCTTCCTCGCCCCTTCCTCCCCCTCTCCCACTCTTGCCCGGTCCTTCCGCGCGCTTGCCGGGCCGCCCTCCGCCGCCCGGGCCGCCTTCCCCGACTCCTTGAGGAGTGATCCGTCATGAGCGTCACGCAGCAGTACCTTCTCGACACCTGTCGCGCCCGGCAGCTCGGCGAGCCCGTGCCGCCGGTGCCCGGCACCCACGACGTGCGGGTCGTGCGCGAGTGGCACGACCGCCGCCGGTTCCGGGCCGTGCTTGCCGGGCGCCCCGCGTACGGCCGCGTACGGCGTGCCCTGCGCCGGTGGCGGTACGGGTGGCCGCGCGGGGCCGGCTGACCATCCGCGCGGCCCGCGTGCCGGTCGGGCCTCCGGAGCGGTGACGCCTTCCGCGGGGGCGGGTCCCGGGGGCCGGTCAGGCCTTCAGCCGGGCCGCGAAGCCGGCCACCGCGGCCCGCACGTCCTCGGCCGTCCACTCCAGGCCCGCCGCCTCCACACCGACCTCGGTGCGGGCGATCCCCGGGCCGCCCGCGTCCCAGGACCGGGAGAAGAGCACCGTCCCGGTCTCCTCGCCCTGTCGTACGGCGGCCTCGCCCGCGGCGTCGGGGTCGCAGGGCAGCCAGACCTGGAACTCGTGGGTGTGCGGTACCCCGGGATGCACCCGCGCCCACGGCAGCCCGGCCGCCGCGAAGCCCTCGCGCAGTGCGGCGGCCACCACGCGCGCGTGCGCCACGTACTCCGGCAGCCGGGGCAGCTCGCGCTCCAGTCCGGCCAGGGCCGACAGCACGGTGGGGAACTGCTGGAACACCTGGCCGCCGTACCGGTGCCGCCAGGCCCTGGCCTCCTCGACCAGCGTCCGGGGCCCGGCCAGGGCGCCGCCGCCGTAGCCCTTGAGCGACTTGTAGAACGAGACGTACACGCTGTCCGCCAGGCCCGCGATCTCCGCGAGGGGGCGCCCGAAGTGGACGGTGCACTCCCACAGCCGGGCCCCGTCGAAGTGGACCACCGCGTCGCGCTCCCGCGCGGCGTCGACGACCTCGGTCAGCTCCTCCCAGGTGGGCAGCAGATAACCGGGCTCCCTGAGCGGCAGTTCCAGCATCAGGGCGCCGAACGGCTCCTCCAGGCCGCGCACCTCGTCGGCGGTCGGCGGCCGCGGCTCGTCCGTCAGCCGTACGGGGCGCAGTCCGCTGAGCCGCTCGAAGGCGTGGCGCTCGTGCACCTCGGGGTGGCTGAGCCCGTGCAGCGCGACGGCGGGGTTGCCGGTGCGGCCCGCCCAGCAGCGCAGGGCCACCTGCTGCGCCATGGTGCCGGTGGGGAAGAAGGCGGCGGCCTCGGTGCCGAGCAGGGCGGCGGTCCTGTCCTCCAGGGCCGCGACGACGCCGTTGCCGTACATGTCGGAGGGCGCGTCGAGGTCGTACAGGTCCTCGGCGTCCTCCAGGAGGGCGATGCGTTCCCGCAGGGTGGTGATGAAACCCGGGCGGGCGAGTACGCGTCGCGCGTCGCGGTGGACGGCCACGCGCCGTTCGCGCAGGCGCCGGTGCCGCTCCTCGGCGGATTCCGCGCCCTCCCCGGCCGGTCGCGCCGATTCCGGTGCCGTGCCGGCCCGCGCCGCCGCGCGTCCTGCCGTCTGTTCCTGTTCCTGTTCCGTCTGTTCCGTCTGTTCCGTCTGCTTCCGTTCCGCTTCCGCCCGCTCCTGCTCCGCCCGTTCTGCCGGTTCCGACTGTTCCGCCGTATCGCTCATGCCGGGATGATGCCGCGCGCGCCGCGTGCCGGGCACCCGGGTTTCCCCGCGTGCCGGCTCCTGCGACCGGGGGTGTGCTGCACCGTCGCACGGAAACCCACAGCCTGTGGACAACCGGACGGCGTCCGAACCGATCGCGTTAACATGACGAGAAATCGTCCGGTACCCCGAGCGGACTGGAACGGGAAGGCCGCCGCAGCGTGAACACAACCCCACAGCCAGACCCCAAGGACCGCCCCGCGCGGCTCACCGTAGGCGTTGTCGGCGCCGGACGCGTGGGTCCCGCGCTGGCCGCGTCCCTCCAGCTCGCCGGGCACCGCCCGGTGGCCGTCTCCGGGGTCTCCGACGCCTCCAGACGGCGTGCCGCCGCGCTGTTGCCCGACGTGCCGCTCATGGCGCCCGCCGAGGTGCTCCAGCGCGCCGAACTGGTCCTGCTCACCGTCCCGGACGACGCCCTGCCGGGCCTCGTCAGCGGCCTCGCCGAGACCGGTGCCGTGCGGCCGGGGCAGCTGCTCGTCCACACCTCGGGGAGGTACGGCGCGCGGGTCCTGGACCCCGCCCTGCGCGCGGGTGCCCTGCCGCTGGCCCTGCACCCGGCGATGACCTTCACCGGCACGCCGGTGGACGTCCAGCGACTGGCCGGCTGCTCGTTCGGCGTCACCGCGCCCGAGGAGCTGCGGCTGGCCGCGGAGGCCCTGGTCATCGAGATGGGCGGCGAGCCGGAGTGGATCGCCGAGGACCGGCGCCCGCTCTACCACGCGGCGCTCGCCCTGGGCTCCAACCACCTGATCACCCTGGTCGCCCAGTCCATGGAGCTGCTGCGCGCGTCCGGCGTGTCGGCCCCGGACCGGATGCTGGGCCCGCTGCTGGGCGCCTCCCTCGACAACGCCCTGCGCTCCGGCGACGCGGCCCTCACCGGGCCCGTCGCGCGCGGGGACGCGGGCACGGTCGCCGCGCACGTCGCGGAGCTGCGCGAGCACGCCCCGCAGGCCGTCGCGGGCTACCTCGCGATGGCCCGCGCGACGGCCGACCGAGCGCTGTCCCACGGACTGCTGAAGCCCGAGCTCGCCGAGGACCTGCTGGAGGTACTCGCCGAGGGAACCGCCCGCGCGGACGGGTCGACCGGCACGGCGGGGACCGGGACCGCCGGAACGCGCGGCACGACCGGTGCTGACGGGACACCTGGCACCGACGGGGACGGGGTCCCCGCCGACCGCGACAACCCGGACCACGCCGACCACGCCGACCACTCGGACCGTCCGGCCCACCCCGGCCACCCGGATCACCCGGATCACCCGGACCGTCCGGCCCAGCCCGGCCACCCGGACCGTCCGGCCCACCCCGACCACCCCGACGACGGTCCCGAGGGAGATGCCCGATGAGCGCCACCGCGCCCGTCCTGCTGCGCACCGCCGACGAGCTGCACGCGCGCGTGCGGCGCGGGCGCCGGGCGGTCGTGATGACCATGGGCGCCCTGCACGAGGGCCACGCCACCCTGATCCGCACGGCGCGCGGCCTGGCGGGCCCCGACGGCGAGGTCGTCGCGACCGTGTTCGTGAACCCGTTGCAGTTCGGCGCCGGTGAGGACCTGGACCGCTACCCGCGCACCCTGGACGCCGACCTGGAGGTCGCCGGGCGGGCGGGCGCCGACGCCGTCTTCGCACCGTTCGTCGACGAGGTGTACCCGGGCGGCGAGCCCCAGGTGCGCATCTCCGCGGGCCCGATGGGTGAGCGGCTGGAGGGCGCCTCGCGCCCCGGTCACTTCGACGGGATGCTCACCGTCGTCGCCAAGCTGCTCCACCTCACCCGCCCCGACCTCGCCCTGTACGGCCAGAAGGACGCCCAGCAGCTCGCGCTGATCCGCCGCATGGTGCGCGACCTGAACTTCGGCGTGGAGATCGTCGGCGTTCCCACGGTGCGAGAGGAGGACGGACTGGCTCTGTCCAGCCGCAACCGCTACCTCTCCACGGCCGAGCGCCGCACCGCCCTCGCCCTGTCCCAGTCGCTCTTCGCGGGCCTGGACCGGCACGCCGCCCAGGAGGCCCTGTGCGCACGGGCCCGCGAAGTGCCCGCCACCCGGGCACGCGCCGAGGCGCTCAGTGCCCTGGGCGAGTCCCGCGCGGCGGCCGACGCGCACGCCGTGGCCACCTCCGCGGCCACCTCCGCCCCCGGCAGCGCCACCGCCGTCCGGGACGCCGCCCGCCTGGTGCTGGACGACGCCGCCAGAGCCACGCCGCCCCTGGAGCTGGACTACCTGGCCCTGGTCGACCCGTCCGACTTCTCCGAGATCGGCGACGACCACACCGGCGACGCCGTCCTCGCCGTCGCCGCCCGGGTCGGCGCGACCCGGCTGATCGACAACGTCCTCCTCACCTTCGGAACCGGAGCCGCCTCGTGACCAGCACCGGCAGCCGACCGCCCGGTACGGGCATACGCCTGCACGCGCCCGCCCCCGGGTGGGCCCTGGACGCGGACGTGGTGGTCGTCGGCTCCGGTGTCGCGGGGCTCACCGCGGCCCTGCGCTGCGAGGCCGCCGGCCTGCGGACGGTCGTCGTCACCAAGGCACGCCTCGACGACGGTTCGACGCGCTGGGCGCAGGGCGGCATCGCCGCGGCCCTCGGCGACGGCGACACCCCGGAGCAGCACCTGGAGGACACACTGGTCGCCGGTGCCGGACTCTGCGACGAGGACGCGGTGCGCATCCTGGTCACCGAGGGCCCCGACGCCGTACGCCGCCTCATCGCGACCGGCGCGCACTTCGACGAGTCCGCCGGGGGCGGCCTGGCCCTCACCCGCGAGGGCGGCCACCACCGCCGCCGTATCGCCCACGCGGGCGGCGACGCCACGGGCGCCGAGATCTCCCGTGCCCTGGTCGAGGCGGTACGCGCGCGTGGCCTGCGCACCGTCGAGAACGCCCTGGTCCTGGACCTCCTCACGGACGCCGGGGGCCGCACCGCGGGCGTGACCCTGCACGTCATGGGCGAGGGCCAGCACGACGGCGTCGGGGCCGTCCACGCCCCCGCGGTGGTCCTGGCCACCGGCGGCATGGGCCAGGTCTTCTCGGCGACCACCAACCCGTCCGTCTCCACGGGCGACGGCGTCGCACTCGCCCTCCGCGCGGGTGCCGAGGTGAGCGACCTCGAGTTCGTCCAGTTCCACCCCACCGTCCTCTTCCTCGGCGCGGACGCCGAGGGCCAGCAGCCCCTGGTCTCGGAGGCCGTACGGGGCGAGGGCGCCCACCTGGTGGACGCGGACGGCGTGCGCTTCATGCAGGGGCAGCACGAACTGGGCGAGCTAGCCCCGCGGGACATCGTCGCCAAGGGCATCACGCGCCGCATGCAGGAGCGGGGCACCGAGCACATGTACCTGGACGCGCGCCACTTCGGCGCCGAGATGTGGGAGCAGCGCTTCCCCACGATCCTCGCCGCCTGCCGCGCCCACGGCATCGACCCGGTCACCGAGCCGGTCCCGGTCGCCCCGGCCGCCCACTACGCCTCCGGCGGCGTCCGCACCGACGCCGCGGGCCGCACCACGGTCCCCGGCCTGTACGCGTGCGGAGAGGTCGCCTGCACCGGCGTGCACGGCGCCAACCGCCTGGCGTCCAACTCGCTCCTCGAAGGACTGGTCTACGCCGAGCGCATCGCCGCCGACATCGCGGAGAGCCACGCCGGCGGCGCCCTCGACGCGCGGGTGCCCGCCCCGCTCCCGCACCCGGACCACCCGGCGCACCCCCTGCTCCCGCCCGAGGCCCGCCCCGCCATCCAGCGGATCATGACCGAGGGCGCCGGCGTGCTGCGCTCGGCCGGCTCCCTCACGCGCGCGGGCGACCGGCTGGACCGCCTCCACGCGGAGGCCCGCGAGGCGCTGCACGACCACGGCAAGACCGCCGAGCCCGGCGTCGACACCTGGGAGGCCACCAACCTCCTGTGCGTGGCCCGCGTCCTGGTGGCCGCGGCCGCCCGGCGCGAGGAGACCCGCGGCTGCCACTGGCGCGAGGACCGCGCGGACCGCGACGACACCCACTGGCGCCGCCACATCGTCGTACGCCTGAACCCGGACCGCACGCTCGCCGTGCACACCACCGACACGCCAGAATTCCCCCCGACGTTCCCCGCGACGTCCCCTCAGACTTCCCGCCCGACCGTCCACGGCGCCCGCCAGGTCCTCCTGGATGGCGACGTTGGCGATGTCCTCGACCTCCACCGGGTCGAGGCCCGAG
>NZ_JACBYP010000108.1 GCF_018982965.1 Streptomyces mayonensis | reverse complement strand
CCTCCCCTCCCCTCCCCGTCTCCGCCGCACTCAGCCGCGCAGTGCCTCCAGCTGGTCCAGGAACCACCGTGCCGGGGGCAGCGCGGTGCCGGCGGCCGCCAGCCGCTTCGACCGCTCGGCCCGTTCACCGGCCGGCAGGCCGAGCGCCTCGTGCAGCGCTTCCGCCGTGCCCGTCACGTCGTACGGGTTGACGACCACCGCGTCCTCGCCCAGCTCCTCGTACGCCCCCGCCTCCCGGGACAGCACCAGCGCGCACCCCGCGTCGGAGACGACCGGAACCTCCTTGGCGACGAGGTTCATCCCGTCCCGGACGGGGTTGACGAGCGCCACGTCCGCCAGCCGGTACGCCGCCAGCGACCGCGCGAAGTCGTCCTCCAGGTTCAGCACGACCGGCGTCCAGCCCGCCGTACCGAACTCCTCGTTGACCGCCTCCGCGACCCGCCGCACCTCGGCCGTGTAGTCCCGGTAGACGGCGAGGTCCTGGCGCGAGGGGTAGGCGAAGGCGACGTGCACCACCCGCTCCCGCCACTCGGGCCGCCGCGCGAGCAGCTCCCGGTACGCCAGCAGGCCCCGCACGATGTTCTTGGACAGCTCGGTCCGGTCCACGCGCACGATCGTGCGGCGCGCCCCGCCCTCCGGCGCGGTGCCGATCTCCTCCCGCAGGACGGCCATCCGCTCGTCGACGTCGGCCTCGTGGGACCGCTTCCGCAGGAAGTCCGCGTCGCCGCCCAGCCCGTGCACGCCGATCTCCGTGGCGCCGAGCCCGCCGGTGAGCGCGTCGCAGCAGGCGGTGAACGCGTCCGCCCAGCGCCGGGTCAGGAAGCCCAGCCGGTCCGCGCCGAGCATGCCGCGCAGCACCTGCTCGGCGATGTCGTCGGGCAGCAGCCGGAAGTAGTCGACCGGCGCCCACGGGGTGTGCGAGAAGTGGCTGATCCTGAGGTCGGGCCGCAGCTCGCGCAGCATCCCCGGCACCAGCGTCAGGTGGTAGTCCTGCACCATCGCGGCCGCGCCCTCGGCCGCCTCCTCGGCCAGCGCCTCGGCGAAGGCCCGGTTGTACGCCTCGTAGGAGGCCCACTGCCGCCGGAACTCCGCGTCGAAGACCGGCTCGAGCGGCGTCTGGTACAGCATGTGGTGCACGAACCACAGCACCGAGTTCGCGATGCCGTTGTACGCGTCCGCGTGCACGTCGGCCGGTACGTCCAGCATCCGTACGCCGTCCTCGCCGACCCCGCGCCGCACCGCCTCGCGGTCGCCGTCGCCCAGGGCCGAGCAGACCCACAGCGCCCCGGCGTCCGGCCCGATGGCCGACAGCCCCGACACCAGCCCGCCACCACCCCGTTTGGCGTGCAGCGAACCGTCCTCGCCCACCTCGTACGAGACCGGCCCCCGATTGGAGGCGACCAGCACCTGAGCAGCACCGAAGCTTGAAGCCATAGCCCTCAACCTAGCCCGGCCCCCGAATCCTCAAACGTGCCCACACGCCCCTCCGGCTGCGATTCGGTCACGCGCCTTGTGTGAAACATGTGAAGAGCTTGAAACTGTGTGGTGCGCATTTCAACGATCCGGGGGGTGGGCGCCATGCCCAAACGCATGCCCATACACAGCCGCACAGGCATAGGTGCCGGCACAGGCACAGGCACGCGCAGGGGCGCGGGCGGCAGCCGAGGCGGCGGCGCGGCGGCGCTGGTGGCGGTCTGCGCGCTGGCCCTGGCCGGCTGCGGCGGCGGGGACGGCGGCGACCCGCCCAACGACGCGAGGCCCCTGAAGACCCCGGCCACCGCCACAGCTACCGCCACAGCTACCGCCACAGCCACCGCGACGCCGAGCGGCAGTCCCACCCCCGAGGCGTCGCCCAGCACCGAGCCTTCGCCCACCGTCACGCTGCCCGACTTCACCGGCCGCACCATGGGCGCGGCCGTCCTCACCGCCAAGCCGGCGCATGTCGACTTCGTCGTGCGCCTCCAAGGCACCGGGAAGCGGGCCACCTCCTGGGGCGTCGACGAGGAGATCTGCGAGCAGAGCGGCGGCCCCGGCACCGTGACCTTCACCGTCCCCCGCGACGGCCGCGACTGCGACGGGCGCCTGCTGCGGACACCGAAGGCGACCCCCGCGCCGCAGACGGCGCCGCCCAACGACGACACCGGCGGGACCGGCTCCGGCTCGGGCAGCGGCGCCTGCGAGCTGATGAGCCCCGCCGGCAACTGCTACGCCGACGGCCAGTTCTGCGCCAAGAAGCACCGCGGCCTGAGCACCCACGGCCGCGGCGGCGAGTACCTGACCTGCCGGCAGGACGCCGGCGGCGTCTGGCGCTGGTCGGACGGCGTCCCCGGCTGACGTGCCGGTGCTGGTGCGCCGATGAGGGTCGGTGGCGGGCCTCAGGCCACCTTGCGGGCCGCGTACTCCGCGATCTCCGTCATCGGGGGGCGTTCCTCGGTGTCCACCGTGTAGGTGCGCGGTTCGAAGCCGTCGGCGCCGCGCTCGAACTGGGTGAGGGCCGGCCGGACCAGGTGGCCGCGGGCCAGCCGGAGCTGGGCGGTGCGGTAGATCGCGGCGGCCATCCGGCCGAGCGCCCGCCCGTCCTGGTGGCGATGGACGCGGACCCCCACGTCGACCTGCGCGAGCGCGTCCAGACCCACCAGGTGCAGGGCGTCGACCAGCATGCCCAGCTCGACGCCGTAGCCGACGGGGAAGGGGAGCCGTTCCAGCAGGGAGCGGCGGGCCGCGTACTCGCCGCCGAGCGGCTGCACGAAGCCGGCCAGCTGCGGCCAGTGCAGATTGAGCAGCGGGCGGGCCATCAGTTCCGTGACCCGGCCGCCCTCCCCGAGGGCCGTCGTCCCCGCGGCGTGTCCGCCGGAGACGGTGAGCGGACGGTCGTACATCGCCTTGACGAGGTGGACGTCCGGGTCGGTGAGCAGCGGGCCCACGGTGCCGGAGACGAAGTCGGGGGAGAACTCGCGCAGGTCGGCGTCGACGAAGCAGACGATGTCCCCGCCGGTGACCAGCAGCGAACGCCACAGCACCTCGCCCTTGCCCGGCACCGCGGGGATGCGCGGCAGGATCGTGTCGCGGTGCACGACGCGCGCGCCCGCCGC
The DNA here is from genome assembly GCF_018982965.1 of Streptomyces mayonensis. GTDB lineage: Bacteria > Actinomycetota > Actinomycetes > Streptomycetales > Streptomycetaceae > Streptomyces > Streptomyces mayonensis. The sequence goes on along the minus strand of NZ_JACBYP010000108.1, from coordinate 25,770 downwards.
CGAGGCCACCTGGGACGTGCGGTCGCTGGACCCGGAGTCGACGACCACGATCTCGTCGACGAGCGGCGCCCGCTCCATCAGCTCCCGGCGGATCACCGCGACGATGTCGCCGACCGTCGCCTCCTCGTCGAGCGCGGGGAGCACCACGCTGACCGACTGCCCCGTGGCGTGCTTGGCGGCCAGAAGCCGCTGCAGCGGCCGGTCCCCGGCGGACCAGGAGCGTGCGTCCAGCCAGCGCTCGACTTCTTCCAGCACGGTCAACGGCTCCTTTGTGATCCATCTCGCGGTACGGACGACTATCTCAACCGCCCTGGCCTTCGGTTACAGTCTTGAACAACGCGTGGGACCACCGCATGCCGGGGTCCTCGCGCACACGGCGGAAGAACACAGAAGATCCGCTGTGGAAGAACACGCAACGGAAGAACAACTACATACCGCTCATCCAGAGGGGCAGAGGGATACGGCCCGATGAAGCCCCGGCAACCCTCCAGTCGGTTCTTGTCACACAGGCGTGGCGAGGCTCCCGACTAGGGAAGGTGCCAAATCCGTCTCACGGCGAGATGCGTCGTGAGGAAGATGAGGAGAAAGGGCCTCGCCTCCATGGCTGTGCAAACCGCCGAGAACACGACGAACGCCGCGAACGCCGCGAACTCCCGGGCGTCGACGGCCGACCTCGGCCCCGCCGCCGCGCTGAGCTGCCGGGAATGCGGCCACCGGGTGCCGCTGGGACCGGTGTTCGCCTGCGAGGAGTGTTTCGGCCCGCTCGAGATCGCCTACGACTTCTCGGCGTACGACACCGAGGAACTGCGCCGGCGCATCGAGTCCGGCCCCACGAACATCTGGCGCTACGCCCCGCTGCTCCCCGTGCCCGCCGACGTGGCCGGCAAGCCGAACATCAACCCCGGCTGGACCAAGCTCGTCAAGGCCGACAACCTCGCCCGCGAGCTGGGCGTCACCGGCGGCCTGTACGTCAAGGACGACTCCGGCAACCCCACGCACTCCTTCAAGGACCGCGTCGTCGCCCAGGCCATCGAGGCCGCCCGCGCCTTCGGCTTCACCACCCTCTCCTGCTCCTCCACCGGCAACCTCGCCGGTGCCGTCGGCGCCGCCGCCGCCCGCGCCGGTTTCCGCTCCTGCGTGTTCATCCCGCACGACCTGGAACAGGGCAAGGTCGTCATGGCCGCCGTCTACGGCGGTGAGCTCGTCGGCATCGAGGGCAACTACGACGACGTGAACCGTTTCTGCTCCGAGCTGATCGGCGACCCGGCCGGCGAGGGCTGGGGCTTCGTCAACGTCAACCTGCGGCCCTACTACGCCGAGGGTTCCAAGACCCTCGCGTACGAGATCTGCGAGCAGCTCGGCTGGCGGCTGCCCGACCAGCTCGTCGTCCCGATCGCGTCCGGCTCCCAGCTGACGAAGATCGACAAGGGGCTGAAGGAGCTGATCGAGCTCGGTCTGGTCGAGGACCGGCCGTACAAGATCTTCGGCGCGCAGGCGCTGGGCTGCTCGCCGGTCTCCACCGCGTTCAAGGCCGGCCACGACGTGGTCCGCCCGCAGAAGCCGGACACCATCGCCAAGTCGCTGGCCATCGGCAACCCGGCCGACGGGCCGTACGTCCTCGACATCGCCCGGCGCACCGGCGGCGCCGTGGAGGACGTGACCGACGAGCAGGTCGTGGACGCCATCAAGCTGCTCGCCCGTACCGAGGGGATCTTCGCGGAGACGGCGGGCGGCGTGACCGTCGGCGTGACGAAGAAGCTGATCGAGAACGGCGTACTGGACCCGTCGCTCACCACCGTCGTCCTGAACACCGGCGACGGCCTGAAGACCCTCGACGCGGTGGCCGGCACCGGCCTGACCGCAACCATCCGCCCGAACCTGGACTCCTTCCGAGAGGCTGGCCTCGCATGAGCGTGACCGTTCGTATCCCGACCATCCTGCGCACCTACACCGGCGGCAAGGCGGAGGTCAGCGCCGACGGAGCCAACCTCGGCGAGGTCATCTCCGACCTGGAGAAGAACCACACCGGCATCGCCGCCCGGGTCCTGGACGACCAGGGCAAGCTGCGCCGTTTCGTCAACGTCTACGTCAACGACGACGACGTCCGCTTCGAGCAGGGCCTCGAGACCGCGACCCCCGACGGCGCGGGCGTCTCGATCATCCCGGCGGTCGCCGGCGGCTGACACGCCTCGTAGTGCCCATTGCCCTCTCCGTAAGAGAAGCGGAGGGGGCAATTCCATGTGGTTGAGCGCGGTAGAGTTGGGGAACGCGCTCCCGATCGACACAACGGGAACCCTGAATTCCTGCCGCTCGCCCGACAAGAAGTAGCCAAAGTGTGGGCGTATTTCGCGGCTTTTGTGTGTTTTGCGTGCCCCGACTTGACCCGAATTCAGGCGAAAGTTCGCCATATTCCGGACCGGGTACGTCCTAATTTCTCGTCCGATTGACCTGTTGCAGACGGCAGTTGGACAGATACATTCAGCCGCGGTCGACGCGTTCCGGCGCACGCCCCCAGTCGTGGGGGGTGAGGTCTGACCCGGGTCCGCGAAGTGCGGATCTGTGCAAGGGCCAGTAATAGGGGAGTTAGGCATGGCTCAGGGCACCGTCAAGTGGTTCAACGCGGAGAAGGGGTACGGCTTCATCGCGGTCGACGGTGGTGCGGATGTTTTCGTCCACTACAGCGCGATTCAGATGGACGGCTACCGCACCCTCGAAGAAGGCCAGCGGGTCGAGTTCGAGATCTCGCAGGGTCAGAAGGGCCCGCAGGCCGACATGGTTCGCCTCAGCGCCTGAGACGTCCGGCCACCGCAGCACCAGGTCTTCATCCGAAGGGCCCGTACCCGCTGGGTACGGGCCCTTCGGTGTGTTCGCGGGCGGCGGAGAGGGGCCCCTCGACGAGCCCGCTTCGCGGGCGCACCTTGCGCCCACCCGTCGCCCGGCCGCCACCCCTCAACGAGCCCGCTTCGCGGGCGCACCTTGCACTCGAGGGGGTCGAGTGCTAATCATTGGCGTTAGCACTCTGAAGGTGAGAGTGACAACGAAGGACCGGGTCGGTGAGGCCCGCGGGCCGGGTGGGGAAGGAACCACGAGGCCGGCGAGCCGTCCGTCGCGGGCGCGGGCGCGGTCCGAAGGAATCACCCCCAGTCCTGGAGGGACCACTTCACATGGCCAAGATCATCGCGTTCGACGAGGAGGCGCGGCGCGGCCTCGAGCGCGGCATGAACCAGCTCGCGGACGCCGTCAAGGTGACGCTCGGCCCCAAGGGCCGCAACGTCGTCCTCGAGAAGAAGTGGGGCGCCCCCACGATCACCAACGATGGCGTCTCCATCGCCAAGGAGATCGAGCTCGAGGACGCGTACGAGAAGATCGGCGCCGAGCTGGTCAAGGAAGTCGCCAAGAAGACGGACGACGTCGCCGGTGACGGTACGACCACCGCGACCGTCCTGGCCCAGGCCCTGGTCAAGGAAGGCCTGCGCAACGTCGCGGCCGGCGCCAACCCGATGGCCCTCAAGCGCGGCATCGAGAAGGCCGTCGAGGCCGTCTCCGCCGCCCTGCTCGAGCAGGCCAAGGACGTCGAGACCAAGGAGCAGATCGCTTCCACGGCCTCCATCTCCGCCGCCGACACCCAGATCGGCGAGCTCATCGCCGAGGCCATGGACAAGGTCGGCAAGGAAGGCGTCATCACCGTCGAGGAGTCCCAGACCTTCGGTCTGGAGCTGGAGCTCACCGAGGGTATGCGCTTCGACAAGGGCTACATCTCGGCGTACTTCGCCACCGACATGGAGCGTATGGAGGCGTCGCTCGACGACCCGTACATCCTGATCGCCAACTCCAAGATCGGCAACGTCAAGGACCTGCTGCCGCTCCTGGAGAAGGTCATGCAGTCGGGCAAGCCGCTGCTGATCATCGCCGAGGACGTCGAGGGCGAGGCCCTGTCGACCCTGGTCGTCAACAAGATCCGCGGCACCTTCAAGTCCGTCGCCGTCAAGGCCCCGGGCTTCGGCGACCGCCGCAAGGCCATGCTCGGCGACATCGCCATCCTCACGGGCGGCGAGGTCATCTCCGAGGAGGTCGGCCTCAAGCTGGAGAACGCTTCCCTGGACCTCCTGGGCCGCGCCCGCAAGGTCGTCATCACCAAGGACGAGACCACCATCGTCGACGGCGCCGGCTCGACCGACCAGGTCAACGGCCGCGTCAACCAGATCCGCGCCGAGATCGAGAACAGCGACTCGGACTACGACCGCGAGAAGCTCCAGGAGCGCCTGGCGAAGCTGGCCGGCGGCGTGGCCGTCATCAAGGCCGGTGCCGCCACCGAGGTCGAGCTCAAGGAGCGCAAGCACCGCATCGAGGACGCCGTCCGCAACGCGAAGGCGGCCGTCGAGGAGGGCATCGTCGCCGGTGGTGGCGTGGCCCTGCTCCAGGCCTCCCAGGTCTTCGAGAAGCTGGAGCTGACGGGTGACGAGTCGACCGGCGCCAACGCCGTGAAGCTCGCCCTGGAGGCCCCGCTGAAGCAGATCGCCGTCAACGGCGGTCTCGAGGGCGGCGTCGTCGTGGAGAAGGTGCGCAACCTCCAGGTCGGCCACGGCCTCAACGCCGCGTCCGGCGAGTACGTCGACATGATCGCCGAGGGCATCATCGACCCGGCGAAGGTGACCCGTTCCGCCCTGCAGAACGCCGCCTCCATCGCCGCGCTGTTCCTCACCACCGAGGCCGTCATCGCCGACAAGCCGGAGAAGGCCGCTCCGGCCGGTGCCCCGGGCGGCATGCCGGGCGGTGACATGGACTTCTGATCGACCGCTTCCCGGTTGATCGACCGTCCCGCACGGACCGAGGGCGGCACTCCCTGCCACAGCAGGGGGTGCCGCCCTCGGGCGTTGTCCGCGTTGTCCGGGTGGGGGCCACGACTGTGGGGCGGATCACTCCGGCCCGTGCGGGGCGGGCGGAATGCCGTGCGGGAACGTGGGGTTCTCCCGGGAGTGCGATAAATGCATACGCACATACTGCATGCGCGGCGCATTTAACGGTCCAACCGGGTTCAACCGGCCCAACCGGCTCGATCGGTTCATTCAACCGGCTCGGTCGGTTCAACCGGCTCGACCGGTTCGGTCGGTTCAACCGGTCCCCACCACCGAAGGAGTCCCCACGTGACCGCCACCCCCGTCGAGGCCGCCTCGCGAGCCGCCCGGCTGCTGGCCCGTCCCGCCACCCTCAACGGCCTCACCGTGCCGAACCGCATCGCGATGGCGCCGATGACCCGGATGTTCTCCCCGGGCGGTGTCCCCGGTGAGGACGTGGTCTCGTACTACGGCCGCCGCGCCGCCGCAGGCGTCGGTCTCATCGTCACCGAGGGCACCTACGTAGGCCACGACTCCGCCGGGCAGAGCGACCGCGTGCCGCGGTTCCACGGCGAGGAGCAGCTCGCCGGGTGGGCGAAGGTCGCCGAGGCGGTGCACGCGGGCGGCGGCACGATCGTGCCGCAGCTCTGGCACATCGGCATGGTGCGCAAGGCCGGGGAACCGCCCTTCGTCGACGCGCCCGCCGTCGGCCCGTCCGGCCTGCGCATCGGCGAGGACGAGGCCACCGGCCGGGCGATGACCCAGCGGGACCTGGACGACGTCATCGGCGCCTTCGCCGAGTCCGCGGCGGCCGCCGAGCGCATCGGCTTCGACGGCGTGGAGATCCACGGCGCCCACGGCTACCTCGTCGACCAGTTCCTGTGGTCCGGCACCAACCGCCGCACCGACGCCTACGGCGGCGACCCCGTCTCCCGCACCCGGTTCGCCGCGGAGATCGTGGCCGCCGTACGGGAGACGGTCTCGCCCGGCTTCCCGGTGATCTTCCGCTACTCCCAGTGGAAGCAGGAGGCCTACGACGCCCGCCTCGCCGAGACCCCCGAGGAGCTGGAGGCCGTACTCGCCCCGCTCGCCTCGGCCGGTGTCGACGCCTTCCACGCCTCCACCCGCCGCTACTGGCTCCCCGAGTTCGACGACTCCGACCTCAACCTCGCGGGCTGGACCAAGAAGCTCACCGGCAGGCCCACCATCACCGTCGGCTCGGTCGGCCTCGACGGCGACTTCAACAAGGCCTTCCAGGGAGAGGGCGCCCAGGTCAGCAGCCTCGACAACCTCCTCGACCGCCTGGAGCGCGACGAGTTCGACCTCGTCGCCGTCGGCCGCGCCCTGCTCCAGGACCCGCAGTGGGCCGAGAAGGTCCTCACCGGCCGCTTCGACGCACTCGCCCCGTACGACGCGGCGTCGCTGAAGACCCTGAGCTGAGGCCCCAGGGGCGGACGTACCCGGTCGGATACCGCGGGCCGACCGGCCCCCGGAGCGGGAGACGGTGCGCACCGCGCGTAGGGTCCTGGGATGAAGATCCCTGAACCCGTGGGACCCGTGGACCCCATGGACCCCGTGGTGCGCACCGTCTCCGGTGCGGTGCGCGGCCGGACCGAGGACGGGCTGGCCGTCTTCCGCGGCATCCCCTTCGCACAGCCCCCGGTCGGGGACGCCCGGTTCGGCGCCCCGCGCCGGGTCCGTCCCTGGGACGGCGTGCGCGACGCCTGTGCCTTCGGTCCGCCGCCCCCGCAGGACCTCGGCGTCGCGGGCACCGTCGGCCCGCCGGACGTCCCCGAGGGCGACGACTGGCTGACGGTCAACGTGTGGACCCCCGCCCCCGACCCGGCCGCCCACCGTCCGGTCATGGTCTGGATCCACGGCGGCTCCTACAAACTGGGTCACTCCGGCAGCCCCGCCTACGACGCCCGCCGCATCGCCGCCGACGGCGACCTCGTCGTCGTCACCCTCAACTACCGCCTCGGCATGGAGGGTTTCGCGCACATCGAGGGCGCCCCCGCCAACCGGGGCCTGCTCGACCAGGTGGCCGCGCTGGTCTGGGTGCAGGACAACATCGCCGCGTTCGGCGGTGATCCCGGCCGGGTCACCGTCTTCGGCGAGTCGGCGGGCGCCGGTTCCGTGGCCGCGCTGCTGGCGATGCCCCGCGCACAGGGCCTCTTCGGGCGGGCCGTCGCCCAGAGCGTGCCGGGCACGTTCTTCTCCGCCGACCTCGCCCGGGACCTCGGCGCAGCCCTCGCCGCCGAGCTGGGACTGCGCCCCACCGTCGACGACCTGGCGGCCGTGGACCCCGGGCAGCTGCTGAAGGCGGGACAGACGCTGGGCCCGAAGATGCCCGGCCGCATCGACCGCTGGGGCCGGGCGGCGCCCACCCTCACCCCGTACGCGCCGGTCGTCGACGGCGAGTTCCTGCCGGTCACGCCCTGGCGGGCGCTCCGTGCCGGTGCCGCCCGCGGCGTCGACCTGGTCGTCGGCCACAACCGGGACGAGACCCGCCTGTTCACCGCGCTGGCGGGCAAGCTCGGCGAGATCGGCGAGGAGCGGGCGAGCGCCGCCCTGCGCCTGTACGCGCCGGGCGGCGAGGCGGCCTACCGTGCCGCGTTCCCGGAGGCGTCGGCCAACGACCTCTACGAACGCGTGCAGACCGACTGGCTGTTCGCGATGCCGTCCCTGCACCTGGCCGAGGCCCACCTCGCGGGCGGCGGCCGGGCCCACGTCTACGAACTCACCTGGCCCGCCCCGGCGCAGGGCGGTGCCCTCGGAGCCTGTCACGCCCTGGACGTGCCGCTGCTCTTCGGCACCTTCCGGGAGGGCCTGGCGCTGCTCCAGTTCGAGGGTGCGGAGCCGTCGGCGGAGGCGCTGGCCCTGTCGTCCCGCTTCCGTTCCTCGTGGACGGCGTTCGCCCGCACCGGTGACCCGGGCTGGCCCGCGTACGACACGGTGCGGCGGCTGGTCCAGGTCCTGGACACCGAGTCGACCGTCGCGCCGTACCCGCAGGAGACGTCCCGACGGCTGTGGGAGGGGTACGACTTCGCGCCGCTGCCCCTGCTGGCCCCGGGCCCGGAAGCGTAGCCCCTTCCCTGAAGCCCGGGTCCTGGCGGGCCTTGGCGGCGTCACAGGCGTCGCCGGCTTCTGCGTGACCGTGGGGCCGCCCGCTTCTTGGCCAGTGTCGTGCTTCCGCGAGGGTGAGAAGCGTGCGGGCGGCCGGAGGGAAACGGGGCCCGGGTGGGCGGGCCCCTGGGCCGGCCGATCAGTCCCCGGTACGGGGGCGCGTCGGCGCCTCTCCGGCACGCCGGGAGGGCTTGGCGGCTGACGGCCGGTGGGTGGTCGGGGGTGGGGACATGATTGGACAGTTTGTCCCAGTCGAATCAGGTGAAAGCCCAGGCCGGAGGCATGGGGCGCGGGACAAAGTGTCCAATCGCCCCTCATCTCCCTGGTCTGCGGCCTGGGACGGTTGGTGCTTTGCCACTGTGCGGCCGTTGGCCGCTGGGATGGCCCGGCGTCCATGCGAGGCGCTGATGCGCCCCTCGTGCCGGGGACTGATCGGCTGGCCGAAGGGACCGGCGTGCCTCGGCCCCGTTTCTTCGGGCCGCTCGCTCGCTTCTCCCTCGTGCTGGAGCGAGCCGGGTCAAGGGGCGCCCGGAGGCCGATCGCCGGAGGCGACGCGACCGCAGGGAGCGCCCTTGACGCGGGTCGTGGAAGCACGACCATGGCAAGGAAGCGAGTGGCCCCACGGTCACTTGTGGCTGAGGCTGTCTTTACGCCGGTCGATGCCGGACCCGGACCCGGAGCCCGGTGCGCCGTCACACGGGTGGCCAGCCGCGCAGGGCGATGTCGGCGACTCGCTGGAGGTCGTCCCGGTCGGCGCCGGCGGTGGCCTGTACGGCGATGCCGTTGGCTACGGTCATGAGGTAGCGGGCGAGGACGGCGGGGTCGGTCTCCGCGGGCAGGTCCCCGTCGTCGACGGCCTGCCGGAACCGGTCGGTCAGGCGTGAGACGCCCTCGTTGCGCCAGTCGGCGAGCAGATCGCGGGCGACGCGCCCCGTCTCGCCCGCGGCGAGGGAGCCCTGCACCCCCAGGCAGCCGGCGGGGCAGCCGGGGCGCGTGCTGGTGTGGACGGCGCCGCTCAGGAACGCCGCGGCCACCTCACGGGCGGTCGGCTTGTGCAGGGCGCGGGCCACGTAGGCGGCGGGCCCCTCCTCGTAGCGGCTCAGCGCCTTGCGGAACAGCTCCTCCTTGTTGCCGAAGGCCGCGTACATGCTGGTGCGGGTGATGCCCATGGCGCCGGTCAGGTCGGTGAGGCTGGCGCCCTCGTAACCCTGCTCCCAGAAGACCAGCATGGCCTTTTCCAGGGCCTCGTCGGCGTCGAAGCCCCTGGGCCTGCCCGTCTGCCCCTTCTGTGGCCCCGTCCGTCGCGTCTCCATGACCCCAGTCTACTTCTTCCGTACCGATCGGTGCAGATGTGTTACGGTCGGATTCAGTACCGAGCGGTACCGAAGTGTCGTGGCGCATGTCGCGGCAGATGTTGTGGAGGACAGACGCATGGGACAGCTCGAAGGAAAGACCGCCGTCGTCACCGGCGGCGGCACCGGGATCGGCCTGGCCGGCGCGGTCCGGCTGGCGGCCGACGGCGCGCACGTGTTCATCACCGGCCGGCGCAAGGCCGAGCTGGACGCGGCCGTGGAGACCATCGGCGCGGCGCATGCCACGGCGGTGGCCGGCGACACCACCGACCCGGCCGATCTGGACCGGCTCTACGAGGCGGTCCGCGCCCGCGGCCGGGGCCTCGACGTGATCTTCGCCAACGCCGCGGCGGCCGCACTGGTGCCGCTGGAGGGCATCACCCGGGAGCACTTCGACCAGATCTTCGGCGTCAACGTGTGGGGGCCGCTGCTCACCGTGCAGAAGGCGCTCCCGCTGCTCAACGAGGGCGCCTCGGTGATCCTCAACGCCTCCACCGCCGCCGGCAACGGCGCCGAGGCGTTCAGCCTGTACGCCGCCTCCAAGGCCGCCGTCCGGACCTTCGCACGGGGCTGGGCCAACGAACTCAAGGACCGCGGAGTCCGCGTCAACGCCGTCTCCCCCGGTCCGGTCGACACCCCGGGGATCACCAACCTCTTCGGCGCGGAGAACGCGCCCGGTGTCCGCGAGAAGCTCGCCTCGGACACGGCCATCGGGCGAATGGGGCGCCCCGAGGAGATCGCCGCGGTGGTGTCCTTCCTCGCCTCGGGGCAGAGCAGCTTCGTCTACGGCGCCAACTGGTACGTCGACGGCGGCGAGAACCAGATCTGAGCCGCCCCGGCCGGGCCCCCGGGCCCGTCGGCGCCCTGTCTCTCTAGACCTCCCCGTCCGGCGCCACGACGCGTTCGACCGCCGCCGCGACCAGTTCGTCGCGCTCGGCCGGGGTGAGGACGTCCGGCAGGGTGAGCTGTTCGACGATCAGCCAGTTCAGGGCGAGGTACAGCAGTTTGACGGCCGTGGCGTCGCCGGGGAGGCCGGACGCCTCGTGGTAGGAGACGTTCGCGGCGAGGTCGGCGCGGACGCGTTCGGTCAGCACCGCGCGCAGCCCGGGGCGGCGGGTGGCTTCCAGGCGGAGTTCGAGCAGCGCGAGGTAGCCGGTGCGGAACGAGGCGATCCGGTCGACGAGTTCGCGCATCAGCAGGACGTAGGTCTCCCGGTCGCGGCCCGCCGCGCGCTGACGGGCGACGGTGGCCTCGTCGGGGTGCAGGCGCTCGTAGACCCGGACGCCCGCCTGGGTGAGGAGGTCGTCGCGGTTCGCGAAGTAGTTGGACGCGGTACCGGCCGGGACGGCGGCCGCCGCGTCCACCGCCCGGAAGGTCAGCCCCCGGGCGCCCTCCGCGGCCAGCACCTCGATCGCGCCGTCGACGAGGGCGGCGCGGCGCCGGTCGTTCCGTCTCACCATGTCCCGGCTCCCGTCGCACACTCGCCACTCGCCACCCGCCCCCCGGCACCTGCCACCCGCCGTCATCCGGCCCGGGCCCGGGGACTGTTCCGCCCGGACTGCTGCGGCCCGGAGACTGCTCCGGCCCGGACGACGGCAGGCAGAGTACTACGGGTGGAGTGGATTCGAGCTCGGTGTCCGGTTCACAGCCCGCCGCCCAGGGGCTCGATGTCCACCCGTACCGGCGTCCCCCACACCCGCAGCACCTCGTAGTCCGTGAACTCGTGGACCAGCCGGTACGCCATCGCCGCGCGCGGGCCGCGCAGCTGGGCCGCGATGTACAGCTCGGCCTCGCGGCGGTCGCGGCGCGGGGTGCCGCACAGCTGCCACGCCTGGCCGTTCCACAGTTCGGGCAGCCAGCGCTGCTGGGGCTGCGGACGGTCGCCCCGCACTCCGTACCGGGACTGGACCGGTTCGGTGGGGCGGGCCGGGGCCGGGCCGCCGTTGTACTCGGCGCGGCGGGCGGTGCGGCGGCGGGTCTCGCAGAGCAGGCACAGGTCGGGGGCGGCCTCGTCGACCGGCCCCGTCGGGTGCTCCGGGCAGCGGGTGCTGGGCGCCGCCGTCGTGACGCCGTCCTCCAGCAGGTCCAGCGCGCGCTTCAGGTCCGCGCGGACCTCGTGCAGCTGGGCGTCCGGCGTGTCGGTGGTCAGGGCCTCGCCGTGCTCACCGATGAGGCGCAGGGCGCGGCCCAGGGCGGTCAGCTGGGCGTGGTTCATGTCCCTCAGAATCGCACACGGCGACGGCGGCCCCGCCCGGTCCACCCACCCCGCGCGCCCGGTGGACCGGACGAGGCCCGGACGTCAGCCGCGCGCCGCCAGCAGCGCCGCCCGCAGGTGGCCGCCGGACTCCTCCAGGAGCCGGGCGGCCGACGGGCCGTCCACGTCGGCCAGCAGGACCAGGATCGCGTGCTTGACCTCGCCGTCCGTCGCGGCCAGCGCATGCTCGACGTCGGCGTCCGCGGCGCCGGTGGCGAGCGCGACGATACGGCGTGAGCGGGCGCGCAGCTTCTCGTTGGAGGCGCGGACGTCCACCATCAGGTTCCCGTACGTCTTGCCGAGCCGGACCATCGTGATCGTCGACAGCATGTTCAGGACCAGCTTCTGCGCTGTGCCGGCCTTCAGCCGCGTGGAGCCGGTGATCAGCTCGGGTCCGGTGACGACCTCGATGCCGTGCTCGGCCGCCGCCGCCAGGGCACTGTCCGGGTTGCAGGCGAGGCCGACGGTGAGGGCACCGAGCGCCCGGGCGTGCTCGACGGCGCCGACGGCGTACGGGGTGCGCCCGGACGCGGAGACGCCGACCACCGCGTCGTCGGCGGTCAGGCCGAGGGCGTCCAGGTCGGTGCGGGCCAGCTCCGCCGAGTCCTCGGCACCCTCGACGGAGGTGACCATGGCGTCCGGGCCGCCCGCGATCAGGCCGGTGACCTGCCCGGGCGCGGTGTTGAAGGTCGGCGGGCACTCAGAGGCGTCCAGCACCCCGAGCCGGCCGGCCGTGCCGGCGCCCGCGTAGACCAGCCGCCCGCCGCGCGCCATCCGGGCGGCCACGGCGTCGACGGCGGCGGCGATCTCGGGCAGCCGCTGGGCGACGGCGCCGGGCACGGTGGTGTCCTCGCCGTTCATCAGCCGGGCGAGCTCGAGCGTCGGCAACCGGTCGATCTCGGCCAGCTCGGGCCGGAACGCCTCGGTGGTGAGGGTCTCCAGATGGGAGCGGAGGTCGGGGTGACGGGGGGTGGCGGTCATGAGGGTGCGGCTCTCTCCGGTCTCTGGACGGTGCCCGGTGTCTGACCGGTACTGGGTTGGTCGGTACTGGGTTGGTCGGTACTGGGTTGGTCGGTACGGGTCGGCCCGTGCTCGTGCTGGGTGGAACGGCGGTGCTACGGCCTGCCGCGGTGCGCCCCGTGCCGGTGGGCCAGCGCCTCGTAGGAGGCGGCCAGCGCCGGTGCCGCCGCATCGTACGTCCGCTGTGCCACTCCCACGAACAGGCAGTCCACCACCAGCAGTTGACTGGTCCGGGACGACATCGCCGCCGGCCTCAGCTCGCTCTCCCGTGACGTGGACGTGGTCAGCACGTGGTCGGCGTACTGCGTGACGGGGCCGTCGGGGCGGCCGGTGACGGCGATGGTCGTCGCGCCGCGCTCGAAGGCCGCCCGCAGCGGTTCGATGACGTCGCCCGTCGAGCCGGAGTGCGTGATCGCGAGGGCGACGTCCCCGGACCGCAGCTGCACCGCGTTGGTAACGGCGAGGTGCGGGTCGCTGTGCGCGTGGGCTATGAGCCCTATGCGCAGCAGTTTCTGGGTGAGGTCCTGGGCGACGAGGCCGGAGGCGCCGATGCCGTACACGTCGGTGCGGCGGGCGGCCGCGAGTGCGGCGACGGCCGCACCGAGCTGGACGGTGTCGAGCCCGGCGGCGGTGTCGGCGAGGGTCTGCTGCTCGTCGTAGGCCAGCTTGGCGACCACGTCCGCGATCGGGTCGTCGACCGCGATGTCCGTCGTGATGGCGGGCGCCCGCCCCGACTGCTGCTGGGCGGCGAGACCGGCCAGCGCCAGGCGCAGGTCGCGGTAGCCGGGGTAGCCGAGCAGCCGGGCGGTGCGTACGACGGTCGCCTCGCTGGTGCCGGTCAGCTCGGCCAGGCCGGTGACCGTGAGGGCCGCGCAGCCGGCCGGGTCGCCCGCGACGGCCTCGGCGACCCGCTGCATGGAGCGGGTCATCGACGGCGCCAGCGTGCGGACCTTGGCCGCGAGGGCGGCGGGCGCGGGCGGCGCGCTGCCGCCGCCGGTGGCGCGGCGGCCGACGGAGGCGGTGTGGTCCCCGGAGGCGGTGCGGCCCCCGGCGGCGCGGGAGAAAGTTTCCTTCACTTCATCGGTCACTCATGAAAGATATTTTCGCCCCGGTTCATGGGTCAAGAGTGCGGTCCGGGAGTACCCGGGAGTGCGCACAATGGATGCATGGACCCCATCAGCCCCTTGGAGCAGACGCTGCACGCCGCACGCGCGCTCGTGCTCGCCGACCTGGTGGCGGGCCAGGTCGCCGAGCCGGACGTGGTGTCGCTGGTCGAGGAGTCCGTCGTACAGCGGCGCTGGTGGGTCGAGCAGTGGCCCGAGGGGGCGCCGTTCGTGGCCGGGCTGGTCGCGCAGGACGTGCAGGACGCCCTGCTGGAGCGGTACGGCCGCTGGCCGCTGTGCCCGGTGTGCGGCTCGGGCGACCCGCACGCGCTGGAGGTCGAGCCCGAACTCGGCCCCGACCCGCACTGGGTGTGCCACAAGGCCGGCGTCGACGTCGCGGCGGTCGGCTCGCTGGGCGCGGCCATCGGCGGCACCGCGTCGTGAAGGACCATCGGCTCGTGAGGGCCCACCGCTTCGTGAGGGCCCGCCGGTGACCGTCTACATCGACCCGCCGGCCTGGCCGGGGCACGGACGCCTGTGGTCGCACCTGGTCAGCGACGTCTCCTACGCCGAGCTGCACGCGTTCGCCGCGACGCTCGGCGTGCCCCGCCGCGCCTTCGAACGCGACCACTACGACCTGCCCGCCCACCGGTACGCCGACGCCGTGTCGGCCGGTGCGCTGGAGGTCAGCAGCCGCGAGGTGGTGCGGCTGCTGCACGGCGCGGGACTGCGCAGGCGCAAGGGTGCCGGTCAGCGGCGCAGTTCGTAGGCGTACTGCCCGGCGCCCGCACCGTCCTCCGCCGCGCCCGCGACCTTGCCGAAACCGGCGCGGGTGAGCACGCCCCGCGACGCGGCGTTGTCCGGCTCGGTCGTCGCGAACACGGACGTCACCTCCTCCCGGTCCAGCGCCCACGCGGACAGCGCGCGCAGGCCCTCGGTGGCGTAGCCGTTGCCCCGGGCGGTCTCGGCCAGGTCGTAGCCGATCTCGACCCGGCCGTCGTCGTCCGGCGCCCCGTGGAACCCGATGCCGCCGACCGCGCGCCCGTCCTCGCGCCGGACGAGCACGAAGACGCCCCACTCCGGCCGGTGCGTCCCCGCCTCGTACGCCTTGAGCGCCATCCCGGCGGCGTCGCGGGTGCCCTGGTAGGGGCCGCCCTGGACCCAGGCGAAACCGCCGTCGCCGCCCGCCGCGAGGTCGGTGGCGGCGGCGGGGGTGACGCCCTGGAGGGTGAGCCGTCCGGCCGGTATCACCAGGTTGTTGCGCCAGCGCCACTCGGTGACGGGGGCGCGTCCGGGCAACTCGCCGCGGCCGGTGGCCCACAGCAGCGTGCGCCAGGGGTCCTCGCCGGGCCGCACGTGCGGGAAGAGCCGGGTGAGCACGTCCGCGCACAGCCCGGCGGGCGGCTCGTAGGACAGTCCGAGGCCCTCCGCGATGTCGTGCGTGTGCAGGAGCACCTCGGCGACCCCCATGGCGGCGAAGCCCTCGCGGTTCGCGCTGCGGAAGGGGTACGGGTGGAAGGCCCGGACCTCGCGGGGCGTGGTGCGGACGGCGGCGGCGAGCAGGGCGCCGGTGGTCTCGACGACGTGCAGTACGTCCTCGTTGCCCGTGCCGTCGTCGAGGGTGATCTCGAAGGGTACGTACGCCGTGGTGGCGCGTCCGGCCAACTGTCCCGCGTAGGCGATGAGATCGCCCGCGACGTGCTCCGCCGTGTACCGGCAGCTCCACTCCAGCCGCCCGGCCCGCGCCCCTTCCCAGTCCCGGTCCACGGCCGTCCGCAGCAGCGCGACGGCGCCCGCGACGGCCTCCTCCACCTGTTCCCCGCCCATGCTTCGCATGCCGGGCAGATTAGACGCCGGGGATGTCGGGGAGCGACAGCATTTCCAGCTCGCCGGTGAGGTTGTGGCGGGCGGTCGCCTCCCACTCGCGCCGGCCGTGCGGAGTGTGGAAGAGGCGGGGCAGGCCGAGGAGTTGGCGCAGGATCGCGGCGCGGCCCTCGCGGAAGGCCGCGCCCGGCACGAAGTGGTACTCCTCGCGGACGGCCGCGGTGTACGCCGCGTACGCCGAGGGCGGTGCGGCCAGGACCGCCAGGTCGGCGTCGCACAGCACCTGCCCGTCGCGGTCGCCGTCGGCGGGGGCGTGCGTGACGGTGAGCCGGACCAGCCGCGCCACCTCGGCGGTCCGGTCCGCCGGAACCCCGGCCTCGGGCAGGGCGCGCTCGGCGAGCCGGGCCGAGCGCTCCTCGTTCTCGGAGCGCTCGGGCAGGTAGACCGCGTCGTGGAACCAGGCGGCCAGCCGGACCGCGTCGGGGTCGTCGGAGTACTCCTCCAGCACGTCGACGTGGTCCAGGACCGCGGTGAGGTGCGCGAGGGTGTGGTACCGCCGCTGGGGCTCCTGCCAGCGGGCGAGCAGGTTGTCGGCGTACGGCGCGGGATCGGCGCCGGCACCGGGTGCGGCCGCTCCTGCCAGGGCGCGGGCGAAGCGGGAGCGCAGGGCGTCGAGATCGGCCATGCGCGCATTGTTCCAGACAGCCTTCCGGGCCCCCTCTCCCTCATGCGGGATCCTCATGAGGGGTGCTCGTGCGGGACGCCGCCGGGGCTCATGGGGGACGCCGCCGGGCCGGACGACCTGCTGCGCCGCCCGGCCGCGGCCCGGTGTCCGGTGCCGCCCCTAACGTGGGGTCCATGACGACTCCTGCAGACGTGCACGCCGTACGCGACCCCGAGCTGCCCGGGCGGCTGCTCGCCATCGAGCGGGACGAACTGGTCCCGCTGCTCCGGGCCCGCCCCGACGCCGACTTCGCGCTGCCGGTGGCCGCGTGTCCGGGCTGGACCGTGCGCGACGTACTGGCGCACAGCTCTGCCGCGCTGACCCGCGCCGTCGAGAACCGCCTCGGCGACGGCGTGTTCTCCCCCGAGTCCAACGACCGCGACATCGCCGAACGCGCCGACTGGCCCCACGCCCGCGTCGTCGACGAACTGGAGCGCGGAATGACCGACGCCGGCGCGGTGATCGCCCGCGCGGGCGGCGCGCTGGACGGGCTGGCGCTCGGCGAGTGGGTGCACGCCGGTGACGTACGGGTGGCCCTCGGCGAGCCGGGAGCGTACGCCGGGCGCGCGCTGCCGGAGGTGCTCGCGCTGCTCGGCACGCTCACCCGTGAGCGCGGGCACGCGCCGCTCCACGCCGACCTCGACGACGTCGACGAGCCCCTGAAACTGGGCGCGGCCAGCGGGGAACGGCCGCCGGGCCGCTTCATCGGCGACTCCGTCACCCTCGTACGGCTGTACGCGGGCCGGGCCGCGGGCGGCGCGGACGGGTACGAGCTGGCCGGGGTGGACGCGGCCGAGCTGAACCTCTTCGGCGGCTGACCGGCGGCTGACCGGCGCCGGGCGGGCGAAGGGGCGCCCCCGGGGTACGGCGGCCCGCGCGTAGTCTTAGATTGGACTAGACCTGTAGCGGCGACGCATGCCCGCCGCCGAAGCCCGCCGAAAGCCGACGAATGGGGCCCCATGAGCAAGCGTGCAGTCCTGGAGGTGATCGCCCTCGACGTCGAGGACGCGGTCGCCGCCCAGGCGGGAGGCGCGGACCGCCTCGAACTGGTCTCCGACATGGCGGCCGACGGACTCACCCCGTCGGCCGCCACCGTCGCCGCGATCCGCGGCGCCGTCGACATCGACCTGCGGGTGATGCTGCGCCTCGCCGACGGGTTCGCCGCCGGAGACGTCGAACGCCTCACCCGGGCCGCCGGGCGGCTGCGCGAGGCCGGGGCGACGGAGTTCGTGCTCGGCTTCCTCGAACCGGGCGGGGAGGTGGACCTCGATGCGGTGGAGCGGGTCGCCGGGGCGCTGGACGGATGCCGGTGGACGTTCCACCGCGCGATCGACCGCGCCGCGAACCGGGACGCGCTGCGCAAGCAGCTCGCGGACTTCCCGGGGCTGGACACCTACCTGACGGCCGGGTCGGCCCAGGGTGTGGACGAGGGCATGAGCGTGCTGCTCGCGGAGGCGCGGCGGCGGGGCGAGCAGGGGTACGGGCAGCAGCTGCTGGTCGGCGGCGGCCTGCGGCTGGATCACGTGCCGGGACTGCGGGAGGCGGGCATCGACGGCTTCCACATCGGCGGCGCGGCACGGCCCGCGGGATGGGACGGGCCGGTCTCGGCGGACGCGGTGGGGGAGTGGCGGCGGATGCTGGGGGAGTAGCCCCCCGGCCGCCTCCGCGTGCGGTCGTGCCTCCCCCGGTCCCCGGCAGTCTTCGGACTCCTCGGACTCTTCTGACTCTTCGGACTCCTCGGGCCTTCCCGGGCGGGCACTGACGCCGACGGCAAGCGGCACGACCGGCCGCAGGGGCGGCGGCCTCAGCCCAACTGCGGCGGCAGCTCCGTCGCGTGGGTCACCACGAGGCCCGACACCGCGCGGGTCAGCGCCACGTACAGGCGGCGCAGACCCGTGCGTTCGTCCGGCTCGGCGTCGACCACGGCGCGCGGCTCGTCCAGGACCACGTAGTCGTACTCCAGGCCCTTGGCCAGCGACGCCGGGACCAGGGTCAGCCGGGTGGCACGGGTGGTCTCCTCGCCGGGGCCGACGTGGCCGATCCCGGCCGCCTCCAGCGCCGCCGCCAGCTCCGGCACCCGCGCGTCGGCGGCGATCAGGCCGACCGAGCCGTCCCGCTCCAGCAGTTCGCGGCAGGCCGCCAGGATCCCGTCCGTACCGGCGTCCGCCGCGCGGATCTCGAAGAAGCCGGGGTTCTCCCGGATCGACGCCACCGGCGTCAGCCCCGGCGCGATGTGCGGCAGCAGCCGGGAGGCGTACGCGATCACGTCCGTCGGCACGCGGAAGCCGGCCGTCAGCTCCTCCACGACGGCCTCGCCCTTGCCCAGGTGCCCCAGTGCCTCCTCCCAGCTCCGCGTCGCCCACGGCGTCGTGCCCTGCGCCAGGTCGCCGAGGACGGTCACCGAACCGGTCGTGCAGCGCCGGCCCACCGCGCGGTACTGCATCGGCGAGAGGTCCTGCGCCTCGTCGAGGACCACGTGCCCGAGCGAGTGGGTGCGCTCGACCAGGTCGGTGGCCTCGTCGATCAGCACGGCGTCCGCGGGCGACCACCGGGCCGACCTCACCGAGCGGGCCGGTTTCACCCACAGCACCGCCTTCTGCTCGTCCGCGTCGAGCACCCCCTCGGCGTGCTCGGCCAGGAAGTCCGCGTCGGACAGCAGCCGCATGACCAGCTTGGCCGGGTCCACCTGCGGCCACACCGTCTTCACCGCCGCCTTCACGGCGGCGTTGCGCGCCACCGCGTTCTGCACCCGGTCGTCCGGCGCCTCGCCCGCCCGCTCCATCTGCACCAGCACGGCGTGCGCGATGCGCTGCGGCAGGGCCTCGCGCGCGGCGCCGTAGCGGATGTCGCGGGCGAGCAGCTCGCGGACGATCTCCTCCAGCTCGTACACCGGCACCCGCCAGCGGCGCGAGCCGCGCACCACCACGATCCCCTCGGCGGGCATCGTGACGTGCGCGTACAGCGCCCGGCGCAGCACCTCGGCCATCCGCGCGTCGCCCTTGACCACCGCGGTCGCCGCCTCGTCCGTGCCGCGCACCTCGACGCGGGCCACCAGTTCGTCGGCGGTCGCCTGGCGGACGGTCAGTTCGCCGAGGGCGGGCAGCACCTGCTCGATGTAGTGCAGGAAGGAGCGGTTCGGGCCGATGACCAGCGTGCCGGTGCGGGCCAGGCGCTCGCGGTGCGCGTACAGGAGGTAGGCCACCCGGTGCAGGCCGACGGCCGTCTTTCCGGTGCCGGGTCCGCCCTGCACGCAGACCGAACCGCTCAGCCCGGCGCGCACGATCTCGTCCTGCTCGGGCTGGATCGTCGCGACGATGTCGCGCATCGGGCCGACGCGGGGCCGTTCGATCTCCTGCTGGAGCAGCTTGCTGGTGACGGCGGCCTCGGCCGGGTCGGACAGGTGCTCGTCCTCGTACGCCGTCAGGTCGCCGCCGGTGTAGCCGAAGCGGCGGCGCAGCGAGATGTCCTGCGGGTCCTTCTTCGAGGCCCGGTAGAACGGCTGGGACACCGGTGCCCGCCAGTCGATCACCATCGGGTCGCCGTCCGTGTCGTGCACGTGGCGCCGCCCGATGTGCAGCGTCCGATAGGCGTCCTGCGCACTCGGGCGTCCGCCCTCCCCGCTCTCGGTCTGTTCCGCGCCCGGCGCGTGCAGGTAGTCGAGGCGGCCGAAGAAGAGCGGGGTCTCGCTGAGGTCGGCGAGCGCCTTGATGCGATCCTCGATCTGGCTCTCCAGGACGGCGGCGTTGACCCAGTTCGCGGTCACGTCGGTGATGTCCAGGGACTCCACGTCCTCGCGCATGGCACGCAGGGCGGAACGGGAGGCGGCGAGGTGGGCGCGTTCTCTGGAGAGGGGGTCGCCGGAGAGGGGGTCGCCGGAGAGGGGCTCGTCGGGGAGGGGAGCGTCGTGGACGGGCGTGGACAAGGGGGTGCCTCCGGATGACCTGCGGGTGGTGACGGCGGGCGCGGTCCGCGCGCGCGGTGGGCCGACCGGTTTCCGTCCGGAGGGCAGCACTCCGCTGGGGGAGGCGGGCAAGAGCGGAGATTCTAGGGGAGCGGGGACGGCGGCGGCCAACCGTTTTATGGCCGCGGTGCTGACCCCCTAGGGGTCGGTGTCTCCGACCTGAGGGGCACGGGTCCACCCGGAGGCGTACACGAGGGTGGACGGGGTTCGCCCCGCAGGCCGATGCCGCGGGAGGGGGCACCGGCGCACCATGGACACATGAGCGCAGCAACCATCTCCCCAGCCCCAGGCCGTGCGTCCGGTGCCACACCGGTGGCCGGCCGCCACCGGCACCGGCTCGGCGACGCCCTGCGCGCCGTCAGGGTGTTCGCCGGCGCCGCCCTCGACGTGGTCGTACTCGGCGAGTACGGCGAAGAGGCGGGCGTCCGCCGCCGCTAGACCCGCCCGCCGGGCCTCGGAGAGCCGTTGGGCCCGCCCGCCGGGCCCCGGAGGGTCACTGGGCCGGCCCGCCGGTCAGGCGTCCTCCGCCAGTACCTCGTCCGCGTCCATGATCCGGTAGGCGTAGCCCTGCTCCGCCAGGAAGCGCTGCCGGTGGGCGGCGAAGTCCTGGTCGAGGGTGTCCCGGGCGACGACCGAGTAGAAGTGCGCCTGGTGGCCGTCCGCCTTCGGCCGCAGCACCCGGCCCAGGCGCTGGGCCTCCTCCTGCCGGGACCCGAAGGTGCCCGACACCTGGACGGCGACCGTCGCCTCCGGCAGGTCGATCGAGAAGTTGGCGACCTTCGACACGACGAGCACGCTGATCTCGCCCCGGCGGAAGGACTCGAAGAGCTTCTCGCGCTGGGCGTTGGACGTCTCGCCCTTGATGACCGGTGCGCCCAGGTGCTCGCCCAGCTCGTCGAGCTGGTCGATGTACTGGCCGATGACGAGGACCTGCTGCCCGGCGAAGCGCCGCACGATCGCCTCCGTCACCTTGCGCTTGGTGTCGGTCGTCGCGCAGAAGCGGTACTTCTCCTCCGTCTCGGCCGTGGCGTACGCGAGCCGCTCGGCGTCGGTGAGGTTGACCCGGACCTCCACGCAGTCGGCCGGCGCGATGTAGCCCTGCGCCTCGATCTCCTTCCACGGCGCGTCGAACCGCTTCGGGCCGATGAGGGAGAACACGTCCGACTCGCGGCCGTCCTCGCGCACCAGGGTCGCGGTCAGACCGAGGCGGCGGCGCGCCTGCAGATCCGCCGTGAACTTGAAGACCGGCGCGGGCAGCAGGTGCACCTCGTCGTAGACGATCAGCCCCCAGTCCCGGGAGTCGAACAGCTCCAGGTGCGGGTAGACGCCCTTCCGCCGGGTCGTCAGCACCTGGTACGTGGCGATGGTGACCGGCCGGATCTCCTTGCGGGTGCCGCTGTACTCGCCGATCTCGTCCTCGGTCAGGCTCGTCCGCTTCACCAGCTCGTGCTTCCACTGCCGGGCGGAGACGGTGTTGGTGACCAGGATCAGCGTCGTCGACCTGGCCTGCGCCATCGCCCCGGCGCCGACCAGCGTCTTGCCCGCGCCGCAGGGGAGGACGACGACACCGCTGCCGCCGTGCCAGAAGTTCTCCACGGCCTGCTTCTGGTACGGGCGCAGCGCCCAGCCGTCCTCGGCCAGCTCGATCGGGTGCGCCTCGCCGTCGACGTACCCGGCGAGGTCCTCGGCGGGCCAGCCGAGCTTCAGCAGCGTCTGCTTGATCTGACCGCGCTCGGAGGGGTGCACGGCCACCGTGTCGTCGTCGATGCGGGCCCCGACCAGCGGCGCGATCCGCTTCGACTTCAGCACCTCCTCCAGGACCGGCCGGTCGGTGGTCGTCAGGACCAGCCCGTGCGCGGGGTGCTTGGAGAGGGTGAGGCGGCCGTAGCGGTCCATCGTCTCGGCGATGTCGACGAGCAGGGCGTGCGGCACGGGGTAGCGGCTGTACTCGACGAGCGCGTCGACGACCTGCTCGGCGTCGTGGCCCGCCGCCCGCGCGTTCCACAGGCCCAGCGGGGTCACCCGGTAGGTGTGGATGTGCTCGGGGGCCCGCTCCAGTTCGGCGAAGGGTGCGATGGCCCGGCGGCAGTCGCCGGCCTGCTCGTGGTCGACCTCGAGGAGCAGGGTCTTGTCGGACTGGACGATCAGCGGACCATTCACGGGCGGCACCCTTTCGCGTGCGTACGGCCGGCAGCGACGGGACGGAGCGGCCAAACGTCCAGTGTGCCTGATCGCCGGGCGGGGCTACCCCAGAGCGACGCTGATGTTGTTGACGAGCGGCCCCTCCAGCGCCGCGGCCCTGGGGGCGAGCGCGCCGAACAGGGCCGCCGCGGTGATCAGGGCGGCGACGGAGACGGCGACGGCGGAACGGGCCGCGGAACGGACGGGACCGGCGGGGATCTTGTCGGACACGGGAGGCCTTTCGAGGAAGAGGGCGAGGACGGTTGGAGACGGTTGGAACAGGGGGCGGGCCGGGGCCGGGCCCGAGGACCAGGACCCGGCCCGCCGAGGGGTTGCGGAGGGGGACGGTCAGAGGGTGAGGCCCCCGCCGAGGTCGATGCCGACCGCGGCGGCCTCGGCGGTGAACGCGGCGACCATCGCCGCGGTGGAGGCCAGGACGGTGGCGAGGCGGCGAACTGCAGTGCGCATCGGGCTCTTCCTTTCGGTTCGGTGCAGGACAACCGGTGGCTGCCCGAGCCCCGACGGCCCGATGCGGTTTATGAAAAAAGCTCCCTCTCAGGTGCGAATCACCCGGCGTGGCGTGCATGGATCACGCCGTACACCCGAAAGTGCACGAGAACGGGCGCCGGGCCCCCGCGCGAGACGGGGCGGCGGGCCCCGCGCGAGACGGGGCGGCGGGTCCCCGCACGAGAACCGCCGACGGATCGCCCCCGTTCAGCCCGCGTCGTCGGCCAGTCCGGCCACGCCCGTGACGCGGTGCAGCGGATAGGTGCGCACCTCGTCCGCCGTGTGGTCGTACGCCGTGACGAAACCGCCCTCGACCCGGATCGGGGCGATCACGCGCTGGCTGGCGGCGCCCTCCGCGTTCACGTAGCCGATCCACAGCGCCTCGCCGGTCAGCACCGCCGCCTGCATGGTGGCGAGGGTCTCGGCGGCGCCCGTGCGGGGCAGCTCGCCGCCCGGGGCGCTGCCTCCCGGGCCGGACTTGCGCGGGGTGGTGGAGGCCAGGTCGCCCGCGCGGACGGCGCGGATCGCGGCGGTCAGGAGCGTGTCGTCGGGGGCCGGCGGTCCGTCCGGTACCGGTTCGGGCGCCGTCCGGGGCGGAGTGCGGCGGGAGTCCGCGCGGGCGATCAGCACATCGCCCGCGGCGGACTCGGCGGCCGGCGCGAACCCGATCGCCCGCAGCCCCTCCAGGAGCGCCGCCGGGTCGGCCTGCGCGGCCAGCACGGTCGGCGCCAGACGGCGCAGGCCGAGACCGGCGGCCCGCTTGTCGGCGAGGATCTCGTCCAGCGTGGCGTCGTCGTCGCAGCGCACGTACGCCGAGGCCGCGCCCACGCGCAGTTGCCCGTGCCGCCGGGCCACGTCGTCGATCAGGTACGTCAGGGGCTGCGGCACCGGCGTACGGGAGCGCCGGGCGAGGAAGGCGTGCAGGTCGGCGGCGGTCTGCCCGGCGTCGAGCGCCCGGCGCACCGAGCCCGGCGTGAACCGGTAGACGGTCGCGCCCCCCTTGGACTCCACGTCCGCGAGCACGCCCAGCAGGTCGGCCAGCTCGCGCTCCAGCGGCCCCGGTGCCACCGCCGTCAGGTCGGCTTGGAGCAGCACGTGGTCCAGCGGTTCCGGCAGCAGCGGCGCGAGCAGCCGGGCGGCGGTCGCGCCGGCGGCGGCACGCTCGGCTGGTCCGGTGGGCCCGGTGGGCGCGGACACGGGAGGTGCGTGGTGGTGCACGGGGAGCTTGGCGCCCGGCCCCTCGGGCTCCGGGTCCGGCGCGGGGCGGGACGGCTCGGGCGCCCCGATCAGGGCCCGCCCCGGCGCCGCCAGGGCACCGCGCCCGGTGACACCGAGCAGCTCGGCCTCGGACAGCGTCCACCGGGCGAGCCGGGACCGCAGGTCGTCGTCGCCCCGCGCCCGCTGCTCGCCCTGTGCCCGCTGTTCCCCCTGCGCCCGCTGGTCCGCCTGGGCTCGCTGTTCCGCCTGCGCCCGCTGGTCCCGCTGGGGGCCGCGCAGCGGACGCTCCCAGCGCAGCCGGGCCAGCACCGACTCCGCCGCCGGCGACGCACCCTCGGGCAGCCCCGCCAGCAGGGTCAGCACCCGGTGCCGTACCTCCGGCGCCGCCGAACGGTCCAGGTTGGGGCCCAGCGCCGAGAGCGTACGGTCCTTCGCGTCCCGGCCGCCGACCACGCCCGGCGTCCGGGTGGCCGACAGCCACGCCGCCGCGAGCCGCGCCCAGCGCTCGGCCGTCGGCAGCTCGCGCCACTCGTCGTACGCCGGGGTCGCCGCGTACCGCTCCTCGGCCGCCCCGTCGGAGGCGATCAGCCCGGCCGCGTAGGCCAGTTCGAGCCAGAACGCCGCGACCGGCTCGGACACGTCCAGGGCGACGGCCGTGCGCTTGAGGTCCCGCACGCTCAGGCCGCCGGCCCGCAGGACCGCCGGGCCGCCCTCGTCCCACTCCTTCAGCAGCTCGTCGACCGTCGCCAGCGCCGCCAGGGCCTGTCCGGCCGCGGTGGCGTCCACCACCTGTGGACGGTGCGTGGCCGCGGCCTCCACCGGCGGCGGCACCGGCTCCGGCGTGCGGTGCGCCCGGCCCGCGCGCAGGTGCAGGGCGACCTCGCGCGGCAGTACGACGGTGCCGGGCGCGGTCGGCAGCAGCAGGCCGCGGTCGAGGAGGGCGCGCAGGTGCGCGGCGGGGTCGTGGGTGACCTGGCCGTACGGCGGGCCCCACAGCAGCCGGTCCAGCACCTCCCGGGACTCCCCGGGCAGTTCGGCGAGGAGCGCCGCCATCCGCTTCCGGTCGGTGAACAGCTCACCGAGTGCGGACACGGCGGAGACGGAGTCGTGCGTCGAGGACAGGCCGACAGTGGTGAGGATCTCCTGGATCCGGCCCGGGGACATCCCCGCCGTCGCCTCCCGCACGGTGGGGCCGAGCCCGGTCGGGGACGGGTGCTGCGGCGACGGCGCGAGCAGCTCGCGGGCGGTGCGCACCAGGCGCAGCCGGTCGTCGTCACCCCACAGCAGCGCCTGCTCGCGCAGCAGGGCCACCGCGCGGGGGAGCGCGGCGGTCACGGCGGGGTCCGCCTCGTCGCCCGCCATCAGGCGCAGCAGTTCGCCGTACGGCGCCGGGTCCGCCGCCACGGCTAGCGCCTCCGCCGTCTGCAGGGCGAAACGGTCCAGGCGCTCCAGGGCCCGGACGACCGAGGCGCGGGTACCGGCGCGGGTGGCGAGCTGGGTGAGGTCGGTGGGGACGGGCGTGACGAGGTCGGGGCGGCTGCGCAGGAGGGCGGCCAGGGAGACGTCGTCCCTGACGCGGAGCGCTTCCGCGAGGGAGCGGGGGGCTGCCGCGGGCTTCTCCTCGGGGCTCATCCGGTCCACGTTAGCGGGTGGGGTGCGGTGGGG
>NZ_JACBYP010000107.1 GCF_018982965.1 Streptomyces mayonensis | reverse complement strand
GACGCACGAGGTCCGGGATCCGGAGTCCTGGGTTCCGGGGTCCGGGGGTCCGGGGGTTCTGGAGTCCCGGGGTTCCGGGGTCCAGGTTCCGGGGTCCGGAGGTTCCGGAGCTCCCGGGCGAGCGGTTCCCCGGCGGCCGGGGGCCGGGCCGCGACGGCATCCCGACGACCGGCGACCGGCGACGCCACGACCCGCTGACCCTGCGCCGCCGGCCCGGGCCGACCGCCGCGCCGACCGCCGAGGCTGCCGACGGGGCCGCCGGTGGGGCACCGGCCGACCGGCGGCCCGTGCCACGGCGACCCATGGTTTCCTGCCGCCCCGGCCCGGTGGCGTACGCCGGATCGTCGGATGGCCACCGGCAGCCACACTGCCGCGCACCCGCCCGCCGTCACCCCTGCACCCCGGCATCCCAACGACCCCGCACCCCAGTGACCCCGGCGCCCCCAGTAGTGGCCCCGGCGCCCGCCCGGGGGACGCCTCAGACCCCCGTGGGGTGTGGCTGCGCGCGGCTCACGTCGTACACACCGGGCACGTCGCGCATCGCGCGCATGAGGGCGGGCAGCCGGGCCGCGTCCGGGAGGACGACCGTGTAGCTGTGGCGGACCCGTTGCCGGTCCGGGGGTTCGACCGTCGCGGAGACGATCTCCGCGCCTTCGAGGGCCATGGCCTCGGTGAGGTCGGCCAGCAGGTGCGGGCGGCCGAACGATTCGGCGAGCAGCGTCACCCGGCACTGGGTGCTCTCTCCCCAGCTCACGCCGGCCTCGGGGCGGCCCGCGCCCCTCATGCGCGCCACCACGGCGCACTCCGCGCGGTGGACGGTCACCACTCCCCCGCGTACGGGGAAGCCGGTGATCTCGTCCGGCGGTACGGGTGTGCAGCAGCCCGCCAGACGTACGGTCGCGCCCGGCGCGTCGACCAGGACGTCGGTGGCCGGAGTGCGCGGCGCCGGGCCGTCGGAGCCGGGGCGCTGGGCAGGCGTGTCGACGACTCCGGACCCACGTGCCGTCCCCTCCGCCTTCTCCGCCTTCTTCGCATCCTCCAGCTTCTCCGCGTCGGCGGCCTGCGCTGCCGGACGGGCCGCGAGCCTGCGCCGGATGGCGATCCGCGCAGCGGGCGTGCGGGCGTGCTCCAGCCAGTCCCGGGAGGGCTCGGAGGCGGGGTCCTGACCCATCAGGAGCTGCACGGTGTCACCGTCGCGCAGCACGGTGCTCATGGTCGCCAGCCGGCCGTTGACGCGGGCGCCGATCGTCGCGTGGGCGTCCTCGCCGTACTGCGCGTAGGCGGCGTCGACGCAGGTCGCGCCCTCGGGGAGGCCGAGGGTGCCGCCGTCGGGGCCGAATACGGTGATCTCGCGGTCCTGGGCGAGGTCCTCGCGCAGGGTGGACCAGAACGTGTCGGGGTCGGGGGCGCCGCGCTGCCAGTCGAGCAGGCGGGAGAGCCAGCCGGGCCGGGTCGGGTCGGCGCGCTCGCCGTCCCCCGCGCCCTGCTCATCCGGCGACGGCGCGTAGGGGTTGCCGAGGGCGACGACGCCGGCCTCGGCGACCTTGTGCATCTGGTGGGTGCGGATGAGGACTTCGACGACCTGACCGTCCTCCGCGCGGGCGACCGCCGTGTGCAGCGACTCGTACAGGTTGAACTTGGGAACAGCGATGAAGTCCTTGAACTCCGAGACGACGGGCGTCATACAGGTGTGCAGTTCACCGAGGACGGCGTAGCAGTCGGCGTCCTCCTGGACGAGTACCAGCAGGCGACCGAAGTCCGCGCCGCGCAGTGTGCCGCGTTTGCGGGAGACGCGGTGCACGGAGACGAAGTGGCGGGGCCGGATGAGGACTTCGGCCGGGATGTCGGCCTCGCGCAGCACGCCGCGCACCTCGTCGGCGACCGCGGCGAGCGGATCGTCCGCGCGGGCGGCGTTCTCGGCGACGAGCTCGCGGGTGAGGGCGTACTCCTCGGGGTGCATGACCGCGAAGACCAGGTCCTCCAGTTCGGACTTGAGCGCCTGGACCCCGAGCCGTTCGGCGAGCGGGATGAGGACGTCGCGGGTGACCCTGGCGATGCGCTCCTGCTTCTCGCGGCGCATGACGCCGAGGGTGCGCATGTTGTGCAGCCGGTCGGCGAGTTTGATCGACATCACGCGGACGTCGTTGCCGGTGGCGAGGAGCATCTTGCGGAAGGTCTCGGGCTCGGCGGCGGCGCCGTAGTCGACCTTCTCCAGCTTGGTGACGCCGTCGACGAGGTAGCGGACCTCGGCGCCGAACTCCTCGCCGACCTGGTCCAGCGTCACGTCCGTGTCCTCGACGGTGTCGTGGAGGAGGGAGGCGGTCAGCGTCGTGGTCTCGGCGCCGAGTTCGGCGAGGATCAGGGTGACGGCGAGGGGGTGGGTGATGTACGGCTCGCCGCTCTTGCGCATCTGGCCGCGGTGCGAGGACTCGGCGAGGACGTAGGCGCGGCGCAGTGGGTCGAGTTCCGCGTCGGGGTGGTGGGCGCGGT
Organism: Streptomyces mayonensis; assembly: GCF_018982965.1. Lineage (GTDB taxonomy): Bacteria > Actinomycetota > Actinomycetes > Streptomycetales > Streptomycetaceae > Streptomyces > Streptomyces mayonensis. The sequence goes on along the minus strand of NZ_JACBYP010000107.1, from coordinate 26,507 downwards.
GGGCCTCGACGACATGGCCGATGGCGTCGGGCAGTCGGCCGCGGGCTGCGGAGCCGGTGCCCAGGAGAGCGGCACGGCCCAGGCGGCGCAGATCGAGCCGTGGGCGGGCCTTTCGGCGGGGGGCCTGTGCGGCGGCGCCGCCGGCCGCGGGCGGCACGGGGCCCGGGCTCGCTGGATTCACGGCCTCCGCGTTCATGGGCACCTCCGGCTGCACGGACCGGCGGACGGGGTGTCCCAGGGCGGACACGGCTCAGGGGATGGCGTCGGTCCCCCGCCCGGGCCGGTGCTTGATGCTATCGAGCCCATCACGTGCGGCCGACCGCCTCTCGCCGAGCGTGAAACGGATCACCCATTCGAGCGATGGACCGAGGGTTTACGTTTTCGCACTGAGTGTCATGGACCGGGCGCCGGTTCACCCGCTCGTGGCCTGGTCCGTGCCGGTGCTGCGGTTCGCGCTTCAGTCGAGTACCCCTTCCAGCCAGGCGGAGTCGAACTCCCCCTCCGCGACGATCACCGCGGGGCCCGTCATCTCGATCTCGCCGTCGGGGCGCTCGGTGATCACCAGGGTGCCGCCGGGCAGGTCGACGGTGTACGTGGCCGGGGCGCCGGTGACCGCCGGGTCGGCGCCGTCCCTGCGGGCGGTGGCGACGGCGACGGCACACGCGCCGGTGCCGCACGAGCGGGTCTCCCCGGAGCCTCGTTCGTGCACGCGCATCGCGACGTGGCGGGGGCCCCGGTCGACCACGAACTCGACGTTGACCCCGTCGGGGTAGGCGCCGGCGGGCTCGTAGGGCGGCGGTGCGTACAGGTCGCCGGCGTGGGCCAGGTCGGCGACGAAGGCGACCGCGTGCGGGTTGCCCATGTTCACGTTCCGCGCGGGCCAGCTGCGCCCGCCCACGCTCACCTCGACATCGCCCTCGGGGAGCAGCGCGCGGCCCATGCCGACGGTGATGTCGCCCGCGGCGGAGCCGCTGTCGGCCTCGGCCTTGGCGAGATGGACGCGCTTGACTCCCCCGCGCGTCGCGACGGCGAGGTCGCCGTCGCCGACGTGCCCGGCGCGCTGCAGGTAGCGGGCGAAGACCCGTACGCCGTTGCCGCACATCTCGGCGACCGAGCCGTCGCCGTTGCGGTAGTCCATGAACCACTCCGCCTCGGCCGCCATGTCCCCGGCCTCGGGGTGCGCCGCGGACCGCACCACGTGCAGCAGGCCGTCGCCTCCGATGCCGGCGCGGCGGTCGCACAGGGCGGCGACCGCGGCGGGGGGCAGGTCGAGGGCGTTCTCCGGGTCGGGGACGATCACGAAGTCGTTCTCGGTGCCGTGACCCTTGAGGAAGGCGATCCGCGTGCTCATTCCTCGATCGTACGGGGTGGGTGCCGGGGGCGACGAGCGGCGGACGGTGGTCCCGACGGCGTGGGGGTGTCAGCCGCGCAGGCGGGCGACCCGCCACACGGCGAGGACGACGACGGCGGCGACCGCCAGGGCGTACACGAGGATCATCCGCCAGTCGGCGCGGCACCCCGACCCGCGCTGCGGCAGGCCGGGCCACGTGTAACCGACGCGGCGTGCGGCCATCATGCCCCAGCCGGCGGCGCACGAGCAGATCAGCAGTCCCAGCATGGCGATCACGGCGCCGCTGTCGCCGAAGTCGAAGGCGAGCGGGAAGGCGAACATCAGGGAGCCGACGGCTGCAAGGCACACGATGGGCGCCAACTGCCACAGGCGCAGCCGTCGTTGCGGGCGCAGTTCGACCTCGACCTCGTCGCCGTACATCTCGTCGGGCTCGGGACCGTCGGCGGCGACACCTTCGGGCGTCGCGTCCGGGCCGTCGGGGCTGAGTGCGGCGCCGTCGGGCCTGGATCCACCGTGCTCGGCGACGCCGTTCTCGGCGGTGCCGTGCTCGGTGCTCGGTGCGGTGTCACGAGGGCCGGCCTCCATCGCCACGCGCCCTCCCAACTAGGACTCACTCGGTCGATCGAAGCTCGATGATGGCACGCCGCCGGAGGCCCGGATGACGGCCGGAGCGTCCCGATGCCATCACGTGATCAGGCTGTAACCGGTCGTTCGACCAACGACAGCGCGCGCTCGGGAAGTTCCGTGCGGTCCGCCACACCCCCACTCAACCAGTGCACCCGCGGGTCGCGCCTGAACCACGAATCCTGACGGCGCGCGAAGCGCTTGGTGGCACGGACGGTCTCGGTACGCGCCTCCTCCAGCGTGCACTCGCCGGCGAGCGCCGCGAGGACCTGCTGGTAGCCGAGTGCGCGCGACGCCGTACGCCCCTCGCGCAGCCCGCGCGCCTCCAGTGCGCGCACCTCTTCGACCAGACCGGCGTCCCACATCCGGTCGACGCGGTGGGCGATGCGCTCGTCCAGCTCGGGGCGCGCCACGTCGACGCCGATCTGGACGGTGTCGTACACCGAGTCGTGCCCCGGGAGGTTGGCCGTGAAGGGACGCCCGGTGATCTCGATCACCTCCAGGGCGCGCACGATCCGGCGCCCGTTGCTGGGCAGGATGGCCCGCCCCGCCTCGGGGTCGGCGACGGCCAGGCGCGCGTGCAGCGCGCCCGGGCCCCGCAGCGCGAGCTCCTCCTCCAGCCGGGCCCTGATACCGGCGTCGGTGCCGGGGAACTCCAGGTGGTCGACGGCACCGCGGACGTAGAGGCCGGAGCCGCCGACGAGGACCGGCCAGCGTCCGGCGGCGAGCAGCGCGTCGATCCGCTCCCGTGCGAGTCGTTGGTACTCCGCGACGGACGCGGTGACCGTCACGTCCCAGATGTCCAGGAGGTGGTGCGGCACTCCGCCGCGCTCCTCGGGAGTCAGTTTGGCGGTGCCGATGTCCATCCCACGGTAGAGCTGCATGGAGTCGGCGTTGACGACCTCGCCGCCGAGCCGCTCGGCGAGGAAGACGCCCAGGTCGGACTTTCCGGCCGCGGTGGGGCCGACCACGGCGATGACACGGGGGGTGGGAGGTGCGCTGCTCACCGGACCAGTCTCGCAAACCTCTCACCTCACCCTCGAACGAGTTACGTGACGGTCCGTGCCGGGGTTCGTTGCCCGTTGCGAGGTTCCCGCTCCCCGGACCACCGGGGCCAGGGTCCCGGCCACGCGGACGGACGTACCGGGGACCGCGGGATGTCGCCCGCACGAGTAGCATATGGAGTTGATATGGGCGTTTTTGCGCGGCTTCTTCGGAGGTCGAGGACGACCGAGGAGAAGGCGACGGAAGAGGCGGCGGCGGCCGGTACGCGGGCCGAGGCGGCGGCGGACGCCGAGCGGGCGGCGGAGAAGCCGGCCGAGGCGCCGGAAACGGCCGACACCGCCGGCCCCCGGAACACCGCGGAGGCCGACGGAGCCGCCAAGGCCTCCGAAGCCGCCGACTCGGACGGCGTCGGCATCCCCAAGCAGCAGTCCGCCGGGGAGGCCGTCGACAACGAGGCCGACAAGGGCGCCCGCACCTGACTGCCCCGTGAGGGAAGGCGAAGCATGGGTCTCCTGGACAATCTGAAGGCCAGAATCGGACCGGCGAAGGGCAAGGTCTCCGACCTCGCGCAACAGCACGGGGACAAGATCGACCGCGGTCTGGACAAGGTCGCGCGGACCGTCGACGAGCGGACCAAGGGCAAGTACAGCGACCGGATCCAGACGGGCACGGGCAAGGCCAAGGACGCCATGGAACGCCTCGCCCGCAAGGACGACGGAGGCACGGACGGGGGCGGCGGCACACCCGGCGGTCCCCCTCCCTCGGGGCCGCCCCCGGCTTCCTGACCGGGCCGCCATCGGCTCCCTGCCCGGGGCGCCACCGGGCCGGTGGGCCCGTAGCGACGGCACGGCGAGGGACGGTCACGGAGCGCGTTCACGGACGCGTTCCGTGACCGTCCCTGTCGTGCTCACCGGCCCACGCCGCACGCCGCCCCGGCAGCCGACGCCCGGCCGAGCAGGAGGGACCGGGCCGGCTCCGCCCGAGCAGGCGTGCCCGATCCACTCGCGGCCGAGGGGGCGCCGTCGGACCCGCTCCCGGCCGAGCGGGTGGAATCCGGCCGGCTCCCGGCCGAGCAGGAGGGGTCCGTCGGGCTCCGGCCGGTCGGGGTCGGTGTGAACCGGTGCGGGAGCGGGCCGTTGGTCCCTAGGACCAGGTGGCGGCGACGTACCCCACGCCGTACGGCGCGTCCTCGTACAGCAGCGTGCCGGTGAGTTCCGCGCCCTCCGCCGCGCCCGCCAGGACCTGCCAGGGCGCCCGCCCGGAGACCTTCAGCTCGCGGGCCAGTACGACGTCCATCGCGGCGAGTGCGGCGAGGTCCGCCGCACCGAGCGCGCGTCCGGCCTCGGCATCGAAGGGCGCCGCCCGCTCGTCGAGGTACCCGGGTGCCTTGAGCGTGCGGCACGCGCTGGCGTCGCCCATCACCAGCATGGCCAACCGCCCGGCGTCCGCGGCGACGTCCCGGCCGAGTGCGGCGCAGCGCTCGGCGGGCAGGTCCTCACCCACGCCGACGCCCTCGACGGGCACGCCGGACCAAGCGGCCCGGCCCAGCAGCCAGGCTCCCACCGCAAGCCCGTACGGCAGCTCCCCGCCGGTCCGCTCCGGCTCCGGCTCCGCACCATGGCCGTGGCCCAGCCGTACGTCCACCTCGACGCCGAAGCCGCGGAACGAGCCCCGCGCCCCCTGTGGATGGACCTCGGGCCCGGCGGAGTCCCCGGGGCCGACGACCAGCAGCCGGTCGGGGCGGGCTGCGGCGAGCACCCCCAGCGCCTCCGCGCACGCGGCGCGCGCGGCGTCCAGCTCGGGCGCGGCACCCGCGGCGACCTCGGGGACCAGGAGCGGCGGGCAGGGGCAGACGGCGGCGGCGACAAGCATGATCGGCAGCGTAGCCCCGAGCCGCCGCACGCCGCGGCACCCCCCGCGGTCAGTCGCAGCCGCAGCCACTCGCCACGGCCGGCTGGGGCTCGGGCACGCCGATCTTCGGCAGCCCCAGCATCACGCCCGCCGGCTTAGCCTGCCCGGCGGTGTTGCGCCTCTCCCAGGCGTCGCCCGCGCGGGTGCGGCGGACCCCGAGCACCGCGCCCTCGGCCAGCAGGTGGTGCGGGGCGGCGTAGGTGATGTCGACCGTCACCACGTCTCCGGGGCGCACCTCCTGGTCGGGCTTGGTGAAGTGCACCAGGCGGTTGTCGGGAGCGCGGCCGGAGAGGCGTTGGGTGGTGCCGTCCTTGCGGCCCTCGCCCTCGGCCACCATCAGCTCCAGGGTGCGGCCGACCTGGCTCTTGTTCTCCTCCCAGGAGATCTCCTCCTGGAGGGCGACCAGACGCTCGTAGCGCTCCTGCACGACGGCCTTGGGGATCTGGTGCTCCATCTCTGCGGCGGGGGTGCCGGGGCGCTTGGAGTACTGGAAGGTGAAGGCCTGGGCGAACCGCGCCTCGCGCACCACGTGCAGGGTCTGCTCGAAGTCCTCCTCGGTCTCGCCCGGGAAGCCCACGATGATGTCGGTGGTGAGGGCGGCGTGCGGGATGGCCGCGCGGACCTTCTCGATGATCCCCAGGTAACGCTCCTGCCGGTACGAGCGGCGCATCGCCTTGAGCACCGGGTCCGAGCCGGACTGCAGCGGCATGTGCAGCTGCGGCATCACGTTCGGCGTCTCGGCCATGGCGGCGATGACGTCGTCGGTGAAGTCGCGCGGGTGCGGGGAGGTGAAGCGGACGCGCTCCAGGCCCTCGATCTTCCCGCAGGCGCGCAGCAGCTTGCTGAAGGCCTCGCGGTCGCCGATGTCGGAACCGTACGCGTTGACGTTCTGCCCGAGGAGGGTGATCTCCGACACGCCCTCGGCGACCAGGGCCTCGACCTCCGCCAGGATGTCACCGGGGCGGCGGTCCTTCTCCTTGCCGCGCAGCGCCGGGACGATGCAGAAGGTGCACGTGTTGTTGCACCCGACGGAGATGGAGACCCAGGCCGCGTAGGCGCTCTCGCGGCGGGTGGGCAGAGTGGACGGGAACGCCTCCAGGGACTCGGCGATCTCGACCTGTGCCTCCTCCTGCACGCGGGCGCGCTCCAGCAGGACGGGCAGCTTGCCGATGTTGTGCGTGCCGAAGACGACGTCCACCCAGGGCGCCCGCTTCACGATGGTGTCACGGTCCTTCTGCGCCAGGCAGCCGCCGACCGCGATCTGCATGCCCGGACGGCTCGCCTTCTTCGGGGCGAGGTGGCCGAGGTTGCCGTACAGCTTGTTGTCCGCGTTCTCCCGGACGGCGCAGGTGTTGAAGACGACGACGTCCGCGTCGCCGTCGGCGTCCTCGGGGGCGCGGACGTAGCCCGCGTCCTCCAGCAGGCCGGACAATCGCTCGGAGTCGTGGACGTTCATCTGGCACCCGTAGGTGCGGACTTCATAGGTGCGCGTGCCGCCCACTGACTGGCTCCGGTCGATGCTGCTCATGGCCATAAGGGTAGGCGGTCGGCGGGATTGCCCGGTTCGCCTGTGGACAACCAGAGGCCCGCCCGGGGCTGACCCAAGGCCCGCCCGGGGGGCTCAGGGCTCGATGAGTCCGGCGCGGATCGCGTACCGGGTGAGCTCCAGGCGGTCGCGCACGCCGAGCTTCTGCAGGAGGTTCGCGCGGTGGCGTTCCACGGTCTTGGCGCTGATGAACAGCAGCTCGCCGATCTCCTTGGAGGTGTGACCCTCGGCCACGAGCTTGAGGATCTCCTCCTCGCGTTCGGTGATGGGCCGCTCGGGCACCCCGCCGCCGCCCTGCATGCGGTCGAGGTAGGAGCGGACGAGGGCCCGCTCGGCACCCGGGTATATGAACGGCTCGTCGCGCACGGCGGCCCGGCACGCCTCGACCAGGTCCCGGTCGGCGACCGATTTCAGGACGTATCCGCAGGCACCGGCCTTGAGTGCCTCGAAGAAGTACTGCTCGTTGTCGTACATCGTCAGGATCAGGATGCGCAGCTCGGGCATCCGGCGGGAGAGTTCGCGGGCCGCCTGGAGGCCCGTCATGCGGGGCATGGCGACGTCGAGGACCGCGAGGTCGATCCCGGTGGCCCGGGCCGCCGCGACCGCTTCGGCACCGTCACCGGCCTCGGCGACCACCGTCAGATCGGGTTCGCCGTCGAGGATGAGGCGTACCCCACGTCGTACGAGGGTGTGGTCGTCTGCGAGCAGGACGCGGATCGGGGGCCGTGCGGACATCAGGGGCTGTCTCCGGTTCGGTCTGCGGCACGGTCACCCGGTGGTGCGGGGACGCGCAGGCGTACGTCGGTGCCCCCTTGGGGGGCGGGTCTGAAGTGGATCCCGGCTCCGATCAGCAGGGCCCGTTCACGCATCCCGTGGATGCCGGCGCCCTCCGCCGCCCCGCCGAGGCCGGTGCCGTTGTCCCGGACGAGGAGTTCGACGCCGCCGGGCAGCGGACGGAGCCTGAGCTCGGCGCGGTCGGCGCCGGAGTGGCGAGCCGTGTTGGTCAGGCCCTCCTGGGCGACCCGGTAGATCACGAGCTCCGCCTCCGGGCTGAGCGGGGGCAGGTCTCCCGGGACCTGGTGGTGCACGGCCAGCCCGTGGTGCGTGAACTCGGTGGAGAGCGAGCGCAGGGCGCTGGCGAGGCCGAGCTCCTCCAGGACGCCCGGGCGCAGCCGGCGGGCGATCCGGCGGATCTCGTCCAGGCCGGCCCGGGTGGCCTCCTGCGCCAGGGACACCTCTTCGCGCAGTTCGCCGGGGACCCGGTCGGCCACGCGCTTGAGCTGGAGGAGGACGGCGGTCAGGGTCTGGCCGACCTCGTCGTGGAGTTCGCGGGCGATGCGGTGGCGCTCGCCCTCCTGCGCCTGAAGGGCCTGACCGGCGCCCGCCGCGCGTTCGGCCTGGAGCCGGTCGAGCATCGTGTTGTACGTGGCGATCAGCTGCGCCGCCTCGGCGGGGCCGGCGACCTCCGGGCGGGCGCCCGGGACCAGGAGGTCGGCGGTGGTCATCGCGCGGCCGAGCCGGTGCAGCGGTGCGAGCCCGATCCGCAGCACGACCGCGTTGCCGACGAGCAGCAGCCCCAGGCCCACCAGCAGGACCAGTGCCTCCTGGGCCAGCGTGGGCGTCGACACGGTGACCGGTCCCAGCAGCAGCGCGGTGGCGACGAACAGACCGGCGGCATTGAGCAAGAAGATCCGCCAGAACAGCGACACGTTCCTCTTTCCGCTCCTCCCGGACCTCGCCGACGACACCCCCGCCGACAGCCTCGCCGACCGCGACCGCCTGCGTATATCCGTCACGACACCCATATCGCCACCGTACGTGCGGATGGCAGCATGGCGAGGTCGCGCGCATGTCACGGACGTGCGAGAAGCGTCGCAAGAGATGCAGGACGAATGAGGGGAAAGCTCGTGTCAGCTCCACGCCTGAGGGCGACGCCGCTCCCGGGTATCGGGGTCCAGTACGACCTGGTGACCCGCGAACACCGCCACCTGTCGGTGGTGGCGCACCGCGACGGCACCCGCACGGTCAACGTGTACCGGGCGGACGACCCCGACTCCTGCGCCCACTCCCTGCGGCTCGCCGCCCCCGAGGCCGGTGCGCTGATCGACGCCCTGAAGCCTTCCCACCACAGTGCGAACCTGCTCTACACCACCGACCTGGGGCTGGTCGCCGAGCGGATCGAGGTGGCCGCCGGCTCCCGCTGGAACGGGCGGCTGCTCGGCGACACCCGCATGCGGACCGAGACCGGCGCGTCGATCGTGGCGGTGCTGCGGCGGGCCGAGGCGATACCCTCACCGGCCCCCGACTTCCGGATCGTGGGTGGTGACACCCTGATCGTGATCGGTACCCGCGAGGGCGTCGACGCCGCCGCCGCGATTCTCGGGCAGGAGTGAGCCGGTGCACGGCGCGGTTCTGCTGATCGAGTTCGGTTCCATCATCCTCGGGCTCGGGCTCCTCGGCCGGTTCGCCGGCCGTTACCGTCTCTCGCCCATCCCGCTGTACCTGCTCGCCGGTCTGGCCTTCGGCGAGGGCGGACTGCTCCCGCTCGGCGCGAGCGAGGAGTTCGTCGCGACCGGCGCCGAGATCGGCGTCATCCTCCTGCTGCTGATGCTGGGCCTGGAGTACACGGCCAGTGACCTGGTCACCAATCTCAAGTCCCACTATCCGGCCGGCCTCGTCGACTGTGCGCTCAACGCCGTGCCGGGCGCGGTGGCGGCACTGCTCCTCGGCTGGGGTCCCGTGGCCGCCGTGGTCCTGGCCGGCGTGACGTGGATCTCGTCGTCCGGTGTCATCGCCAAGGTGCTGGGCGATCTGGGCCGGGTCGGCAACCGGGAGACTCCGGTGATCCTCAGCGTGCTGGTCCTGGAGGACCTGGCGATGGCGGTGTACCTGCCGATCGTCACGGCGCTGGTGGCCGGTGCCGGGCTGATGACGGGCAGCATCACGCTCGCGGTCGCGCTGGCCGCGGCAGGCCTGGTGCTGTTCGTGGCGGTGCGCTACGGCCGGCTCATCTCCCGCTTCGTCACCAGCGACGACCCCGAGAAGCTGCTCCTGGTGGTGCTGGGCCTGACGATCCTGGTCGCCGGTGTCGCCCAGCAGCTCCAGGTGTCGGCCGCGGTGGGCGCGTTCCTCGTGGGCATCGCGCTGTCCGGGGAGGTCGCGGAGGGCGCGCACACGCTGCTGAGCCCGCTGCGGGACCTGTTCGCGGCGGTCTTCTTCGTCTTCTTCGGGCTGCACACCGACCCGGCCAGCATTCCGCCGGTCCTGCTGCCCGCCCTCGCGCTGGCGCTGCTCACCGCCGTGACGAAGATCGCCACCGGTTACTGGGCCTCGAAACGCGCCGGGATCTCCGTGAAGGGCCGCTGGCGGGCGGGCGGCGCGCTGGTGGCGCGCGGCGAGTTCTCGATCGTCATCGCGGGCCTCGCGGTGTCGGCCGGCATCGAGCCGTCCCTCGGCCCTCTGGCGACCGCGTACGTCCTGATCCTGGTCGTCCTCGGCCCGCTCACCGCCCGCTTCACCGAGCCGCTGGCGATGCGCCTGTTCAAGCGGCGCGACAATCCCGACCGCCCCGGCGGCTCCCCGGAGGGGACGCCCAAGGCCGCGGAAGCGGCGGAGGCTGAGGCGTCCGTGGGCGACTGACCCCACCGCCGGAACCGCTGGTTCCCGTACGGCCCCGGTACCTGTACTCAGGTGCCGGGGCCGTCCGTTACTCAGGTGCCAGGGCCGTCCGTCGCAGGCGGGCGCTCGTCCGTCGTACCCGGGCGCCGGCCGCGCGGCGTCCGGACGGCCGGCGGGTGCCCTCCGGCAGGCGGGCGGGCCCGGACCTGGTCAGTGCGGGTGCGGACTGGCAGGATCTCGCCCATGTCCACGCTGTTCTCCCGTATCGGCGGGCGCCGGGCCGCCATGGGCGCGGTCGCCGGGGCCGTGGTGCTCGGGCTGCTGCTGTGGTGGCTGCTGCCGCTGGGCGACAAGCCGCCGAGCGGGACGGTCACGTTCAGCACGGGCACCCGCGCGGGTGTCTACCAGAAGTACGGCGAACTGCTGCGCACCGAGCTGCGCAGGGACATGCCGGACCTGGACGTGCGGCTGATGACCAGCGCGGGCTCGCAGGAGAACGTCGAGCGCGTGGCGTCCGGGGAGGCCGACTTCACGATCGCCGCGGCCGACGCGGTCGAGACGTACAAGCTGTCCGGCGGCCCCGAGGCCGAGGAGCTGCGCGGTGTCACGCGCCTCTACGACGACTACGTCCAGCTCGTGGTGCCGAGCGACTCGGACATCCAGTCGGTCGCCGACCTGCGCGGCAAGCGGGTGGCCATCGGTCTGCCCCACTCCGGGGTACGGCTGATAGCCACCCGTCTGCTGAAGGCCGTCGGCATCGATCCGGAGACGGACATCGTGCCCCGCGCGGACGGCATCGACACCGGTCCGGGGCGGCTGGGCGGGGAACTCGACGCGTTCTTCTGGTCGGGCGGAGTACCGACGGACGGGCTCAGGCAGATCGCACAGACGTCGGCCTTCCGCTTCGTGCCGATCGGCGAGGACCTCGTCACCAGACTGCACGGGTCCGGCGGTGCGACCCGCTACTACCGCACCACCAACATGCCGGAATCGGCCTACCCCACCGTGCAGAACGGCGCCGTGGTGCCCACCATGGCGGTGTCCAACCTGCTGGTGACCCGCGCGGACGTCGATCCGCGGCTCACCGAGTGGCTCACCCGCACCGTGCTCGACAGCCGCGACGGCATCGGTGCGCACGTGCACTCCGCGCAGCTGGTGGACCTGCGTACCGCGATCTACACGGACCCGCTGGAGCTGCACGAGGGCGCCCGGCGCTACTACCGGTCGGTCAAGCCGTAAGCCTGCTGCCCTGCGCCGCACCGGTGCCGGCCCAGGCCCGTCGGCTCCGGTGCCACCCCTAGCCGCCCGGGGACCGCCCCGAGCCGCCCCGGGACCACCCCGAGCCGCCCCGGTGCCGCCCGGGGCCCTCCGGTGCCCGCCCTCAGGGATGCTCCGGCGCTCCCTTCAGGGATGCTCCGGCGCCGCCTTTGCCGTGCGCGTCCTGGGCACCGTGACCGTCACCTCCAGGCCGTGCGGCGCGTGGTGGCCGAAGGAGATCGAGCCGTCGCCCGCGGCGAGCAGCGCCCGGCAGATGGACAGCCCCAGACCGGAGCCCTTGATGTTCTGGTGCCGTCCGCTGCGCCAGAACCGGTCACCCACGCGCGCGAGTTCCTCATCGGTGAGGCCGGGGCCGTTGTCGGTGACCACGACGGTGGCGGCGTCCCCGGTGGAGGCCACCTCGACCCGGACGGTCTCCTCGCGCGGTGTGAACTTCACGGCGTTGTCGATGACCGCGTCCAGGGCGCTGGACAGCGCCACCGGGTCGGCCCAGCCCGTGGTCGGCGGGCAGTCGCCGACCAGTCGTACGCCCTTGGCCTCGGCCGTCGGCGACCAGGCCGCCACCCGCTCGGCGGCCAGCGCGCCGACGTCGGTGACCTTCAGGTCGGCCTGGCTGTGCTCGGCCAGCGCCAGGTCGAGCAGGTCGTCCAGGACCCGGGCCAGCCGCTTGCCCTCGGCCTGCACGGAGGCGATCTCCTCGTTGCCCTCCGGCAGTTCGAGGGCGAGCAGCTCGATGCGGAGCAGGAGCGCGGAGAGCGGGTTGCGCAACTGGTGCGAGGCGTCGGCGACGAAGGCGCGCTGCTGCTCGAGGACGTCCTCCACGTGGTCCGCCATCTCGTTGAAGGACCGGGCCAGGCGCCTGAGTTCCGGTGGGCCTCCGGCCGGTGCGACGCGGGACTTGAGCCGCCCGGTCGCGATGTCGTGGGTGGTGGCGTCGAGCACCCGCACCGGCCTGAGCACCCAGCCGGTCAGCCGCAGCGCGGCCCCGACGGCGAGCAGCATCGCGGCGATCTCACCGACGACGATGACCAGCCAGCCGCGCAGGGTGCGCGAGCCCATCGAGTCGGTCGGCGACTCGGTGACCACGACCGCCACCACGTCGCCGTCCCGGATGACCGGTGAGGCCACCACGAGCCGGCCGTCCTGCCACGGCCACACCTGCTGCGGGTCGTGGCTGCGACGGCTGAGCAGCGCCTCGTCGAAGGAGTCGCGGACCTCACCGGTCCGGGGCAGGAACCACGTCGTCGGGGCGTTGGCCATCGGGATGTGGTTGCGGTAGAAGACGCCCGCCTTGATGCCGTAGACCTCGTAGTAGCTGGTCAGTTCGGTCTGCAGGGTTTCCAGGCGTTCATCGGTGCTCGTCCGGCGGGAGCCGCCCGGCGCGTCCTCGGTCACGAACTGGGCGAGCGCGGCGAAGCGCGCCGTGTCGTCGATCCGGTCGATGACGACCTTCTGCTGCTCCGCGCGCGCGACGCTGACGCCCAGCGGCACACCCAGGGCGAGCAGGACGGCCGCCATCAGGACGATGAGCAGCGGCAGCAGGCGTGTGCTCACCCGGACCCGCTGGGCGTCGGGGCGACGAGGCGGTAGCCGACGCCGCGGACGGTCTCGATCAGCGCGGGCATGCGCAGCTTGGAGCGCAGGGAGGCGACGTGCACCTCCAGCGTGCGCCCGGTCCCCTCCCAGCTGGTGCGCCAGACCTCGCTGATGATCTGCTCACGGCGGAAGACCACGCCGGGCCGCTGGGCCAGGAGGGCCAGGAGGTCGAACTCCTTGCGGGTGAGCTGGACGACCGAACCGTCCACGCTGACCCGGCGAGTCGGCAGCTCGATGCGGACCGTCCCGAGGCGCACCACGGTCTCCGTGCTCGCGGTGGCGTCCTCGTGGACGCTGCGCCGGCTGACGGCGTGGATGCGGGCGAGCAGTTCCCCGGTGTCGTACGGCTTGACCACGTAGTCGTCGGCGCCGAGGTTGAGGCCGTGGATGCGGGAGCGGACGTCGGACCGGGCGGTGACCATGATGACCGGGGTGCTGGTGCGCTTGCGGATCTTGCCGCAGACCTCGTACCCGTCCTGGTCGGGAAGGCCCAGGTCGAGCAGGACGACGCCGAAGGCCTCGCTCTCGGGGACGAGTGCCTGAAGCGCCTCCTCGCCGCTGCGCGCGTGGGTGACGTCGAAGCCGTGCCGTGCCAGGATCGCGGACAGGGCGGCGGCCACATGGTTGTCGTCCTCGACGAGCAGCAGCCTCATCCGGGCTCCCTTCGGTTCATCGGCCGTACGCCCACGGCGGGTACAAAGCGGGTGGAGATCGGGCGGCACGCGCGCGTGCGCCCAGTGCAGTGACGCCGATGGAGTGGGACGGCGTCAAGGGTCTGCCGGTTGCGGCCGCCCGAAGTTATCCGGCCGATATGCGCCCTGGTCACCAGGGCTACGACTCGTGGCCACCCGCTATACGACTTGTGGCCACCCGCTACCGGATCGTGATGCTCAGATCTCCCTCAGATGTAGAGACGCATAGTGTCATGGGTCACTACTGTCCTCCGAAACCGAGGAGGACGGAGCCCGAGAGCGATGACCGAAGTATCGGTGGCCAAGGAAGACAAGGCCGCGACCGGCGAACTGGTCGTCCTGAAGAGTGTCAACAAGCACTTCGGCGCGTTGCACGTGCTCCAGGACATCGACCTGACGATCACCCGCGGCGAAGTCGTCGTGGTCATCGGACCCTCCGGGTCCGGCAAGTCCACCCTGTGCCGCACCATCAACCGGCTGGAGACCATCGACTCGGGCTCGATCACGATCGACGGCAAGCCGCTGCCCGCCGAGGGCAAGGAACTGGCCCGGCTGCGGGCCGACGTCGGCATGGTCTTCCAGTCGTTCAACCTCTTCGCGCACAAGACGGTGCTCGAGAACGTGACGCTGGGCCAGGTCAAGGTCCGCAAGGTGGACGCCAAGAAGGCCGAGGAGAAGGCCCGCGCCCTGCTCGACCGGGTCGGCGTGGGCGCCCAGGCGGACAAGTACCCCGCGCAGCTCTCCGGCGGCCAGCAGCAGCGCGTCGCCATCGCGCGGGCGCTGGCCATGGACCCGAAGGTCATGCTCTTCGACGAGCCCACGTCGGCTCTCGACCCCGAGATGATCAACGAGGTGCTGGAGGTCATGAAGCAGCTCGCGCAGGACGGCATGACCATGGTCGTGGTCACGCACGAGATGGGCTTCGCCCGCTCCGCGGCCAACCGCGTGGTGTTCATGGCGGACGGCCGCATCGTCGAGGAAGCCAAGCCGGACCAGTTCTTCAGCAACCCGCGCAGCGACCGGGCCAAGGACTTCCTGTCGAAGATCCTGCACCACTGATTTTCCCGGACGGCGCCGGTGCCCCGCGTCGCCCGACCTGGCGGCCCGCCGTCGACGGCCGCATCTGATCGCCTGATCCTCTGATCGTCCGATCGCAGTTCGATCACAGCCAAAGGATGTTCACCATGAAGCTTCGCAAGGTCTCCGCCGCCTCGGCCGCCGTGCTCGCCCTCGCCCTGACCGCCACCGCGTGCGGCGGCGACGACAAGGACGGCGGCTCGTCCGGCGACGGCAAGAAGATCACCATCGGCATCAAGTTCGACCAGCCCGGCCTCGGCCAGAAGACCCCGAACGGCTACGAGGGCTTCGACGTGGACGTCGCCACGTACGTCGCCAAGAAGCTCGGCTACACCGAGGACCAGATCGAGTGGAAGGAGTCGAAGAGCGCCGACCGCGAGACCATGCTGCAGCGCGGTGACGTCGACTTCATCGCCGCCACCTACTCGATCACCCCCGAGCGGTCGGAGAAGGTCGACTTCGCCGGCCCCTACCTGCTGGCCCACCAGGACGTGCTGATCCGCGCCGACGACGACAAGATCAAGTCGCCGGAGGACCTGAACGACGCGAAGCTCTGCTCGGTCACCGGCTCGACCTCGGCGCAGAACATCAAGGACAAGCTGGCCCCGAAGGCTCAGCTGCAGAACTACCCGACGTACTCGGCCTGCCTCACCGGTCTGCAGAACGGCGCCATCGACGCGCTGACCACGGATGACTCGATCCTTGCCGGGTACGCCTCCCAGTCGCAGTTCAAGGACAAGTTCAAGCTCGGCGGTTTCAAGCTGACGAACGAGAACTACGGCATCGGCGTCAAGAAGGGCAGCGACCTCAAGGCCAAGATCAACGACGCGCTCGAGGCCATGGTCTCCGACGGAGCCTGGGACAAGGCGGTCACCGACAACTTCGGTCCGGCCAACTACAAGAACGAGCCGGCGCCGAAGATCGGCGACGTCAAGAGCTGAGGCCGGGCCTGACGAGGTGCGCCGCCTTCGAACAGGGGCGGCGCACCGGGGCGGGCATCCCTACACGCGGAAGCGCGGGAGATCGTGTTCGACTTTCTTCAGGATTACGACTTGGCGGGAGCCATCTGGACGACAGTGCAGCTCGCTGTGCTCTCGGCCGTCGGTTCCCTGATCTGGGGCACCATACTCGCCGCCATGCGAGTCGGCCCGGTGCCGTTGATGCGCGGTTTCGGGACCGCGTACGTGAACATCGTGCGGAACATTCCGCTGACCGTGATCATCCTGTTCGCGTCACTGGGCCTCAATCAGACCTTGCAGATCACGCTCGGCGCCGAAGGTGACTTCGAGACCATCAACTTCCGGCTCGCCGTGCTCGGCCTCGTCCTCTACACCTCCGCGTTCGTGTGCGAAGCACTGCGTTCCGGCATCAACACCGTGCCGGTCGGGCAGGCGGAGGCTGCCAGGGCTGTCGGGCTCAGTTTCAGCCAGGTACTGCGGCACGTCGTACTGCCCCAGGCATTCCGTTCCTCCGTCGTTCCCCTGGCGAACGTTCTGATCGCGCTCATCAAGAACACCACGGTGGCAGCCGCCATCGGCGTCGCCGAGACGGCGCTGCTGATGAAGGAAATGATCGAGAACGAGGCCCAGTTGCTGCTGATCTCCTCGGTCATCGCCCTCGTGTTCGTGGTTCTGACCCTCCCGACCGGCCTGTTCCTCGGCTGGTTGGGCAAGAAGGTGGCGGTGAAGCGATGAGCTCCGTTCTCTACGATGCCCAAGGTCCCCGTGCCAAGCGGCGCAACATCCTGTTCACGGTCGTCTTCTTCGCCGCCTTCGCGGCTGTGTTGTGGTGGGTCATCGGCACCCTCTCCGACAAGGGCCAGCTCGAATGGGCCAAGTGGGAGATGTTCTTCACCAGCAGCGAGCCCTGGTCGACGTACATCTGGCCAGGGCTGCAGAACACCTTGAAGGCCGCCGCGCTCGCAGTGATCATCGCGCTGCCGCTTGGCGCTGCACTCGGCATCGCCCGGCTCTCGGACCATGCCTGGGTCCGCGTGCCGGCCTCGATCCTGGTCGAGTTCTTCCGGTCCATTCCCGTACTGGTACTGATGATCTTCGGTCTCGCGCTGTTCTCCGAGTACACGAATGTCAGCAGCGACGACCGCCCGCTCTACGCGGTGGTCACGGGCCTCGTGCTGTACAACGCCTCGGTGCTGGCGGAGATTGTCAGGTCGGGCATCCTGGCCCTGCCCAAGGGTCAGGCCGAGGGCGCTATGGCCGTCGGTCTGCGCAAGGGCCAGGTCATGCGGCTCATCCTGCTGCCGCAGGCGGTCACCGCGATGCTGCCGGCCATCGTCAGCCAGCTCGTCGTCGTCGTGAAGGACACCGCCCTCGGCGGCGCGGTCCTCACCTTCGGCGAGACGCTCGCTGCCGCCAACACGATGAGCGCCTACTACGGGGCCAACACCATCGCCAGCTTCACGGTGGTGGCCGTCATCTTCATCGCGATCAACTTCGCACTGACCAGCTTCGCGAGCTGGCTGGAGCAGCGGCTGCGGCGTGGCAAGAAGTCGACCGGTGCGGTACTCAAGGCCGACGATGCCGGTGTTCCCGGTGGGGCGGCGACCGGTGCCGGTGGCGGCACCTGACACTCGGTCACCTCGGGTGACCACCAACGGAGGCCGTGGCGTGATCGCCACGGCCTCCGTCGCTTGACGCAGGCAGCGGCAGTAGGTTGCATACGTTCTGTGACCGTGCACCCTGTCCCAATGTCCTGTTCACCCACGTCCCCCGGGACACCACGACGGGCAGGGGGCGCCGCACCGTGGACCCGGTGATCGTCACCGGAGCGGGGCCCGTCGGGCTCACGCTCGCCCTGGCTCTGGCACGGCAGGAGGTGCCCTGCGTCGTCCTCGACGAGGGGCCCGGCAAGGACGAGCCGCGCCCCGCCCGCACCGTCGTCCTGCGGGAGGAGGCCGTCACGCTGGTCGAGCGGCTGACCGGCGCGCCTCTGGCGGGGCGGGGCTGCCGTTGGGCCGGATGGCGGTCGATGCGGCGCAAGCAGGTGACGCGCGCTGTCGAATTCGGCGACACCCGGCCGGCGCCGCTGCACATCGCCCAGCACGAGCTGACCGGCGTCCTGCGGACCGCCGTCGCCCGTGAGTCGCTCGTCAGGATCGCGGCGGACAGCCGCCTCGACAGCGTCGAACAGGAGACGTCCGGCGTCACGGCCCACACCCGTGGGCCCTCCGGCACCTGGTGGCGCGGCAGTTACCTGGTCGGCTGCGACGGCCCCCGCTCCACGGTCCGCAAGCTCCAGGACATCCGCTTCCCCGGCCGTACGGCGGTGGAACGATACGCCGTCGCCGCCCTGCGCGCCGAGCTGCCGTGGACCGACGAGGCGTTGCTCCACCGGCTGCCGCCGTGGCGGACGTCCGGCCCATCGGCCGGCGAGGTCGTCGCCCGTCCCCTGCCGCACGGTGTCTGGCGCCTGGACTGGCTGCTGCCTCCCGGCAAGGACCTGGTCACGCCGGAACTGCTGATGAACCGGGTCCGCGAGACCCTCACCGGCTGGTCCGACGGGCAGCTGCCGCCCTACGAGCTGCTGGACACCGGCGTCCACACCGTCCACCACCGGCTCGCCCGCCGCTGGCGGGTGGGTCGCGTGCTCCTCGCCGGGGACGCCGCGCACCTCATGGGCGCGCTGGGCACCCAGGGCCTCGAAGAGGGACTGCTGGACGCCGACAACCTCGCGTGGAAGCTGGCCCTGGCCTGGCACCACGGGCCGCGTGAAGCGCTCCTCGACAGCTACCAGCAGGAACGCCGTGCCGCGATCGCCGCACGGCTGCGCGCCGCGGACCAGCTGCTCCCGCTGCTGCGCGGTGGCGGCGGCCTGCGTTCCTACGTGCCCGGCTCGGCACGCGGCAACGACGCGCTGCTCGCGGACGGTCACCTGGGGAACGGAGCCCTCGGCCTGCCGGGCACGTACGCCGGTTCGCCCCTCGCGCCCGGCGGCCTCACCGGTGAGGTGTCCGTGGGCACCGCGCCCGGAGCCCCCGTGGACGACGTGCGGGTGACGGCCGAGGACGGCACCTTCGTACGGCTGCGCGACCGGCTCGGCCGCGGGGCACTGCTGGTGGTGCTGATCGCGCCGGGTACGGGGGTGTGGGACCGCAAGCACTGGGTCACCGCCGGGATCATGCCCCGGCTGGCCGCCGCCGTGACGGCACTCCCCCACCGCGCCGAACTGCTGGTCGCCGAGAGCTACCCGGGGGCCGCCGCCCACACGGTGCTGCTGGTCCGGCCGGACGGCCACCTGGTCACGGCCCTCAACGGGGTCCGTCCGGCGGATCTGTACGCGGCGGCCGAGGCAACGCTGGGCGGCGCCGCGCCCGAAGCGGAGGGGACGGCCCGCTCGGCGGGCGCCGCCGCCGGCTCCCGTTGAGACGACCGCCCCGAGGGTGCGCCGGTGGCCCTGGCCACCGGCGCCGGGGGGGTGGGGCGGGCGTCCGTATGTTGACGGTGAGTTGACCGGCCTCGACCGTCATGGTCTACTCCGGAGCGTGACCGACACCTGTGTGCGCCTGTGGCGGAGGGTCCATATGGACCTCGTCCGCTATGCGGGCTGCGTGTGTCGTCCGTCCTGCTGAACTCGCGCCCCCCCTTCTTCGCGCATGCCGCTCCCGTAGCGCTGCCGCGCGTTCCCTTCGCGACATCCCAGGACGGTACCCGTGTCTGTCTCCTCCCCTGTTCCTGCTTCTGTTCCTGCCTCCCCGGCGCCCGTCTCCTCCGCCTCCGGCGCGGAGACGGCCGCGCCCACGCCCACGCCCACGCCCACGCCCACGCAGGGCGAACTCCTCGACTTCGTCCGGCGCACGGCTTCCGACGCCGAACTGATCGCCTCGCTGCCGCTCGACCCGGAGGGCCGCACCTGGGTGCGCCTGGAGGGGCCGGGCGGCAGTGAGGCGTGGCTGATCGGCTGGCCGCCCGGCACGGGCACCGGCTGGCACGACCACGCCGACTCGGTGGGCGCCTTCGTGACGGCCGCGGGCGAGCTCAAGGAGAACGCGCTCGCCGCCCGTCTGCCCACCGACGGCTGGAAGACCCTGGAACTCACGGAGGGCGTGGACCGGGAGCGCCGGCTGCCCGCCGGGAAGGGACGCGCCTTCGGCCGGCACCATGTGCACGAGGTGCTCAACGAGTCCGCCGACCAGCACGCGGTCTCCGTGCACGCCTACTACCCTCCGCTGCCGCAGATCCGCCGCTACAGCCGCACCGGTCCCACTCTGCGCCTTGAGCAGGTCGAGCGTCCGCAGGACTGGCAGTGAGCGAACCGACGGGGATCGACGCGCTGCTGGAACGGGTACGCGCCGGCTACCGGCGGATCGCGCCGCGCGAGGCGTACGACGCCGCCGAGGCCGGTACCGCACTGCTGGTGGACATCCGGTACGCCGCTCTGCGCGATCGGGACGGGGTGATCCCCGGTGCTCTCGTGGTCGAGCGGAACGAGCTGGAGTGGCGGCTGGATCCGCAGGGCAGCCACCGTCTCCCCCAAGCCGCGAACCACGACGTGCGTGTGGTCGTGGTGTGCGACGAGGGCTACGCCTCCAGCCTGGCCGCGGAGTCCCTGCACCGGCTGGGCCTGCACCGGGCCACCGATCTGATCGGCGGCTTCCAGGCCTGGCAGGCGGCGGGGCTGCCGGTCACGGGTCCTGCCGCGGGCGGTACACCCGCTCGATGACCGGGACGCGGGCGTCCGCGCGGCGGTGCGGCGGTGCGGCGGTGCGGCGGTGCGGCGGTGCGGCGGTGCGACCGTACGCAAGGCGGCTCCATTCGTCGGGTGTCCGCCCGGATCGTCGGGTGTCCGCCCGGAAGTGTCCTGAGGGCCGGGGCCCGTACCGCACGGCCCGTACCGCACGGTCCGCGCCGCCCGTCCGGGGCCGGACGGGCCGGGCGGCCGGTGCGTGTGACGCGCGGCGGCCTACCTCAGGGCACCTGACGTACGGTCAGGAGTTCTCTTCGCCGAGGAACTCCGTGTCCTCGCCCTCCTCCTCGAGTGCCTGGCGGACCACCCGCAACGCCAGGCCTTCGGGATAGCCCTTGCGGGCCAGCATGCCCGCGAGGCGGCGCAGCCTCTTGTCACGGTCGAGCCCTCGGGTGGCGCGCAGTTTGCGGGCGACCAGCTCGCGTGCGGTCTCCTCCTCCTGCTCGGAGTCCAGCCGGGAGACCGCCGCGTCGATGAGGCTCGCGTCGACGCCCTTGGTCCGCAGCTCCCTGGCGAGGGCGCGCCTGGCCAGGCCGCGGCCGTGGTGCCGTGAATCCACCCAGGCGTCCGCGAAGGCCCCGTCGTCGATCAGGCCGACCTCCTCGAACCTGGACAGCACCTCCTCCGCGGCCTCGTCCGGGATCTCCCGCTTGCGCAGGGCGTCGGCGAGCTGGCTGCGGGTGCGCGGGGTCCCGGTGAGCAGGCGCAGGCAGATCGCCCGTGCCTGCTCGACCGGGTCCCGCGGAGGCTCCCCCTTCTCGGCCCTCGACGAGGAAGTGGTGCCTCCGTTCTCGGCGGACGGCTCCGCTCTTTCGCGCCGCCGGCGCCCACGTCCGCCGCCCGGTCCGCGGCCCCGTCCGCCCGGACGACGCGCCCCGCCGTCACCGTGGCGCGCCCCGCTTCCCTCCGGGGCGCCGGCGCCGGACGGATCCGCCGCGTACCGGTCCCCCTCGTACCGGTCTGTTTCGTAGCGGCCCTCCTCGTACCGGTCCGTCTCGTACGGGGCCGCGGCTGCCCCGTACGAACCGTCGTCCGCTCCGGCGAAGCCGTCCGTGTACTCGGCCCAGTCGGTTCGTCGTGTCACGGGTCAGCTCTTGGCTGCCGCGGCCTTGGACTTGGTGGCCTTGGCCGGCGCGGGGGCGGGCACCGCGGGTGCGGCGTCGGCCGGTGCGGCGGAGACGGCGGCCGGGTCCGCGCCCGGCTCGGTGTCCGGCTCCTCGGGACGCACGCCGACGCCCAGCTTCTCCTTGATCTTCTTCTCGATCTCGTTGGCCAGGTCGGGGTTGTCCTTCAGGAAGTTGCGCGCGTTCTCCTTGCCCTGGCCGAGCTGGTCGCCCTCGTACGTGTACCAGGCGCCGGCCTTGCGGACAAAGCCGTGCTCCACACCCATGTCGATCAGGCCGCCCTCGCGGCTGATGCCCTGGCCGTAGAGGATGTCGAACTCCGCCTGCTTGAAGGGCGGCGCGACCTTGTTCTTGACGACCTTGCAGCGGGTGCGGTTGCCGACCGCCTCCGTGCCGTCCTTCAGGGTCTCGATGCGGCGGATGTCGATGCGCACGGAGGCGTAGAACTTCAGCGCGCGGCCACCGGTCGTGGTCTCCGGGGAGCCGAACATCACACCGATCTTCTCGCGGAGCTGGTTGATGAAGATCGCGGTGGTCTTGGACTGGTTGAGCGCGCTGGTGATCTTCCGCAGGGCCTGGCTCATCAGCCGGGCCTGCAGACCGACGTGGCTGTCGCCCATCTCGCCCTCGATCTCCGCGCGCGGGACGAGCGCGGCGACGGAGTCGATGACGATGAGGTCGAGGGCGCCGGAGCGGACCAGCATGTCCACGATCTCCAGGGCCTGCTCGCCGTTGTCCGGCTGGGAGAGGATCAGGTTGTCGATGTCGACGCCGAGCTTCTTGGCGTACTCGGGGTCGAGGGCGTGCTCGGCGTCCACGAACGCGACCTGACCGCCGGCCTTCTGCGCGTTCGCCACGGCGTGCAGGGTCAGGGTCGTCTTGCCCGAGGACTCGGGGCCGTAGATCTCCACGACCCGGCCGCGCGGGATGCCGCCGACGCCGAGGGCCACGTCGAGCGCGGTCGAACCGGTCGAGATGACCTCGATGGGCTCCTTCGACCGCTCGCCCATGCGCATGACCGCGCCCTTGCCGAATTGCCGTTCAATCTGTGCGAGCGCGGCGTCCAGGGCCTTCTCGCGGTCGGTGCCTGCCATGGGTTCCACCCGGTTTGCTTGATTCGATCGCTTCACATCGAAGACGCTAATGCCTGCCACTGACAATGCGCCGTGACGCGGGCTCGACCTGTGGACAACTAGGGCACTTATCCACCCAAACCCCGTCGAAATCACCTGCCACGGGCTTCGCCGGAGCCTCCATAAGAATGGATGTTCGATTTTCGTGTCAAGCGCATCACGCGGCCTCTCCGAGCGTACGTCCACCAGGTGTCCCGGGCCCGCGGCGGCCTTGCGGGCCCGGGACACCTGCCCGGCTCAGCGCCGTGGCAGGGTCGCCCAGGCCTCGTCGTCCAGGGCGAGGAAGCGGCCGGTCTCCTCGCGTGCGGGCACGACCGGTACGTCGTCCCGCGTGCGCAGGGCCGCCGCGGCGGCGAGGTGGCCGAGGCGCAGCCGCGCGCGCTCGTCGCGGCCGTCCAGGGCTCCGGAGAGATAACCGGCCGCGAA
The DNA here is from genome assembly GCF_018982965.1 of Streptomyces mayonensis. Classification (GTDB taxonomy): domain Bacteria; phylum Actinomycetota; class Actinomycetes; order Streptomycetales; family Streptomycetaceae; genus Streptomyces; species Streptomyces mayonensis. Next base: position 3,423 of record NZ_JACBYP010000107.1, on the reverse strand, counting down.
CGCGTCGCCCGCGCCGACCGGTTCGACCACCTTCGTGGGCAGCGAGGGCACGTACGTCCGGGTGCCGCGCACGTACGACGTCGCCCCGTGCTCGGCGTCCTTGACCACCACGGCCGGTGCCGGCGCGAGGAGCGCCGCAGCGTCGTCCGCCCGGTTCGTGCCCCACAGCCCCTCCGCCTCGTCCCGTCCGACGAACACCAGGTCGGCGGCGCGGGCCAGGGTCAGCAGCCGGTCGGCGGCCTGTCCGGATCCGCCGCGCCACAGCGCCGGACGGTGGTTGACGTCGAAGGAGACGACCGGTCCGGCGGCCCTGCCCTCCGCGTCGGGGTCCCGGTCGAGGAGGAGCGCGTCCAGCAGTTGTCCGCAGCTGTCGGAGAGCGCGGCGGTGATGCCGGACAGGTGCACCAGCCGGGCCCGGCGCAGCAGGGGCAGCCTGGCCAGCTCCGGGCCCATGCCGGCGGCGGCCGATCCCCGGCGGTAGTAATGGGTCCGGGTGCCCGCCCGGCCCGGGTCCTTGAAGTAGACCCCGGTCGGCCGGTCCGGGTCGGTCTGCACGGCGTCCACGTCGACGCCGCAGGCGGTGAGTTCGGCCCGTATACGGCGGCCGAACGGGTCGTCGCCCAGGCGGCTGAGCCAGGCGGTGCGGTGGCCGAACCCGGCCAGCGCGCAGGCGACGTTGGACTCGGCGCCGCCGGTCCCCAGCCGTACCGACTCCTGCTCGGCGAGCGGCCGGTCGTCCGACGGTCCGAGAACGGCCATCGTCTCGCCCACGCACACGGCGTCGGCGGCGGGCAGCGGAGGGGCGGTCGGCATGCGGCTCCTGTCGGAAGGGCGTGGACGGAAACGGAGTACGGTGCGGCCTGCTCGCCGGGTTACGCGCCCGGCTGCCCGCCGGACAGCCTCAGCAGCACCTTGCTGCTGCCGGCGGCCGGGTCCGCGGCGGCCGACAGCGCCTCGGTCGCCCGCTCGATCGGGAACCGGTGGGTGATCAGCGGCGTGACGTCCACACCGTCGCGCAGGGCGAGCAGCGCGTCGTCGATCTCCTCCACGAAACGGTAGGAACCCGCCCAGGTGATCTCACGGGTGACCAGGTCGCCGAGGACCGCGGAGACCACGCTGCCGGGCAGGTTGCCGACCTGGACGAGGGTGCCGCCGCGGGCCGTGGCCCGCAGTACCGCACCGAGCGCCGCGGGGGCGCCGGACGCCTCGAAGACCACCTCTGTGTCCTCCGGCAGCGTCTCACCGCGCGAGAGGTCGCGGATCTCGTCGGCGCCCATCGCGCGGGCCACGCCGAGCGCGTCCGGCGACAGGTCCGCGGCGACCACGGTGTCCGCGCCGCGGTGCTTGGCGGCGGCCACCACCAGGGAGCCGATCGGCCCGGCGCCGTTGACCAGGACCGTCCGGCCGCGCAGGGACGGGGCCCGGCCGACGGCGTGCAGGGCCACCGCCAGCGGTTCCGCCAGCGCTCCCTGCTCGGTGTCCACCCCGTCCGGCAGCGGCCGTACCTGGTCGGCGTCGACCGTGCGGTACTCGCTGAACCCGCCGTCGGTGTGCGGGGTGAAGGCCGCGGAACCGAAGTAGCGGACGTGCGGGTAGAGGTTGGTGCGGCCGGCGATCCGCCGGGGCAGTCGGCCGTCGCCGACCAACCGCGCGGGGTGGACGGTGACCGCCAGGCCCTCCGCGAGCCCCGTGACGCCCGGGCCGAGCACGGCGATCCGGCCCGCCACCTCGTGCCCGAGCACCAGCGGGTGGGCGAGCGCGGCCGTGCCGGACGCGCCGTTTTTCCAGTAGGCGATGTCGGACCCGCAGATCCCGCCCCATTCCAGGGCCAGCAGCACCTCTCCGGGGCCCGGCACCGGCAGTGGCCGTTCGTCCACGCGGACGTCGCCGGGGCCGTGCACCACCACGGCGCGCATGGTGCGCCTCCCGGCGGCCGCGGACGCTCCGCGTCCCTCGGTGGCGGTGGTCATACGGCGTCCTCCAGGCGGACCAGGTCGCGTCCGCGGGTCTCGGGCGCGAGGTACGCGCCGACGAAAGTGATCAGTGAGTAGACGATGAGCATGGCCGCGATGGGCCACCAGCTCCCGGTGACGGCCGTGAGGGTGGCGGCGAGGACGGGCCCGATCGCGGTGGCGAGGATGCCGCCGATCTCCTTGGCGAGGGCGAGCTGGGTGAACCGGGTGCGGGCGCCGAAGAGCTCGGCCATCGTCACGCTCTCCAGCGAGAACAGTCCGAGCACACCGACGTTGAGGCCGAGCACCATGCCGATCATCACGCCGGGTGTCGTGCCCGAGGTGATCAGCAGCATCACCGGGAAGGCGAGGACCACGGTCAGCGCCGAGACGACCAGATAGAGCACGCGGCGGCCGATGCGGTCGCCGAGCAGCCCGACGAACGGCACGGTGGCGAAGCCCACCAGTGAGCCGTACACGATGGCGTCCGTGGGAACGGACCGGTCGACGGCGAGGTTGGTGGCGATGTAACCGACCAGGAAGGTCTGGATCAGCCCGGAGTTGCCGGCCTGGCCGAAGCGGAGCGCCAACGCGAGGAAGAAGGCCCTGCCCTTGCGCTGCCGTACCCCGGCCGCCAGTACGCCGCCCTGCTGCTCACCCGCTTCGGCGATGGCCGACTCGACCTCGTCGCGGGCCAGCGCCACACCGTCCACGACGTCGGCGCGCTCCTCGAAGACGGGGCTCTCCTTCAGCCCGCGGCGCAGCCAGACGGCGAACAGCATCATGGCGAAGCTGAGCAGGAACGGCAGCCGCCAGCCCCAGGAGAGGAGCTGGTCCTCGGTGAGCACGGCGAGCAGTACGGCCCACAGGCCGGAGGCGGCCAGGGTCCCGGAGTTGGTACCGAGCGACACCAGCGAGGAGACCAGGCCCCGGCGCCTGGCGGGGGCGTACTCGGCGAGGAGGACGGTCGCGCCGGCGATCTCGGCGCCCGCGCCGAATCCCTGGGCCAGCCGCAGCGCGACCAGCAGGATCGGCGCCATGATGCCGATGGTGCCGTAGGTGGGCAGGACGCCGATCAGGGTGGTCGAGGCGCCCATCAGCAGGACGGTGATGTAGAGGACCTTCTTGCGGCCGAGCCGGTCGCCCATGCGCCCGAAGTAGACGGCGCCCGCGAGCCGGGCGACGTAGCCGACGCCGTAGGTGGCCATCGCGGCGATCAGGCCGATCGCGGGGCTGACGTCGGGGAAGAAGAGTTTGTTGAAGACGATCGCGGCGGCCAGCGAGTAGAGCTGGAAATCCATGAACTCCATGGCCGTGCCCAGCCAGCCCGAGACGGCGGCTCTGGCCAGGTCGCCCGTGGTGCGCTCCGCGGGGCGCGTCTGCTCCGCGGTGGCGGCGCTGTCCTTCATCGTGAACTCCGTTGTTCGGGGACGGGAACGGTGGGTGCAGGGGGGCGGAAGCGGTGCGGGGG
>NZ_JACBYP010000106.1 GCF_018982965.1 Streptomyces mayonensis | reverse complement strand
CCGCACCCTCCTCGCCATCGGCTCCTCCCTCTGCCTGTACGAGGCCGGCATGGCCCTCAACGACTGGGCGGCCCGCGAGGCGGCGGCCTCCGCAGCGGCGACGGTGCGGGTCATCGGCGGCCCCCGAGTTCGCCGGCACGGTCACGCCCGGTGCCGCCGGCGCCGTCACCGCGACGCCCACCACCAACAGCACCGTCACGCCCACCGCCACCGCCACGCCCACCGGCACCGCCACGCCCGCCGCCACCGCCCCCGCCGTGACGCCCATCACCGACAGCACCGTCGCGCAGTCGGGCGGCGAAGCGTTTCAGCTCTGTGTACTGCTCGGCCAGGGACGAGGGTCCGTCGCCGACCGGGTCCTTGAAGTAGAAGCCCAGTTCGCCCAGCGGTCCGGAGATGCCCTTCTCGTGGGCGCGGGCGGTCAGGCGGGCCAGGTCCAGGACGAGCGGCGCGGCCAGCGCCGAGTCGCAGCCCTGCCAGGTGGTCTGGAGGACCATCCGGGCGCCGAGGAACCCGTCGAAGGCGATGTGGTCCCAGGCCGTCTTCCAGTCGCCGAGTGCCGGTACGTCGTCGATGTGGGTCTCTCCCTCGACCGCGGTGCCGAGGGTGTCGGCGAGGACGCGTTCCTTGCCGGCGTTCTTCGCGGCGGCGGCCGCCGGGTCGGCGAGGGCGGCGCCGTCGCCGCCGCCCAGGAGGTTGGTGCCGGACCACGCGCGCACGGCGAGGGCCCGCTGGAGGAACATCGGGCCGAGCACCGACCGCAGCAGGGTCTGCCCGGTCTTGCCGTCGCGCCCGGCGTACGGCAGACCCGAGGCCTCGGCGAGCGGGGCCAGCGCCGGGTGGTGCAGGCCCGTGGAGGGGGTGAAGTTGACGTAGGGGCAGCCGGCCCGCAGGGCGGCGGCGGCGTAGAGGGAGCTGGCCGGCAGCGCGCCGCCGTCGGGGGCCGGCTCGGTGGAGGCGACGTTGATCACGACGGCGCCCGCGAGTCCCTGGCGGGCGACGAAGTCGCGGATGTCGGCGGCGAACACGTCGATCAGTTCGTCGTCGCCCCGGCCGGAATCGCCGTCGGGCCCGCCGACCGCGTCCCCCGGGAGGGGACCGCCCGGCTTGATCTCCTGGTCCGCGGCGACGAGTTCGGCGTGGACCGCGGACGGCAGGCCGTGCGGCAGGACGCCGCCCGCGGCGAGGTGCTCGGCGCGCTTGGGCAGCGGGCAGTCGACGGTGTCGTGCCCGCCGAAGACGAGGGAGGACAGGGCAGGCAGACCGCTCGCCGCGAAGGGCTCGGTCTCGGTGACCATGCCGGTCGGCGGATGGAGCCCGGCGGCCACGGCGGCGCAGCCGGCGATCGCGGTGGTGGCGACGGAGCCGCGCGCGCCGACGAACCAGACGCCGAAGCGGGGGGCCGTCGAGGGGGTGGGCTGGGTCGGTTCGGCGGACATGGGCAGCCTCCTTGTCGTACGCGAACCTGGTGCGAGTGCCGGAAGTGGTGTGCTGCCGGGCGTGAGGGGCCCGGCGGGACGGCGGGCGGAGGTCCGGCGTCCTCCGCCCGCCGCCGTTCCGGTCGCCCCGGAGGGCGGGGCACCCCGCGGGTGCCGCCGCCTTCCTGGGACGGGTGGTCGCCCTAGGAGGGCAGTTCCTTGAGCTGGATGTTGCGGAAGGAGACCTGGTCGTCGGCGCCGTGGTTCTGCAGGCCGATGTAGCCGTCGGTCAGGCTCCGCTCGGGGTCCTTGTTGGTGAAGTCGTTGATCTTGACTCCGTTGAGGAACACCTGGAGGCGTTCGCCGCGGACCTTGATCTCGTAGGAGTTCCACTGGCCGGGCGGCCGCAGGACCTGGTCACGGGCCTTGATGTTCGCCGCCTTGAACGTGTAGATCGAACCGGTCGTGCGGTCGACCTCGTCCGTGGCGTCGATCTGGATCTCGTAGCCCCTGTCCACGGCCGACCAGGGGTCCTCGGAGGCCGGGAAGCCCACGAAGACGCCGGAGTTGTCGTCGCCCTGCATCTTCCAGTCGAGCTTCAGGGAGTACGACTTCAGCTCCTTGGCCTGGTACCAGAGCAGGCCCATGCCGCCCTCGGTCTCCAGGGTGCCGTCCTTGATGTTGAACTTGCCGGGTCCGGCCTGCTTCCAGCCCTCCAGGGTCTGGCCGTTGAAGATGTCCCGGTAGCCCTTGTCCGGTTTGCAGTCGGCCTTGACCTGGCCGGTGGCGTACTGCATGCCGCCGAGCAGGTGGCCGCGGAAGGTTTCGTCCGCGTAGGACTCCTTGGTGTGGCCGAGGCCGGTGTAGAAGGAGCGGCCGCCGCCGTAGCTCTGGCACCAGGCGATCGGGTGGTCGCCCTTCATGGTGCCGCCCTCGTAGGTCGTCTCGTCGAGGGTGGCGAGGACCTTGGCCTGCTCGCGCGGGTTGGTGCGGTAGTTGTACAGCTCGTCGGTGTGCTCCCAGGCGTCGTCCAGGTGGGCGGTGGCCGGGTGGTCGTGGTCCTCGACGCGGACGGTGGCCTTCTGGATCTCCGGGTGCGAGTCGAAGTAGGCGCCGACGAGGCCGCCGTAGAACTCCCAGTCGTACTCGGTGTCGGCGGCGGCGTGGATGCCCAGGTAGCCACCGCCGTTCTTGATGTAGTTCTCGAAGGCCTGCTGCTGGGCGTCGTTGAGGACGTCACCGGTGGTGGACAGGAAGGCCACCGCGTCGTACTTGGCGAGGTTGTTCGTGGTGAACTGTCCCGCCTCCTCGGTCGCGGTGACCGAGATGCCGGCCGGGGTGCCCAGCTCCTTCAGCGCGGCGACGCCCTCCGGGATGGAGTCGTGGCGGAAGCCGGCCGTCCTGGAGAAGACGAGGACCTTCTTGCCCTGCTTGAACGGCTCCTTGGAGAACTCGAAGTCGTCCACGTCGTACAGCGCGCCCTCGCCGCCCTTGAAGACCAGGTACAGCTCGGTGGTCTTCTTGGGGAGCGCCCGCAGCGGTACGTCGACGTCCTCGAAGGTCTCCCAGCCGCCGGTCGGCGGGATGTACGCCGAGCCGTGCAGCTTGCCGTTCGGCGAGCCGGTGCGGACCTCGAGGTAGCCGCCGGAGCCGCCGGAGGAGGCCCGGACGGTCAGCTTCTTCTGCCCGTCGAACTTGTAGGGGCTGAAGGAGATCCAGTCGCCGTCGTGGATGTCGCCGACGGTCTTGCCGCCGTTGGCACCGGTCTTGTCGACGGCCGACACGCCCTGCTGGGTGGTGAAGTGCTCGGCCTGGCGGTGCAGCGGCTGCAGCACGGTGCGGGCGGTGCCGGTCAGGGCCTCCTGGCCGTTCGCGCCGCCGTCGGTGTAGCTGGCGCCGACGACGCCGTAGATGTTGGCGTTGGGGTCGTGGCCGCCGTCGCCCGGCGGCGGGTTGAGGGTGCCCTCGCAGCCCGTCTCGCTGGTCAGCTCGTGGGCGTGGTTGTCGTGGCCGAGGCTGTAGGCGACCTTGACCTTGGAGCAGTCGATCGTCTCCTCGGGGTCGGTGACCGTCACCTTGAACGGTACGGGGTCGCCGAAGGCGGCCAGGGCGCCGTTGCCCGGAACGTCGATCTTCACGGTGGGCGCGGTGTTGCCGACCACGATGCGGACGCTGGCGTTGCCGGTGTTGCCCTCGGGGTCGGTGGCGGTGAAGGTCGCGGTGTAGGTGCCGACCTCCTTGTACTTGTGGGTCGGGGTGAGCCCCTCGCCCTTGGTGCCGTCGCCGAAGTCCCAGGCGTAGGTGAGGTCCGGGGAGTCGGCGTCGGCGGCGGTGGCGGTGAACTTGACCTTCAGGCCGGCCGCGCCCGACGTCTTGTCGGCGCTCGCCTCGACGATCGGCGTGTAGCCGTCCGCGGCGTTCTCGATGCGGTACAGGCCGGAGTTCTCGTCGCCCTGGAACCAGGAGAGGCCGTAGTCGAGGACGTAGAGCGCGCCGTCGGGGCCGAACTCCATGTCCATGATCTGCGTGCCGGTCCACGGGAAGTCGTTGATCGAGGCGACCGTGCCGTCGGCGTTCTGCTCGATCCGTTTGATCCACTGGCGGCCGAACTCGCCGGCGAAGAAGTCGCCGTCGTACTCCTCGGGGAACTTGACGCTGGAGTCGAGGTCGGGGTCGTAGCGGTAGACCGGTCCGCCCATCGGGGACTCGGAGCCGCTGCCGAACTCGGGCACGGAGTCGTCGTCGTACGGGATCCACGCGGCCTGCGCGGGCGGCAGGTCGGTGAGGCCGGTGTTGTGCGGCGAGGTGTTCTTCGGGGCGGCGCAGTCGAACGTCTCGCCGGAGGTGCCGGTGGCGAAGTCGTAGTCGACGTACGGGTCGTTGGCCCCGGTGCAGAACGGCCAGCCGAAGTTGGCGGCCTCGGTCACCTTGGCGAACTCGACCTGTCCGGCCGGGCCGCGGTTCGGGTCGGCCGCGCCGGCGTCGGGGCCGTAGTCGCCGACGTAGACGGTGCCGGTCTTCTGGTCGACGCTGATGCGGAACGGGTTGCGGAAGCCCATCGCGTAGATCTCGGGACGGGTCTTCTCCGTGCCGGGCTCGAAGAGGTTGCCCTCCGGGATCGTGTACGAGCCGTCCTCGGCGACCTTGATGCGCAGGAGCTTGCCGCGCAGGTCGTTGGTGTTGCCGGCGCTGCGGCGGGCGTCGAAGGCCGGGTTGCGGTCGGCGCGCTCGTCGATGGGCGTGAACCCGTCGGAGGCGAAGGGGTTGGTGTCGTCGCCGGTCGACAGGTAGAGGTTGCCCTCGGCGTCGAAGGCGATGTCGCCGCCGACGTGGCAGCAGGTGCCGCGGGAGGCCGCGACGTCCAGGACCTTCTTCTCGCTGGCCATGTCCAGCGTGCCGTCGTCCTTGAGGACGAAGCGGGACAGGCGGTTGACGCCGTCGAAGGGCGCGAAGTCCTCGGCGGTGCCGTTCTCCGGGGCGTCGCCGGCGGGAGTGTCGAGCGGCGGGGCGTAGTAGAGGTAGATCGCCCGGTTGTTCTCGAAGTCCGGGTCGACGCCGACGCCCTGCAGGCCCTCTTCGTCGTGGCTGTAGACGGGGATCTGGCCGGCGACCTTGGTGACGCCGCCCTGGTCGGTGAGGCGCAGTGTGCCGTCGCGGGCGGTGTGCAGGACGCTGCGGTCCGGGAGCACGGCCAGCGACATCGGCTCGCCGGTCTCGGCCTCGCCCTTGGCGAGCGGTACCTGCTGGAACTGCCCCTCGGCGGCCACCGGTTCGTCGTGCTCCGGGTGGCCGGGGTGGGCCCCGGCGACGGTGGCCGGTGCGCCGACGGTCAGCAGGAGGCCGGTGAACAGGGCGAGTGCGGTGCGCAGTCCGGGACGCCTCCCGGCCCTGGTGCCGCCGAGGCCGGACCTGCTGCCTTCGAGCGTGCCGGTGAGGGTGCCTTTGAGTCTGGTCCTGGTGCCTTTGAGCCTGGTTCTGTGCACGAAGTCCCTCCGGGAACGGGTGGGCCGTACGGAACGGTGCGAAGACGTGCGATGCGGGCGCCGGGGTGCGCCGTCACCCCGGAGGCGTGTATGTCCTGAACACTTCAGGGACGGTAACCGCGTTCTTCCTGAGCCAACACCCCTTGGGCCGTGACTCGTTCAACTTTTTCCCAACTCAGGACAAAGCGGGATTCGGGCACGCCGGACCGGGGACCGGCGACACCTCCGGTCCCCGTTCCCGGCCTGCGGCGCCGGGCGCGCGGCTCAGCTGTTGAACGCGGCGTCGAAGGACGCGCTGGGCGGCTCGAAGTCGAAGGCCTTGAGGCGGGTGAGGGCCTCGGGTGCGCCCTGGAGCCGGTCCATGCCGGCGTCCTCCCACTCGACGGAGACGGGCCCCTGGTAGTCGATGGAGCGCAGCATCCGGAAGACGTCCTCCCAGGGGACGTCGCCGTGTCCGGCCGACACGAAGTCCCAGCCGCGCCGCGGGTCTCCCCAGGGCAGGTGGGAGCCGAGCCGCCCGTTGCGGCCGTCGAGGCGCTTGCGGGCCTCCTTGCAGTCGACGTGGTAGATCCGGTCGCGGAAGTCCCACAGGAAGCCGACCGGGTCGAGGTCCTGCCAGACGAAGTGCGAGGGGTCGAAGTTCAGCCCGAAGGCGGGCCGGTGGCCGACCGCCTCCAGGGCGCGGTGGGTGGTCCAGTAGTCGTAGGCGATCTCGCTGGGGTGGACCTCGTGGGCGAAGCGCACGCCCTCGGCGTCGAAGACGTCGAGGATCGGGTTCCAGCGCTCGGCGAAGTCCTCGTAGCCGCGCTCGATCATGGACTCGGGCGCGGGCGGGAACATCGCGACCAGGTGCCAGATCGCGGATCCGGTGAACCCGATGACGGTGTCGACGCCGAACCTGGCGGCGGCCCGTGCGGTGTCCTTGATCTCGGCCGCGGCCCGCTGCCGCACGCCCTCGGCGTCGCCGTCGCCCCAGATGCGGGCGGGCAGGATCGCCTCGTGGCGCTCGTCGATGATGGCGTCGCAGACCGCCTGGCCGACCAGGTGGTTGGAGATCGCCCAGCACTTGAGGCCGTACTTGTCGAGCAGCTGGTGGCGGGAGTCGACGTAGGAGGGGTCCGCGAGGGCCTTGTCGACCTCGAAGTGGTCGCCCCAGCAGGCGAGTTCCAGGCCGTCGTAGCCGAAGTCGCGGGCGCGGCGGCAGACCTCTTCCAGGGGCAGGTCCGCCCACTGACCGGTGAACAGGGTGAAGTTGCGCGGCATGTCGCTGCCAGCCTCCTCAGGGGGCGATCGGGGTGTAGACGGAGTTCTTGCCGGCGCTCTCCTCCACCGCCGCGAGCACGCGCTGCACCTGCAGCCCGTCGGCGAAGGAGGGTTCGGGACGCACGCCCTCGGCGACCGCGTGGACGAGGTCGCGCGCCTGGTGCACGAAGGTGTGCTCGTAGCCGAGTCCGTGGCCCGGCGGCCACCAGGCGTCGAGGTAGGGGTGCTCGGGTTCGGTGACGAGGATGCGGCGGAACCCGGCGTGCTCCCCGGGTTCGGTGCCGTCGTGGTACTCCAGCTCGTTGAGGCGCTCCAGGTCGAAGGCGAGGGAGCCGCGCTCGCCGTTGACCTCGATGCGCAGGGCGTTCTTGCGGCCGGTGGCGTAGCGGGTGGCCTCGAAGGAGACCAGGGCGCCGGAGGTGAGGCGGCCGGTGAACACGGCGGCGTCGTCGACGGTCACCTGTCCCGTCACCCCGTCCGCCGATCCCGCGGACAGGCCCCTGGGGGCGCCGGCGGGCAGCGGGCGCTCGCGTACGAAGGTCTCGGTGAGGGCGGAGACGCCCGCGATCCGCTCCCCCGTGAGGTACTGGGCGAGGTCCACGATGTGGGCGCCGAGGTCGCCGAGGGCGCCCGAGCCGGCCAGGTCCTTGCGCAGCCGCCAGGTGAGCGGTGCCTCCGGGTCCACCAGCCAGTCCTGGAGGTACGTCACCCGCACGTGCCGCAGCCGCCCGATCCGGCCCTCGGCGACCATCCGCCGGGCAAGCGCGGTGGCCGGTACGCGGCGGTAGTTGAAGCCGACCATCGCGATCCGGCCGCGCGCTGCCGCCTCCTCGGCGGCACTGGTCATGGCCGCCGCCTCCTCGACGGTGTTGGCCAGTGGTTTCTCGCACAGGACGTGTTTTCCGGCGGCGAGCGCGGCCAGGGCGATCTCGGCGTGGCTGTCGCCGGGGGTGCAGACGTCGACGAGGTCGATGTCGTCCCGCTCGATCAGCGTCCGCCAGTCCGTCTCGGTGCTCTCCCAGCCGTGCCGGTCGGCCGCCAGGCGGACGGCGTCGGCGTCCCGCCCGCAGATCGCGGCCAGTACCGGGTTCAGCGGCAGGTCGAAGACCCGGCCGGCGGTGCGCCAGCCCTGGGAGTGGGCGGCTCCCATGAAGGCGTAGCCGACCATGCCGACGCGCAGCGGCGGTCTGGTCGCGGACGCCCCCGTCGGCCCGGTACCGGTCCCGCTGTCGGTCCCCGTACCGGCGGCCGGTGCCCCGGCCTCCTCGGGCTGCTGCGGCTGTCCCATGCGGATGTCCTCCTCGTCGTGGTGGCGCGGTGGGGGTGGGCCCCGCCCCGGCCCGGCTGGTCAAACCGGGACCGGCGCGGGGACCGTCACTTGAAGCCCGTGGACATGTACTGGTCGACGTTCTCCTTGTCGACGACGGCCGAGTAGCAGGTCACCGACGAGGGGATCTCGTACTCGGCGAGTCCGCCGACGCCCTTGCCCTGGCCGAGGGCGCGGGCGAGGTCGATGGCGGAGGCGGCCATGGTCGGCGGGTACAGGACCGTCGCCTTGAGCACGCCGCTGTCGGCCTTGATGGCCTGGAAGGCGGAGAGCGCGCCCGCGCCGCCGACCATCACGAAGTCGTCGCGTCCGGCCTGCTCGATGGCGCGCAGCGCGCCGACGCCCTGGTCGTCGTCGTGGTTCCACAGGGCGTCGAACTGCGACTGGGCCTGGAGCAGCTGGGCCATCTTGGACTGGCCCGACTCGACCGTGAAGTCGGCGGCCTGGCGGGCCACCTTCTTGATGTTGGAGTAGTTCTTCAGGGCATCGTCGAAGCCCTGGGTGCGCTGCTGGGTCAGCTCCAGGTTGTCCGGTCCCGACAGCTCGATGACGCGGGCGCCGGGCTTGTCCTTGAGCCGTTCGCCGATGTAGTGGCCGGCGTTGAGGCCCATGCGGTAGTTGTCGCCGCCGACCCAGCAGCGGTAGGCCTGCGCGGAGTTGAAGATGCGGTCGAGGTTGACCACCGGTATGCCGGCGCGCATCGCCTTCAGTCCGACCTGGGTGAGGGCCTTGCCGTCGGCCGGCAGCACCACGAGGACGTCGACCTTCTTGTTGATGAGGGTCTCGATCTGGCCGATCTGCTGCGCGGTGTCGTTGGAGCCCTCGGTGACCTCCAGGGTGACGTCCGAGTACTTCTCCGCGCGCTTCTTGGCGTTGTCGTTGATGGCGTTGAGCCAGCCGTGGTCGGCCTGGGGGCCGGCGAAGCCGATGGTGACCTGCTTGCCCGGCTTGTCGTCGGCGGCCGGCTGGTTGTCCGCGGCGGCCTTGTCGTCGCCGTCGTCGGGGTCGTTGCTCGTGCACCCCGTGAGGACGGCACCGGCGGACAGGGCGGCGGCCCCGAAGAGCATCCCTCTGCGACTCGTGAGCTTCGTCATGACGGTGAACCCTTTCCTCAATGCGTGCTTGCGGTACGACGCTGGACCAGCACGGCGGCGACGATGATCGCGCCCTTGGCGATCTGCTGGACGTCGCTCTGCAGGTTGTTCAGGGCGAAGATGTTGGTGATCGTGGTGAAGATCAGGACGCCGAGGACGGAGCCGACGATGGTGCCGCGGCCGCCGCTCAGGAGCGTGCCGCCGATGATCGCGGCGGCGATGGCGTCGAGTTCGTAGAGGTTGCCGTTGGTGTTCTGGCCGGATCCCGCCAGGACGATCAGGAGGAAGGCGGCGATGCCGCAGCACAGCCCGGACAGCAGGTAGAGGTAGAGGCGCTGGCGGCGGACGTCGATGCCGGCCAGCCGGGCGGCCTCGGGGTTGCCACCGACGGCGACGGTGCGGCGTCCGAAGGTGGTGCGGTTGAGCACCAGCCAGCCGATGACGGTGACGGCCGCGAAGACCAGCACCAGCGGCGGGATGCCCAGCACGTAGGAGTCGCGCTCGCCGAGGTCCAGGACGCTGGAGACCGTGACGACCTGGGTCTGTCCGTCGGTGATCTGCAGCGCCAGGCCGCGCGCCGAGGCCAGCATGGCGAGGGTGGCGATGAACGGGACCATCGCGCCGTACGCGATGAGCACGCCGTTGACCAGGCCGCAGCCGACGCCGACGACGACCGCGGTGAACAGGATGCCGAAGAACCCGTACTCCTGGGTGGCGACGGTGGTCGCCCACACCGAGGACAGGGCGACGATGGCGCCCACCGACAGGTCGATGCCCCCGGACATGATCACGAAGGTGACGCCGACGGTGACGACGCCGATGACGGACGCCTGGGTGAGCACCAGCTGCAGGTTGCGGGTGTCGAGGAACGCGTCGGGCTGGGTGATGCCGCCGATGAGGATCAGCACGGCGAGTACGCCGAGCAGACTGAGGGTGCGGACGTCGGCGCGGGCCGTCAGGGTCCGCCAGGCGGGCGGCGGCCCGTCGACCGGTGCCGCCTTGCCGGTGCCGTCCCGCGGCGGGGACACGTGCTGCGTCATGACGCCGGGCTTCCTTCCATCACGAGGTCGAGTACGCGGTGTTCGTCGAGTTCGCGGGCGGGGGCCTCGTGCACGACGCTCCCCTCCCGCAGCACCAGGACGCGGTCGGCGAGGCCCAGTACCTCGGGCACCTCGCTGGAGACCAGCAGGACGGCGAGGCCCTCGTCGGCGAGGCGCCGGATGACCGCGTACAGCTCGGCGCGGGCGCCCACGTCGACGCCGCGGGTGGGTTCGTCGAGCAGCAGGACCCGGCAGCCGCGCAGCAGCCAGCGGGCGAGGACCGCCTTCTGCTGGTTTCCGCCGGACAGGGTGCGCACCGGCACCGAGGGGTTGTCGGGCCGCAGGGACAGCTCGCGGGTGGCCTCGCGGGCGGCGGAGAGTTCGGCGCCGCGGTCCATCCAGCCACCGCGCGAGAAACGGGACATGGCGGAGACGGACACGTTGCGGGTGACGGACTCCAGCATGAGCAGGGCCTGCGCCTTGCGTTCCTCGGGGGCGAGTCCGAGCCCGGCGCGCACCGCGGCGCGCACGCTGCCGGGCCTGAGCGGGCGTCCGTCGACGAGGACCTGTCCGGCGCTCGGCTTGCGGGCGCCGTAGACGGTCTCCAGGATCTCGGAGCGGCCGGAGCCGACGAGTCCCGCGAGACCGACGATCTCGCCGGGGCGGACCTCCAGGTCGAGCGGCTCGAACTCCCCCTGCCGGGCCAGCCCCTTGACGCTCAGGACGGGCTCGGCCGCGGGGGGTCCGGAGGGGCGGTCCGGGAAGACGTACTCGACGTTGCGGCCCGTCATCAGCGCCACCACCTCGCTGGTCGGCGTCGACTCGGCGGGCAGTCCGCCGGCGACGGCCCGGCCGTCCTTGAGGACGGTGACCCGGTCGCCGATGCGGCGGATCTCCTCCAGGCGGTGCGAGATGTAGACGACGGCGACGCCCTCGGCGGTGAGGTCGGCGACGATGCGGAAGAGGTTGTCGACCTCGTCGGGGTCGAGCGCGGCGGACGGCTCGTCCATCACGATCAGCCGTACGTCGTGCGAGAGCGCCCGTGCCATGGAGACGATCTGCTGCTGTGCCGCCGACAGGTCGCCGACCAGCCGTCCGGGATCGACCTCCGGGTGTCCGAGCCGCTTGAGCAGCTGGGCCGTCGAGGCCCTGGCCGCCCTTCCCCGTACGACGAAGCCGGCCGTGGTGGGCTCGTGGCCGAGGTGGACGTTCTCGGCGACCGACAGGTGCTCCACCAGGTCGAGTTCCTGGTAGATCGTGGCGATGCCGAGGCGCATGGCGGCGATGGGCGAGCGCAGGGTGACGTCCTCGCCGCGCCAGCGGATGGTGCCGGTGTCGGGCTGGTGGGCGCCGGCCAGCACCTTGATGAGGGTGGACTTCCCGGCGCCGTTCTGGCCGAGCAGGCAGTGCACCTCGCCGGCCTGGACGTCGAGGTCGACGCCGTCCAGGGCCCGGACTCCGGGGAACGACTTGGTGATGCCGGACATGCTGAGCAGCGGTGGTTCTGGTGCCATGTGAGGTCCCCTCGGCGGGCGGGCGGGCCGGTGTCAGGGCAGAGCAGGGCAAAGCGGGGCGGAAGCGAGCAGAGCAGGGCCTTGCGGGGCAGAGCACTGTACTGGTGGGACCCGGCGCCGGGCGGTGCGCCCGGGACCGGTGGTGCCTACGCGGGTGAGAACAGGTGGTCGCTGATCAGCCGGGCCGCGCCGATGACTCCGGCGGTGGGGCCCAGCTCCCCGAGGACGATGGGCAGGTTGCCGGTCGCCAGGGGCAGCGACTGGCGGTAGACCTGGGTGCGGATGGCGGCGAGCAGGTTGTGGCCGAGGCCGGTCACCCCGCCGCCGATCACCACCAGGCCGGGGTTGAAGAAGCTGACCAGGCCCGCGATGACCTGGCCGGTGCTCCGGCCGCCCTCGCGGATCAGGTCCAGCGCGGTGGCGTCGCCCGCGGCGGCCGCGGCGGCGACGTCGGCGGCGCTCAGGCCCCCGTTCGCCTCCAGCCGGTTCGCGAGTTCGGCCGAACGGCCCTGCTCGGCGGCCTCCGCGGCGTCGCGGGCCAGTGCCGCGCCGCTGAAGTGGGCCTCCAGGCAGCCCCGGTTGCCGCAGGCGCACTGGCGGCCGTCGGGCACGGCCTGGATGTGCCCGATGTCGCCCGCGCTGCCCGTGGTCCCCCGGTAGACGTCACCGCCGACGACGATGCCGCAGCCGATGCCGGTACCGATCTTGACGACGAGGAAGTCGTGCACGGTGCGGGCGACGCCCGCGTGCTGCTCCCCCAGCGCCATCAGGTTCACGTCGTTGTCGACCATGACCGGGCAGCCGAGTTCCTGGCTGAGCGCCTCCCGCACGGGGAAGCCGTCCCAGCCCGGCATGATCGGCGGAGCCACCGGCACACCCTCGGGGAAGCGGACCGGCCCCGGGACGCCGATGCCGGCGCCGTCGAAGCCCTCCGCGAGCCCCGAGGCGCGCAGCTTGGCGGTCATGGACAGCACCTGCTCGAAGACCGCGACGGGCCCCTCGCGCACGTCCATGGGCTGGTTGATGTGGCCGAGGATCTCCAGCTCGGCGTTGGTGACGGCGACGTCGACCGAGGTCGCGCCGATGTCGACGCCGACAAAGCGCAGTTCGGGGTTGAGGCGGACGTTGTGGCTGCGGCGCCCGCCGCGCGAAGCGGCGAGTCCGTCGGCCACGACGAGCCCGGTCTCCAGGAGCCGGTCCACCTCGACGGCCAGCTTCGACCGGGAGAGGTCGACCTGGTCGCCGAGCTGGGCACGGGAGTTGGGCCCGCCGTCGCGCAACAGCTGGAGCAGTCGCGCTTGGTGGGCGTTCGCGGGTCGTGCGGTCATGCGTCTCACGAGCCCCTCCCCGCCTCGATCGGCCGTTGAAGTCCGCCGGTTTCCGGCCACGTGGCCCGGTCGCGTCCCTGACGTGCTCCCGTGACCTGTTCCCGTGGCTTGCTTTCGGAGGGAACGTAGCAGTGGCCGCCGGGTGTGGGAAGAAGTTGCGCATGAATTACTGCCAACTTTCTCCACTCACAGGACAAAGAAGAGTGCGGCGCGTCCCGGTCCCGGACGCGACGAGGCCGCCCGGCACGGTCGCCTGGCGGCCTCGGAAGGGGGTCTGACCTCATGCTTCGTCCCGCACGGCCGTCCCGGGCGACGCCTTGCCGTGCGCCGCCGGCTTCTGCGCCGCCCCTCCTCGGGCGTGACAGGAGCGCCGGGTGTGCTCGGTGTGCTCGCGCATCCGCCGGGTCGCGGTCTGCTCGCGCACCCGCCGGGTCGCGGTCTGCTCGCGCACCCGCCGGGTCGCGGTGTGCTCGCGCATCCGCCGGGTCGCGGTCTGCTCGTCGCGCCCGGTGACGGCGGCGATCAGCCGGCGTTGCCCGATCCACGGCTGCCGGCCGCGCTGCCGGGCGATCGGCGCGCGGTGCCGGCGCACCCGGCGCTCGGTCCGGCGGGCGGCGGGTGCGGCGAGGACGGCGTTGCCGCCAGCTCGATGATCCTCGCGCGGAAGCGGGCGTTGAGGGCGACGGCGGCGTCCACGTCGTCGGCGGGGACGGCCCCCGCCCCCCTCGAAAGCCGGCACAGCCGTACGCGCGGTATCGATGGTCCTCCGTCCACGGTTTACGGTGCCAAGGGCGCGGCACCCCGGGGGCCGGCGACGTCACATCCGGGGTGTGCAGGGGCCGTTCGGGCCGGCGTTCGGGAAGGGCGGGCCGCCGTTCAGGGGCAGCGGACGACCTGGCCGGCGTAGGAGAGGTTGCCGCCGAAGCCGAAGAGCAGGGCCGGGTCGCCGGTGGAGATCTCGCCCTGCTCGACGAGCTTGGACAGGGCGAGCGGGATGCTGGCCGCCGAGGTGTTGCCGGACTCCACGACGTCCCGCGCGACGACGGCGTTCACGGCGCCGATCTTCGCCGCGAGGGGCTCGATGATGCGCAGGTTGGCCTGGTGCAGGACGACCGCCGCGAGGTCGGCCGGCACGAGCCCGGACCGCTCGCAGGCCTGCCGGGCGATGGCGGGCAGCCGTGTGGTGGCCCAGCGGTAGACGCTCTGGCCCTCCTGGGCGAACCGCGGGGGCGTGCCCTCGATGCGGACCGCGTTGCCCATCTCGGGCACGGACCCCCACAGCACGGGGCCGATCCCCGGCTCCTCGCCGGGCGCGCAGGCCTCCACGACGGCGGCGCCCGCCCCGTCGCCGACCAGGACGCAGGTGGTGCGGTCGGTCCAGTCGGTCACCTCGGACATCTTGTCCGCGCCGATCACCAGCGCGCGCTGCGCCGAGCCGGCCCGTACGGCGTGGTCGGCGGTGGCCAGGGCGTGGGTGAAGCCCGCGCAGACGACGTTGAGGTCCAGTGCGGCGGGTCCGGGGATGCCGAGGCGGGCGGCGACGCGGGCGGCGGTGTTCGGGGAGCGGTCGATCGCGGTGGAGGTGGCGACCACGACCATGTCCACGTCGGCGGGGGTGAGCCCCGCCGAGGCGAGCGCCTTGGCGGCGGCGTGACCGGCCAGCTCGTCGACCGGCTCGTCGGGTCCGGCGATGCGGCGCGACCGGATGCCCACCCGGCTGCTGATCCACTCGTCGCTGGTGTCGACCATGCCCGTCAGTTCCTCGTTGGTGAGGACCCGGGCGGGCTGGTAGTGGCCGACGGCGGTGATGCGGGAGCCATGGTGCATGGGTGGAGTCCTCGCTGCCTCGGGTACGGGATCCACCAGTGTGTTCAGTGACCGACGGGTACGACGGCAGGTGATGCGACAGGAAACGGGCGCGCGGCTTGTCGGCTTCGGTCAGCATCCTTCGGCGCCGCCGGGCCATCGCCGCAGGTGGCACCGCTGCCACCCGCGGCGGCCGGTGCCCCGCGGCACCGGCACACCCGTTCCCCTCTTCCTCTTGTCCAGTGACGGTCCAGTCACGGTCCAGTCACGGTCCAGTGATGTGGCCGGCGTCGTCCAGTGCTCGTCCGCCGGTCATCCGGTGAACAGCTGGGTCGCCTTCCGGACGAGTTCGTACAGCCCGTAGGCGAGCGGCGCGCCCACCCAGAGCCAGGTGAAGGCGATCAGCGGCCGCCGGTCGGGGGTGTCAGGCGGACTCTGGCTGCTGTCGGGCGACATCGTTGCCCTCCTTCGGTGCCTGGGTTGCGGGTTCGTGGTGGCGGGCGTCGACGGGCCGGACGAGTTCGTTGGCGACGAAGCCGACGACCAGCAGCCCGATCATGATGAGGAACGACGTGCCGTAGAGGTCCGCGCCGTGGTGTCCGGCCTCCTCCTGCCGGTCGGCGATCCAGTTCACGATCAGCGGCCCGAGGACGCCGGCCGTGGACCAGGCGGTGAGGAGCCGGCCGTGGATGGCACCGACCTGGTACGTGCCGAAGAGGTCCTTCAGGTAGGCGGGGATGGTGGCGAAGCCGCCGCCGTAGAAGGAGAGGACGACCAGGGCGCACAGGACGAACAGCGGCTTGGAGGAGTCGCCGAAGAGGGCGATCAGGGCGTACATCAGGGCGCCGACGCCGAGGTAGACGCGGTAGATGTTCTTGCGTCCGATCAGGTCGGAGGCCGAGGACCAGCCGAGCCGGCCCGCCATGTTGGCCGCCGACAGCAGGGCGACGAAGCCCGCGGCGGCGGCCGCCGACACCGGCGTGGAGCTGTCCGCGAAGAAGTCGGTGATCATCGGCGCGGCCTTCTCCAGGATGCCGATGCCGGCCGTCACGTTCATGCAGAGCACGATCCACAGCAGCCAGAACTGCGGGGTGCGCAGGGCGCTGCGTGCCGAGACCTGCACGCCCTCCAGCGGGGCCGGCGAACCGTCCGCCTGCTCCTTCGGCCGCGGCACCCGCACCAGCAGCACGCCCATCAGCATGAAGACGGCGTACGTCAGGCCGTGGACGAGGAAGGCGAGGGCGATCCCGGAGCTGTCGGAGCCGAAGGAGTCCAGCATCTGCGCCGACCAGGGCGAGGCGATGAGGGCGCCGCCGCCGAAGCCCATGATGGCGATGCCGGTGGCCATGCCCGGCCGGTCCGGGAACCACTTCATCAGCGTCGACACCGGCGAGATGTAGCCGATGCCGAGCCCGATCCCCCCGACGAAGCCGTAGCCGAACACGATCAGCCAGTACTGCTCCGCCACGGCGCCCAGCGCGGAGAGCAGGAAGCCGGACGAGAAGCAGATCAGGGCGACGGTCATCGCCCAGCGCGGTCCGTGCCGTTCCACCAGCGTGCCGCCGAACGCGGCCGACAGGCCGAGCATGACGATGCCGAGCTGGAAGGGCAGGGCGCTCTGCGTGCCGCTGAGGCCGAGCGCGGACTCCAGCGGCGGTTTGAACACGGACCACGCGTAGGCCTGGCCGATGGAGAGGTGGACCGAGAGGGCTGCCGGGGGAACGAGCCAGCGGCTCCAGCCCGGAGGTGCGACGGGGGGGCTCATGGGTCCCCAACCGTATGGACTGAAAATGCTCTTGAAAAGACTGTTGAGCAGACAACCACTACTGCCGCACAAGGGTTAGCTGTCAGTAACCTGCCTGAACCCGCCCGGTGCCGCCCGCTCCGTCCCGGGCCGCGGCCGCGACGCCCGGATCCCGCCCGTGCGCGTACGGCGGAGTGGGCCGCGGCCTCGCGCTCGACGTGCAGGACAATGAGACCGTGAAGGTCACCTCTCCGCACATACAGAACCGGGGCCGACCGGTACAAGGGGCATGGACATGGGACGAGTAACCGAACGACGCAAGGTGATCCGGGTACGGGACGGTGCCGTGTCCGCGCGGCCGGACACGCTCGTCGCCGAGGAACCGCTGGAGATCCGGCTGAACGGCAAGCCGCTCGCCATCACGATGCGCACGCCCGGCGACGACTTCGCGCTGGCGGCCGGTTTCCTGGTCAGCGAGGGCGTGCTCGCCGAGCAGGGCGACCTGCAGAACATCGTGTACTGCGCGGGCGCCACCGTCGACGGCTCCAACACGTACAACGTGGTGGATGTGCGGACCACCCCCGGTGTGCGGATCCCGGACATCACGCTGGAGCGGAACGTCTACACCACCTCGTCCTGCGGGCTGTGCGGCAAGGCGAGCCTGGACGCGGTGCGGACGACGGCCCGCTGGCCCATCGCCGACACTCCCCCGGTCAGCGTCACGCCGGAGCTGCTGGCGGACCTGCCCGACCGGCTGCGCGCCTCCCAGCGGGTCTTCGACCGCACCGGCGGACTGCACGCGGCGGCCCTGTTCACCGAGGACGGCGAACTGGTGGACGTACGGGAGGACGTGGGCCGGCACAACGCGGTCGACAAACTGGTCGGCCGCGCCCTGCAGCACGGGAACCTGCCGCTGTCGCGCTCGGTGCTGCTGGTGTCGGGCCGGGCCTCCTTCGAACTGGCGCAGAAGGCCGTGATGGCGGGCATCCCGGTGCTGGCCGCGGTGTCGGCGCCGTCCTCGCTCGCGGTGGACCTCGCCGCCGAGACGGGACTGACCCTGGTGGGCTTCCTGCGCGGCAGCTCCATGAACGTGTACGCGGGCGGGGACCGCGTCGCTCTGCGGGCCCCGGCCGTCCAGGGCTGACCGGCGCCACCCGACGGCACGGCGGAGGGGCCCGGCGGGGCTCCGCGCCACCGCCCCTGCCGGGCCGGAGGATGCCGCGCAGGCGCACGAGGCCGTCGCGTCACACGGCAGACCCCGGAAGGTCGGACTCGGTGCCGGGAGTTCCGACACGCGGGGCGGCGCGGACGGTCCGGAGCAGGGACGTCCTGTTTCATTTGACCTGATGTCAGGACGTAACCGCGTCCCGCCGTCGGCCGCCGGTGCCCCCCGCCGGCGGGACCGGCCCCCGCCACCCGCCTGAAGGGCACCCCCACTTCATGCCGCCTCGCCCTCCCCGCATGCCCCGACGCCTCCTGCCCTCACTCGCCGCTGCCTGCGCACTCGCCCTGTCCCCGCTCCCGGCCCACGCACAACCCGCCGGACACGCCGCCGCGTTCGAGGAGCAGGTGCTCTTCGAGGCGGCCCGGGATCCGGGCGGCTACGCCTGCTTCCGCATCCCGGCGGTGGTGCGGACGACCGACGGCACCCTGCTCGCCTTCGCCGAGGGAAGGGTGCTCGACTGCGGGGACGCCGGCGACATCGACATCGTCCTCAAGCGCTCCACCGACGGCGGACGCACCTGGGGCCCGCTCCAGGTCGTCAACGAGGGCGGCGGCGACACCCACGGCAACCCCGCCCCGGTCGTCGACCGCGCCACGGGCCGCGTCCTCCTGCTGGAGACGTACAACGCGGGCCGCACGGATGCCGCCAACTGCGCGGTGCCCTGCACCCGCACGCCCCACCTCCAGTACAGCGACGACGACGGCCGCACCTGGTCCGCTCCCCGCGACCTGGGCCCCGAGATCCGGCCGGCCGGCTGGAACGCCTGGTACGCCACCGGTCCGGTGCACGGTGTGCAGCTCACCGGCGGCGCGCACCCCGGCCGGCTGGTGATCGGCGTCAACGCGGAGACCTGGGACGGCGGGCGCCTCACCGCCAACCACGCGGCGCTGGTGGTGAGCGACGACGGCGGCGCGACCTGGCGGACCGGGGCCACCGACACCTGGCCCGTCGCGGCGGACGGCACCTTCCGGCAGAAGCCCTCCGAACTGACCCTCACCGAGCGCGCCGACGGTGTGCTCCTGGTCAGCGGCCGCGAGGAGCAGGGCACCGACCTGGGCCACCGCACCCAGGCCCTCAGCCGCGACGGCGGCGACAGCTTCACCGCTCCCTTCCGGGCCCTGCCCGACCTGTACGCCCCGCAGGTGCAGGGCGCCGTGCTGCGCCTCGGCGACCGTCTGCTCCTGTCCGCGCCGGCCGACCCCGACCGCCGGCGGACCATGACGGTCCGCTCCTCCTACGACGGCGGCGCGACCTGGGACGGCGCGGACCGCGGCGCGGTCGTCACCCCGGACTGGTCGGGCTACTCGGACCTGGTGCAGGTGGACGACGGCGGGACCGTGGGCCTGCTGTACGAGGGCGGGAAGAGCGACGCGCGGGACGAGATCCGCTTCGCCCGGTTCACCGAGGAGTGGCTCGGCGCGCGGCGGGCCGCCGACCCCACCACCCCCGACCTGGCGCCGGGTGCCGCGCCCGCACGGGTGCTCGGCGGCGCGTCGACGACGGACGGTGCGGTGGGCGGCGCGCTCGCCCTCGACGGCGCCGACGACGCCGTACGGCTGCCGTACGACGCGCGGCTGCCGCTCGGGGACGGGGAGTTCACTGCGTCGCTGCGGTTCCGGTACACCGAGGACGACGGGGAGCAACCGCTGCTGTGGATGGGCGGCGTCGGGACCTCGCAGCCGCAGGTGTGGCTGCGGGCCGAACCGGCGCACGGCAGGGTGCAGGGGCTGATCACGGCGCGCGAGGGGGCGGCGGCGCCGCGCTCGGCGTGGGTACGTTCCGACGGCGCGCTCGCCGACGGGCGGTGGCACGAGGTGGCGCTGCGCCGGGGAGGGGGCCTGCTGACGCTGTTCGTGGACGGCGCGCCGGTCGCGGAGACGGCGGACGTGCCCGGGTCGGTCAGCCGCGACTCCCCGTTCGGGGTGCACGTCGGCGAACGGATGGACGGGCGGGCCCGCTTCACCGGCGCCGTCGACGACGTGCACGTGTGGAACCGGGCCCTGACCGACGAGGAGGTCGCCGCCGGCCCACCGCCCTCGGCCGTCGCGGACACCGTCGTGCACCTGCCCCTGGACCGGGTGGACGCGGCCGGCTGAGCGCGGCCCGGCGGGAACGCGCCACGGCCTTCCGGCCGGTGCGGCGGGTTCAGCCGGTGCGGGTTCAGCCGGTGCGGCCGCCCGCGCTCGCCGCCGCGTGTTCCGGCCCGGCGGCCTCCCCGGCCGGGGCGTCCTGCGGGTCGCGCGACCGGCGTTTGGCGATGACCGCGCACACCATGAGCTGCATCTGGTGGAAGAGCATGAGCGGCAGCACGGCCA
Organism: Streptomyces mayonensis; assembly: GCF_018982965.1. GTDB lineage: Bacteria > Actinomycetota > Actinomycetes > Streptomycetales > Streptomycetaceae > Streptomyces > Streptomyces mayonensis. The sequence continues at coordinate 9,035 of NZ_JACBYP010000106.1, read as the reverse complement.
GCGAGGCCTGAGCGCCGAACAGGACGCTCGCCATGGGCAGTCCGGCGGCGAGCGACTTCTTCGACCCCGCGAACTGGATCGCGATCCGGTCCGCCCGGTCGAAGCCGAGCCCCTTCGCCCCGTACCAGGTGAGCGCCAGCATCACGGCGAGCAGTACCGCCTCGACGGCCAGCAGTCCGGCCAGCCGCGCGGGGCTCACCTGGTGCCAGATGCCCTGGACCATGCCCTCGCTGAACGCGGTGTAGACGACAAGGAGGATCGAGCCGCGGTCGACGAGCCCGAGGACCTTCTTGTGCCGGGCGACGAAGCCGCCGACCCACCGGCGCAGCAGCTGCCCGGCGACGAACGGCACCAGCAGTTGCAGCACGATCCCGACCAGCGAGTCGGCGGAGAAGCCGCCCCCGCTGCCGCCCAGGAGCGCGGCCGCCAGCAGCGGCGTCACGACGATGCCCGCCAGCGACGAGAAGGACCCGGCGCAGATGGCGGCGGGCACGTTGCCGCGGGCGATGGAGGTGAAGGCGATCGACGACTGGATGGTCGACGGGACCAGGGTGAGGAAGAGCAGTCCCTGGAAGAGCGGGTCGGTCAGCAGGAGAGGGACGAGTCCGCGCGAGGCCAGCCCCAGCAGCGGGAAGACGACGAACGTGCAGGCCAGCACGGTGACGTGGAGCCGCCAGTGCCGCAGCCCCTCCATCGCCTCACCGGTGGAGAGCCGGGCGCCGTAGAGGAAGAACAGGAACGCGATCGCGCCCGTGGAGGCGCCCGAGGCGACGTCCGCACCGGTGCCGCGGGCGGGCAGCAGCGCCGCGAGGCCCACGGTGCCGAGCAGCAGCAGGACGTACGGGTCGATCGGCATCCAACGCGGCCAACTCAGGCGTCTCACGGTGCTCCACTTGCTCGCTGCTTGCTCTTCACGGATCCCGGCTCACGGGCACCGGTCCCGGCGTCACCGGAGCCGGTCCCGGCATCACGGGAGCCGCTCCCGGCATCACGGACGCGGGTCCCGGACCCATCCTGCTCCCCCGCCCTGCGATCGGGAATCCCGTACACCGCTCTGACTGTCATCACGATCGCCGATGAGCACTAGGCTGGCCGGATGTACGACCCTTCCCACTTGCGTACGTTCCTGTCGGTGGCCCAGACGCTGAGCTTCACGCAGGCCGCCCGGCGGCTCGGGCTGCGCCAGTCGACGGTGAGCCAGCACGTGCGGCGGCTGGAGGGCGCCGCCGGCCGGCAGCTGTTCAGCCGCGACACCCACTCCGTGGAGCTGACGGAGGACGGGGAGGCGATGCTCGGGTTCGCCCGCCGGATCCTGGAGGTGCACGAGCAGGCCACGGCCTACTTCACCGGCACCCGGCTGCGGGGCCGCCTGCGGTTCGGGGCGTCCGAGGACTTCGTGCTGACCCGGCTCCCGGAGATCCTCGAGGGCTTCCGGCACGACCACCCCGAGGTGGACCTGGAGCTGACGGTGGAGCTGTCGGGCACCCTGCACGAGCAGCTGGCGGCCGGGAAGCTGGACCTGGTGCTGGCCAAGCGGCGGCCCGAGGACCCGCGGGGCGAGCCGGTCTGGAGCGACCGGCTCGTGTGGATCGGCGCGGAGCGGCTGCGGGTCGACCCCGACCGTCCGGTGCCGCTCATCGTCTATCCGCCGCCCGGCATCACCCGGGCGCTCGCCCTGGACGCCCTGCAGCGGGAGGGCCGGGAGTGGCGGATCGCGTGCACCAGCGGGAGCCTCAACGGCCTCGTCGCGGCCGCCCGCGCGGGCCTGGGCGTGATGGCGCACTCCCGCGGACTCGTCCCGCCCGGCCTGGTCAGGGTCGCGGACCGGGCCGGACTGCCGGAGCTGGGCGGGGTCGACTTCGTGCTCGTGCACGGCCGCCGGCCCACCGCGGCGCAGGGCGCGGCGGACGCGCTGGCAGCGGCGGTCCTGGCGGGCGGGGACCGGCTGCACCGGCCTCGGCGGACGGGCCGCGGATGAGTGGGTGTGACGGAATCGGCGGCGCCTGCGCTGGAGAGGACAGAGAAGGTGCGGACGGGCCCCGACGGGCCCGCACCGGCGGCAGGGACTGCCCCGCACCGGGAGCGAGGGCGCCCGCGCACCGACGGTAAGGACGTCTCCGCACCGGCGGCGAAGGCGCCGACTTACCGACGGTAAGGACACCCCCGTACCGACGGTAAGCGGGTCGTACAGATTCGGTGGAGATTAGGCCGCCGATGATTACCCAACCGTCGAGAAACTGTCCGACCCTTCCCCATGTGGGCGCATTTCCTCTGGCTGACCAGCGCGAACACGAGACCTGTTCGCCTTGTGCGTCCCTCCCGCCCCCGCCCGGGGTGGGGTAGCTTTCACCGCGCTGTGCGGGGGGAAGTCATCCGAGCGGGGAGCGGGGAGCGGGGTTTGCGAGAGTTCACCAGTCCTCCGTTGACGTTGCCACCACCGGTGGGTGGTCTGGCCGACGTCGTCTTCGAGCATGCCCAGGAGGATCCGCGGCACGTCGCGCTGGGCCGCAAGGACGAATCCGGGCAGTGGCGCGACGTCACCGCCGGGGCCTTCCGGGACGAGGTGCTGGCCCTCGCCAAGGGCCTGCTCGCCCAGGGCATCCGCTTCGGCGACCGGGTCGCGATCATGTCCCGGACCCGCTACGAGTGGACCCTCTTCGACTTCGCCCTGTGGACGATCGGCGCCCAGGTGGTCCCCGTCTACCCGACCTCCTCGGCCGAGCAGTGCCTGTGGATGCTGTACGACGCCGAAGTGACGGCCGCGGTCGTGGAGCACGAGGACCACGCGATGACGATCGCCACCGTCATCGACCGGCTGCCGCACCTGCGCGGTCTGTGGCAGCTGGACTCCGGCGTCGTCCAGGAGCTGTACGACGCGGGCGCGCACCTCGACGACGAGGTGGTGCACCGGCACCGCAAGGCGGTCACGCCCGACTCGGTCGCCACCATCATCTACACCTCCGGCACCACGGGCCGGCCCAAGGGCTGCGTCGTCTCGCACGGCAACTTCATGTGGGAGGCGGACACCGTCATCGAGCGCTGGGAGCCGGTGTTCCACTCCAGGCGGGGCGACGAGGCGGCGACCCTGCTGTTCCTGCCGCTCGCCCACGTCTTCGGACGGATGGTGGAGGTCGCGGCGATCCGCGGCCGGGTGCGCTTCGGCCACCAGCCGCAGCTCAACGCCGCGGCGCTGCTGCCGGACCTGGCCGCGTTCCGGCCGACCTTCATCCTGGCGGTGCCGTACATCTTCGAGAAGGTGTTCAACGCTGCCCGGCGCAAGGCGGAGAAGGAGGGGAAGGCCGGTCCCTTCGAGAAGGCCGTCGACGTGGCCGTGAAGTACGCCGAGGCGGTCGAGGCCAAGGCCTGGGGCACCGGGCCCGGCCCCTCGGCGGGGCTGCGGATGCAGCACCAGCTCTTCGACAAGCTCGTCTACGCCAAGGTGCGGGCGGCGATGGGCGGACGCATCCGCAACGCCATGTCGGGCGGCTCGGCGATGGACCGGCGGCTCGGGCTGTTCTTCGCCGGCGCGGGCGTGCAGATCTACGAGGGCTACGGCCTGACCGAGTCCACCGCGGCCGCCACCGCCAACCCGCCCGAGCGCACCCGCTACGGCACCGTCGGGCAGCCCGTCCCGGGCGTGACCGTGCACATCGCGGACGACGGTGAGATCTGGCTGCACGGCGACAACGTCTTCCAGGGCTACCTGAACAACCCGAAGGCCACCGACGAGACGCTGCACGACGGCTGGCTGGGCACCGGCGACCTGGGGTCCCTGGACGAGGACGGCTACCTCACCATCACCGGCCGCAAGAAGGAGATCCTCGTGACCTCCGGCGGCAAGAGTGTCTCCCCCGGCCTGCTGGAGGAGCGGGTGCGCGACCATCCGCTGGTCAACCAGTGCATCGTCGTCGGCAACGACCGCCCCTACGTCGCCGCTCTCATCACCCTCGACCACGAGGCGGTCGAGCACTGGCTGACGATGCGCAACAAGCCGCAGATGTCCCCGACCGCCCTGGTGCACGACGCGGACCTGGAGACGGAGGTGCGGCGCGCGGTCGTCGCGGCCAACACGCTGGTGTCGCAGGCCGAGTCGATCCGCACCTTCCGCATCCTCGCCCAGCCGTTCACCGAGGAGCACGGGCTGCTGACGCCGTCGCTGAAACTGAAGCGCAGGGCCATCGAGAACGCGTACGGCACCGAGGTGGAGGCGCTGTACCGGGCATGAGTTCCACGGTCAGGAATGCGCCGGGGCTCGTGATCGTTGACGATGGGAGTACCACCTGACCACAACCGAAGGATCAAGAGCTCGTGAGCAGCAAGGTCCCCCCGATCACCCTGAACAACGGCGTCGAGATGCCCCAGCTGGGTTTCGGCGTCTGGCAGGTTCCGGACGACGAGGCGCAGACCGCCGTCGCCCAGGCCCTGGAGGCCGGGTACCGCAGCATCGACACAGCGGCGCTCTACGGCAATGAAGAGGGCACCGGCAGGGCGATCGCCGCCTCCGGTCTGGCCCGCGAGGACCTCTTCGTCACCACCAAGCTCTGGAACAGCGACCAGGGGTACGACTCCACCCTCCGGGCCTTCGACACCTCGCTGTCGAAGCTCGGTCTGGAGTACCTCGACCTGTACCTGATCCACTGGCCCATGCCGGCCAGGGAGAAGTACGTCGACACCTACAAGGCGTTCGAGAAGCTCCTGGCCGACGGCCGGGTGCGGGCCATCGGCGTCTCCAACTTCCTGCCGGAGCACCTGGAGCGGCTGACCGGCGAGACCTCGGTCCTGCCGGCCGTCAACCAGATCGAGCTGCACCCGCACCTGCAGCAGCACACCGCCCGCGAGGTGCACGCGGAGCTGGGCATCGCGACCGAGGCCTGGTCCCCGCTGGGCTCGGGCAAGGGCATCCTGGACATCCCGGCGATCGTCGCGATCGCCCAGAAGCACGGGCGCACGCCGGCCCAGGTGGTACTGCGCTGGCACCTGCAGCTGGGCAACGTGGTGATCCCGAAGTCCGTGACGCCGTCCCGGATCAAGGAGAACATCGACGTGTTCGGCTTCACCCTGGACACCGAGGACCTCGCGGCGATCAGCGCACTGAACGAGGACCGGCGGCTGGGGTCGGACCCGGCGGATGTCAACTCCTGAGCGGGCCCTCACCAGGGCGCGCCGAAGGGCTCCGGTCGCGTGCGGCCGGGGCCCTTCGTGCGTCCCGGCGCGGTCACCCGGGCCGCACCGCCGTGTAGACGGTGTGTGCCACCAGTAGGAACAGGTCCCGGCGCCGGTGCACGCCTACCTCGTCGCCGGGGTCGAGCAGCCGGTCCAGGGTGGCGCGGTCGTCGGCGTCCAGGCTTTCGCCGAGCTGCTCGCGCAGCCGGGACAGGGTCGTGGTGACGTAGTCGCGGGCCGCGTCGGACAGGGGTGCGGGCAGGTCGAGCAGGAAGCTGCGGGTGCCGGTGTGGCGGAGTCCGGCCGCGGTCAGCATCGCCGGCCAGTCCTCGGTCTCGGCCACGGTGCCCGGCAGGTCCGCGCGCATCCCGGAGAACACGTCCGCCTCGACCGCGCGGATCCTGTCCTGGAGGCCCGGACGCCCGATCCCGATGTCGCGGGGCAGGAACCGGGCGGGCAGCCCGCCCTCCAGGACCGCCAGCGTGCCGCCGGGCGCGAGGTGGGAGCCGAAGGCGGCGAGGGCCGCGCGCTGGTCGGCCAGGTGGTGCAGGCTCTGGCTGGCCCACAGCAGGTCGGCCGGGTAGTCCAACTCCCCCAGCGCGTCGGGCAGGTCACCGGCGAGGGTGCCGAACCGGTCGGTGAAGCCCAGCCGGGCGGCCCGGGCGGCGGCCCGCTCGAGCAGCGGTGCGGCGCCGTCGGCGGCGACGACCCGGGCGCCCGGGAAGGCGTCGGCGAACAGGCAGGAGACGACGCCGGGGCCGCTGCCGGCGTCGACGATCAGGCCGGGGTCGGCCGCCTCCTGCGCGAGCCAGGCCATGGCCTGCCGGTACAGCGGCGTGTACAGCTCGGCCTGCGCCTCGAGCAGCGGGGCCATCTCGGCCCAGTCGACGTCGGTGTGGTCGTGTCCGTGCCGGTCCCCGGCCCCGTGTCCCGGTCCGGCCCCGTGTCCCGGTCCGTGCCCGTGTCCCGGTCCGTGCCCGGGTCCGTCGTGGTGTCGGTGGTCGTGCGCCATGCTCGTCAGCCTCCCGTTCGCGGTCCGGCCAGCGTGCGACGGCGCACCCGGACGAGGCAAACTTTGTTGCCGTTGTCGCAAAAAGCTGCCGTTGTCGCAAAGAAGAAGCGGCTGCCGGGGCCCGGCCCGTAGGGACCGGGCCCCGGCGGCTCACCCGCGCGGCCGGTGCGCGGACCCGCTCACGACAGGGGCGGGTAGGCGTTCTCCATCAGCTCCTGGAACTGCGCCGGGAACCAGTGTCCCGACACCGGGGCGTCCGGCAGCGCGCCCGACGGGTTGTCGCCGTTGCGCACGTTGCCCTCGTAGGTGGGGTCGCACATCCGGTCGAAGCCCTTGCCCTCGTCGTTGTCGATCAGCTCGCTGGCACCGTCGGACTCGCCCGGGGGCTTCATCCAGACGTACGCGTCGATTCCGGCGGCGGGGCCGGCCTGCGGACGCTCACCGAGACCGGCTCCGGACTGGTTGCACCAGTTGCCGGGGTGGATGCGCAGGTCGTAGCGACCGCCGTCCACGTAGGCGTCGACGCTGGTCTGCGGGCCGGGGCCGGTGGGCCGTGCCGAACCGCCCCAGCCGTTGCGTGAGGTGTCGATCAGCATGCCGATGCCGGAGTCGAAGCCCTTGGAGACCAGCTCGCTGCGGAAGGCCTGGGCGAAGGACAGCTCGTCCACGTACCGGTTCCAGTCGACCCACTTCGACTGACGTACGGAGGTGCCGTTGACGGTGTCGTCGATGCCGAAGTTCTCCTCCTTCAGGGCGCTGTAGTTGGCGGTGTTGGTGATGAAGCCGTGCACGTCGCCGACGGTGGCGCCCTCTGCGGTCGCGGCCTCCTTGATCACGTCGGCGCTGGATCCGAAGTTGTCGTCCCAGCCGATCCAGCCGTGGTGGCCGGCGTCGACGTAGTTGTAGACGTTGGGCACGTCGCCCAGCTGGGCGAGGGCGTAGCCGACGCCCTTCACGTAGTTGCCGTTGGCCTTCATCGTGTCGCAGGCGGGAACGGCCGTGGGGCGGCTGCCCGTGTTGGTCACGAGGTTGGGCAGCGAGTCGATCTCGACGGTGGTGACGATCCGCAGCGAGGCGTACTTGGAGTCGCCGAGGATCTCCTTGATCGGGTCGATGTACTCGGTCTTGTACCGGTCGATCTCGGTCGGGCCCAGCTCGCCGTTGGAGGCGAGGGCCGAGCAGTCGCGCCCGGGGAGGTTGTAGATCACGAGCTGGACGACCATCTCGCCGGAGCCCTGCTGCTCCAGCGCGGCGTCCAGGTGGTCGCGCAGCCCCATGCCGCCGTTGACGCCCTCGATGGCTGCGGACCGGTCGAGCCACACACCGGTCGGCTCGTCGGCGATGCGGTCGCCGCCGGGCTCGCCGGCGGCGTTGGCGGACCACTCGGGGTTCACGTAGACCTGGGCGCCGTCATAGGGGTTGTCCACCCGGGCGGACGGGCCGGCGGGGTCGGTCGGGTCCGTCGGATCGGTCGGGTCCGTGGGGTCGGTGGGATCGGTGGAACCGCCGTCGGCGTTGCAGGTCACACCGTTGAGGGTGAAGGCGGCCGGGACCGCGTTGCCGCCGCTGTAGGTGGCCTGGAAACCGAAGGTCGCCGAACCGCCCGTGGACAGCGTGCCGTTGTGGGACTCGTTGGCCGCGGTGACGGCGGCACCGCTCTGGCTGACCTTCGCGTTCCAGCTGCTGGTGACCTTCTGGCTGCCGGCGTACGTCCACCCCAGCGACCAGTCGGACGTGGCGGCACCGTTGTTGGTGACGGTCACGGCGGCGGTGAAGCCGCTGCCCCAGTCGTTCTGCACCTCGTAGTCGACCGTGCAGGCGGGGGCCGCGGCCCCGGCGGTCGCCGTCTGGGCGGCCAGCGCCGTGCCGGATGCCCCGGCGACCAGCGTCAGGGCGGCGAGCATCGCGGTTCTGGTACGGGTCATGAGTGCGGGTTCCTTCTCTCGTGGGGGTGCGGGTGCTGTCGTTCCGGGCCGCGCGTCCGTCCGCGCGGCCCGCTGCCGATCGGCATGGGGGTGCCGTGGTGACCGGCGGTCAGGAACGGCCCGCGGGCACGGTGGAATCGCCCGGGGGGTGTGCGAACCGGCACAGGGGCCGGTGACGTGCCGGACGGGCAGCGGCCTCGGCCGCGGCTAAAAGTCCTGAACACGGAAGGTGGCGCGGGGGGTGTCGCATGAGCGACTCCTTGCAGTTCGGGCGCGCCGTGACAGGCGCGTCGACTGATGGAACCGCTCCCACTGGTGCAGCGAAGGTAGCGCCAAGTGACGGCAAAGAACAGAGGAGTAACCGACTTTCTCCGGGTCGGCCCGTCGAATATTTTCGACTCTTCACACATCTTGACCGCCCAACCCCCTCTCTTCACTATGGGAGCGCTCCCACTGGTTCAAGGCTTGTCGCTCCTCCCCCACTCCCAGGGCCGCAAGGAGGAACCAGCACCATGGACGGACGAAGCACCACGACGCACGGCGGGCGCCGGCGCACCGCCTCGTCGCCACGGGCACCGGCCCCCGGTGGCGTACGGCGCGGGGAGGGCGCCGGACTGCCTCCGCGGGCCGGTCGGCCGGGGGGGGGGCCGGGGGGGGCGGCCCGCCGGGCCCCCCGGGTGGGGCGCCCCCGCCCCGGCCCCCCGGGCCCCCCGGGGGGGGGGGGGCGGGCCCCGGGGGCGCCCGCGCCCCCCCGCTGCCGATCGGCAGGGGGGGGCCGGGGTGACCGGCGGTCAGGAACGGCCCGCGGGCACGGTGGAATCGCCCGGGGGGTGTGCGAACCGGCACAGGGGCCGGTGACGTGCCGGACGGGCCGCGGCCGCGGCCGCGGCTAAACGTCCTGAACACGGAAGGTGGCGCGGGGGGTGTCGCATGAG
>NZ_JACBYP010000105.1 GCF_018982965.1 Streptomyces mayonensis | reverse complement strand
CCACCCCTGGCGCCCCTACCCCAGCACCACCGGCACCGGCCGCTCCCCCTGCTCCCGCACCGGCCCCCTCGCCGCCTGGAGCCCGGCGCCACCGAACCCGGGAGCACCGGATGGGTGGCGGCCACCCGCGCCGATGCCGGCGGGCCCCGGTCATCCGGGACCGGCAGCACTCGGACCCCGCCCGCCTGCTCGCGGGAAAGCTCGCGTCGGTGCCCGGGTGACCGCGGGAAATTCACCGTCGCCCCGCTCCCGGCCGGTGCGCTCGGGGCCCGGGCCGGGCATGGTGGTGATCAGGACGGGTCGCCTGCCTGCCGCACCCGGCTGGCCACAAGGGCTCGGGCGCGATGGGATCGACGAGGTGCGAAGCAGCGATCCAGGGGCAGGCGAAGGGCGTTCGCGGCTGACCGCCCGGAGCCGCAGAAAGGGATGAACACCGTGACACGACCCAGGATCCTGGTGGTCGGCGCAGGTTTCGCCGGCGTGGAGTGCGTCCGACGGCTGGAACGGAAGCTCTCCCCCCACGAAGCCGACGTCACCCTGGTGACGCCGTTCTCCTACCAGCTCTATCTGCCGCTGCTGCCCCAGGTCGCCTCCGGGGTGCTCACCCCCCAGTCGATCGCGCTCTCCCTGCGCCGCAGCAGCCGCTACCGCACGCGGATCATTCCGGGCGGCGCCATCGGCGTCGACCTCAAGGCCAAGATCTGCGTGGTGCGCACCATCACGGGCCGGATCGTCGACGAGCCGTACGACTACATCGTGCTGGCCCCGGGCAGCATCACCCGCACGTTCGACATCCCGGGGCTCACCGACAACGCCTTCGGCATGAAGACGCTGGCGGAGGCCGCGTACATCCGCGACCACGTCATCTCCCAGCTGGACCTGGCCGACGCCAGCCAGGACCCGGCCGAACGGGCCTCGCGGCTGCAGTTCGTGGTGGTCGGCGGCGGCTACGCGGGCACCGAGACCGCCGCCTGTCTGCAGCGGCTGACGCACGCGGCCGTCAAGCGCTACAACCGCCTCGACCCGAGCCTCATCAAGTGGCATCTGATCGACATCGCGCCGAAGCTCATGCCCGAGCTGGGCGAGAAGCTCGGCCGGGACGCGCAGGAGGTGCTGACGCGGCGCGGCATCGAGATCTCGCTCGGCGTCTCCATCGACAAGGCCGGACCGGAGGAGGTCACCTTCACCGACGGCCGGGTGGTGCCCACCCGCACGCTGATCTGGACGGCGGGCGTGGTGGCGAGCCCGCTCATGGCGACGCTCGGCGCGGAGACGGTCAAGGGCAGGCTGGCGGTCACCGCCGAGATGTGCCTGCCGGACCACGACGGGGTGTTCGCGCTGGGCGACTCCGCGGCCGTGCCGGACCTGGCCAAGGGCCAGGAGGGCGCGGTCTGCCCGCCCACCGCGCAGCACGCCATGCGGCAGGGCCGGCACGTCGCCGAGAACCTCATCGCCACCCTGCGCAACCAGCCGATGCGGCCGTACGTCCACAAGGACCTGGGGCTCGTCGTCGACCTCGGCGGCACCGACGCCGTCTCCAAGCCGCTCGGCGTGGAACTGAAGGGGCTGCCCGCGCAGGCGGTGGCCCGGGGCTACCACTGGTCGGCGCTGCGCACGGGCGTCGCCAAGGCCCGGGTGGCGGCGAACTGGGCGCTCAACGCGGTGGCGGGCGACGATTTCGTCCGCACCGGGTTCCAGGCCCGCAAACCCGCCAAGCTGAAGGACTTCGAGTACACCGACGCCTACCTGACCCCGGAGCAGTTGCGGGAGCGGGTCGAGGAGGCGGACCGGGCGGCACGCTGACCCGGCGGCCGGTACCGGTGCGGGGCATGACATGCTGAGAAGTGGATCTCGGCGTGAACGGGCCGGGCATCGGCTGTGAATCGGGAGAGTGTACGGCGGCGTGAAGGCAGCGGGACGCTCGGTGCGGACACGGTTGCGGGACCACGCCGCCGCGTCCGACCCCGGGCTGCTGCGGCTGACGGCCGGACTGCGGACGGTGGGCGCCATCGCACTCACCCTGGCGGTGCTCGCCCTGTCCGGCGTGGACGTCAAACATCTGGTGGCGGGCGCCATGACGGCGATGGTCGCCACCTTCGCCATCCGCGAGAAGGAGCTGGGTCCGCAGGCCGTCACGCTGGCCCTCGGGCTGCCCGTGGCGCTGGCCTCGGTGTCGCTGAGTTCGCTGCTCGCCTCGCGGGTCGTCGTCGGTGACGCCGTCTTCGTCGTCCTGATCTTCAGCGCGGTCTTCGTCCGCCGCTTCGGCGACCGCGGCACGGCGCTGGGGCTGATCGGCTTCCAGGTGTACTTCGTGTCGCTGTTCGTCGACGCGAAGGTGTCGGGGCTGCCGGGCCTGTGGGCCGCCATCGCGGTGGCGTTCGCGTCCAGTGCGGTGGTGCGCTTCGCGGTCGTCCCGGCGACCCCGGCGCGGATCCTGCGGCGGCTGCGGCAGGCGTTCCGGGCCCGGCTGGGCCGGCTGATCGCGACGCAGGCCGAGCTGCTCGACGCCGGGCCCGACGACATCGAGAAGGTTCTGGAGCGGCTGCGGGACGGCACCGCGCGCCTGCACGAGACGGCGCTGATGATCCAGTCCCGGCTGGAGGAGGGCACGCCGGACGCCTCCACGGCACGGCTGGTGCAGCGGCGCGTCGCGGACGCCGAGATCGCCGCCGAACGCCTCGGCCTGCTGCTGCTGACCGCGCGCAGCGCCGAGCGGGCGGACACCCTCACCCTGCACCTGCCGGGCGCGCCCGCCCCGTCGGTGGGCCGCTCACCCGCGCCGGGCGAGGCCACGGAGATCCTGCGCCGCGATCTCGGGGCGCTGCGTGCCCTGGTGCTGCGGCCGCCCGCCGAGGCGCGCGGTACCGCGCTGTCCCACCTGCGCAACCGGTTGCTCGGTTACCGGGACGAGGAGAACCTGCCCGAGGCGACCCCGGCCGTCCAGGACGTGTTCCGCGGTATCGGTGAGAGCGCGCGGGCGGTCATGGGTCTGCGGATGGCTCTGGACGGGCCGCAGGACGAGTCGGACGACTCGCCGGCGACGGCCCGCTCCCGGGAGGAGCTGGACGCCGAGGACGCCGCCATCGACGCCGGCGAGGAGGCCGCGGCCGAGGAGACGGAGACCGGCCTGCGGCGGCCCACCACGCGGGCGGCGGTACAGGTGGCGGTGGGGTCCTCACTCGCCATCGTCGGCGGGGAGCTGCTGTCCACGCAGCGCTGGTACTGGGCGGTCCTGACCTGCTGGATCGTCTTCATCAACACCGCGTCCACCGGCGAGATCCTGGTCAAGGGCTACCGCCGCGTACTGGGCACCGTCCTCGGGGTGGTGGCCGGCATCGTGCTGGCCGGCGTGGCGGGCAACCACACCTGGACCGCGTTCGCCCTGGTGCTGGTGCTGATCTTCGCGATGTTCTACACGGCGCCGCTGTCGTACACGCTGATGTCGTTCTTCGTCACAGCGATGCTCGGGCTGCTGTACACCCTGCTGCACACCTACAGCATGTCGGTGCTGCTGCTGCGCGTGGAGGAGACGGTGCTCGGCGCGGTCTGCGGGATCGTCGCGGCGGCGCTGGTGCTGCCGATACGGACCGACCGGCGGACCAACGAACTGCTCGGCACCGTCCTCGATCGGCTGACGGACGTCACGGAGGGCGCCGTCGACCAGCTCAGCGGCGGCACCGCGGCCGACCTGCTGGACACGGCGCGGGAGCTGGACCAGGCCCTGGGCGATCTGCGGGCGGCCACCCAGCCGCTCACCCATCCGATCACGCCGCTGCGCACCCGGCGCGACACGGCCCAGTACGTGGTCGCGCTGCTGGAGACCTGCGCGTACCACGCCCGGTCGCTGGCCGCGACGGCCGAGCTGCTGCCCACCCACCCGTCGATCGCGGCCGATCCGCGGCTGCGCGGGGCGGTGCGCCGCACGGTGCGCAACATCGGGGCGATCGCCGCCCGCGTCGCCGACGACGACGCCCGGACCGAGGTGGAGACCGGGCCGAGCATCGCCTCGCTGCTGGAGCCGGACGCGGGCGGAACGCCGCGCTACGGGCGTATCACCGGCCGGGTCCTGCGGCACCTGGAGCGACTGGACGAGGCCGTGGTCGGCCTCGCCCGGCCGCTGGACGTGCCGGTCCGGGCGCCGAAGCGCTGACCGTCAGAAGTCGCTCGGCAGGCCGCTGGCCTCGGCGATGCCGCGCAGTTCCTCGTTCTGCCGGTGGCGTTCCTTCAGGTAGTCGGCGATCTCGCCGAGCCGTTCGGGGTCGGAGGCGGTGGCCGCGTCGGTGACGACCCGGACGGGGCCGGTCTCGTCGGTGCTGATCTCGACGACCTCGTTGTCGAGGCGGCCGGTGACCGCGGTGGCGATGACCAGCGCGGCCTCGTCCCTGATCATCTGGGGCAGCGCCTCGGCGCTGTCCCCGTCCAGGGAGAAGTCGATGGTCGGCATCTGCTGCTCGTCGATCGCCTGGAGGACCGGTTCCACCACGCTGAGCAGCAGCTGGTAGTCGTCGTTCGGCATGCGCACGCGCAGGAGGTCGAGGTAGACGTCCACGGGACGTCCGTCCGGCGGAGGAATCTCGTGTTCGTTCATCCGCCCCGTGTTCCCCGTGCCGCGCGGCTCAGACCCGGCGCCGGTGCGCGGACAGCAGGGAGTGGAGCGGGTCGCCGGTCTTCCCCGCCCCGGCAGCACCCGCGGGAGGCGGGCGCGCGGCTGCCCGTACACCGTCCGACGGCATACGGGCACCGTGCCCGCGCACTCCTCCGCGGACCCGCTCGGGCCCGTCGCGCGCCCCTCTTCTGCCTCCGGTCAGTCCGGCCAGTCCGGCCAGTTTCTTCCTCCGGTCAGTCCGGTCAGTCCGCCGTGCCGGCGGGCGCGTGCATCGGTGCCTTCGCCTGGATAGTGGGCCGCGACGGCACCCGGGCCCGCGTCGCCCCGTCCGCGAGCTGGAGCCGGGCGGCCGCCACGGCCCGGCCCACGTCACGCGTGCCGGTCGACACGCACAGGGTGTAGGCCAGGTCCCGGGTCCGCGGGCCCGGTGCGCCCGTCGGGTCGGCCGGCTCGTTCGCGGCGGCCGCCTCGTACTCCTCCAGAAGTCCGCGCAGCAGCGCGGGATCGGGCGTCAGCATGCCTTCGGGCCCTCTCTCGTACTGGTTCGTGCCGGTGCCTGCCGGTCGGTGCCGGTGGCGGTGGCCCCGGGGGTCAGGTGCGCACCGTCCGCTGTCCCGTCGCCTCGTCGCGGACGCGGGCGCAGCTGCGGCTGATGAGCCGCGAGACGTGCATCTGCGAGATGCCCAGCTGGTCCGCTATCCGGCTCTGCGTCATGTCCTCGAAGAACCGCATGTAGAGGATGGCGCGCTCGCGCTCGGGCAGCCGGCGCAGGCCCTCCTTGGCGGACTCGCGGTCGATGACGGTGTCGTAGGAGGCGTCGGCGGCACCGAGCGTGTCAGCGAGGCTGTAGCCGTCGTCGCCGGCCGACAGTTCGGCGTCCAGCGACAGGGTGCTGAAGCTCTCCAGCGCCTCCATGCCGGCGCCGACCTCGTCCTCGGTGAGTCCGGTGTGTGCGGCGAGGGCGGCCACCGAGGGTTCGGGGCTCCCGGGGTGCTGGGTGAGTTCGCGCCGGGCGACGCGCACCTTGTTGCGCAGTTCCTGGACCCTGCGGGGCACCCGCAGGGCCCACATCCGGTCCCGGAAGTGGCGCTTGACCTCGCCGGTGATGGTGGGGACGGCGTAGCTCTCGAAGGCTCCCCGCTCCGGGTCGAAGCGGTCGATGGCCTTCACCAGGCCGAGCGCGGCGACCTGGCGCAGGTCCTCAAGGGATTCGCCGCGGTCGCGGAAGCGGCCGGCGATGCGGTGGGCCATGGGCAGCCAGACCGTGACGAGTTCGTCGCGCAGCGCCTCCCGCTCGGGCCCCTCCGGCAGGTCCGCGAGGCGGCCGAAGAGTGCCATGGTGTCGGGGGCGTCGTCGTGCCGGCGGTGGGCGGGGCCTGCGGCGGCCGTGGTGGCCTCCGGCGTTCCGGGACGGGTGGTGGGCGTTTCTGTGAGCATGCGGATTCGCTCCTGAACGGTGGTCTCAGGGGACTTTCCGCGGGAACGGACGCCTGTCCGGGTCACCCCGGGGGACCCGGAGTACCGAGCAGCCGTTACCGCTCCCGCTGCTGCGCCTCCGGTCCGAAGCACGATTCTGCGACTGCCCCTGTGCCGGGGGTGCAAACACCGCTTTTCGCAAAGTCATCAGGACAGCGGAACGAGCACGGTGATGCACTTGCCTCCCGAGGGAAGATCTGCCACCCGTACGTCGCGTGCCAGCCTGCAGACGATCGGCCAGCCCCGGCCGCCGGGGCGGCGCCGGCCCCACTCGTCGGTCGGCGGCACGGCCACCGGCAGGTCGTGGCTGCGGTCGCAGACCGAGAGGCGCACGCCGAGGCCCTCGACCTCGACCCGGAAGTCGGTGATGCCGCCGCCGTGCAGGATCGCGTTGGTGGTCAGCTCCGAGGCGACGAGTACGGCGTCCGACACGGCGTCCGGCATCGCGTCCGCGTCGCACGATCCCCCGCCGCCGGTGTCGCGGCGGCCGGTGACGGCCCGTTCGACGGCCCTGCGGGCGTCGGCGGGGCGGCGGGGGCAGCAGGGCCGGTGCCGGTCCGCACCGCGCCGCGCCGCGACGGGGTCGATCGTGTTCCTGTCAGACATCCGTCAGCTCCCTCATCGGTTGCACGAGCCGTGTCCGGCCGGTTCGCACGGCGTGTGGGCGCCGTGCCTCCCCGTCACTTCCGGCTCACCGGTGCCGGTGACCGCAAACCTCCGGCCCTCCCTTCGGCCCAACGGCCATCCGGGCGCCGCGCGGGGGTACGCGGACCGTATGACGGATGTTGTGGACTCGGACGAACTGCTGCGCCGCATGCACCGGGCGAGGGCCCGTGCACTGGAGGAGCGACGGGTCTGGCGGGCCAGGAGCGAGGAGCTGCGGCCGACCGACCAGGAGGGTTCCCGGGATGCCGCCGTACGGGCGGTGGCGTACGAGGCGGTGCTGCGGGTCCTCGACGAGGTGCTCACCCCGGGGCACGACTCGGTGTGAAGGGCCGCGGGCCGGATCGAGGCGGCCGGTCCGACGCGGCCAGTTCGACGCAGCCGGTTCGACGCCACCGGACCGACACGGCCGGATTGACACGGCCGGATTGACGCAGCGGACCGAAGCGGCCGGAGCAACGCGGTCGGATTGACGCGGTGCCGGGCGGGAAACCGGGTCGGCATGACAGTCGACCACACCCGGGCACCGGTCCTGGAGGCCCTTGCCGAGTACCGCCGCGAGGGACGGCTGGCGTTCACGCCGCCGGGGCACAAGCAGGCGCGCGGAGCCGACCCGGCGGTGCGCGAGGTGCTGGGCGACGCCGTCTTCCTCGGGGACGTACTGGTCACGGCGGGACTGGACGACCGGCTCACCCGGGGACGGGTGCTGCAACGCGCACAGGACCTGATGGCGGACGCCGTCCACGCCGATCACACGTTCTTCTCGACGTGCGGCAGCTCCCTGTCGGTGAAGGCGGCGATGCTGGCGGTGGCGGGGCCGCACGAGAAACTGCTGATCGGCCGGGACGCCCACAAGTCCGTGGTCTCGGGGCTGATCCTGTCCGGCATCGAGCCGGTGTGGGTGGAGCCCCGCTGGGACGCCGAGCGGCATCTGGCCCATCCGCCGTCCGCCGAGGAGTTCGAGAGGGCGTTCGCCGCCTGCCCGGACGCCAAGGGCGCCCTGGTCACGAGCCCGACGCCGTACGGTGCGAGCGCCGACCTGCGGGCGGTCGCCGAGGTCTGCCACCGGCGTTCGGCACCGCTGATCGTCGACGAGGCGTGGGGAGCGCATCTGCCCTTCCACCCGGACCTGCCGTCCTGGGCGATGGACGCGGGCGCCGACATCTGTGTGACCAGCATCCACAAGATGGGCAGCGGACTGGAGCAGGGGTCCGTCTTCCATCTCCGCGGTGACCTGGTGCCGCCGAAGCTCCTCGGCATGCGGGCGGACCTGCTGGGCACCACCAGCCCGTCGGCACTGATCTTCGCCGGTCTCGACGGCTGGCGCCGGCAGATGGTGCTGCGCGGGCACGAACTGGTGGGCGGCGCGCTGGAGCTGGCGGCGGGCGTGCGCGCGGCGATCGAGGAGATCGACGGCATGCACGTCAACGACCGGGACGACTTCTGCGGTCCCGGCGCGGCCCACGGTTTCGACCCGCTGCCCGTCGTCATCGACCTTTCCGGGCTCGGCGTCTCGGGCTTCCGGGCGGCCGACTGGCTGCGGGCCGAGCGCGGTGTGGTCGCGCACGTGACCGACCACCGCCGCATCGGTGCGCAGCTCACCCACGGCGACGACCGGGACACGGCGGACGAACTGCTCGCCGCGCTGAAGGACCTCGCCCGCGCCGCCCCCGGCCTGGCCGGCGGCCCGCGGGTCGAGGTGCCCCCGCCGTCGGAGCTGCGGATGCCTCAGGCGCGGCTGCCGCGGGACGCGTTCTTCGGGCCCACCGAGGACGTGCCGCTGGAGCGGGCGGCCGGCCGGATCGCGGCGGAGATGGTCACTCCGTACCCGCCCGGCATCCCGGCCGTTCTCCCCGGTGAGCGGCTGGCCGAGCCCGTCCTGCGGTATCTGGCGAGTGGCCTGGAGGCCGGGATGTACCTGCCGGACCCCAGCGACCCGGCCCTGGAGACGATCAGGGTCGTGGCGGAGGGCGACGGAGGCTGCGCCGACGGCGACGACGGCTGAGGGCCGACGGCAGGGGCCGACGGGGCGGAGGGACGGAAGGGCGGAGGAGCGGAGGAGCGGAAGGGCACCGTGCGGCGGGGAGGTGAGACGGCTCACTCGCACCGGCCGGGGTTCACGGAACCGACCGAGATGGTTTAGCGTTCATCCATACGTGGTGGCGGGGTCGACCGGGATGTCCTCCGCGGCCACCGCTTGCGGCCCTGGCCGGCCTCCCCCGTCCGGCCAGGGCTTTTTCACGCCCGCGGACCGGCGTCCCCCGCTTCGGCACGGAATTCGTACGGGATCCGCCGACCGCCGAGGTGCTCAGGACGCCGGCAGCGACTGAAATGGGCATAGGGAAAGCCCCGGAACCGAATCGCCGGCGAGGAGCCCCGTGCCATGACCAAAGCGATCAAACTCCTGACCGCCCTCCCCCTTCCCCAGCGCGAGCGACTGACGGCGCTCGCCCGGGAGGTTTCCTTCCCGGAGGACGACCGGATCTTCGAGGCGGGCGAGAGGGCCGACCGCTTCTGGGTCATCCGCTCCGGCGCGGTCTCGCTGACCCAGCAGGTGACGGCCGTGCAGCGGGTCACGGTCGCCAGTCTCGGCGTGGGCGACCTGCTCGGCTGGTCGTGGCTGTTCCCGCCCTACGAGTGGGACTTCGGCGCCGAGGCGTTCAGCCCGGTGCGCGCCTACGAGTTCGACGCGTCCTCGGTGCTCGCGCTCTGCGAGGAGGACCCCCGGCTGGGCATCGTCCTGGTGCGGTCGGTCGCCGAAATCCTCGCGCACCGCCTGGAGACCACGCGCGGGCGGCTCATGGAGCACTACGCCCTGCACGGTCGCGGCGCCCTGTGAGAGGCCCGGCCCGGCGCCGAAGATCCGCAGGGCGTCCCCGGGCCGCCGGCGCTAGTCGTCCCAGACCCGTGCGCGAGTCGTCTCAGACCCGCGCGCGAGCCGTCTCAGACCCGCGCACGAGCCGTCTCAGACCCGGTAGCGGCGCAGGGCCGGCATCGCGGCGGCGAGGACCAGCATGACGGCGACGACGAGCAGGCCGCCGCCGGTCACCGCCTCGCGTGCTCCGGCCGCGGAGCCCGCGCTGCCGTGCAGGACGTCGGCCAGCCGCGGGCCGCCCGCCACGACGACGGTGAACACGCCCTGCATGCGTCCGCGCATCTCGTCGGTCGCCGCGGACAGCAGGATCGCCCCGCGGAAGACCATCGAGACCATGTCGGCGACGCCCGCCACGGCCAGGAACGCCACCGCGAGCCACAGGCTGCCGCTCAGCCCGAAGCCCGCGATGGCGGCGCCCCAGACGACGACCGCGCCGATCACCATCCAGCCGTGCCGGCGGGCCCGCGAGAAGGTGCCGGAGAACAGCCCGCCGGCCACCGCGCCGACGGGGATCGCCGCGAAGAGCAGACCGAGGGCGAGTCCCTCGCCGTAGGGGGCGTAGGTCTCGGCGGCGAGTTGCGGGAACAGGGCGCGGGGCATGCCGAGGACCATGGCGACGATGTCGGCCAGGAAGGACAGCAGCAGCACCTTGTGCCCGGCGATGTAGCGGAAGCCGGCCACGATCTCGCGCACCCCGGCGCGCCGGACCGCGGTCCCGGCAAGCGGCGGGAGGGCGGGCAGCTTGTAGACCGCCCACACGGTGACGCACAGCGCCAGCGCGTCGATCAGGTACAGCTCGGCCAGCCCGATCACCGGGATGAGCGCGCCCGCCAGCAGCGGCCCGACCACCTGTCCGGTCTGCATGACGGTCGAGCCGAGGGCGTTGGCGGCCGGCAGCTCGTCCTCGGGGACCAGACGGGCGATGGAGGCGTTGCGGGCCGGGGCGTTCAGGCCCCAGAAGGCCTGTTGCAGGGCGAGCAGCAGCATCAGGGCCGCCACGGACTCCAGTCCGGTCACCGCCTGTATCCAGAACAGCAGGGAGGTGACCGCGATGCCCGTGTTGGTGATGAGCAGCAGCTTGCGGCGGTCCATGGTGTCGGCCACCGCGCCGCCCCACAGCGCGAACACGATCAGCGGCAGCAGGCCCGCGAGGCTCGCGGCGCCGACCCAGGCCGAGGAGCCGGTGATGTCGTAGATCTGCTTGGGCACGGCGACCGCGGTGAGCTGGCTGCCCACGGCCGTGACGACAGTCGAGGACCACAGCCTGCGGTAGGCCGGGCGGCGCAGGGGGCGGGTGTCCATCGCCCAGCGGCGCCAGCCGCGCCGCACGGACGCGTCGGCGACGGACTCCTCCGCGACCGGTCCGCCGGCCCCCGACGACGCGGAGCCCGGCGGTCCGCCGCCCGCCGGTCCGGTGTCCGCCGACGCGGTACCCGCCGGTTCGGTACCGCTCTCGCCACTGCTCTCGCTGATGTCCACGCGCTTCCTACGTGCTCGATACATCTTCTTCTGTCGCGGGCATCACTATCGCAGCTCCGTTCGAGCAGGGTGGGCCCGCGTGCGGGAACCGGCGGCTCAGGCCCCGGCGACGAGTGAGACACCGAGGGCGATCATGGTGGCGGCGACCAGCCCGTCGAGCACCCGCCAGGCCGCGGGCCGGGCCAGGAACCTGCCGAGGTAACGGCCGCCGAAGCCCAGCGCGGCGAACCACACCAGGCTGGCGCAGACGGCTCCCAGACCGAAGGTCCACCGCAGCGCGCCCCGGTCGGCGGCGACGGAGCCGAGCAGGAACACGGTGTCGAGGTAGACGTGCGGGTTGAGCCAGGTCAGCGCGAGACAGGTGAGGACCGCGCGGCGGCGCGACCCCGCCGCGTCGCCGTCCGCCCGCAGCACGCCGGACGGCCTGAGGACGCGCCGGGCGGCCAGCACCCCGTAGCAGAGCAGGAAGGCACCGCCGATCCAGCCGACCGCGGTCAGCGCACCCGGCCAGGCCACCACCACCGCGCCGACCCCGCCGACACCCAGGGCGATGAGCAGGGCGTCGGACAGCGCACAGATGCCCACGACGGCGAGGACGGCGTCGCGTCGGATCCCCTGGCGCAGGACGAAGGCGTTCTGGGCACCGATGGCGACGATGAGCGAGAGGCCGGTGCCGAAGCCCGCGGCAGCGGCGGTGAGCGCGTTGGTCATACCTGCGAAGCTAAGCGGGCGACCACCGATCGTACAGCTAAAGATTCTTACGTATCATTAGCGTTTGTGAGGATCACGGACAACAACCAGAAGAAGCCCACGAGCGGCAACCGGAACGGGACCGCGGTCTTCGCGGACCTGCCGCTCGACCAGGTGCGGACCCTGCTGGCCGTGGTGGACGAGGGCACGTTCGACGCGGCGGCCGCCGCGCTGCACGTGACGCCGTCCGCCGTGAGCCAGCGGGTCAAGGCCCTGGAGCAGCGCACCGGGCGGGTCCTGCTGCTGCGCACCAAGCCGGTGCGGGCCACCGACTCGGGTGCGGTGCTGGTGCGGCTCGCCCGCCAGGTGGCGCGGCTGGAGCGGGACGCGTCCGCCGAGCTGGGACTGAGGGAGCAGGGCGAGCCGACCCGGGTGTCGGTCGCGGTGAACGCGGACTCGCTGGCGACCTGGTTCCTGCCCGCCCTCACCCGCCTCCCCCGGGATCCCCGGCTCTGCTTCGAGCTGCGCCGCGAGGACGAGGGGCACACGGCGACGCTGCTGCGGGAGGGGGTGGTGATGGCGGCGGTGACGTCGTCGCCCGAACCGGTGCCGGGCTGCACGGTCAGCCCACTGGGCCGGATGCGGTATCTCCCGTGCGCCGCCCCGGAGTTCGCCGCCCGGCACCTGGACGGGCCGCCGCGCGAGGTGATCGCCGGGGCGCCCGTGGTGGTCTTCGACCGGCGCGACGACTTCCAGGACGGCTTCGCCCGGCGGCTCGGGCACAGCGGCGCGAGCGGCGCACGGCACTACGTGCCGACCTCGGAGGGCTTCGTCGAGGCCGTCGCCGCCGGCTTGGGCTGGGGCATGGTGCCGCAGCCGCAGGCCGAGCCCCTGCTGCGCACCGGCCGGCTCGTGGACTTCGCCCCGGACCTCGCGGTGGACGTGCCGCTCTACTGGCAGCAGTGGAAGCTCGACTCCCCGGCACTGGCCGCGGTGGCCGACGCGGTGGTGACGGCGGCGGCCGAGGCGCTGGGCCGGTAACCGCACGGCACCCCGCGGCACCGCACGGCCCGTCCGCCTGTTTCGCCCCGCGCTCGACAGGTCACCCGCAGCGGAACAGGCCATCCACGAGGACGCGAACGATACCGATCGCAGGTGACTTTCATGGACGACTGGCGAGAGCACGCCGCATGCCGCACGGAGGACCCCGACCTCTTCTTCCCGATCGGCACCACCGGTCCGGCCGCCCTGCAGACCGAGCAGGCGAAGGCGGTCTGCCGGGCCTGCCCGGTCCAGGAGCAGTGTCTTCGCTGGGCGCTCGACACCGGGCAGACCCTCGGCGTCTGGGGCGGGACCGGTGAACTGGAACGCCGGGCGCTCAAGCGGCGCGAGGCCGCGCGCCGACGCGCCCGCTGAGCCGGACACGGGCGTCCGGGCGACGTAGGCTCGAGGCAGTACCGACGGCCTGCTCAGCCGCCGTCACGCAGGACATCGCGCAGGACATCGCGCGGAACGTCACGCAGGACGTCACCAGGAAGGGGTCCGGTCATGACCGTGCGAGTGCGCCGCATCTACGACCCGCCCGAAGCCGAGGACGGCGTACGGGTCCTGGTGGACCGGCTGTGGCCGCGCGGCGTGGCGAAGGACGCGGCGCACGTGGACGAATGGCCCAAGGGGCTCACCCCGTCCACCGGGCTGCGCCGCTGGTACCACGCGGGGGAGGGTTCCTTCGCGCAGTTCGCCGAGCGGTACGAGGCGGAGCTGGGCGCGCCGGAGGCGGCCGAACTCCTGGCACACGTCCGGGAACTGGCGCGCGAGGGCGACGTGACGCTGCTGACGGCGTCGAAGTCGCCGGGCGAGAGTCAGGCCGCCGTGCTGCTCCGTCTCCTCGGCGAGGAGTGAGACCGGGGCGGCGCGCCGCCCCGGTCCGCCAGTCCGCCAGTCTGCCGGTCCGCCGTTCGGCCGTTCGGCCGGTCTGCCGGTCGGCCGGTCCGCCGATCTGCCCTTCAGCCGGTCTGCCGGGCCGCCGCCCGGCCCGCGGCCCGGCCCGAGAACAGGCAGCCGCCGAGGAAGGTCCCCTCCAGCGCGTTGTATCCGTGCACCCCTCCCCCGCCGAAGCCGGCCACCTCGCCGGCCGCGTACAGGCCCTCGACGGGGGTTCCGTCCGCGCCGAGAGCGCGGGAGTCGAGGTCGGTCTGGATGCCGCCGAGCGTCTTGCGGGTGAGGATGTGCAGCTTGACGCCGATCAGCGGCCCCGCCGCCGGGTCGAGGATGCGGTGCGGCGTCGCGACCCGGCCGAGGCGGTCGCCGAGGTAGCGGCGGGCGTTGCGGATGCCCTGAACCTGGGCGTCCTTGGCGTACGGGTTGGCCAGCTGGAGGTCGCGGGCCTCGATCTGGCGCCGCAGTGCGGCGGCGTCCAGGAGCGGTTCGTCGGTCAGGCCGTTCATCCGGTCGACGAGTTGCTCGAGGTTCGGCGCGGTCACGAAGTCGGCACCCTTGCGCAGGAAGGCGTCGACCGGGCCCGGGGCGCCCTTGCCGAGGAGGCGGGTGCGCAGGAATCCCGCGCGGTCCTTGGCGGTGATGTCGGGGTTCTGTTCGGAACCGGAGAGCGCGAACTCCTTCTCGACGATCCGCCGGGTGAGCACGAACCAGGAGTGGTCGTGCCCGGCCAGGCCCTCGGCGGTGCGCAGGTGCCGGAGCGTGCCGAGGGTGTCGTAGCCGGGCAGGTACGGCTCGGGCAGCCGGCGGCCGAGGGCGTCGAACCACATGGACGACGGTCCGGGCAGGATGCGGATGCCGTGGCCGGGCCAGATCGGGTCCCAGTTGCGCAGGCCCTCGGTGTAGTGCCACATCCGGTCGCGGTTGACCAGGCGGGCGCCGGCCTCGGCGCTGATGCCGAGCATGCGTCCGTCGACGTACGCGGGTACGCCGGTGACCATCTCGGCGGGCGGCGTGCCGAGGCGTGCGGGCCAGTGCCGGCGGACGGTGTCGTGGTCGGCGCCGATGCCGCCGGAGGTGACGACCACGGCCTGCGCGGTGAGTTCGAACGCGCCGGCCGCCTCCCGGCTGGAGGCGACGCCGCGGGGCGCGTGGTCCTCGGCGAGGACCGTGCCGCGCACGCCGCGCACCGTGCCGCCCTCGACGACGAGGTGGTCGACGCGGTGGCGGTGGTGGACGGTGAGCAGCCCGTCGCGCACGGCCTGCTTCGCGTGGCGCACGAACGGCTCGACGACGCCGGTGCCCGTGCCCCAGGCGATGTGGAAGCGGGGCACGGAGTTGCCGTGCCCGCCCGCCCGCAGGTCGCCGCGCTCGGCCCAGCCGACGGTGGGCAGGAAGGTGATGCCGTGCCCGGCCAGCCAGGACCGCTTCTCCCCCGCCGCCCACTCGACGTACGCCCTGGCCCAGCGCACCGCCCAGGAGTCCTCGTCCTCGGTCCGGTCGAAGCCGGCGCTGCCCTGCCAGTCGTTCCAGGCCAGGTCGAAGGAGTCCTTGACGCCGAGGCGGCGCTGCTCGGGCGAGTCGACGAGGAAGAGGCCACCGAAGGACCAGAAGGCCTGTCCGCCCAGGTTGGCGGCGTTCTCCTGGTCGACCAGGGCGACTCGCCGGCCCCGGCTGGTCAGTTCGTGGGCCGCGACGAGGCCCGCCAGGCCCGCTCCGACCACGATGACGTCGGCATCCATGACGACCGTCCTTTCCCGATGTCCGTGAGTTCCGTGAGTTCCGCCGGTCCCGCCGGTCCCGCCGGTTCCGTCGGTTCCGTCGGTTCCGTCGGTTCCGTCGGTTCCGTCGGTTCCGTCGGTTCCGTCGGTTCCGTCGGTTCCGTCAGTGATGTGTGCTGCCGTCGGTGAGCAGCGCGGTGAGCAGGTGGCCCAGCCAGGTCCGGGCGTGCCCGACGTCCCGGTCCAGGAGGAGCTGGGTGGTGACCCCGTCGTACGCCGCGACCACCGCGTGCGCGGCGCCGTCGGTGCCGCCCAGTACGGCGGGCAGGGCCGTGTGCCCGCGGGCGCGGGCCAGCCGGTCGGCGACCGCCCGCCTGAGCCGGGCCCGGTGCTCCAGCAGGGTCCGCGCGACCTGCGGGTCACGGGCGGCGTGCACCAGGAAGTCCGTCTTCACCAGGAGCCAGTCGCGGTCCAGGAGCAGTACCTCGGTGACCCGGTCCACGGCGGCCGGCACGTCCAGGTCGGGGCCGTCGGAGGCGAGGGCGTCGGCGACCTGCTCGGCGATGAGGTCGGCCCGTTGCCGGTAGAGGGCGAAGAACAGCTCGTCGAGGCTGTCGAAGTTGGAGTAGAAGGCGCCTCGGCTGTAGCCGGCCGCCTCGCAGACCTCCTCGATCGACACACGGCCGAACCCCTTGGCGGCGAACACCTCGAAGGCCGCGTCCAGGAGGTTGGCGCGGGTGCGCTCGCGCCGCCTGGTCACCCGCCCGGTCGTCGGACCCACCGCCATGCCCGGCCCCTCCGCTTCGTTCGATGCGGGCTCCTCAGCTTCGTTCGATGCGCGAATGTATCGGATGCACCGGCGTATCGAAAGTGGCGCCGCCCTCCGCGCGGGACGAGGCCACAACACCAAGCCCCGAAACACGGAATAGAACAACTTTTCGAACAAGGAGTACGCTGGTTTCCATGACCACGCACCTCCAGGGCTCGCTCTTCGACCAGACCGACGAGATCCGGCTCGGCCCGCTCGACGGGCTGCGCCGCACCCACCTCGGCTCGGGGGCCTGGATCGACCTGCTCCCCGGGTGGCTGAACGGTGCCGACGCGCTGTTCGAGCGGCTGGCCGCGGACGTGCCGTGGCGCGCGGAACGGCGTCCGATGTACGAGCGCGTCGTCGACGTGCCCCGGCTGCTCGCGTTCTACGGCGCGGGGGACCCGCTGCCCGACCCGCTGCTGGCCGACGCCCGCGACGCGCTGTCCGCGCACTACGCCGGTGAGCTGGGCGAGCCGTTCACCACGGCCGGGCTCTGCCACTACCGCGACGGCCGGGACAGCGTGGCGTGGCACGGGGACCGGATCGGGCGGGGCGCGCGCCGGGACACGATGGTCGCGATCCTGTCGGTCGGCGCGCCCCGCGACCTGCTGCTGCGCCCGGTGGGCGGCGGGAACACCGTGCGCCGTCCGCTGGGCCACGGCGACCTGATCGTGATGGGCGGTTCCTGCCAGCGCACCTGGGAGCACTGCGTGCCCAAGAGCACCCGGGCGGCGGGCCCCCGCATCAGCGTCCAGTTCCGGCCGCACGGCGTGCGCTGAGGGCCGCACGGCGTGCGCTGAGGGCCGGACGGCCGTGCCCGTGCCGCATCTGGTTGGCTGTCGTATGCGGGGCCGGCCGACCTGGAAGGCGGAGGACGATGAGCACGGACGTGCAGCAAGTGGCCGACGGCACCTACCTGGTGCACGGAGACCACACCAACTGGGTGATCCTCACCGACGGCGACGCGGTGACCCTCGTCGACACCGGCTTCCCCGCCGACCGCGGGCTGCTGCTCGACTCTTTGGCGACCGTCGGGAGTTCACCCGAGGCGGTGACGGCGGTGCTGATCACCCACGCCCACAGCGACCACCTGGGCTCCGCGCAGTACCTGCGGACCGCGCACGGCACTCCGGTACTGCTGCACGAGACCGAAGTACCGCACGCCCGGCGCGACTTCCTCCAGCAGGTCTCGGTCGGCAGCATCCTGCGCAACGTCTGGCGGCCGGGTGTGCTGCCGTGGACGGCGCACGTGCTGCGCTCCGGCGGCACCGGGCAGCACCCGGTGGCCGAGCCCGCCCCCTTCCCCGCCGACGGGCCCCTCGACCTGCCCGGCCGGCCCGTGCCGGTGCACACCCCGGGCCACACCGACGGCCACTGCGCCTACCACCTGCCCGACGCGGGCGTGGTGATCTCCGGCGACGCGCTGGTGACCGGGCACGCCATCTCCCGGGTGCGGGGTCCGCAGCTGCTGCCCGGCCTGTTCCACCACGACCGGGCGCGGGCGGCGGCCTCGCTGGACGTCCTCGCCGCTCTGGAGGGCGACCTCCTGCTCCCGGGGCACGGTCCCGTGCACCGCGGGCCGGTGAAGGACGCCGCGGCCGAGGCCCGGGAACGGGAGTCCCGGAGCCCGTTCTAGAGTCGGGGCATGGCCTTGCAGATCAGCGCCACCAATCCGGAGCATCCCGCGCTCCTGCTCGAACTGCCCTGGCAGACACCGCTGGAGCAGTGGCCCGAGGAGTACCTCGTGCCGCTGCCGCGCGGCATATCCCGGCACGTCGTCCGCTACGCGCGTGCCGGGGAGGAGGTCATCGCCGTCAAGGAGCTGGCCGAGCGGCCCGCGCTGCGCGAGTACCAGCTGCTGCGGGACCTGGACCGGCTGGCCATCCCGGCGGTGGACGCGCTGGCCGTCGTCACCGGCCGCACGGACGGCGCCGGCGAGGCGCTGGAACCGGTGCTGGTCACCCGGCACCTCGGCGGGTCACTGCCGTACCGGTCGATGTTCGAGACCACGCTGCGCCCGGCGACCATGCACCGGCTGATGGACGCCCTCGCGGTGCTGCTGGTCCGGCTGCACCTGGCCGGGTTCGCATGGGGCGACTGCTCGCTGTCCAACACGCTCTTCCGGCGCGACGCGGGCGCCTACGCCGCCTACCTGGTGGACGCCGAGACCGGTGACCTGCACCCGCGGCTCAGCGACGGGCAGCGCGACTACGACCTCGACCTGGCCCGGGTCAACATCAGCGGCGAACTCCTCGACCTGGAGGCGTCCGGGGCGCTGCACCCCTCCGTCGACCCGGTCGACTTCGGCACCGAGATCTGCGCCCGCTACCGCACCCTGTGGCAGGAGCTGACCCGCACCTCCGTCTACCCGGCCGGCAAGTACCACTACATCGAGCGCCGCATCCGGCGGCTCAACGACCTCGGCTTCGACGTGGCCGAGATGCAGATCGAGCACGCCGCCAACGGCGACACGGTCACCTTCGTGCCCAAGGTCGTCGACGCCGGCCACCACCAGCGCCAACTGCTGCGCCTGACCGGCCTGGACACCGAGGAGAACCAGGCCAGGCGGCTGCTCAACGACCTCGAGAGCTGGATGGCCACCCAGGACGACTACGCCCCGGGCGACCCCCTCGGGGCCCGGCCGGAGGTCCTCGCCCACCGCTGGGTGCGCGAGGTGTTCCGGCCCACCGTGCGGGCCGTGCCGGTGGAGCTGCGCGGCGCGATGGACCCGGCGGAGATCTACCACGAGCTGCTTGAGCACCGCTGGTACCTCTCCGAGCGGGCCCAGCACGACATCGGCCTGGACACGGCCGTCGAGGACTACCTCGTCACCGTCCTGCCCAAGGCGCGCGAGACCCTCCGGCCGACGGAGGACTGAGCCGCGCAACGGCACTCACCACCCGTACCACCTGCCCTCACCCGTACCACCACCGTCCCTCACCCGTACCACCTCACCGGTACCACCGGGCCCGCGCCGGGCACCCCGGACCTGCGCCAGGCACACCGGACCCGTGCCGGGCCGCCGGAGCCCTCAGGTGTGCGGCACCACCGCCACCGGGCAGTCGGCGTGGTGCAGCACGCCGTGGGCCACCGACCCGATCCGGGCGCCGACGGCCGTACGGCGGGCCCGGCGGCCGACGACCATCAGCTGGGCGTCCTCGGCCACCGACAGCAGCACCTGGCCCGCGCTGCCCATCTCCACGTGCTCGACGACCGGGACGTCGGGGAAGCGCTCGCGCCAGGGCCCGAGCGCCTCGCCCAGCGCCTTGCGCTCGTACTGCTCCAGGCCCCCGGCCTCGTCGGCCAGCGCCATGGAGCCCGGGCTGTAGGTGAAGACCGTCGGCAGGGCCCACGCGCGCACGGCCCGCACGGTCGCGCCTCGCGCGGCGGCGGCCTCGAAGGCGAAACCGATGACGTCGGCGCTGTCCTCCGGCTCCCCCTGCTGGCCCACGACGACCTCGCGGCCGCCGGCCTCCGCGGCGGCCTCGTCACCGGCCCGCACGAGGACGACCGGCCCGGTCGCCTCGGCGATGACCTGCTGGCCGACGGAGCCGAGCAGGAAGCCGACGACCGCGCCGTGGCCGCGCGAGCCGAGCACCAGGGACCCGGCGTCGGCCGAGGCGGCCAGCAGCGCGGCGACCGCGTCGCCCTCGCGGACCTCGGTGGACACCGTGAGCCGCGGGTGCCGCTCGGTGACGGTCCGGACCGCCCCGGCGACCGAGTCCCGGACCCACCGCTCCTGCGCGTCCCGGTCCCCCGCGCCGGCCGCCTCCTGTGCCTGGTGGCGCCAGGCGTGCACCACGCGGAGCGGGACGTCCCTGCGGACCGCCTCCCGCGCCGCCCAGGCCACTGCGGCCACGCTCTCCTGCGAACCGTCCACGCCTGCCGTGATCGGGCGCGTCATACGGGTCCCTCCCTGTGTCGCGGTCACGTCGTTCACGGGACCCAGTGTTCCCCAAGCCGTTGCTGCCACCGCACCGCGGGCAAGGCGGACGCCCCGCCCCCGCCCCCACCGCCTGCTGAGCGAGGACGCGCGATCGAACATACGATGGGCCGCAGGCCGGTGCGGTGACGGGGACGCCGGGCCGTGAACCCGGTCGTTCGACGTGGGGGACGTATGACACAGGCCGCCGAGGCGACGCGGACCGTCATCATGACCGTGGACGACGATCCCGGGGTCTCCCGCGCCGTCGCCCGTGACCTGCGACGGCGCTACGGCGCCACGTACCGCGTCGTGCGCGCCGAGTCCGGCGAGTCGGCCCTGGAGGCGCTGCGGGAGCTGAAGCTGCGCGGCGACCTGGTGGCCGTGCTCCTCGCCGACTACCGGATGCCGCAGATGAACGGCATCGAGTTCCTGGAGCAGGCGCTGGACGTCTACCCGGCCGCCCGGCGGGTGCTGCTGACCGCGTACGCGGACACCGACGCGGCGATCGACGCGATCAACGTCGTCGATCTGGACCACTACCTGCTCAAGCCGTGGGACCCGCCCGAGGAGAAGCTGTACCCGGTCGTGGACGACCTGCTCGAGGCCTGGCGCACCGGCGACCACCGGCCCGTGCCGAGCACCAAGGTCGTCGGGCACCGCTGGTCGGCGCGGTCCTCGGAGGTCCGGGAGTTCCTGGCCCGCAACCAGGTGCCCTACCGCTGGTACTCCTCGGACGAGCCCGAGGGGCGGCGGCTGCTGTCGGCGGCCGGGCAGGACGGGCAGCGGCTGCCGGTGGTGATCACGCCGGACGGCACCCCGCTGGTGGAACCCGAGGCGCCCGACCTCGCCGCACACGTGGGCCTGGCGACGACGCCCGCCGCGGACTTCTACGACCTGGTGGTGATCGGCGGCGGCCCCGCCGGGCTCGGCGCGGCCGTGTACGGGGCCTCGGAGGGCCTGCGGACGGTGCTGGTGGAGCGGTCGGCCACCGGCGGCCAGGCGGGGCAGAGTTCCCGCATCGAGAACTACCTCGGCTTTCCCGACGGCGTCTCCGGCGGCCAGCTCACCGAACGGGCCCGGCGGCAGGCGGCGAAGTTCGGTGCCGAGATCCTCACCGCGCGCGAGGTGACGGGTCTGGAGGCGAACGGGGCGGCGCGGACCGTCCGGTTCTCGGACGGCTCGGCGATCGCCGCGCACAGCGTGATCCTGGCGACCGGCGTCTCCTACCGGCAGCTGACCGCGCCGGGCACCCACGACCTGGCCGGCTGCGGCGTCTTCTACGGCTCGGCGCTGACCGAGGCGGCCTCCTGCCAGGGGCACGACGTGTACGTCGTCGGCGGCGCCAACTCGGCCGGGCAGGCCGCGATGTACCTCGCCCGGGGCGCCAAGTCGGTGACGCTGCTGGTGCGCGGCGACTCCCTGGCGGCGTCGATGTCGTACTACCTGGTCCAGCAGATCGAGGAGACGCCCAACATCCACGTCCGCTGCGGCACGGTCGTCGAGAGCGCGCACGGCGACGGCCACCTGGAAGGGCTCACGCTGCGCGACGCGCTGAACGGCGGGACCGAACGCGTCGACGCGCAGTGGCTGTTCGTGTTCATCGGCGCGGCACCGCTGACCGACTGGCTGGACGGCACGGTGCTGCGCGACGAACGGGGGTTCATCCTGGCCGGGCCCGACCTCACCCCGGGCGGACGGCCGCCCGCCCGGTGGGAGCTGGACCGGCCGCCTTACCACCTGGAGACCAGCGTCCCCGGCGTCTTCGTGGCGGGCGACGCCCGCGCGGAGTCCGCGAAACGGGTCGCGTCCGCCGTCGGAGAGGGAGCCATGGCCGTGATGCTCGTCCACCGGTACCTGGAGCAGTCGTGAGCGGGCGGCCGATGCCGTGCAGCCCCGAGGAGATCGGGACGCTGTTCCTCTTCGAGAAGCTGACGTCCGAGCAGCTGGGCCGCCTGTGCGCCGAGGGCCGCGTGGAGCTGTTCGAACCGGGCCCGGTGTACGCGGAGGGCGAGGCGGCGACCTGCTTCTACGTGCTGCTGGAGGGGTCGGTCGTGCTGTCCCACCGGGTCGGCGGCGACGACGTGGAGACCAACCGCACCTCGCAGCGCGGGGTGTACGCGGGCGCGATGCAGGCGTACGTCGGTGACCGGGTGCCGCAGGTCTACAACAACTCGATGCGGGTCACCGGACCGACGCGGTTCTTCGTGCTGCCGGCGGACACGTTCGCGGCGGTGATGCGCGAGTGGTTCCCGATGGCGGTGCATCTGCTGGAGGGGCTGTTCTTCGGCTCCAAGAACACACAGCGGGCGATCGGTCAGCGCGAGCGGCTGCTCGCGCTCGGCTCGTTGTCGGCCGGTCTCACCCACGAGCTGAACAATCCGGCGGCGGCCTCGGTACGGGCCACGGCGACGCTGCGCGAGCGGGTGGCGAAGATGCGGCACAAGCTGGCCGTGATCGCCGAGGGCCCCTTCTCCCGCGACGCGCTCGCGGGGCTCATCGAGATCCAGGAGCGCACGGCGGAGCGGGTCGCGAAGGCGCCCTCGCTCAGCCCGCTGGAGGCCGCCGACCGCGAGGACGCCCTCGGCGACTGGCTGGAGGACCACGGGATCCAGCAGGGCTGGCAGCTCGCGCCGGTCTTCGTGCAGGCCGGTCTGGACACCGAGTGGCTCGAACAGGTCGCGGCGGCCGTGGACACGGCGATGCTGCCGGGCGCGGTCGGCTGGCTCAACTACACGGTCGAGACCGAGCTGCTGATGAACGAGATCGCGGACTCCACCGCCCGCATCTCGCACCTGGTGGACGCGGCCAAGCAGTACGCGCAGCTGGACCGCGCGCCGTACCGCACCGTCGACGTCCACGAACTCCTCGACAGCACCCTGCTGATGCTGTCCGGCAAGATCGGTCCCCGGATCGAGGTCGTCAAGGAGTACGACCGTACGCTGCCGCGGATCCCGGCGTACCCGGCGGAGCTGAACCAGGTGTGGACCAACCTCATCGACAACGCGGTCGCGGCGGTGAACGCGGCGGGCGGGGACGGCACGCTGACCGTGCGGACCGCGCTCCAGCACGACCGGCTGCTGGTGGAGTTCCGCGACACCGGCACCGGGATCGCCCCGGAGGTCAAGGGGCGCATCTTCGACCCGTTCTTCACGACCAAGCCCGTGGGCGAGGGCACCGGGCTGGGTCTCGACATCTCCTGGCGGATCGTGGTCGACAAGCACCACGGCACCCTCCAGGCCGAGTCCGAGCCGGGCGACACACGCTTCCAGGTGCTCCTGCCGCTCACCGCCCCGGAGGCCGATGCGACCGGTCCGGCCGGCCGGACCGAACAGGATGAACGGGATTAACAGGGTCAACGAGGCGAATATGGTGGACAAACGGACTGGGCGGAGAGACGCCTCGGACCGGGAGGACGCCACGAGAGGAGACAGCATGACCAGCGACACCGGAGTCGACCCCACCGTCCCGCCGAGCGGCAGCGGCTGTGCCGAGTGCGACGCGACGGGCGGCTGGTGGTTCCACCTGCGGCGCTGTGCGAGCTGCGGCCACGTCGGCTGCTGCGACAGCTCGCCGGGACAGCACGCGACGGGCCACTTCCGGTCGACCGGACACCCGATGGTGCAGAGCTACGAGCCGGGCGAGGAGTGGTACTGGGACTACGCGGCCAACGAGGTGCGCGAGTCGGGCCCGCGCCTCGCCCCGCCCACCGGCCACCCCGAGGACCAGCCCGCCCCGGGCCCCGCGGGCCGGGTCCCGGCGGACTGGGCCTCCGCGCTGCACCGCTGAGTTCCGGAGCCCGCAGCCGCACGCACACCGGTCCGGGCAGGCATGTGTCCGGGCGGGCATGTGAAGGCCCGTCACCGGGGAGGGGCCGTGGCAGCGGTACCGGGCCGCGCAGGGCCCACGTCCCGGCGGTCCCAAGAAAAAACCTGAGGGCCCGGTGTCGTACCCGCGGGCCAGGATGGACGGTGTGCCGCGGACCTCTCTCACCAGCCCGCTCGTCGGCTGCGACCGCGAACTCGCGCGTCTCACCGGCCTACTGGAGCGCGCCCGGGCCCGGCGAGGCGGACTGCGCCGGGCCGGGGACGGGGGCGGGGTGGCGCGCTGGACGGACACGGCGGCCGGGCTGCTGGAGGAGGCCCGCTGGTCCGCCGGGCACGGCTGCGACGACGTCCCGCAGGGCGCGGAGGGGCAGGCGTGGCTGGCGTGTGCGGAGGCCGAGTGGTCCCGGGTCCGTGCCGCCGAACCGGACCCGGCGCCCTGGGAGAGGGCGGTGGCCGCCTTCGCGTACGGCGACTCCTACGAGCGCGCGCGGTGCCGGCTGCGGCTGGCCGAGGCGCTGCTGGCGGCGGACCGCCGCGAGGAGGCGGGCGCGGAGGCCGACGCGGTGCGCCGGGAGGCCGACCGGCTCGGTGCGACGGTGCTGCGTGAGCGGCTCGACGACCTGGTGCGCCGCGGCCGCCTCGGGGACCCGGCGCGGGGCGGGCCGGGTGCCGCGGTGCTGACCGCCCGCGAACAGGACGTGCTGCGGCTGCTCGCCCTCGGCCGCACCAACCGGCGGATCGGCGAGGAGCTGTTCATCAGCGCCAAGACGGCGAGCGTCCACGTCTCCAACATCCTCGCCAAGCTGAACGCGTCGAGCCGCACGGAGGCGGTCGCGGTCGCCCACCGGCAGGGACTGGTCGCCCCGGAGCCGGCGCCGCCGCGCTGACCCGGCGGGTCCCGGGAACCCCCGTGCGCCCTCCGGACGTTGACCCGGCACCGAGACCCCACTGGAAGCACGGGCGACGACACAGGACGGCACGATGAGCGAGTTGGTCCCCGGGGGTAACACCCCCCTGCCGGGCGGCCCGGTGCGCCTGCGGGTGCCCGGCGCCTTCGACGTCTCCGCGCTCGTCACGGACGACGGGGGCAAGGTGGGCGGCGACGAGGACTTCGTCTTCTACAACCAGCCGGACGCTCCCGGCCTCCGGCTGCGCGACGGTACGCTCACCGTCGAACCCGCGCGGCTGCGGCCCGGGGCCACCCGGGTCACGGTGGTGGTCAGCCCTTCGGACCCCGCTACCGCCTTGAGCGCGCTCCCCTCCCCCGTCCTGCACGTCACCGACGCCGCCGGGCGGACCACGGCCCGGTTCACGCCCGCGCGCCCCGGGCGGGAGACGGTCCTGCTGCTCGCGGAGCTGTACCGGCGCGGCGGGGGCTGGAAGCTGCGCGCCCTCGGCCAGGGGTACGCGGACGGACTCGCCGGGCTCGCCCGGGACTTCGGCGTGGAGGTGGTCGAGGACACGGGGCCCGGGCCGGGGGCGGCACCGGCACCTTCCGCGCCGCTCTCCGCCTCCGACGCCGGCTCCGTCCCCGTCCCCGCCTCCGCCTCCGCCTCCGCCTCCGCCTCCGCCTCCGAGGGTTCCGACGGTTTTCTCGGCCTGGTCAACTCCGCCCGGAGCGCGGCCGGTTCGCCCGCCGTGCGCGCCGACTCCCGGCTGGTGGCGGCGGCGCGGGCGCACGCCGCCGCCATGGCGGCCGCCGGCACCCTGAGCGTGGAGACGCGTGACGGCGTCGCCGTCCACCAGCGCGTCGTCTCGGCCGGTTTCGCGTACCTGACCGTCGGCGAGCACCTGGTCTCGGGACCGCGCACCCCGGCCGAGTTCGTCGCGTACTGCCTGCGCACCGAGCGCACCCGGCGCACGCTGCACGACGCGTCCTTCACCCACGCCGGGTGGGCGCAGGTGACCGGCGGGCCCTCCGGCGACACGTACTGGACGGCGCTGTGGGCCGTGCCGCTCACTCCGGACGGCCTGGCCCGTACGACGGCGGAGGTCCTCGCCCTCACCAACCGGGAGCGGGCCGGGGCGGGGCTGCCCGCGCTGGCCGCCGACGGCCGGCTGGCCCGTGCCGCGCAGGCGCACAGTACGGACATGGTGGCGCGGGACTTCTACGCGCACACGGACCCGGACGGCGGGCAGCCCTGGGACCGGGCCGCCGCCGCGGGCGCCACGCGGCGCACGGTCGGCGAGAACATCGCCTGCGGCCAGCGCTCCCCGGCCGAGGTCGTCGAGGGCTGGATGAACAGCCCCGGGCACCGGGCCAACATCCTCAAGGCCGAGTTCACCCACCTCGGTGTCGGCCTGGCCGGCGGCGGCCGCGCCGGGACGTACTGGACGCAGCTCTTCGGCGGCTGACCGGGCCGGAGGCCCGGCTGCGCCGGATCTTGGCGGAACGGGGCGCTCCGGGCCAGGATGCCGACATGAAGGGTGACCTCTTTTCCAGCGAGCACATGGTGCAGCCCGCCGCGGCGCCGGGCATGACCGTCGAGAACTCCAAGTGCATCCGTTACACGGTGAACGGCGAGATGCTGGCCCGGCAGGGCGCGATGGTCGCCTACCGCGGCGGCCTCCAGTTCGAGCGCAAGGGCCAGGGCGTGGGCGGCATGCTCAAACGCGCGGTGACCGGCGAGGGACTGCCGCTGATGGCGGTGCGCGGCCAGGGTGAGGCCTGGTTCGCGCACGAGGCGCAGAACTGCTTCATCGTCGAGGTGGAGCCCGGTGACGAGTTCACGGTCAACGGCCGCAACGTCCTGTGTTTCGACGCGACGCTCTCGTACCGCATCGCGACCGTGAAGGGCTCGGGCATCGCCGGCGGCGGGCTCTTCAACAGCGTCTTCACCGGCCAGGGGCGGCTGGGTCTGGTCTGCGAGGGCAGCCCGCTGGTGATCCCGGTCTCGCCCGAGTACCCGGTCTACGTCGACACGGACGCGATCGTGGGCTGGTCGGCGGGGCTCCAGACCTCGCTGCACCGTTCGCAGTCGATCGGTTCGATGCTGCGGGGCGGTTCCGGGGAGGCGGTCCAGCTGTTCCTCCAGGGGCAGGGGTTCGTCGTCGTCCGGCCGAGCGAGGCGACGCCGCAGAAGGCCCAGCAGCACTGAGCCGCCCCGCGCCCCTGCCACGTCCCGCGCGCGCCGCCCGGAAGGCGTGTTGACCTCGGACGCGTCGCGCGAAAGGGTGCGCAGGGGCGTGGATCAGCGCCCGCGCCGGAAGGAAGAAACTGCCTTGATCGGGATCACGGAGATCGAAGCCGCGGCCGAGCGGATCGCCGGACATGTCGTACGCACCCCCACCGTGCCGAGCCCGGGGCTGTCGGCGCTGCTCGGTGTCCCGGTCACCGCGAAACTGGAACTGCTCCAGCGCACCGGTTCCTTCAAGGCGCGTGGCGCGACGGCGAAACTGCTGTCGCTGACCGAGGCCGAGCGGGCCGCGGGGGTGGTCGCGGTCAGCGGCGGCAACCACGGCATCGCGGTGGCGGTGATGGCCGCCGCGCTGGACGTGAAGGCCACGGTGGTCATGCCGCGTACGGCACCGGCCCGTTCCGTGGAGATCGCCGAGGAGGCCGGCGCCCTGGTGCGGCTGACGGACGGGATGGACAGCGCCTTCGCCCTCGTCACCCGGCTGCGGGAGGAGGGGCTGACGCTGGTCCACCCCTTCGACGACCCGGTGGTGATCGCCGGGCAGGGCACCGTCGGGCTGGAGTTCGCCGAGGACGCCGGGCGGCTCACGGACGTCCTGGTGAGCATCGGGGGCGGCGGGCTGATCGCGGGGGTGGCGGCGGCGCTGCGGGCCGCGCGGCCGGACGTGCGGATCTGGGGCGTGGAGACCGGGGGCGCCGAGGCCATGTCGGCGGCGCTGGCGGCGGGCGGACCGCTGCCGGTGGCGCTGTCGTCCGTCGTCACCACGCTCAGCGCCCCCTCCGTCTCGCAGGTGACGTACGAGCATGTGTCGGAGCTGGTCACCGACGTGCTCGTGGTGCCGGACCGGGAGGCCGTCGAGGGGTCGCTGGCGCTCGCCGAGCACGCGAAGGTGTGGACCGAGCCGGCCGCGGGCTGTCTGGTGCCGGCGGCACGGCGGGTCGTGGAGCGGGTGGGTCCCGATGCCCGGATCGGACTCGTGGTGTGCGGGGGCAATGCCACGACCGCCGACATGGCGTCCTGGGCGGACCGTTTCGGGCTGCGCTGACCGGAGGTCAGAACCGGTCCGCGTTCCCCCCTTGTCCGCCCCTTCGCTGAACGCACCCGGGCCCGCCCGCCGTACCTCTGGGCACGATGGGAACCGGCGGTGCGAACGAGGGATTGGCCATGGGCTGGGCACAGGTCTCCGCACAGGAACTGCTCGCCGGACGGTACCGCCTGTCCGAGGTGGTCCACCGCGAGACGAACCGCGTCTCCTGGTCGGGCGAGGACACGGCCACCGGCCGTCCGTGTCTGGTCACGGCGGTCGAGCTGCCGCAGGACCGGACGGGCGGGACCGCCCGCCGGGCCGCCGCCCGGGTGCTGCGCACCGGTGCGGCCGTGGCCGCGCTCTGCCCCGGACGGACCGCTCAGGTCGTCGACGCGGTCGTGGCGGACGGCAGCCTGTGGACGGTCACCGACTGGGCGGGCGGCGCACCGCTCGGTGACCTCCTGGACCGGCACGGCACGTTCGGTCCCGTGCGGGCGGCGCGTGTCGGCCTGGAACTGCTGTCCGTGCTGGAGGCGGCGCACGGCCGGGGCATCACCCACGGGGAACTCAGTCCCGGGCAGGTGTTCGTGCGCGAGGACGGCTCGGTCGTCGTCACCGGTTTCGGACTGGCCGGCACGACTCTCGCCCCACGGCTCGCCGCACCCGCGTACGCCTCGCCCGAGCAGGCCCGCGACGAGCGCATCGGTCCGGCGGCCGACCTGTGGACGCTGGGCGCGCTGCTGTACACGATGGTCGAGGGGCACCCTCCGTTCCGTGACCGGGGCAGGCCCGAGGCGACGCTGAGGGGCGTCGACCGGCTGCCGTTGCGTACGCCGGTGCGCGCCGGGCCGCTGACCCGGGCCGTGCAGGGCCTGCTGCGCAAGGACTCGCGGGAACGGCTGTCGCGGCCGGTGGTCCGCGCGGCGCTCGTCCGGGTGCTGGCGGAGGATCCGGAGGCGGGCGTGTACGAGGTGTCCCGGCCGCCGCGGTCCGGTGGGGCGTACAGCGGCGCACGGAGCCCGGGCCACGGCTGGGGCCGGCGGGGCGCGGTCGCCGGGACCGCCCTGGCGCTCGTGACGGTCACGGCCGCCGCCCTGGCCGCCGCCCAAGGGTGGTCCGGCGGGGACGGCGGCCCCGCCACGGACGCGGGCCGGCGTCCCTCGGCCCCCGCGACCCCGCCCGCCGACGAGGCC
>NZ_JACBYP010000104.1 GCF_018982965.1 Streptomyces mayonensis | reverse complement strand
TCCAGCGTGGGGTTCTGCGCCTGCAACATGGTGCCCATCGCACCGTCAGCGACCACCACACGGGAGGCGAGGGCCTCGCGGAGGGCGGAGACGCGGGTCCGGGTGTCGGCGGGCGGGGTGGATGGCGTCGAGGCCATGAAAGGGCTCCCTAGGGTGCGACGGCTGTCGGCTTTGCGTCTGCCCGGTACCGCCCGGTGGGGACGCCCGGGGGGAAGACGCACGCCGCCAGGGTAGCCGGGACCGTGGGCGGATGGTCGGGGCGTCCACGAGACGGACGAGGACGGCGGGGCGAATGTACCGCCGAAAGGGTGAGCCGACCTGCGGCGGAGGGGGAGGCGGTCCGGCGGGGACGAGGCCGGCTCCGGGCCGGGACCGATGCCGGTGTGCCGGCAGCCGGCATACCGGCATGCCCACGGTGATGCTGAGGTCGGACCGGGCGCCGGACGCGACCGGCGGCGGCCACTGCTCGGCGACGGTCGGCTACTGGCCGGTGGCTGGAGGCAGCGGCCGGTGGCTGCTCGACGCCGAGGGCGGGCGGCAGCCGCCGTGGCCGGCCGGACGGTCACCGGCGGCAACGCGCCGGCCCCTGGCGGGTCGCTGGGCGGCGGGAGACGAGGGACGGGCAAGCGGCGCTCGCGCCGGTGGGTGCGGGACTGGCGCCGGGCACCGGAGCCGGCGCGAGGCGGCCGGCGGTCCCGGTCCCCCGCCGGCCGGCGCGGCCGGTGCCGGGTGACCATTGTCCGGGCGCGGTGGCCGACAGCGGTGCCGGAGGCCGACTACCGGTGCCGGTGAGGTGGGGGTGGTGGCCGAAGTGCAACAGTTGCCCGCCGACCATTGGCGAGAGGTCGGCATGGACCGGTAGTGTTCGACATTGCCGAACGACGTCAGCGACGCCGAGGTCGGCAGTCGAAGGGGACGGAGGCAGTACGCCGATGGCACGGAACATCCAGTCGCTCGAGCGGGCGGCCGCGATGCTGCGCCTGCTCGCGGGCGGCGAGCGGCGGCTCGGCCTGTCCGACATCGCCTCGTCGCTGGGTCTGGCCAAAGGCACCGCGCACGGCATACTGCGCACCCTCCAGCAGGAGGGCTTCGTGGAGCAGGACGATGCCTCCGGGCGCTACCAGCTGGGCGCCGAGCTGCTGCGGCTGGGCACGACCTACCTGGACGTGCACGAGCTGCGGGCCCGCGCCCTGGTGTGGACCGACGACCTGGCCCGCTCCAGCGGCGAGAGCGTCCACCTGGGGGTCCTGCACCAGCAGGGCGTCCTGATCGTGCACCACGTCTTCCGGCCCGACGACAGCCGGCAGGTCCTGGAGATCGGGGCCATGCAGCCACTGCACTCCACGGCGCTGGGCAAGGTGCTGTCGGCGTACGACCCGGTCGCGCACAGTGAGGCG
Source organism: Streptomyces mayonensis (assembly GCF_018982965.1). GTDB lineage: Bacteria > Actinomycetota > Actinomycetes > Streptomycetales > Streptomycetaceae > Streptomyces > Streptomyces mayonensis. Next base: position 28,224 of record NZ_JACBYP010000104.1, on the reverse strand, counting down.
CTGGAGGCCGACCGCAAGGCGTACACGGACCGGACGGTCTGCGAACCGGACGGGTTGGAGCACATCCTGGACATCACCCGCGCGCGCGGGTACGCGGCCGACGTCGAGGAGACCTGGGAGGGCATCGCCTCCATCGCCGCCCCCGTCCACGACCGCAGGCGCATGCCGGTCGGGGCGGTCGGCATCACCGGGGCCGTGGAACGGCTGTGCCGGGAGGGCGAGCTGCGTCCCGAGCTGGTCGCGGCGGTCCGGGACTGCGCCCGCGCGGTGTCGCGGGACCTGGGCGCCGGACGGTTCTAGGCGGCGCGGCTCCACAACCCAAGGGGCAGGCAGGGCCGGGGCACCGAAGGGTGTCCCGGCCTTCGGTCTGCCCGGAGGCCCGGAGTCCGTCTCCCGCCCACCCCGGAGGGGGACGGGAGTCGGAGCGGCGACTGTCGGAGCGGCGGCAATCGGAGCGGCGGCAATCGGAGCGGCGGCGGACCGATAACCCGCGGCGATCAATAACGATCGTGCTTTGGATTACACAGCTCTTGACGCGCGGGTGCCGCCGAACGAGACTCGCGTCCATCGGTCGGCATTGTCGAACACCTACCGGCAATACGCGTTAGAGTGTGACAGTGCCAAGGGCCGCCATCGCTCTCACACCGAGGGCGCCGGAACACCCGGAGGGACCCGGGGTTCGGCTTTCCCTGGACGAAGGACAAAGGAGTCGCGGGTGTCCAGCTCCGACATCTTCATCGGCGAGACCATCGGTACCGCCATACTCATCCTGCTCGGCGGCGGCGTGTGTGCCGCCGTGACGCTCAAGGCCTCCAAGGCACGCAACGCCGGCTGGGTCGCCATCGCCTTCGGGTGGGGCTTCGCCGTCATGACGGCGGCGTACATCTCCGGCCCCCTCTCCGGCGCGCACCTCAACCCGGCCGTCACGGTCGGTATCGCGATCAAGGACGGCGACTGGAGCAACACCCCGACCTACTTCGCGGGCCAGATCCTCGGCGCCATGATCGGCGCGGTCCTGGTCTGGGTCGCCTACTACGGGCAGTTCCAGGCCCACCTCACCGACCGGGAGATCGTCGGCGGCCCCGGTGCGCAGGACACGACGGCCAAGTCCGTCGAGGCGCAGGAGAAGGGCGCGGGCCCCGTCCTGGGCGTCTTCTCCACCGGTCCGGAGATCCGGCACACGGTGCAGAACCTCGCCACCGAGGTCATCGGCACCTTCGTCCTGCTGCTCGCGATCCTCACGCAGGGGCTGAACGCGGAGGGCGACGGCCTCGGTGTGCTGGGTGCCCTGATCACCGGGTTCGTGGTGGTCTCCATCGGTCTGTCGCTCGGCGGCCCGACGGGCTACGCGATCAACCCGGTCCGCGACCTCGGCCCGCGCATCGTGCACGCCCTGCTGCCGCTGCCCAACAAGGGCGGGTCCGACTGGGGCTACGCCTGGATCCCGGTCGTCGGTCCCCTGATCGGCGGTGCGATCGCCGGAGGTGTCTACAACGTCGCGTTCGCCTGAGCGGACCTCCGCCCGGCGATCACAGAGCCGCAGAACACGCGCCGTAAGCACCGGCCACCCACCACGGAACCCCAGGAGCACACAGTGACCGACGCCCACACCGCCGGAATCGCCTCGCACGGCCACGGGCCGTTCATCGCCGCGATCGACCAGGGCACGACCTCCTCGCGCTGCATCGTCTTCGACCGCGACGGGCGCATCGTCTCCGTCGACCAGAAGGAGCACGAGCAGATCTTCCCGAAGCCCGGCTGGGTCGAGCACGACGCCGCCGAGATCTGGACCAACGTCCAGGAGGTCGTCGCCTCGGCCGTCGAGAAGGCCGGCATCACCCGCGACGACATCAAGGCCATCGGCATCACCAACCAGCGCGAGACCACGCTGGTCTGGGACAAGAACACCGGCGAGCCCGTCCACAACGCCATCGTCTGGCAGGACACCCGCACCGACGCCCTCTGCCGCGAGCTGGGCCGCAACGTCGGCCAGGACCGCTTCCGCCGGGAGACCGGCCTGCCCCTCGCGTCCTACTTCGCCGGCCCCAAGGCCCGCTGGCTGCTCGACAACGTCGACGGCCTGCGCGAGCGCGCCGAGGCGGGCGACCTGCTCTTCGGCACCATGGACACCTGGGTCATCTGGAACCTGACCGGCGGTGTGGACGGCGGCAAGCACGTCACCGACGTCACCAACGCCTCCCGCACCATGCTGATGAACCTGCACACCATGCAGTGGGACGAGAAGATCGCCGAGTCCATCGGCGTGCCGACGCAGATGCTGCCCGAGATCCGCTCCTCCGCCGAGGTCTACGGCGAGATCAAGGGCGGCCGCCTCGGCGAGCTGCTCGGCGGCATCCCGGTCGCCTCCGCGCTCGGCGACCAGCAGGCGGCCCTGTTCGGCCAGACCTGTTTCTCCGAGGGCGAGACCAAGTCGACGTACGGTACCGGCACCTTCATGGTGATGAACACCGGTGACAAGCTGATCAACTCCTACTCGGGCCTGCTGACCACCGTCGGCTACAAGATCGGCGACCAGGACACGGTCTACGCCCTGGAGGGCTCGATCGCCGTCACCGGTTCGCTGGTGCAGTGGATGCGCGACCAGATGGGCCTGATCTCCACCGCCGCCGAGATCGAGACCCTCGCCCTGACGGTCGAGGACAACGGCGGCGCCTACTTCGTGCCGGCCTTCTCCGGTCTGTTCGCCCCGTACTGGCGCTCCGACGCCCGCGGTGTGATCGCCGGCCTCACCCGGTACGTCACCAAGGCGCACCTCGCGCGCGCCGTCCTGGAGGCCACCGCCTGGCAGACGCGGGAGATCGCGGACGCCATGACGAAGGACTCCGGCGTGGAGCTGACCGCCCTCAAGGTCGACGGCGGCATGACCTCCAACAACCTGCTGATGCAGACCCTCGCCGACTTCGTGGACGCCCCCGTGGTGCGCCCGATGGTCGCCGAGACCACCTGCCTCGGCGCCGCCTACGCCGCCGGCCTGGCCGTCGGCTTCTGGAACAGCACCGACGACCTGCGCGCCAACTGGCGGCGGGCCGCCGAGTGGACCCCCCGCATGGACGCGGAGATCCGCGACCGTGAGTACAAGAGCTGGCTCAAGGCCGTCGAGCGGACCATGGGCTGGCTCGAGGACGAGGAGTAAGAACCGCAATGACCACTCAGTCCACCCTGCAGTCCGTGCCTGCCCTGGGTACGCACCCGGCCTCCGGCTCGAACCCGAGCCGGGCCGAGACCCGGGAGCAGCTTTCCAAGGCGTCGTACGACCTTCTCGTGATCGGCGGCGGCATCCTGGGCATCTCCACCGCCTGGCACGCCGCGCAGTCCGGCCTCAGGGTGGCCGTGGTCGACGCCGGCGACTTCGCCGGCGCCACTTCCTCCGCCTCCTCCAAGCTGCTCCACGGCGGACTGCGCTACCTGCAGACCGGCGCGGTGAAGCTGGTGGCGGAGAACCACTTCGAGCGCCGTGCGGTCTCCCGCCAGGTGGCCCCCCACCTGGCGAACCCGCTCACCTTCTACCTCCCCGTGTACAAGGGCGGGCCGCACGGCGCGGCGAAGCTCGGGGCCGGTGTCTTCGCCTACTCGGCGCTGTCCGCCTTCGGTGACGGCGTCGGCCACCTGCTCTCCCCCGCCAAGGCCGCGCAGGACGTGCCGGAGCTGCGCACCGACAACCTGAAGGCCGTGGCCGTGTACGGCGACGACCAGATGAACGACGCCCGCATGGCGCTGATGACGGTCCGCGCGGCGGTCGACTCCGGCGCGGTCGTCCTCAACCACGCCGAGGTCACCGGGCTGCGCTTCACCAAGGGCCGCGTGACCGGCGCCGAGCTGAAGGACCGGCTGTCCGGTGACGAGTTCGGCGTGAACGCCCGTCTGGTGCTCAACGCGACCGGCCCCTGGGTCGACCACCTGCGCCGCATGGAGAACCCGGACGCGGCCCCGTCCATCCGCCTGTCGAAGGGCGCGCACCTGGTGCTGAAGCGCACCGCGCCCTGGAAGGCGGCGCTGGCCACGCCGATCGACAAGTACCGGATCACCTTCGCCCTCCCGTGGGAGGACATGCTGCTGCTCGGCACGACCGACGAGGAGTTCGAGGGCGACCCGGGGGACGTCGCGGTCAACGAGAAGGACACGGCCCAGATCCTCGACGAGGCCGCGTTCTCCATCCGCGACCAGCAGCTCGACCGGGACCTGATCACGTACTCCTTCGCGGGTCTGCGGGTGCTGCCGGGCGGTCCCGGCGACACCTCGAAGGCCAAGCGCGAGACGGTCGTCACCGAGGGCCGGGGCGGCATGCTGTCCGTCGCGGGCGGCAAGTGGACCACGTTCCGCCACATCGGCCGTACGGTCATGAAGAAGCTGGAGGCGCTGCCGGGCCACCCGCTGGGCGACGACTTCGAGCCGATCTCCTCGCTGCCGAAGAAGCTGCCGCTGCCCGGCGTCGCCAACCCCCGCGCGGTGGCGCACCGGCTGCTGGTGGACGGCCCGGCGCCCGGGCCGCGGATGTCCGCCGACACCGCCCGGCACCTGGCCACCCACTACGGTTCGCTCGCCTTCGACATCGCCCGGCTCGCCAACGAGAACCCGGAGCTGGCCGAGCGCGTCCACCCGGACGCCCCGGAGATCTGGGCGCAGGTCGTGTGGGCCCGGGACAACGAGTGGGCCGAGACGGCGGACGACGTGCTGCGCCGCCGTACGACGCTGACGATCCGCGGTCTGGCCACGGACGGCGTCCGGGCGAAGGTCCAGGACCTGCTCGACAAGAAGTAGGCCCGTCCGTTCCCGGGTGTCCGGGCACGGGGTACGGGGCAGTGATCCGTTCACTGTCCCGTACGAAGGGGCTGCGGGCGGCCCCTCGGTACGCCGTAAGGTTGGGGGGTACGCGAGGGCACGTCGGAAGGAGGCGCTGGGTGATCGAGCTCGAGGGGGTACCCGAGCTGGTCGACCCGGTCATGGTGGCCGCGTTCGAGGGCTGGAACGATGCCGGCGACGCCGCCTCCACCGCGGTCGCGCACCTCGACCGGGAGTGGAAGGGCGAGGTCTTCGCGGCGCTGGACGCCGAGGACTACTACGACTTCCAGGTCAACCGGCCCACGGTCTTCATCGAGGACGGCGTCCGCAAGGTCACGTGGCCGACGACGAGGCTCTCGGTGGTCCGGGTCGGCGGCGACAAACCGCGCGACCTGGTGCTGGTGCGGGGTATCGAGCCGTCCATGCGGTGGCGCTCGTTCTGCAACGAGCTGCTGGGCTTCGCCCACGAGCTGGGCGTCGAGATGGTCGTCGTCCTGGGCGCCCTGCTCGGCGACACACCGCACACCCGTCCGGTCCCGGTCAGCGGGACCACGTCGGACGCCGATCTGGCGCGGCGGATGGAGCTGGAGGAGACCAAGTACGAGGGGCCCACGGGCATCGTCGGCATCCTGCAGGAGGCGTGCACGCACGCGGGCGTGCCGGCGGTGTCGCTGTGGGCGGCGGTGCCGCACTACGTGTCGCAGCCGCCGAACCCGAAGGCGACGCTGGCCCTGCTGAACCGCCTCGAGGACCTGATCGGCGTGCGGGTGCCGCTGGGCGAGCTGCCCGAGGACGCGCGTGCCTGGCAGGTGGGCGTGGACCAGCTGGCCGCGGAGGACACCGAGGTCGCCGAGTACGTCCAGTCGCTGGAGGAGGCCCGGGACACGGCGGAGCTGCCGGAGGCGTCGGGCGAGGCGATCGCGCGGGAGTTCGAGCGGTATCTGCGGCGTCGGGACGGGGGCGGGCCCGGGTCCCCCGGAGCGCCGGGCGGGCACGCCACGGCGGACGGGGGCGACGGGCCGTCCGGCGCGCCGTATCTGCGGGACAACCCGAGTGGACGGACGCGGCCGCCCAAGCCGCCGTCTCCGCCGCAGGCGGGCGACGACGACGAGTCGTCGGAGGACTGAGGCTCAGGCTCAGGCACACTGAGCATGCTGAGGGGCGCTTCCCTGGTGGGAGCGCCCCTCAGTCGTTTCTGTCCTCCCCCTGGGGGGGAGGGGGCGGGTACGACTGCCCGCCCCCTGGCGGTGGGTTCTACAGGGCCACGCCCAGCAGCGCGTCCACCGTGCGGGAGACGACGCCCGGGGCGCCGGTGTCGGTGCCGCCGGTCTGCTGCTGGAGGGTGGCCCAGCGGTCGACCGCGGCGAGGGCCGCCGGGGAGTCCAGGTCGTTCGCGAGGGCCTCGCGGATCTGCTCGACGAGGTCTTCGGCGGACGGGCCGTCGGGCCGGGAGACGGCGGCACGCCAGCGTTCCAGCCGGGCGAGGGCGTCGCGCAGCACCTGGTCGGTCCACTCCCAGTCGGAGCGGTAGTGGTGGGCGAGCAGCGCCAGCCGGATCGCGGCGGGGTCGACGCCCTCGCGGCGCAGCTGGGACACGAAGACCAGGTTGCCCTTGGACTTGGACATCTTCTCGCCGTCGAGACCGACCATGCCGGCGTGGACGTACGCCTTGGCCATCGGGAACTCGCCGGTGAGGGCCTGGGCGTGCGAGGCGCCCATCTCGTGGTGCGGGAAGGCGAGGTCGGAGCCGCCGCCCTGGACGTCGAAGCCCATGCCGAGGTGGTCGAGGGCGATGGCCACGCACTCGATGTGCCAGCCGGGGCGCCCGCGGCCGAGCGAGCCGCCGTCCCAGCTGGGCTCGCCCTCGCGGGCGGCCATCCACAGCATCGGGTCGAGCGGGTCCTTCTTGCCGGGCCGGTCGGGGTCGCCGCCCCGTTCCGCGGAGAGCAGCCGCATGGCGGCGGCGTCGAGGTTCGAGACGCTGCCGAAGTGGGGGTCGGCCTCGACGGAGAAGTAGACGTCCCCCTCCAGCTCGTAGGCGGCGCCGGCGTCGCGCAGCCGCTCGACGAGCGGGACGATGCCGGGTATGGCCTCGACGGCGCCGATGTAGTGCTGCGGCGGCAGCATCCGCAGGGCCGTCATGTCCTCGCGGAAGAGGGCGGTCTCCTGCTCGGCGAGGGCGGACCAGTCGACCCCGTCGCGCACGGCCCGCTCGAGGAGCGGGTCGTCGACGTCGGTGACGTTCTGGACGTAGTGCACCTGCCGCTTGGTGTCGAGCCACACGCGCTGCACGAGGTCGAACGCGTTGTAGGTCGCCGCGTGCCCCATGTGGGTGGCGTCGTACGGCGTGATGCCGCAGACGTAGAGGCGGGCGACGGGACCGGGGTCGAGGGTGACGGGGCCGCCGGTCGCGGTGTCGTGGATCCTCAGGTCGCGGCCCTGACCAGGCAGGGCGGGGACCTCGGAAGCGGGCCAGGCATGCATGTCATGAGCGTAACCGGACGGGTGTTCCGTACACGAACCGGACCGGTCCGGATGGCCGGGAAGGCGGTCTTGCGCGAAACCGGCCGAGGTGCGTCCCCCTGTGGGCCGCTGGAGCCCTAGACGGGCGGCCAGGGGATGGCCGGCCACTCGCCGCCCGGTTCGGGGTGCTTGCCGGCGACGAGCAGGGCGTCGACCCGCGCGCGCGTGGCGTCGAGTTCGGCGGGGGTGATGAGCGCGGCGAGCCGGGTCGCCAGGGTGCCGCCGTCCTTGAGGGCCTCCCTGAGGGCGTCCAGGACCGCCAGGGCCTCCCCGGTGAGCGGGTCGCCCGCCCAGCCCCACAGGAGGGTGCGCAGCTTGTTCTCGGCGTTGAAGGTGACCCCGTGGTCGATGCCGTAGAGCCGCTCCCCCGCTGCGGGCAGCAGGTGGCCGCCCTTGCGGTCGGCGTTGTTGATCACGGCGTCCAGGACGGCGAGCCGGCGCAGGCGTTCGTCGTCGGCGTGGACGAGCAGGGCGGTGCGGCCCTCGTCGTCGACCTCGGCGAGGGCGATGCCCTTCCAGCCGGGGCCGGGCTCCTCCCGGTCGACCAGGGCGAGCAGTTCCGTCTCCGGGACCGTCTCGATCCACAGCTGGACCATGCCCTCGCCGTACGGGCCGTCGCGGAGCACGGTGGGCGGGACCAGGCCCCAGCCGGTGGCCTCGGAGACCTCGTAGGCGGCGACCTCGCGCTGGGCGAGGGTGCCGTCGGGGAAGTCCCACAGCGGGCGTTCCCCGGCGACCGGCTTGTAGACGCAGGCCGCCTCGCGTCCCTCGTGGGTCACCGTGCAGTACAGGGCCGCGTTGGACGCGTCACGGATGCGTCCGCGCACGGTCAGTTCGCCCAGGGCGATCAGTTCGGCGGCCGCCGCGTCGGTGGTCACGCTCCGCGGCGGTATCCGTTCTGGCGCGGACATACGTGTCCTTCCGGGTCGAGCGGGAGGCTGCACAGCGGGCACGGCGGCCGCCCGGCGTTGACGACTTCGAGGGCGCGCTTGGCGAAGGCCCTGGCCTGCGCGCCGGTGAGGCGGACCCGGAGCATGGGCGGGCCGTTCTCCTCGTCCTGGAGGAGCCGTTCCTCGGCCTCCGCGAGGTCCTCCTCGGACTCGGCGTCCAGTTCCACGAGGGCCTGCGCCTCGACGATCATGCGCTGGTCCTCGCCGTCCCAGGCCAGCGCCATGGTGCCGACCCGGAACTCCTCCTCGACGGGGGTGTCCAGCGGCGCCGTGTCGGCGGGTCCGGTGGGTGCGGTGGCGGGGACGACGGTGCTGCCGCCGCTGCGCCGTACGACTTCGTCCAGAAGTTCGTCCATGCGCTCGGCGAGGGCGGCGACCTGGGTCTTCTCCAGGGCCACGCTGGTCACCCGGGGGCCGGCGGAGGCCTGGAGGAAGAACGTACGGCGTCCGGGCAGTCCGACCGTACCGGCCACGAAACGTTCCGGTTGGTCGTAGAGGAACACCTGACGGGACACGTCCTGTCTCCATGGAGGTCGGGGAAAGCGGAAGATCGGGAGCGGGAGCACTGCCGCGACCGGTTCACCCTACTGCGGCGGACGATCACGGTGCGCCCGCACCGCCCCCGACCGCGGCCTCGTCCCCGGGCGGCTCCTCGCGCGGTGCCAGGGAGGCGAAGTCACCGGTGTCGCCGAGCCGGACGAGGAACGGGCGCAGCCTGGTGTAGCGGATCGCGGTGACGGAGCAGGGTTCGACGGAGATCCGCTGGAAGAGGTCGAGATGGAGGCCGAGGGCCTCGGCGACGAGGGACTTGATGATGTCGCCGTGGGAGCACATGAGGTAGACGGCGTCGGGTCCGTGGTCGCGCTCCACGCGCGCGTTCCACTCGCGTACCGCCTCGGCGGCGCGGGTCTGCATGGCGCGCATCGACTCGCCGCCGGGGAAGGCCGCGGCGGAGGGGTGCGCCTGCACCACCTCCATCAGGGGCTCGTTCGTGAGGTCGGCGAGTTTGCGGCCGGACCAGTCGCCGTAGTGGCACTCCCCGATCCGTTCGTCGGTGTGGGCCCGCAGTCCGGGCCGGGCGTCGAGCAGCGGCCGGATCGTTTCTCGGCAGCGCTGCAGCGGGCTGGTGACGATCTCGGAGAGCGGCAGGCCGGCGATCCGCCCGGGCAGCGCGGCGGCCTGTGCGGTGCCGCGTTCGTCGAGGGCGACGCCGGGCGTCCAGCCGGCGAGCAGGCCTTCGGTGTTGGCGGTGGAACGTCCGTGCCTGACCAGGATCAGCGTGGGCATGCGGCCAGGGTAGGCGTACAGCGCTGTACCGGGATGCCGGGGCGGGAGGAGAATCGGTTCCGTGATCGTCGACTGCGCCATCTACCGGGACGGGCACCGCACGGACGGGCCCGAGGACCTCTCCGACGCGCTCGACGAGGCGCGCGCGGCGGGCGGCTTCGTCTGGATCGGGCTGCACGAGCCGACCCAGAAGGAGTTCGACCTGGTCAGCCACGAGTTCGGGCTGCATCCACTGGCGGTGGAGGACGCGCTGAAGGCGCACCAGCGGCCCAAGCTCGAGGTGTACGACGACTCGCTCTTCGCCGTTCTCAAGCCGGTGGTGTACGAACCGGAGAGCGACGCCGTCTCCACCGGCGAGCTCATGATCTTCCTGGGCGACGCGTTCGCGGTCGTCGTCCGGCACGGTGAGGGCTCCCCGCTGAAGGCCGTACGCCGGCGTCTGGAGCACGAGCCGGAGCTGCTGGGCAAGGGCCCGACCGCGGTGCTGTACGCGATAGCGGACGCCGCGGTCGACCACTACCTGGAGGTGGCGGTCGAGTTGCAGAACGACCTGGAGGAGCTGGAGGCGGAGGTGTTCTCGCCGGACGGCGGCGGCTCCCGGCACACCGCGTCCCGGATCTACACGTTCAAGCGGCAGGTGCTGGAGTTCCGCCGGGCGACCGGCCCGCTGGGGCCTCCGCTGGCCCGGCTGGCGGGGACGGGCCTGTACGGCGCCGCGGTGCCGTTCGTGAACGACAGGGCGCGGCCGTTCTTCCGGGACGTGAGCGACCACCTGACGCGCGTGAACGAGTCGGTGGAGGGCCTCGACCGGCTGGTCTCGGACATCCTGTCGGCGCATCTGGCGCAGACGAGCGTCCGGCAGAACGACGACATGCGGAAGATCTCCGCGTGGGCGGCCATGGCGGCGGTCCCGACGATGCTCGCGGGGATCTACGGCATGAACTTCGACCACATGCCGGAGCTGCACTGGGTCTGGGGCTATCCGGCGGTGATCGCGCTGATGGCCGTGCTGGAGGTGCTGCTGTACCGGCAGTTCAAGCGCCGGGGGTGGCTGTGACCGCGAGAGCCAGGGGCCGGCCTCTCAGGCCACCTCGGGGGCAGCGGCGGCGGGGCCGCCGAGCGCGTCGCGCAGCGCGGGCGTGCGCAGCGTGACCATGCGCCGCCAGCCGGCCAGCCGCTCCCAGGCGTACGTCCCGTGAATGCCCGCCGCCAGCAGCGCGGCCCTGGCACGCGACCAGCCCAGGAGGCGTCCCATGCGGGCCATCACGGCGAGGCTGACATCCCGGTGGACGCGGATCTCGGCGAGCGCGCACTCGCGCAGCGTCCGCCGGATGTACGGGCCGTGCCCGGCGGCGGCGTAGCGCAGGAGTTCCTCGTGGGAGTAGGCGAGGTGGTTGTCCTCGTCGGCGGAGATCATCCGGACGGCGCGGCCGAGGTCGGGGTGGCCCGCGAAGTGCTTGAGGAGCATCGCCATCTGCTCTGCCGCGCGCTGCTCGGTGACCCGGCTGTGGGCGAGGTAGGTGATGACGTCCCGCACGGTGAGGGGCTGGTCGGCGCCGAGCTTCTCGTGGGCGAGGCCGATGCCGTGCCGTTCCAGGAGCATCGTGTAGTCGGTCTCGGGCGGTACTTCGACGGGTTCGAGGCCGCGCTTCTTCAGCAGGGCGTTGAAGATCCGGCCGTGCTTGTCCTCGTCCGCGCCGTGCCGGGTGATCTTGGGGGCGAGGGCGCGCTCGCTCTCGGGGACCAGCGCCGCGATGCGGGCGTTCTCCCAGCCGCCCTGGGACTCGCCGCTGGCCGCGATGGAGCAGAAGAGCCGGAACGACTCGTCGTGGTCGATGATCTCCTGGAACAGGCTCTTGGCCGAAAGCATCGGTGGCACCTCTCTGCCTCTGCGGTGGCCCGCAGTTCCGCACACTCCGCGATGAACGAGTCAAGTGCGGCCGGGGGGCGGCGGCAACAGCTGCGGCGGGCAACTCCGCCGAAAGAAGTACCGAAGACGCATGACGAAGACGGACGACGAGGGGCGCGCGGGGCGTAACCCCGCGCGTGCGGGCGCGTTGTTCCTCGTGACGGCCGTGGCGGGGAAGACCCCCGAGCCCCCACCACGGCCGCAGAAACTCCTCCGCGACGTCTCCGTGCCAGTCACGCCTCCGTGCCAGTCACGTCACTGTGGCAGTGACGTCTCTACGCCAGTCCGGCGCGTTCCAGGGCCTCGGTGCCGGCGCGCAGGGCGGCGAGCCGCTCGTCCAGGGTGAAGCCGGCGGGGGCGAGGGTCAGGGTGGTGACGCCGGCCGCGGCGTAGGCCTTCATCCGGTCGGCGATGCGGTCGACGGAGCCGAGCAGGGTCGTCCGGTCGATCAGCTCGTGCGGTACGGCCGCGGCGGCGCCCTCCTTGTCGCCGGAGAGGTACTTGTCCTGGATGTCGGCGGCCTCCCGCTCGTAGCCCATGCGCCCCGCCAGCCGGTTGTAGAAGTTCTGCTTGCGGCTGCCCATGCCGCCGACGTAGAGCGCGGTGTAGGGGCGGAAGGTGTCGGCGAGGGCGGGGACGTCCTTGTCGTCGCCGAGGGCCAGCGGCAGTGTCGGGCAGATGTCGAAGCCGTCGAGCGTCCGGCCGGCCTTCTCGCGTCCGGCGCGCAGGTGTGTGACGGCGGTCTCCTCCAGGTGCTCGGCGGAGGGGAAGATGAGCAGGGCGCCGTCGGCGATCTCGCCGGTCTGCTCGAGGTTCTTCGGGCCGATGGCCGCGATGTACAGCGGAATGTGCTCGCGCTGCGGGTGCACGGTGAGCTTGATGGGCTTGCCGGGGCCGCCGGGCAGCGGCAGCGTCCAGTGCTGTCCCTCGTAGGACAGCCGCTCCCGGGTCATGGCCTTGCGGACGATCTCGACGTACTCGCGGGTGCGGGCGAGCGGCTTGTCGAACGTGACGCCGTACCAGCCCTCGGAGACCTGCGGGCCCGACACGCCGAGGCCGAGGCGGAAGCGGCCCTTGGAGAGGGAGTCCAGGGTGGCGGCCGTCATCGCGGTCATCGCGGGCTGGCGGGCCGGGATCTGGAAGATGGCGGAGCCCACGTCGATGCGCTCGGTGTGGGCGGCGACCCAGGTCAGCACGGTGGCCGCGTCGGATCCGTAGGCCTCGGCGGCCCAGCACACGGCGTATCCGAGCCGGTCGGCCTCCTGGGCGACGGCCAGATTGTCCGCGTCCATTCCGGCACCCCAGTAGCCGAGGTTGATACCGAGCTGCATGGCCGATTCCCCTTACCGATCAGTAACGTGGCTGGTGCCCCGACCTTAGCGCGCGGAAATGGGTTGTCCACAGGCCCCCACAGTGCAAGCCGTGCCCAGTAATGTCGGCGTTCATGGAGCAGAGGCATCTCGGCCGCACCGGCCTGCGCGTGTCCCGCATCGGTCTCGGCACCCTGACCTGGGGCCGGGACACGGACGAGCATGACGCGGCAGACCTCTTGAAGACTTTCTGGGAAGCGGGCGGGACCCTCGTCGACACCGCGGACGTCTACGGCGACGGGGAGTCGGAGTACCTGCTCGGACGTCTGATGGAGGGTCTGGTGCCGCGCCGGGACCTGGTGATCTCGACCAAGGCGGGCAGTGTGCCCGATCCCGACCGCCGCTTCGACGGTTCGCGCGCCCATCTGCTGTCCGCGCTGGACGCCTCCCTGGCCCGCCTGGGCACCGACCACGTCGACGTGTGGCACCTGCACGCCTTCGACCCGCACACGCCGCTGGAGGAGACGCTGCACGCCCTGGACGTGGCGGTGAGCAGCGGCCGGGCGCGCTACGCGGGGGTCTCCAACTTCTGCGGCTGGCAGCTGGCCAAGGCGGCGACGTGGCAGCTGGCGGCGCCGGGCGCGCGGAACCGGGTGGCGAGCACCCAGATGGAGTACTCGCTGCTGCAGCGGGGCGTCGAGCGTGAGGTGCTGCCGGCCGCCCTGGACCTGGGCGTCGGCCTGCTGCCGTCCTCGCCGCTGGGCCGCGGGGTACTGACCGGCAAGTACCGCAAGGACGCGACGCCACCGGACTCGCGGGGCGCCTCGGACCAGCTGGCCCCGTTCGTGGAGCCCTACCTGGACGACACGGCCGGGCACATCGTGGACGCGGTGGCGACGGCGGCGGACGGGCTTGCGGTGACCCCGCTCCAGGTGGCGCTGGCCTGGGTCCGCGACCGGCCCGGTGTGGTCGCCCCGATCATCGGCCCGCGCAACGCCCAGCAGCTCACGGCGGCGTTGTCAGTGGAGACCCTTAGTCTTCCTGACGAGATCTGCCGGGCGCTCGACGACGTGTCGGCGCCCGTGCACCGCTATCCCGATCACGACTGGAGCACGCTGTGAGCACGGAGCCCGAGCCCGCCGCCGAGGAGACCGCAGACGCCGTGGATCCCGGTCCGGGAGCGCCGGGCACCGCAGACGGTTCCGGGGCCCCGGCGCAGGACGGTTCGCAGACCGCCGCCGCACAGACGGGCGCGGACGAGGCGGGGGAGGCCGGCACGGACGCGGCGGGCACGGGCGCGGCGGGCGCGGATGTCGCGGGCGTGGGCGAGACGGACACCGACGGGACGGACACCGACGCCTCCGGCGGTGACGGCGCGGCGGGGCAGGCGTCCGAGGCCGAGGCCGAGCTGGCCGCCCAGCGGGTCGAGCGGGAGCGGATCGAGCGGCGGAAGGCCGAGCGGCAGGGCCCGATCGCCGCCGGGGGCAAGCTCAGCGGCACGGCGGCCGACCTGCTGGCGGCCGTACGCGCCGTGGAGAGCGGCGAGAAGCCCGCGGCCCCCGTCTTCGGCGGCCCGGAGCCCACCCGCCGCCCCGCTCCCGAACCGGCCCGGCAGTCCCGCCCCGCGGCGTCCGCCGAGCCCGCTGCCGCACCCGCGGGACCGGCACCCGAGGCCGTTCGGGCGGTGCGGGAGGTGCTGGCGGAGGGCGGTGCCCCCGAGGCGCTCGCGCCGCAGACCGCCGCCCTCCTCGGCGAAGGGGCACAGGACGCGCTGCGCGCGGACCCGTGGCAGTTGCTCCGGGTCGCCGGAGTGCGGCCGGAGCAGGCCGACGGGTTCGCCCGTGCGTTGCTCGGCGCGGAGTGCGGCCCCGACGACGCGCGGCGCGGCCGTGCCGTCACCGTGTGGCTGCTGGAGCAGGCGGCCCTGGCCGGGCACACGGCTCTGGAGCTGCCCCGGCTCACGGAGACGCTGGCCCGGCGCGGGGTGCCGGACCCGGACGCCGCCGTGCAGAGCACGCTGGCCGAGGGCGAGGCGCTGGCCTTCCAGGACGCCCTGGACGAACCGGGCACCCGCCCGGAGCCCACCTCGGCCGGCCGGGACGCCGACGGGGAGGGCACGGACGAGGAAGGCGCGGACGGCGCGGAGCGTCCGGTCCGGGTCCTGGTCGGTCTGGAGCGGTACGCACTGGCCGAGGAGAGCCTCGCCGACGGACTGGCCCGGCTGGTCAACTCCGCGCCGAAGCAGGACGGTTCGGCCGCGGACTGGGAGCGGGCCGCCGGCTCGGCGCGGGGCTCCGCCGCGGAGCTGATCCGCGCGGCCGCGGCGCACGGGCTGGTGCTGCACACCGGCGGGGAGGCGTCCCTTGCCGAACCGGCGGCGCTGCTGCGCACGGCACACGCCCTGGGCTTGCGGGCCTGGGCCGCCGCGCACGGACCGCTCGGCCGGGACCGCTTCGCGGCCTTCCTCGACGCACCGGGCGAACCGTCCGAGCCCTCCGAACTGTCCGAGCCCTCCGAACTGTCCAAGCCGTCCGAGCCGTCCGAGCCGTACGAAGCAGACTCCGTGGAACCCGGCTTCACCGCTGCGGCCGCGGTCACCCTGGCCGGGCTCCTGTCCGGCGCCGAGGGGCCGGGCCGGGACGCCGACGGTGCGCTGGACCTGGATCTGCTCGTGGTGCTCGACGCACCGCAGCTGGACGTCGAGTCGGCCGCCCTGCTCGCGGAGTCACTGCCGGACGGGGCCCGGCTGGTGCTGGCCGGTGACCCGGCGGTGCTCTGGTCGGCGGGTCCCGGCCGGGTCTTCGCGGACCTGCTGGCGGCGCGGGTCTGCCCGCAGATCGCCTCACGGCGCCCGGATCCCGGCCCTCTCGGCGAACTGGTCTCCGGCATCGGCGTCGGCGAGCTCGGGCAGGTGGAGGCGCCCGGCAAGGAGGTCGTGATCGTGCCGGTGCGGGACCCGGGCGAGGCCGTGCACCGCACCGTCCAGCTCGTGGCGGACTCGGTGCCGCGCGCGATCGGCGTCCCGGCGGAGGAGACCCAGGTGATCACGCCGGGCCACGGCGGCGCGGCCGGCACCCGCGCGCTCAACGCGGCCCTGAAGGAACGGCTGAACCCCGGCCCCGGCCGCTTCGGCGGCTTCGACCCCGGCGACCGGGTCGCCTACTCCCCCGTGCCGGGCCGTACGCTGCCGGGCCTCGTGACCAGGGCCGACGCGGAGGGGCTGCACCTGGCGTGCGCGGGCGGGACGGTGGTCGTGCCGCGGGACCGGGTGGAGCGGTCCGTGCGGCACGGGTGGGCACTGACCGCGCACCAGGCGGTGGGCGGCCGGTGGCCCGCAGTGGTCGTGGTCCTGCCCGGCGACGCCGCGCAGGCCCTCAGCAGGCCCTGGGTCTACACGGCGTTCGGCCGGGCCGACCGGCACCTCTCCGTGGTGCACGGGGCGGAGCAGGCGCTGCCCCGTGCCGTGGCCGAGGTCCCGGCCAAGCCCCGCACGACCCGGCTGCCGGTACTGCTCGCCCCCCAGGTACCGACGGACGCCTGACCCGGGGGCGCGCGGCTGGTGTCGTGGCGTCCTGGCGCCGCCTCTCCCCGGTGTCACCGGGGACCCCGAGGAGAGGACGGGTCCCCGGTGACACCGCTCGGCTCAGCGGTCGGCCTCCCGGCGCGTCCGTACGGCGTCGTCGTCCGGGTCGGCTTCCTCGTCGTCGTGCTCGTCGAGGTCCCCGGTGAGGTCCTCGTCGAGGTCCTCCGCGTCACCGTCACCGTCGTCGTCGCCGTCAAGGTCCTCGTCGAGGACGTCGTAGATCTCGTCGTCGAAGACCGCGCTGACGTCGAAGCGGCAGACCACGCTCTGCGGATCGATCTGCTCGAACGGCGCCTCCAGCCACTCACCGGGATCGGCGGCCTCGTCCGCAGCCGTCACCCACAGCGTGGAGTCGCCCTCCTCCAGCCCGAACTCCTTGTGCCGGGAGGCGATCTCGTCCGGTTCGAACTCGCCGAACAGCAGGCCCAGCGCCCCGTGCACCGTCCCGGAGGCGTCCCTGCCCGCGCTTTCCTCGTCCGCCGCCTCGACCCGCCGGGCCTGGGCCATGAGCCGCTGCGGCTCGGCCACGGCGTAGTCCCGGCGGATCAGCACGCTGAGCGCGCTGGGCTCCTCGGGCCCGGTGTACGGCGGCAGCGTGTCGTCGGCGCCGGGGATCTCGAAGGGCGTGACCTCGTCGTACCGGTCGTAGAGCAGTTCGTCGTACGCCTCCGCGGCCGCGGCCAGCTGGTTGAACGCGTCGTAGACGGCCGGGTCGTCCTCCCCCGACCGGCGTTCGACCGCGGCCAGGTGGCGGTCGAGCGCGGTCTTGACCGCCTCGGCGGCGGCGCGTACCTCGGCAGCGGTGGGCTGCGCAGCATCAGACATAGTGCAGACGCTATCCGTACCGGGCCCCAGCCCGCACAATAGATTCGATGCCGGAATACGAATTTGTCGATGTGTACCTACCGCGCGGGGTCACCCGCAGGGAGGCGACACGTCAGCTGACGGACCATGCCGAGTACGGACACTGGGAGTTGTACCGCCTGACCCTGCTGCGCGACGGCAGCCGCAAGGTGCGGCTGCGGCGGCGGATCATCCGCCAGGTGCGCGCCACCTGGTGACCCGGTGATCACGCCCGGCGGGGTGCGGGTGACGGAGACGGAGCGGGCCCCGCCTGGTGCGGAGCCCGCTGAGCGGGCCGGTCTGCCCGTGTCAGGCCGCGGCGCGCGCCTTGCGGTAGAGCACCGTGCCCGCGAGGAGGGCGCCCGCGCCGACCGGCAGGGCCAGACCCAGCGGCAGGTCGCTGCCGGTCTCGGCGAGTGCGGCGTCGCCGCGGGGGTGGGCGACGGCCTGGGTGTCCGGCCGGTTGTCGTCGGTGGAGCCGCCCGGCGTCTCGTCACCCGGCGTGGCCGGACGGTCCGGGGTACCGGGGTTGTCAGGGCTGCCGGGGTTGCCGGGCTCGCCGGGGGGCGTCTCGTGGTCGCCGGGCGGCGTGGAGTGATGTCCGCCACCGCCGTTGTCGCAGTCGTTGCCGAAGGCCGGATTGAGGGCCCCGACGACGTCGATGCTGTTGCCGCACACGTTCACCGGCACGTGGATCGGCACCTCGACGTGGTTGCCGGAGGCGACGCCCGGTGAGTCGGTGGCGTGCCCGCCGGCGTGCGAGCCCCCGTGCGAGCCGCCCTCACCGCCCGGGGCTCCGTACCCTTCCCCCGGGCCACCGTGTCCGGCGGAGCCTCCGTGTCCGCCGCCGGAGGCGTCCGCGCCGCCCTTGTTGGCGCACGCGTTGCCCATCGCCGGGTTGAGGACGCCCACGACGTCGACCGTGTTGCCGCACACGTTCACCGGCACGTTGACCGGCGCCTGCACGGTGTTGCCGGAGAGCACTCCGGGCGAACCCGAACTCGAGCCGTGCGCCCCCGAGTCCGCGTGGGCGGTGCCGCCCGCGGCGGCGATCACGCCGGTGGCCGCCGCCATCGTCATCAGGCCCTTGCGGGTGACCTGTCGCATTTCCTGACCCCTGCCTTGCCCTAGTCCACGTGGTACCCAGAATGCCGAGAATTCCGGCGTTGCCGCCATTCCCCCCGCCCGGGGGTCCCTCGAAAGGCCGTCGGCCCCGGAGCACATGGCGTGTGCTCCGGGGCCGACGGACTCAGACCCTTATGGGGCGGGGCACAACGTCACTTGTTGACGCAGGCGTTGCCGAAGGCGGGGTTCAGCAGGCCGATCACGGAGATCGTGTTGCCGCACACGTTCACCGGCACGTGGATGGGCGCCTGCACGACGTTGCCGGAAAGGACGCCGGGCGAGTGCACGGCGGCACCCTGGGCGCCGGAGTCGGCGACGGCCATGCCCGCGCCCGCGAGAACCAGACCACCGGTGGCAGCCGCTGCGGCGACGACCTTCTTGAGCATTGTTCCTCCTAGTTGGCAAACGCGATCTCAAATTTGCCGATCGCATCACGTGTAACGAGGAGGGAGTAATGAGGCTACGAGCGTATGAGCACATTCACTCTTCCCGGTCGACTCCCGCACGCGCGGTCGAATACCGTCGTGTGCACATCTACCGTCGTGTGCACATCGCGCGCGGAAGCCGCATTTTCCTCCGGGGAGACGGGCCGGGTTTCTCCGGGTACGGATCAGGACGCGTCGATGAACCGGTCGAGCACCCGCACGCCGAACTGCAGGCCGTCCACCGGCACCCGCTCGTCCACTCCGTGGAACATGCCGGCGAAGTCCAGCTCGGGCGGCAGCTTGAGCGGCGCGAAGCCGAAGCCGCGGATGCCGAGGTCGTCGAAGGACTTCGCGTCCGTGCCGCCGGAGAGCATGTAGGGGATCGCCTTGGCGGCCGGGTCCTCGGCGATCAGCGCGGACTGCATCGCGTCGACCAGCGCGCCGTCGAACGTGGTCTCGACGGCCTTGTCGGCGTGCACGTCCTCGCGCCGGACCTTGGGACCGAGGATCCGGTCGAGGTCGGCGAGGAACTCCTCCTCGTGTCCGGGCAGGAAGCGCCCGTCGACGTGGGCGGTGGCCTCGCCGGGGATGACGTTGACCTTGTAACCGGCGCCCAGCTGGGTGGGGTTGGCGGTGTTGCTGAGCGTCGCGCCGATGAGCTTGGCGATGCCGCCGAGCTTGGCGAGCGTCCCCTCCATGTTCTCCGGGTCCAGCTCGGTGCCGAGGGCGTCGCCCAGTTCGTCGAGGAAGGCCCGGGTCGTCTTGGTGACACGGACGGGGAACGTGTGCCGGCCGAGGCGCGCGACGGCCTCGGACAGTTCGGTGATGGCGTTGTCGCGGTGGATCATCGATCCGTGTCCCGCCGTACCGGCCACGCTCAGCTTCATCCAGTGCATGCCCTTCTCGGCCGTCTGGATCAGGTAGAGGCGGCGCTGCTCGTTCACGGTGAAGGAGAAGCCGCCCACCTCGCTGATCGCCTCGGTGACGCCGTCGAAGAGGTCACGGTGGTGGTCGACGAGGTACCGGGCGCCGTACGTGCCGCCCGCCTCCTCGTCGGCGAGGAAGGCCAGCACGATGTCGCGCGGGGGCTTGCGCCCGGTGCGCAGCCGGTCGCGGACGACCGCGAGGGTCATCGCGTCCATGTCCTTCATGTCGACCGCGCCGCGCCCCCACACGCAGCCGTCGGCGATCTCGCCGGAGAAGGGGTGGTGGGTCCAGTCGTCCGCGTTGGCCGGGACGACGTCGGTGTGGCCGTGGATCAGCAGCGCGGGCCGGGACGGGTCCTCGCCCTCGATCCGGGCCACCGTGGAGGCGCGTCCGGGGTGGGACTCGAAGATCTTCGGTTCGAGTCCGACCTCGGCGAGCTTCTCGGCGACGTACTCGGCGGCCTTGCGCTCGCCCGGTCCCGAGTGGTTGCCGTAGTTGCTGGTGTCGATGCGGATCAGCTCGCGGCAGAGGTCGACGACCTCGTCCTCGCCGGTGACGCTCCTGGCCGTGCCCGAGTCGCTCACGTGGTTCCTCCCGCTGTCACTGCTGGTGTCAGTGCTGACGTCACTGCTGGTGGGTCCCCCTCATCCTCCCCCTACGCCCGTCCGCGCCCAAGGAGGGGGTGATCGGCCACCCCGGAAAGCCTGGTAATGTTTACGTCGTCGCTGCGGGAAGAGACCCGCACGACACACACCTTGTCCGGGTGGCGGAATGGCAGACGCGCTAGCTTGAGGTGCTAGTGCCCTTTATCGGGCGTGGGGGTTCAAGTCCCCCCTCGGACACTCATCGAGACCCCTGCCGAGCAGGGGTCTTCTGCATGCGGGCGTACTTCTGCGTACGGGCACAATGACCCCATGACCTCCCGCTCCCCCTCTTCCTCCCCTTCCCCCTCCCCCTCCGCCTCGTCTTCCTGCCCGTGCGGACTGTCGGGGCCGTACGGGAGGTGCTGCGGCCGCTTCCACTCCGGGGCCGCCGCCGCGCCGAGTGCCGAGGCGCTGATGCGCTCGCGGTACAGCGCGTTCGTGGCGCGGGACGCCGGGTATCTGCTGCGCACCTGGCACCCGCGGACGCGGCCCGGGCGGCTCGACCTCGACCCGGGAATGCGGTGGACCGGCCTGGAGATCCTGGACACGGCCGACGGGTCCGCCTTCCACGCCACCGGCACCGTGACGTTCCGGGCGTCCTACCGGGGCGGTTCGCTGCACGAGCGGAGCCGGTTCGAGCGGGTGGACGGGGCGTGGGTGTACGTGGACGGGGAGTTCCTCGGCTGAACGGGGAGTCCCCGGCCCGGAGGTCCCCCGGCGCTCAGGGCGCCAGGATGTCCAGTTCCTGGAGCGCGCCGACCGTGATCTCCCTGGTCAGCTGCTCCGCGCGCGCCGCGTCGCGGGCGCGGACGGCCTCGGCGACCTGGACGTGCAGGGTGACGGCGGCCGGGTCGGGGTCCTCGAACATCACGTCGTGGTGGGTGCGGCCCGCCAGCACCTCGGCGACGACGCCGCCGAGGCGGGCGAACATCTCGTTGCCCGAGGCGGTGAGGACGACGCGGTGGAAGGCCACGTCGTGGAAGAGGTACTCCTCGAGGCGGTGACCGCTCGAGTTGGCGACCATGCCGAGCGCGCACTCGGTCAGCTCGGCGCACTGCTCGGGGGTGGCCAGGCGCGCGGCCAGTCCCGCCGCGACCGGCTCGATCGCCGACCTCAGCACGGTCAGGGAGCGCAGCTGCCGGGGGCGCTCGGCGCCGGCCAGGCGCCAGCGGATGACCTGCGGGTCGTAGACGTTCCACTCGCACTCGGGCAGGACGGTCACGCCCACGCGCCGGCGGGACTCCACGAGGTGCATGGACTCCAGCACCCGGACCGCCTCCCGCATCACGGAACGCGACACCTCGAATCGCTGTGCCAGCTCGTCCGTACGCAGAACGCTGCCCGCGGGGTATTCGCCCGCTGTGATGGCAGGGCCGAGGGTGTCCAGTACGCGGCCGTGCAGCCCTCGGCCCGGTGTGCTCATGCACTCAGCGTACGGGGCGCATCACGGGAATAAAAAGTCAGACTTATATGTCACAGACTCTTGAATTCGTCGTACCTTATGGGTTTCAGTTACGTCGACATCACGTGTCGACGAAGACAGCAGACAGCGAGAGTGCGATGCAGCAACTGCACACCCCCCACGTGGTCGTGGTCATGGGCGTGGCCGGCACCGGGAAGACCACCATCGGTCCCCTGCTCGCGGCCCGGCTCGGCGTTCCCTACGCCGAGGGCGACGACTTCCACCCGCCGGCCAACATCGCCAGGATGACGGCCGGCACCCCGCTCACCGACGACGACCGGTGGCCCTGGCTGGACGCCATCGGCGACTGGGCTCACGGGCGTGCCGGGCTGGGC
Organism: Streptomyces mayonensis; assembly: GCF_018982965.1. Taxonomy (GTDB): domain Bacteria; phylum Actinomycetota; class Actinomycetes; order Streptomycetales; family Streptomycetaceae; genus Streptomyces; species Streptomyces mayonensis. Next base: position 6,101 of record NZ_JACBYP010000104.1, on the reverse strand, counting down.
GGGGTGGTGAGCAGTTCGGCGCTGAAGCGGTCGTACCGGGACCGGCTTCGGGCCGCCGCGCCGGGTGTCGTCTTCGTACATCTGACGGGCAGCCGTGAGTTGATCGAGGACCGGATGTCGCACCGGCAGGGCCACTTCATGCCGACGGCCCTGCTCGACTCCCAGTTCGCCACGCTCCAGCCGCTGGAGGCGGACGAGACGGGCGTCGCGGTGGACGTCACCGGCACGCCCGAGGAGATCACCGACCGTGCGGTGAACGCGCTGAAGGACCTCCCCGAACCCGCCCGGTAGTCCTCCGGGCCCCGCTCCCCCGGTGCCGCGCCGCCGCCCGCGGTCGCGGCACCGACTCCCCGAAATCCCCATCACCGCAAGGAACCCACCGTGACCAGACTCAGCGTCGAGATGCTGGCAGCGGACACCGTCGAGCCCATCACCTCGGCCGGCCACGCCCAGTTGGGCATCGCCGTGCTCCTGGGCATCGCCGTCATCGTCCTGCTCATCACCAAGTTCAAGCTGCATGCCTTCCTGTCGCTGACCATCGGGTCGCTGGCGCTCGGCGCGTTCGCCGGGGCGCCGCTGGACAAGGTCATCACCAGCTTCACCGCCGGGCTCGGCTCCACCGTCGCGGGTGTCGGCGTCCTGATCGCCCTCGGTGCGATCCTCGGCAAGATGCTCGCCGACTCCGGCGGCGCCGACCAGATCGTGGACACCATCCTCGCGAAGGCCACGCCCCGTTCGATGCCGTGGACGATGGTGCTGATCGCCTCGGTCATCGGGCTGCCGCTGTTCTTCGAGGTCGGCATCGTGCTGCTGATCCCGGTCGTGCTGATGGTCGCCAAGCGCGGCAACTACTCCCTGATGCGCATCGGCATCCCGGCCCTGGCCGGTCTGTCCGTGATGCACGGTCTGGTCCCGCCGCACCCCGGTCCGCTGGTCGCCATCGACGCGGTGGACGCCAACCTCGGTGTCACGCTGGCGCTGGGTGTGCTGATCGCCATCCCGACGGTGGTCATCGCCGGTCCGGTGTTCTCGAAGTACGCGGCGCGCTGGGTGGACGTTCCGGCCCCCGACCGCATGATCCCGCAGCGCGCCTCGGAGGAGCTGGAGAAGCGGCCGGGCTTCGGCGCCACGCTGTCCACGATCCTGCTGCCGGTCGTGCTGATGCTGCTCAAGGCGCTCGTCGACATCATCGTCGACGACCCGGACAACGTGGTGCAGCGCACCTTCGACGTCGTCGGCAACCCGCTGATCGCCCTGCTGGTCTCCGTGATCGTCGGCATCTTCACGCTGCTGCGGCCCGCCGGGTTCGGCAAGGACCGTCTCTCCGGCCTGGTCGAGAAGGGCCTCGCGCCCATCGCGGGCATCCTCCTGATCGTCGGCGCGGGCGGCGGCTTCAAGCAGACGCTGATCGACTCCGGCGTGGGCGAGATGATCCTGGAGATCTCCAAGGACTGGTCGATCCCGGCGCTGCTGCTGGCCTGGCTGATCGCCGTGGCGATCCGGCTGGCGACCGGTTCGGCGACGGTGGCGACCGTCTCGGCGGCCGGTCTGGTGGCGCCGCTGGCGGCCGACATGTCGACGACGCACGCCGCCCTGCTGGTCCTGGCCATCGGCGCCGGCTCGCTCTTCTTCAGTCATGTCAACGACGCCGGCTTCTGGCTGGTGAAGGAGTACTTCGGGCTGAACGTCGGGCAGACCATCAAGACCTGGTCCGTCATGGAGACGATCATCTCGGTCGTCGCCGGTGCGCTGGTCCTGCTGTTGTCCCTGGTCATATAACGGCCGTACGGGCGACAGGCCACAGGCCACAGGCCACAGCTGACGGGAGAGCCGGGGCACCGCGGAGTACGCGGTGCCCCGGCGTCTCCGTTTCAGGAGGAGGCCGCCTTGTCCAGTTGGAAGGCCTCGTTGCCCTGCCCGATACGGGCGTGGCGCTCGGGGGCGCGGGCGCGCAGGAACAGGCCCTGCACCACGCCGGCGAGCGCGGCGAGGCCGATGATGCCGGGCAGTACCCAGCTCAGGGCGGAGCCGGGGCCGGCGCCGACGAGGACGTCGAAGTCCTTGACGGTGTAACCGGCGATCACGAGCAGGGCGGCGCCCGCGACGGCCGAGGTCGCGAGCCGTACACCCTGGGTGCCCGCGGCACCGCGGCGGACGAAGAAGGCGACCACCGAGAAGGACGCGGCGGCCATCAGGACGATCACGCCGAGGGCGCCGATGTTGCCGCCCCAGGTGAACAGGTGCAGCACGGGCTGGGTCGGGTCGCCGTGGGGCTTGTCGTCGGCGACGGCGAAGCCGATGACGACGACCGCGGACACGGTGGTCTGGAGCAGTGAGCCGGTGCCGGGCGCGCCGCTGGTGCCGCTGGTGCGTCCGAAGGCGGCGGGCAGCAGGCCTTCGCGGCCCATGGCGAAGGCGTACCGGGCGACGACGTTGTGGAAGCTGAGCAGGGCGGCGAACATGCCGGTCACGAACAGGACGTGCAGCACGTCGGTGAAGGTGGCGCCGAGCCGCGACTCGGTGAGGAAGAACAGCAGCCCGGCGCTCTGTTCCTGCGAGGTGCCGACGATGTCGTCCGGGCCGGTCGCGACGGTCAGGGCCCAGCTGCTGAGCGCGAAGAAGACGGCGACACCGGCGACTGCCAGGAACATGACACGCGGAACCAGTACGTGGGGCCTGCTGGTCTCCTCGGCGTACACGGGCGCCTGCTCGAACCCGAGGAAGGCGGCGATGCAGAAGCACAGCGCGGTCCCGACGCCGGCCCCGCTGAGCGTGTCCGGGTTGAAGGCGTGCAGCGAGAGTCCCTGCGCCCCCGGGTCGGTGACGGCGGCGATGTCGAAGACCACCACCAGCACCACCTCGATGAGGAGCAGGACTCCCAGCACGCGCGCGTTGACGTCGATCTTCAGCCAGCCCAGCGCTCCCACGGCGAGCACGGCCAGCAGTGCGGGGATCCACCAGGCCACGTCGAGGTCGGCGTAGGTCGACAGGAGTCCGGAGACCTCGAAGCCGAAGATGCCGTAGATGCCGACCTGGAGGGCGTTGTAGGCGACGAGCGCGACCAGGGCGGCGCCGGCGCCCGCCGTGCCGCCGAGTCCGCGGGAGATGTACGCGTAGAAGGCGCCCGCGTTGTGGACGTGCCGGCTCATCTCGGCGTACCCGACGCTGAAGAGGATCAGCACCACGCCGAGCACCACGAAGAGCAGCGGCTGCCCGACCAGGCCGATCACCGCGAAGGTGGTCGGCATGACGCCCGCGACGACCATCAGCGGGGCGGTGGCGGCGAGCACGGACAGCAGCAGCCCGCCCGTGCCCAGCCGGTCCGCGCGCAGCGCCCGCTCCTCGCCCTTGAAGGTGCTGATGGCGCCACCGCTCGCGGCTCTGCTCGTGCTCGAACTGCCCGTGGTCATCGCAGGACGTCCTTCTCTCGTACGGTCGGGTGCGTCGGGTTCGTCGGGGTCGTCGGGGTCGTCACGGTGCCGCGTCGGAACTCTCATGCCGTGCCGAGGGCGCTCGCGCGGGCGGCGCGGAAGGCGGGGAGGGGGTCGCGGTCGGGGTACGACCACGGTGCGGGCGTGGCGTGCTCGCCGATGCGGTGGAAGAGGGCGGCGGCCTCGGCGCCGCGGCCCTCGCAGAACTTGGCGTGGGCGAGGAAGTTGAGGTCGATCAGCCGCCGCGGGTGGCCGTCCTGTTCCCACTCCAGCCACCAGTCGAAGGCCGCCTTCATCACCAGCCGGGCGCGCCGGCCGACCCAGTGGCCGGAGGCGTTCGGGTCGGCGGACTCGTGTCCGCCGGCGGCCAGCACGCGGTAGCGCTCGGCGTGCGCGACGACCGGGAGGATGGCCAGCGGGGAGTCGGCGGGGGCCTGCTCGGCGGCCCAGTTGGCGAAGTCGTAGACCTCGTGCAGCGGGTCGGGTCCCTCGCCGCCTCGCTCGGCGAGCCGGGCCACCATCAGGTGGTGCGCGTGGTGGTGGTCGGCGTACCGCCCGCGCACCTGCTCGAAGGCCCGGACCGTGTCCTCGTGGGTACCCAGCGAGCGCTCCAGCAGGAGCAGCCCGAGCCAGGGTGTGGGGTCGTCCGGCACCAGGCCGGCCGCGGCCCGGCAGGCCTCCCGGGCCCGGTCGGGCTTCTCCTTGCCGCGCAGGGCGCGGCGGACGAGGGCGAGGGCGAGCAGGACCGTGGCGTCGCCGGAGTCCGGTTCCGCGAGCAGCCACTCGCGGGCCCAGGGAGCGCAGTAGGTCTCCTTGGCGAGGACGGTCGTCCGGTGCCCGCGCCGGTCCCACTCGTCGCCCGTGTGGGCCAGCAGGGAGCGGACGGACTGCCACCGTCCCTGGGCCAGCGCCGACCGGGCGGCGGCGAGTTCGGCATCGTCCAGGGCCTCGTCGAAGGCCTGCGCCGCGCGTTTGCGGCCACGGCCGAGGGCGGGCGGGGGTGGAGGCACCGCGGGAATCTTCCTCACGCGACGAGGACAGGTCGTCGTAGCCGGGTTGTCATGACCGGACTGCCATGAACTGATCACGCACAGCAAACCCGCAGCCAACGCTTGACGTCAAGGGGAACACCTGCGTTACACGCGTCAACTCCTGTGACACATACGTCACTTGACTCACCCGCGCCCCGAATGCGCCGCTCGCCCGGCACCCGTTCCCCGCCCGCACTAGAGTCGTCCCCGACGCACCCGTGACCCGACTGACGATCGAGGTACGCAGCGTGTCGGTTCTGGTTCTGACCCTCGCCGTGAGCGCCGCGTGCTGCCTGGGACTCGGGTTCGTCCTCCAGCAGAACGCGGCGCAGCGCGCCCCGCTGGGCGACTTCCTCTCGCCCCGTCTGCTGCTCGACCTCGTCCGGGTACCGCGCTGGCTGGCCGGCATGGGACTGATGGTGGCCGGCATGGTGCTGGGCGCGATCGCGCTGGGCGGCGGCGAACTCACCCTGGTCGAGCCCCTGCTGGCGACCAACCTGCTGTTCGCCCTCGCGCTGTCCCGCGTGCAGACGGGGCAGCCGCTGGGCCGCCAGGGCTGGGTCGGCCTCGCGTTGCTGGCGGGCGGGGTGACCGCTTTCATCCTGGCGGGCGAGCCGCGGGGCGGCAGCGCGGTCACCGACCCCGTACGGCACTGGGTGATCGTCGGCGCGATGCTGGGCCTGGCCCTCGTGCTCACGGTGTGCGCCGGGCGTTTCCGGCTGACCTGGGGCCCGACCCTGCTCGCCCTGGCCGCGGGCCTGCTGTACGGGGTGCAGGACGCGCTGACGCGGGTCAGCGGGCGGCGCTTCTCCGCGGGCGGCCTGGCGGAGGTACTGACGGGGTGGCAGCCGTACGCCGTGGTGGTGCTCGGCATCACGGGTCTCGTCCTGGTGCAGAGCGCGTTCGAGACGGCACCGCTGCGCAGGTCGCTGCCCGCCCTGACGGCGGCCCAGCCGCTCGCGGGCATCGTCTGCGGCGTCGGTTTCCTCGGCGACCGGCTGCGCACCGATGCCGCGGCGCTGGCGTGGCAGTCGGGCGGTCTCGCGGCGGTGGTGGCGGGCATCGTCCTGCTGGGCCTGCACCCGGCGATGCCGCAGGGCACGGGGGAGAGCGGGCACGAGCCGGCGTTGCAGCGGGGGTGAGCGGGCGGGGTGCGGCTGCTCGGGGGGCCGTGGGCCGCTGCTTGGATGGCGGGCATGAGTGCTGCTGACGAGATCCTCGACGTCGTCGACGAGAACGACCACGTGGTCGGGCAGGCCAGGCGGGGTGACGTGTACGCCCGCGGGCTGCGCCACCGCTGCGCCTTCGTGTGGGCCCGCGACCCGGAGGGCCGGGTCTTCGTCCACCGCCGCACGGCGACGAAGCTCGTGTTTCCCGGCCTGTACGACATGTTCGTCGGCGGGGTGGTGGGTGCCGGCGAGTCCTACGACGACGCGGCGCTGCGGGAGGCGGAGGAGGAGCTGGGGGTGAGCGGGCTGCCGCGGCCGGAGTACCTCTTCAAGTTTCTGTACGACGACGGGGACGGGCGTACGTGGTGGTCCGCGGTGTACGAGGTGCGGTGTGCGGGGCCGGTTGCTCCGCAGGTGGAGGAGGTGGCGTGGTACGGGTTCCTGACGGAGGAGGAGTTGGAGGGGCGGGT
>NZ_JACBYP010000103.1 GCF_018982965.1 Streptomyces mayonensis | reverse complement strand
GCAGGGCATGTCACTCCGCTGGCCCCCGACGAAACGCCCCGCCCCCGCTCTCCCCCGAGGATGCGGGCATGGGTATACGCATGCTCCACCACCGGACGACCCCGGCACGGGCAAGCACAGACCGACCCGCCCGCATGCCGCACTCCCCGGTCCCGGTCTACGCACCGGGCGCAAGCACCGGCCGCATCCCCACCCCCCTGGCGACGACCCTGCGCCGCACCGCCACGGACCTGCGGCGCAGACTCGGCCGCCGCCACCCCCGGCCCACCGCAGTCCCGGACGAGACGCGCGAGACGCCGGCCTGGCGCCTGTGGGCGGACCTGGCCCGCGGCTACCTGGCGCTGGCCCTCACCCTGCTGCCGCGCCCGAGTACCGGACACACCTTCACCGTGTTCGTCGCCCCCGCCGACACCCTCACCGCAACACCCGGCGGCCCGGCACCCCACCGGAGCCGCCCAGGCTGGTGGGGACCGGAGCCGGACGCCACGCCCTGACCGCCACGGCGTACAGCAGCAGGGCCGGCAGGCCGGCAGGCCGGCACCGGCGACCGGCAGCGCAACTCCCCGTATGAGCAACCGGTGAATATCGGGCGCGAACGGGTGCCCGCGCAAAGCAAGTTGCCGTAGGGTCGCCTGCGGCACCGCACTGGTCGAACAGACGAACCCCTGGCGGGAAGGTCGCGGTGCAACCGTCGGCGCGGGCCGGTCGTCACCACAGGACGGATCCGACGGGCGAGCAGGACAACTGAAGACGGCACGCGGGCCACAACGGCGTGCGGGCCGACTGGCGCGAGAGCCGGTGTCGGACACGGACGGAGACGGACGCACGGGCGTCCATGGGGAGGGGTTCACTCTATGGCGGCGCATTTCGACAGGAGGCTCCGCAAGGCGGCGGTCACCACCACCGTCGCGGCGGTCGCGGTCGCGGCGCTGTCCGCGTCCCAGGCCCCCAACGTGACGGCCGACGCCAACGGCAGACAGACCACCGCCGACAACGCGCCGACGTCCGACACACCGTCCCAGGAGAGCGCCACCGGCAACTCGCCGTACTACACCGACCTGCCGCCCCTGGACAGCCCGAGCCCCGCACCGACCATCGGCACCCCCGCCTCCCGGGGTTCGTCCGAGGCCGGCATCCCCGCCACCGTCCTCGACGCGTACAAGAAGGCCGAGGCGGAACTGCGCCAGTCCAAGCCCGGCTGCAAGCTGCCCTGGGAACTCCTCGCCGCCATCGGCAAGGTGGAGTCCGGCCATGCACGCGGCGGCCGCGTCGACGCCGACGGCACCACCATCGGCAAGATCATCGGCCCCCAGCTCGACGGCAACGGCTTCGCCCTCATCAAGGACACGGACAACGGTGTCCACGACGGCAACAGCACCTACGACAACGCCGTCGGGCCCATGCAGTTCATCCCCTCCACCTGGGCGTGGGCGGCCCGCGACGGAAACGGCGACGGCAAGGAAGACCCCAACAACGTCTACGACGCCGCGCTCGCCGCCGGCCACTACCTGTGCCGCAACAACTGGGACCTCTCCGACCAGGGCGAACTCAAGAGCGCGATCCTCAGCTACAACAACTCGCAGGACTACCTGACCACGGTCCTGTCCTGGCTGGAGCACTACCGCAAGGGCACCCACGAGATCCCGGACGGCACCGGCAGCCTCCCCGTCGGCCGCAGCGACGACCCCGGCCACGGCTCCGGATCCAGCCCCTCGCCGGGCAACTCGGGCACCGGCACCGGCACCAGCACCCCCCGAACGACGTCACCCGGCCCGGACCCGGACCCGAGCCCCAGCCCGAGCAAGCCGTCGCAGCCGGGCAAACCCACCAGCCCCGGCACCGGATCGCCGAGCCCCACGCCGCCGGCCGAGTCGGAGCCCCCGGCCGAGACCCCGAGCCCCAGCCCCACCCCCACCGACACGGTCCACCACCTCGAGAACGCCGGCGGCACCGGGCTCACCGCCATCGCGGGCGACACCTTCGCCGAGAAGATCAGCACCCGCGCCGAGACCAAGGACGGAAAGGCCGTCGGCAAGGTACGCATCCGCTTCACCGTCGTCGGTGACACGGACGCCACCTTCACCGGAGGGGAGAAGGTCACCGCGGTCACCACCAACGCCTCCGGCGTGGCCGTCGCGCCCGCCCTCGTGGCCGGCGAGAAGACCGGCGGCTTCACCGTCCGCGCCACCGTGATCGGCCGTTCCGTCGAGGCCCTCGACTACAAGGTCACCGTCACCGAGCGCGTCGCCGACGCCCTCACCAGCATCAGCGACGACCCGCTGACGTGCGCACCGGGCGGCGAGTTCGCCGACCGGGTCGAGGTGAAGGCCACCCGCAAGGGCGCCGTCGCGGACAAGGTCGCGGTGACCGCGACCCTCGTCAAGTCGGTACTCGACTCGACGGAGAACGACAAGGGCCCCTACTTCAAGGACGCCGACGACAAGGCCGTCCGCACCCTGACGGGCCTGAAGACCGACGCCAAGGGCCTGCTGAAACTGCCGAAGCTGTACGCCGACGACACCGAGGGCACGTACGTCCTGCGTCTCACCACGGCGGGCGGCGCCACGATCACCGTCACCCTGAACGTGGCCGAGACCGAACCGGAGCCGGACCCGTCGGACGGCGCGTCGACCGAGCCCGACGCGTAGGCACCCGTCGCGCCCGGCCGGCTCACCTGCCGAGCCGGGCCTTCGTGTACCGCGTCGGTTCCGCCGTGGCAGGGTCCTCGGGCCACGGGTGCTTCGGGTACCGGCCGCGCAGTTCCGCCCGTACGCCGTGGTAGCCGTGCTTCCAGAACGAGGCCAGGTCGGCGGTGACCGCGGCGGGGCGCCCGGCAGGGGACAGGAGGTGGACCAGGAGCGGCACCCCGGCGACCAGGGGCGAGTGCTGGAGCCCGAACATCTCCTGCAACTTCACCGCGAGAACGGGCCGTTCGGGATCGCCGTAGTCGATCCGGATCCGGGAACCACTGGGGACGGCGATCCGCTCGGGAGCCAGCTCGTCGAGCCGTGCCGCCTCTCCCGACGCCCAGGGCAGCAGCCGGGTCAGTGCCGCGACGGCGTCGATCCGCCCCAGATCGGCCCGTCGCCGTGCCCGCCCCAGCTCGGGCTCCAGCCACGCGTCCGCGCGCGCGAGGAGCGCGTCGTCGCCGACGTCCGGCCAGGGCTCGCCCAGATGCCACCGCAGAAACGCGAGCCGCTCGCGCAGCAGCTCCGCGTCCGCGGACCGGCGCAGCAGCCCGAACCCCTCCCGCCGCAGCCCTTCCAGGAGCGCGCCGCGTACGAGACCGGGGTCGGCGTCGGTGAGCGGCCGCGCCGCCAGCTCCACGGCGCCGAGCCGTTCGACCCGCCGGGCCACCACGTCGCCGTCGGCCCAGTGCACCTCGTCCCGCTCCGTCAACAGCGCCCCGGCCGCGAGCCGGGCGGTCTCCTCGTCGACGACCGCACCGAGCTGCACGCGCGCGTGCCCCCTCCCCAGGGGCCGGTCGGCGACGGCGACCGCGATCCACGGCGCCCCGCGCAGCGCCGACGCCTCCGGCAGCTCCGCGCGGGTGCCGGACACCATGAGGTAGGAGCCGCCGTCCTTCCTCGCCACCCGCTCGGGAAAGGCCAGCGCGGCCACCAGCCCCGCGGCCGCGTCGTCACCGAGCCGTCGCCGCGTGCCCGGGCCGTCCGCCGCGTCCAGGGCCCCGCGCAGCCGCCGCACCTCGGTCCGCCACCGGGCCGCGTAGGCGTCCCCGCCCCGCCGGGCGGTGCGCAGCGCGGACACCAGGTCGTCCCCGTACTCGCGCGGCGCTTCCTCGCTCAACAGCCCCACCACCTCGGCGACCACCTCCGCACCCCCGCCACCGGGGCCACCCCAGCCGGTCCCGGCGGAACGCGCGGTGCCGCCCGCTTCCCCGGGGCCCGACTCGCCCCGCCCCTCGGCGAACCCGCCGGCCCCTGCCACCCCCGCACCCGACTCGCCCGCGCCCGAGCGGCCTGCTCCGTCCGCGAGGTCCGTGCCGTCGAGCAGGGCCCGGCCCAGCCGGGGGTGCAGGCCCAGGCGTGCCAGGTGTACGCCCCTGTCCGTGGCCCGCCCGGCGGCGTCCACCGCGCCGACCGCCGACAGGACCGACCGGGCCGCCGTCATCGCCCCGCCCGGCGGCGGGTCGAGCAGCGCCAGTCCGGACGCGTCCGGATCGCCCCAGCAGGCCGCCTGCAGAGCGAACGCCGTCAGGTCGGCCACCTTGATCTCCGGCGCCGGGAAACCGGGCAGACGGGCGTCCTCCGCCTCGGTCCAGCAGCGGTACACCACCCCCGGCGCCTCACGCCCGGCCCGGCCCGCCCGCTGCCGCGCCGACGCCCGCGAGGCCCGCACCGTCGTCAGCGCGCTCAGCCCGCGCGCGTGGTCCACCCGCGGCTCCCGCGCCAGCCCCGCGTCCACCACCACCCGTACGCCCGGGACCGTCAGCGACGACTCGGCCACCGAGGTCGCCAGCACCACCCTGCGTCGCGCCCCGGGCGCGAGCACCGCGTCCTGCACGGCCGCCGGCGCGCGACCGTGCACCTGAAGCACGTCGACGTCCGCGAGTGCCCCCAACCGCCCCGCGACGCGCGCGATCTCGCCGGCACCGGGCAGGAAGCACAGCACGTCCCCGTCCCGCTCGGCCAGCGCCCGCCGCACCACCGACGCCACGTGCGCGAGCAGCGCGGGATCCACCCGCATCCCGTGCGGCGGCCGCACCGGCCGCGCCGGCGGGGCCCACTCGACCTCCACGGGGTACGCCACCCCCTCGGCCGCCACGACCGGGGCCCCGCCCAGCAGCCGGGCCCAGCCCTCCGCGTCGGTGGTGGCCGAGGCGGCCACCAGCCGCAGCTCGGGCCGCAGCGTCTCGCGCACGTCCCACAGGAACGCCGCCGTCGTGTCCGCGTCCAGATGCCGCTCGTGGCACTCGTCGAGGACCACCACGTCGACACCGGCCAGTTCCTGGTCCCGCTGGAGCCGCTGCAGCAGCACACCGGTCGTGACGACCTCCACGCGCGCGCGGTGGCCCATCACACGCTCGCCGCGCACGGTGTACCCGACCCTGCCGCCGGGTTTCTCGCCCAGCAGCCACGCCATCCGCCGGGCCGCCGCCCGCGCCGCGATCCGCCGCGGCTCGGCCACGACCACGCGCCGCGCGGGAGCCTCCCCACCGCCCAGCAGGCCGGCCAGCGCCAGCGGGACCAGCGTCGTCTTGCCGGTGCCGGGCGGCGCGACCAGCACGGCCGTGCCGGGCCCCGCCAGGGCGTCGTGCAGCGCGGGCAGGGCACCGCGCACGGGCAGTGCGTCCAGGGCGTCGTAACGGATCACGCCACCAGTGTCGTACGACACCGGAACCGCCCTCCACGCGCGCGTGCGCCCTACGTTCAGAGACGTCAGAGACGTCAGAGAGAAGGCCGGCAGGACCGGCGCGTCCGGAAAGCCCGGTCCGGCTCAGTCGCGTTCGCAGACGAAGATCGCCGTTCCCGGGATCAGCCGCCCGCGCAGCGGCGACCAGCCGCCCCATTCCGAGGTGTTCCAGTCCGGCCACTCCGGTTCGACGAGGTCCACCAGCCGGAACCCGGACGCCACCACGTCCCGCACCCGGTCGCCGAGCGTCCTGTGGTGCTCGACGTACACCGCGCGGCCCCCGTCGTCCTGCTCGACGTACGGCGTGCGGTCGAAGTACGAGCCCGACACCGACAGGCCCTCGGGGCCCGGTTCGTCGGGGAACGCCCAGCGCACCGGGTGCGTGACGGAGAAGACCAAGCGGCCGCCCGGCCGCAGCACCCGGCGCACCTCCCGCAGCACCAGCCGCGGGTCCGCGACGAAGGGCAGTGCCCCGTAGGCCGAGCACGCCAGGTCGAACGAGCCGTCCGCGAAGGGCAGGACCGCCGCGTCGGCGCAGACCAGAGGGAAGGAACCGCCGATGCGCAGGGCGTGCTGGAGCTGGCGGTGGGAGAGGTCCAGGGCCACCGGGCGGGCCCCCTGCCCGGTGAGCCAGCGCGAGCACTGGGCGGCGCCGGCGCCGATCTCCAGGACGTCCTTGCCCTTCAGGTCCTCCGGCGGGCCGAGCAGCTCCGCCTCCACCTCGTCCAGGCCCTCGGGACACCACACGAAGCGGTCGTCGCCCAGGAACGTGCCGTGCTCGGTCTGGTACTCGTCCGCGTTCCGGTCCCACCAGCCGCGGTTGGCGCGGGAACTCTCCGTGACGCCGGCGGCACGCCGGGTGGCCTCGGGTTCGTCTGCTCCGTCTCCCGTCCCGGACGGTACGGCCTCGGACGCTGCGGGCTCTTGGATGACCGGCTCCCTCGTACTAGTCTGCGGGCTCTTCCGTGCCGCCCCGCCCCGGCGTGTCGCACGGGGGCGCCCAGGGGCGCGTGTGGCCTCGGGGGACGGCTTTTGTGCCGGGTATGCGGCGATCCGCCCCGGGTGTGCGGCTTCGCGCATTGACCCTGCCCGGCTGCCCCCGTATGCTACAAGTTGCGCTGCGGGCCTGCGCACCTCAGACGTAGCAGGTCGCGCTCGCATCTGTTGTATGTCCCCTCGGTTCTCGAGGCGTCACCTCGGATTTTCGGTGACGCTTCCTTGGCTGTCCGGCTTCTGCAGAGCGAAACGGGCTCCCGGCGTAAGCAGTACCTACGACTTCAATGTCCGTACCGGAGCCCTTTCCCACATGACGAGCAGCACCGAGACCACCGCCACCACCCCGCAGGTAGCGGTCAACGACATCGGTAACGAGGAAGCCTTCCTCGCCGCGATCGACGAGACGATCAAGTACTTCAACGACGGCGACATCGTCGACGGCGTCATCGTGAAGGTCGACCGGGACGAGGTCCTGCTCGACATCGGTTACAAGACCGAAGGTGTCATCCCGAGCCGTGAGCTCTCGATCAAGCACGACGTCGACCCCAACGAGGTCGTCGCCGTCGGTGACGAGATCGAGGCCCTTGTTCTCCAGAAGGAGGACAAGGAAGGCCGCCTGATCCTCTCGAAGAAGCGCGCCCAGTACGAGCGTGCCTGGGGCACCATCGAGAAGATCAAGGAAGAGGACGGCATCGTCACCGGTACCGTCATCGAGGTCGTCAAGGGTGGTCTCATCCTCGACATCGGCCTCCGTGGCTTCCTCCCGGCCTCCCTGGTCGAGATGCGCCGCGTCCGCGACCTCCAGCCCTACGTGGGCAAGGAGCTCGAGGCGAAGATCATCGAGCTGGACAAGAACCGCAACAACGTGGTCCTGTCCCGCCGTGCCTGGCTGGAGCAGACCCAGTCCGAGGTGCGCCAGACGTTCCTCACCACCCTCCAGAAGGGTCAGGTCCGTTCCGGCGTCGTCTCCTCGATCGTCAACTTCGGTGCCTTCGTGGACCTGGGTGGCGTCGACGGTCTGGTCCACGTCTCCGAGCTGTCCTGGAAGCACATCGACCACCCGTCCGAGGTCGTCGAGGTGGGCCAGGAGGTCACCGTCGAGGTCCTCGACGTCGACATGGACCGCGAGCGTGTCTCCCTGTCGCTGAAGGCGACCCAGGAAGACCCGTGGCAGCAGTTCGCCCGCACCCACCAGATCGGCCAGGTCGTGCCCGGCAAGGTCACGAAGCTGGTTCCGTTCGGTGCGTTCGTCCGCGTGGACGAGGGCATCGAGGGTCTGGTCCACATCTCCGAGCTGGCCGAGCGCCACGTGGAGATTCCGGAGCAGGTCGTCCAGGTCAACGACGAGATCTTCGTCAAGGTCATCGACATCGACCTCGAGCGCCGCCGCATCAGCCTCTCGCTGAAGCAGGCCAACGAGGCCTTCGGTGCCGACCCGTCGGCGGTCGAGTTCGACCCGACCCTGTACGGCATGGCCGCGTCCTACGACGACCAGGGCAACTACATCTACCCCGAGGGCTTCGACCCCGAGACCAACGACTGGCTCGAGGGCTACGAGACCCAGCGCGAGGCCTGGGAGACGCAGTACGCCGAGGCTCAGCAGCGCTTCGAGCAGCACCAGGCGCAGGTCATCAAGTCCCGCGAGGCGGACGAGAAGGCCGCTGCCGAGGGCGTCGACACCGCGGGTGCCGCTCAGGCCGCGTCCGGTGGCGGCGGCGGTGGCGGCGGCGGTTCGTACTCCTCCGAGGGCGGCGACAACTCCGGCGCCCTGGCGTCGGACGAGGCGCTGGCCGCGCTCCGCGAGAAGCTGGCCGGCGGCCAGAGCTGAACGCCGTCCGCTGACGCTCAGCGGTAGGCCCAGAGGCTGACCGAGGGGCCGTACCTTTCGAGGTGCGGCCCCTCGGTGCTGTCCCGGCGCGGACGCTGCCCGGACCCGGACGCCGCCCGGACCGCCGGAGTCCGTAGGACCGGATCCCCCACCTCCGGGAATGCCGTACCCGGCCCGGGCGTTGTCACGTAGGAACTCGAGGAGGGGCGGTCACTGTGCTTGATCCGCAGGATGTGTACGCATGGGAGCCGAAGGGCCTGGCGGTGGTCGACATGGCACTCGCCCAGGAGTCGGCCGGACTGGTCATGCTGTACCACTTCGACGGATACATCGACGCCGGTGAGACCGGCGACCAGATCGTCGACCGGGTGCTGGACTCGCTGCCCCACCAGGTCGTCGCCCGCTTCGACCACGACCGGCTCGTGGACTACCGTGCGCGCCGGCCGCTGCTGACCTTCAAGCGGGACAGCTACACGGACTACGAGGACCCGACCCTGGAAGTCCGCATCGTCCAGGACGCGACCGGCGCGCCCTTCCTGCTGCTGTCCGGTCCCGAGCCGGACGTCGAGTGGGAGCGTTTCGCCGCCGCCGTCGGCCAGATCGTGGAGCGGCTGGGCGTCCGTCTGGCCGTGAGTTTCCACGGCATCCCCATGGGCGTCCCGCACACCCGCCCCGTCGGCATCACACCGCACGGCAACCGCACCGATCTCGTACCGGGCCACCGCAGCCCCTTCGAGGAGGCCCAGGTCCCGGGCAGCGCCGAGGCGCTCGTCGAGTACCGGCTGATGCAGGCCGGCCACGACGTGCTCGGCGTCGCGGCCCACGTTCCGCACTACATCGCCCGCTCCCCGTACCCGGACGCCGCACTGACCGTTCTGGAGGCGATCACCGCGGCGACCGGCCTGGTCCTGCCCGGCATCGCGCACTCCCTGCGCTCGGACGCCCACCGCACCCAGACGGAGATCGACCGGCAGATCCAGGAGGGCGACGAGGAACTCACCGGACTCGTCCAGGGCCTGGAGCACCAGTACGACGCGGCCGCGGGCGCCGAGAGCCGCGGCAACATGCTCGCCGAGCCCGTCGACATCCCGTCGGCGGACGAGATCGGCCGCGAGTTCGAACGCTTCCTGGCGGAGCGGGAGGGCGACGGCTGATCCGCCGACCTGGCGGATCACGCCCTGCCTCTCCCCGCCGTAGCGGGGACGATCCGGTTGGCCGACCGGCGGCAGCGGTAGGGGAGCCGGTAAGTTGCTCCCCGCACGTGAGGGAATTCGAGAGGTGGAGGCGCGGTCATGCTGTCCGTGGGCCTGACCGGCGGGATCGGAGCCGGCAAGAGCGAGGTGTCGCGGCTGCTCGTCGAGTACGGGGCCGTGCTGATCGACGCGGACCGGATCGCCCGGGAGGTCGTCGAGCCGGGCACCCCGGGGCTCGCCGCGGTCGTGGACGCGTTCGGCGAGGACGTCCTCACCGAGGACGGCCGCCTGGACCGGCCGAAGCTGGGCTCGATCGTCTTCGCCGACCAGGAGAAACTGGCCGCGCTGAACTCGATCGTCCACCCCCTCGTCGGCGAACGGTCCCGCGCCCTGGAAGAGGCGGCGGCCGAGGACGCCGTCGTCGTCCACGACGTCCCCCTGCTCACCGAGAACGGCCTGGCCCCGCTGTACGACGTCGTGGTCGTCGTGGACACCGACCCCGCCACCCAGCTGGACCGGCTGGTCCGGCTGCGCGGCATGACCGAGCAGGACGCCCGGGCGCGCATGGCCGCCCAGGCGACACGTGAGCAGCGCCGGGACATCGCCGACGTGGTCGTCGACAACGACGTGCCGCTCGAGGAACTGCGGCACCGCGTGCACGAGGTGTGGGCCGAACTGGCGCGCAGGGCCCACACGGAATAGCGGCTCCCGCGCGGGCGTTGATCCCTCCCAGCGAGGGAAGGACTCTGCCGTGCCCGAGACCAGCGGTTCGACCGGACGTACTCCGGAGACAGACGTCATCGACTTCCGTGCAGCCGAGCAACTGCTCGCGGCGCGGGACCCGCAGGGCGCGGTGAAACTGCTCGACGGTGTCATCGGCGCCCACCCCGAGAACACGGCCGCCCGTCTGCTGCGCGCGCGTGCCTTCTTCGCGGCGGCACAACTGCGGCCGGCGGAGCTGGAATTCACCGTCGTGCTGGAGCGCGAGCCGGACAACGCGTTCGCCCACTTCGCCCTCGCCCGCACCTACGAGCGCCGCGGCTGTCCCGACCAGGCCCGACGCCACTTCCGCCTGGCGGCGGCCCTGGACCCCAAGCCGGAGTATCTGCAGCAGGCGCGGTTCGACTACTGACGCCGCCCCGGCCGCCGGGGCGGCCGGTCCCCCGGTGGGAGGCGCGGCGGGAGGTACGGCGGGATGTTCCGGCCCGGCTGGTAGTGCGGGCCCTGGCGGATGTGCCGGAGGACCACCGTCAGATCGGCGGTGGCGACGAGCCAGAGCACCCCGCAGGCGAGCGCCCACCCGAGGTGACCGGTGAGCGCGAAGGCGGCCGTCCCGAAGACGGCCCAGGCCAGTCCCCACAGGCACAGCCAGGCACGCGCCCGCAGGGCACTGCGCGCGGTGGCCGGTTCACTGCCCGTACGCATCGGATCTCGTCTCCTTCAGCCAACGTACTGCGGGCGAGCGCGAGGGGGAAACGCCCGGGCACGGCGGCCGGAACGCAGCACGGCCGGCCCCTCGTCGCTCGGTCGTCACTCGGTCGGGTGAACCGGCACAGGAGGGGAACGGGTGTGCGGTGGCGGTCCGTTGGACGGGCATGGAGCTGAAAATGCGAGAGGGCCACCGGGGGACGGGGCCCGGAGCCATCACCCCGGACGGCTGTGCGGTCGAGCTGTATGCGAGGCTGCCCGCCGGACCGGAGCCGGAGATCGTCGCTGCCGCCGTGCCCGGGGGCGCTCACGTCCTGGAGCTGGGCTGCGGGGTGGGACGCATGACGCACCCGCTGGTGGAGCGGGGCTTCACCGTCACCGCCGTGGACGAGTCCGCCGAAATGCTGGAGCACGTGCGCGGGGCACGGACCATACGCAGCCCGATCGAGGACCTCGACCTGGCCGAGCGCTTCGACGTGGTGATGCTGGCGTCCTTCCTGGTGCACAGCGGCGACGTCGAGGTGCGGCGGGGGCTGCTGCGCACCTGCGCGCGGCACGTCGCGGAGGACGGATGCGTACTGATCCAGCGGGAGGGTGCGGATTACCACACGAACCTGCCGCGTGAGCGGGTGGACCCCGGCGGGTTCACCGTCCGGATCCTGTCGTCGGACCCGGTGGGGGACGGCGTCAACTCGGTCCGCGCGGAGTACGAGTTTCCGGACGCGGTCTGGACACAGACCTTTCGGGCCAGGCCGCTGACCAGGGAGGAGTTCGAGGAGGCACTGCGGGAGGCGGGACTCGGGGTGGAGGGGTACCTGACCGAAGACGGCACGTGGGCGCGAGCGGTCCCGGTGGCCGCGGTGGCCGGGGGATAGCGACGGCCGACGCAGGGGAACACAGCCGGGAGCCGGGAGCCGGGAGCCCGGTGTCCCGAGACGCGGGGCACGGCGTCCCGAGACGCGGGGCACGGGACACCGGGGACTTCTCCGGGCGGGAGGTGTGCGGCGCGCGGGCCGGTCAGGACTTGGTCTCGGCGTCCCGCCGGGCGCGGGTCAGGCCCTCCAGCCCGCGCAGCCGCTCCATCTCGCGGCGGTCGCGCTTGGTCGGACGGCCGGCGCCGCGGTCGCGCACCCCGGCGGGCGCGACGGCCTCGCGGGGCGGGGGCGGCGGGGAGTTGTCGACGTAGCACTGCACGGCGACCGGAGCGCCGACGCGCTTGCGGATCAGCCGCTTCACCACGACGACGCGTTCCCGGCCCTCGTGGCGCAGGCGCACCTCGTCGCCGACGCGCAGGGAGTGGGCGGGCTTCACCCGCTCGCCGTTCACCCGGACATGGCCGCCGCGGCAGGCGGTCGCGCCGAGGGAGCGGGTCTTGATCAGCCGGACGGCCCAGATCCAGCTGTCCACGCGGACGCTCTCGCCGTGCTGCGGCCGGGCCGCCTCGGCGGCGGCGACGGCAGCGGCGGTCTTCGGGTCGGCGGCCTTCGCGTCGGTGGTCTCCGGGGCCGTGGTCGTCGGGTCGCTGGTCTCAGGGTCCGTGGCCCGGCCGCCGGCAGCGGCACCGTCCCGGGAGGCGGCCGTCTCGCCGCTCCTGCCCTCGTCATGCTCGGAAGCCATGGGTCCGACCCTAACCGTCCGCACCGACAGGAGGGACCGCAATTTCCACGACGTCCCGCCGGGCCGGGCCGAGCCACGGGGGCAGCCGCGCACCCTTGCCGGGTCGGCCGGTGCCGGCCCGTCTTACGGTGGACACATGGATACCGGCGGCCTCTCCGTACTCGACCGGCGGATCGCCGGGTGCCGGGCGTGCCCCAGGCTCGTCGAGTGGCGCGAAGAGGTGGCCCGTACCAAACGGGCGGCCTTCGCCGACTGGACGTACTGGGGCCGGCCGGTGCCGGGCTTCGGGCCGCCGGACGCGCGCCTCCTGATCCTCGGACTCGCTCCCGCGGCCCACGGGGCCAACCGCACCGGCCGGATGTTCACCGGCGACCGCTCCGGAGACGTGCTGTACCAGGCGCTGTACGACGTGGGCCTCGCCTCGCAGCCCACCGCCGTCCGTGCCGACGACGGCCTGGAGCTGTACGGCGTACGCATCACCTCGCCCGTGCACTGCGCGCCGCCCGCCAACAAGCCCACTCCGGCCGAACGCGACACCTGCCGCTCCTGGCTCGTCCAGGAACTGGGGCTGCTGCGGCCGACGCTGCGCGCGGTGGTCGTGCTGGGCGCCTTCGGCTGGCAGGCCGCGCTGCCCGCCTTCGCCGGGGCGGGCTGGACGGTGCCCCGTCCCCGCCCGGCCTTCGCGCACGGCGGGCGCGTGACACTGGACGCCGCGGACGGGCCAGGCCTGCAGCTCTTCGGCTGCTTCCACGTCAGCCAGCGCAACACGTTCACGGGACGGCTCACCCCCGAGATGCTGCGCGGCGTGCTGCGCACCGCGGCGGGGACGGCGGGCCTCCCCGTCGCCGGGTGAGGCCGCTCGGTGAGGGGTCCGCGCACACGCCCCAGGGCCCGCGTGCCCAGCAAGGGGGCTTGCCGACCCGGCAAGGGGACGCGCCGGCAAGGGGACGCGCGCCCGGCAAATCCGGCTAGGGAACGCGCGCCCGGCAAATCCCTCAAGGGGACGCGCGCCCGGCGAAATGAAGCACCTGCGCCCGGTGAAAAGGAGATGAGCGAGCCGGTCCGCCGCCGCTACGGTGCTCCGATGGGCCTGTATCCGGAGATCGAACCGTACGACCACGGGATGCTCGACGTCGGCGACGGCAACCACGTGTACTGGGAGACCTGCGGCAACCCGCACGGCAAGCCCGCGGTCGTGCTCCACGGCGGGCCGGGATCCCGCACGTCTCCCGGCCACCGGCGGTACTTCGATCCCGCCGCCTACCGGATCGTCCTCCTCGACCAGCGTGGCGCCGGACGGTCGCGGCCCCGCGCGAGCGCCCACGACACCGACATGAGCGTCAACACGACCGCTCACCTGATGGCGGACCTGGAGCGGCTGCGCGCCCACCTGGGCATCGAGCGGTGGCTGGTGTGGGGCGTGTCGTGGGGCTCGGTCCTGGGGCTGCGGTACGCGCAGACGCACCCCGGAGTGGTGACCGAGCTGGTGCTGACCGGGGTCGCCACCGGCTCCAACGCCGAAGTAACCCTCCTGACCAGGGGGCTGGGGAGAATCTTCCCCGAGGCCCACGAGCGGTTCCTCGCCGAGCTGCCTGCGCAGGAACGCGACGGCAATCCCGCCGCCGCGTACAACCGGCTGCTGGAGTCGCCCGACCCCGCCGTCCGCGAGCGGGCCGCACGTGCCTGGACCGACTGGGAGACGGCGACCATCCCGGCCCCGCCCCGTTCGGTCGCCCGCTACGAGGACCCGGACTTCCGTCTGGGGTTCGCGCGCACCGTCACGCACTACTGGGGCAACGACCACTTCCTCGGCGCCGGCGACGGGGACGGCAGTGGCGACGGCAGCAGCAACGGCAACGGCGCCAACGACGAGGGCGTCGTCCTCAGGGACGCACACCGGCTGAAGGGCATCCCGGGCACCCTCGTCCAGGGCAGCCTCGACTTCGGCAACCAGCTCGGCATCGTCTGGCGGCTCCACCACGCCTGGCCGGACAGCGAACTGGTGCTCGTCGACGAGGCCGGACACGACGCCGGGACGACGGGCGACGAGGCACTGGTGGCCGCGACGGACAGGTACGCACGCGGCACCACCTGAGACCGGTCAGCCACCGTGCGGCGGTCGCCGGCCGCCCGTGAGGAGGCCGTCGGCGAACACGTCGACCATCCGCCGGGGCTGGTACCCGTGCCGCTCGACCGGCACGGGCATGCACAGGTTGGCCACGGCGTACAGCACGTCGTCTGCGCTGACGTCGTCGCGCGCGGCACCCGCGGTCACGGCCGAGTCGAGGAGCGCCGCGAGGGCGGGACCGACCTTGGCCAGGAAGTAGCCGGGCAGTTCCTTGTAGGCGGGGTCTCCGGAGTGCAGGGCCGGGGCGAGTCCGCGCTTGCTCCCCAGGAACGTCGCGTACCGCCGCAGCCACTCCTTGAGCGCGTCACCCGGCTCGTGCTCGGCGGCGAGCAGTGGCCCCAGGGCGGCGATGGTGTCGATCCCGCTCTCCACCACGGCCTTGACCAGGTCCGAACGGAGCGGGAAGTGCCGGTAGAGGGTGCCCACGCCCACGCCTGCGAGATCGGCGATCTCCTTCGCAGGGGCGTCCACGCCGGTGGTGTCGAAGACCGTCCGCGCGGCGTCGACCAGGGCTTGGAGGTTGCGCTGCGCGTCGGCACGCTGACGGCGCCCTCCCCGGGCAGGCGGTGACTCAGGCGAATCGGACATGGTGACTCCTGTTGCTTATCCGGAAAGGCTTTCCGTATCCTGTTACCGGAAAGCCCTTCCGTTTTGCTCAGTCTACGGTGCCGGGCGGCACCGTGCTGCCCTCTGGAGGATCTCTCATGCAGTACCGCACTCTCGGCCGCACCGGGATCAAGGTCAGCCCCTACGCGCTCGGCACTCTGATGTTCGCCACCCGCATGGGCAACGAGCCCGAGGAGTCGGCCCGCATCATCCACAAGGCGCTGGACGCGGGGATCAACTTCCTCGACACCGCCGACGCGTACGCCGACTCCGAGGAGGTCGTCGGCAAGGCCCTCGAGGGGCGCCGCGACGACGTCGTGCTCGCGACGAAGTTCGGCCGGCCGGTGGGCGAGGACCCCAACCGGCGGGGCACCTCCCGGCGCTGGATCATGAAGGCCGTCGAGAACTCGCTGCGCCGGCTGCGGACGGACCACATCGACGTCTACCAGATCCACCGCCTGGATCCGTCCACGGACTTCGAGGAGACCCTCTCCGCGCTCACCGACCTCGTCCGCAGCGGCAAGGTCCGCGCCGTCGGCTCCTCCAACACCCCCGCCTCCGACCTGGTCGAGGCCCAGTGGGTGGCCGAGCGCCGCAACCTGGAGCGCCTCCGCACCGAGCAGCCGCCGTACTCCCTGCTCAACCGCGGCATCGAGCGCGAGGTCCTGCCCGTCGCCCAGCGCCACGGCACGGGCGTCATGGTCTGGGGCCCGCTCGCCCAGGGCATGCTCACCGGCCGTGTGCGCAGGAACCAGGAGAACCCCCTCCTCCGGGCGAGCCTCGTCCGGCACCTCACCGACGAGCGCCGCATCGACGTCGTCGAACAGCTCGTCCCGCTCGCCGAGGAGGCGGGCCTGCCGCTGACCCGCCTCGCCCTGGCCTTCAGCATCGCCCACCCCGGCGTCACCAGTGCCCTGGTCGGCGCCCGTACGGAGGCCCACCTCGACGACCTCGTCAGCGCCTTCGACGTCCGCCTCGACGACGACCTCCTCGACCGGATCGACGAGATCGTGCCCCCGGGCACCGACGTCACCGTCCTCGACCAGGACTACCGGCCGCCCGCCCTCGATGAAGCCCACCTGCGCCGCCGCCCCGCGGCGGAGCGCGCAGCGGCCTGACGAAGGAGCCTACTGACCGAGGAGCCTATTGATCGAGGAGCCTATTGACCGAGGTCGGGGAGGTCGTGCCCACACACCTTCTCGGCCGCCTTCCGCCCGGCCTCCCACTGCTTCTCCGTCGGTCCGAAGTCGATGACGTAGCCGGCCCGGGGTTCGTGCTCCGCGACGTAGCGCGCCACCGCGGTTGCGGCGCCCGCCCACTTCGCCAGTGCCGACCGCAGCTCCCCCTGGGCCTGCGGTGCGATCAGGCGCAGCTCGGCGGCGAAGTTCCGGTAGGTCGTCGCGGTGTCCGCCCGGACCACGGAGTCCTGTTCGTTCTCGTCGCCGAGAGCCAGGGCCCCGGCGATCAACTGGCTCCGAGCGGCCGTGTCCACCATCCGGCAGACCCCGGCCGCGGGGTCGGCGCTCGGGGACACGGCAGCCGTGGCCCCGGGACCGGACGGGGACCGGGACGGGGACGCGGATGAGGACCCACCGGCCGCCCCCGCAGCTTCCCCCTGCCCCTGCGCCTGCCGCTGCTCCTCCTCCTGCATGCGTCGCTCGGAGGCCGACGCGCCGGAGGACGACCGGTCGGACGACGACCGGTCGGACGACGACTGGCCGGACGACGACTGGCCGGAGCAGCCGCTCAGGGCGAGCACCAGCACCACCGGCGCGGCGAGCACCGCGGGGAACGACTTGCGCATGGATCGCCTTCCGTCACCTGTGATCCGCTCGCACGAGTACAACCCCGCCCACGGTTGTTCAGCAGCCCCGCCGCCGACGTGAACAACTCCGCCTCCCCGCGGGAAGGCGCTCCCGGCTCACGGGCGGTGTTCCTCCGGTACGGCCGCAGTCGCCGTGATCTCCACCAGCTGCCCCGGGTAGCCGAGACAGCTCACTCCGAGCAGCGTGGAGGAGTGCGGACCGGCGCTGAGCCCGGACGCCTCGACGACCTCCCACACGGCGGACAGCGCCGCGACCTCGGCGCTCACGACGTACACGTCGGTCGACAGCACGTGCTCCGGCCCGCTTCCGACGGCGCGCAACTGCTCCGTGAGGTTCGCGATCACCTGCTCGGCCTGACGGACGGGATCGCCCTCGCCGACCAGCTTCCCTCCCGCGTCCAGCGGGACGGCCCCGGCGAGGAAGGCGAGCCGTGTCCCGGCCTCGACGACCGAGGCGTGGGAGTAGGTGGGCGGCGGAAACAGACCGGGAACGGTGACGCGCCGAATCATGCGAACTCCTGGTAGGCGTACGGACAATCTCCTGATCGTCCGACCCCGGCCTGCCCGGCGCACCCGAATTTCCCTCGCGTCCCGCACCGGCGGACGCCTAGGCTGACCGGCGCCCCGTCCTGCCCGGCGGCCGCCCCACCGCCAGGAGCCCCACGGACAGGACCGCCAGCCCCCCACCGTCAGGAGACCGCAGCAATGCCCACGCCCGCCCTCACGGACGAAGCCTTCCTCGACACCACGGCCGACCGGCTCGCCGCGCTGCCCGCGGTCCGGGCCGTCACCCTCGGAGGGTCCCGGGCCCGTGGCACCCACCAGCCGGACAGCGACTGGGACCTGGCCGTCTACTACCGCGGAGCCTTCGACCCGGATGCCCTCCGTGCCGTCGGCTGGCCGGGAGAGGTCTCGGAGATCGGTGGGTGGGGCGGCGGCGTCTTCAACGGCGGCGCCTGGCTGACGATCGACGAACGCCGGGTCGACCTGCACTACCGCGACCTCGACGTGGTCGAGCGCGAGGTCGCGGAGGCGGAAGCGGGCCGCTTCGGCGTCGAGCCGCTGATGTTCCACCTGGCGGGCATCCCCACGTACCTCGTCGTCGCGGAACTGGCCATCAACGAGGTGCTGCGCGGTGAACTGCCCCGCCCCGCCTACCCGCCCGCCCTGCGTACCACCGCCGCCGAACGCTGGCACGGCGCGGCCACGGCCACCCTCGCCTACGCCAGGACCGGACACGCCCCCAGGGGGGCACTCACCCAGGTCGCCGGCGCCATCGCCCTCGCCACGACCCAGACGGCCCACGCCGTCCTGGCGGCGCGGGGGGAGTGGGTGACGAACGAGAAGGGCCTGGTGGAGCGGGCGAACCTGGACGGACTCGACGCGTTGGTGGCGGGCCTGACAGCGGAACCGGAGAGCCTGGCGCGGGCGGTCGACGAGTGCGAGACGCTGCTCGGCGCTGCCGTACAGGCAACCGGGTCCAGGTGACGTGACGCGAGTCCCTGGCTCACTGCACTGCCGGTGGGAACCGGGCCGAAGTGGAACGCAAGCGCCCCGCACCGGAGTTGTTCAACCGGTGCGGGGCGCTGCGCCGTACGTACGGATCAGTCCCGCACGGCGTATGAGACGAAGTCGTGCCACGCGGTGGGGGAGAGGGCGAGTTGTGGGCCGCGCTTCTGCTTCGAGTCCCGGACGTGGACCGCCGCAACGACGGCGGGCTGCCCGGAGACGGCTACCTCGACGCAGTCACCGTCTCCGCCGCTGCTGTAAGTGCTCTTGAACCAAGCCAGGTCACTGGTGCTCATTGGGCTCCTCGCATCCGTTGCAACAGGCTCGCGGAGTCTTCGAGGGTGAGAGCCTGTGAACGCATCCTGGCATACCGCATCTGAAGGACGCTGACCTCCTTGGCGTCGGAGATGAACAGGCCGCCACGTTGGCCCTCGTTGTAGGCGAACCACCGGGTCTCGGGAGTCTCAAGCAACTGCATCGGACCGTCGAGCCCAGCGTGGTTCTCTCGCACTTGCGGCATCACCTGCACTTCGACGTTCCGCAGCCGTGCCAGCTCCAGCACATGGTCGATCAATTCCCGCGTCACCTCCGCCCCGCCCGTGCGCCGCAGGAACAGATGCTCTTCCAGGATGAAGCTGAACGCCGTGTTCGGCCGCTCCCGGAGCAACCTTTGCCGCTCCTCCCGCGCCACCCACTGCGCCTCGATCTGCTCGTCTCCCAGCGGGGGCAGTTGGTTCACGAACAGCGTGCGCGCGTACGCCTCCGTCTGCAACAGGCCCGGAATCAGGCGGCACTCGTACGTGCTCAGGCTGATCGCCGTAGCCTCCAGCTTCGCCCACTGCCGGAACCAGCTCGCCAGCCCCGGCTGCCGCGACAGATGCTGCACAGCCCCGCTGAGAATGCCGGCCGCGTCCAGCACGTCCTCGGCCCGCCGGACGTACTCCAGGGTGGGGAACCGCCGCCCCTGCTCCACCGAGGCCACGGTCTGCACGGAGTACCGCACCTGCTCGGCCAGCTCCTCCTGCGTCAGCCCCGCCCGCTTGCGGAACCCCTTGACCACCGCCCCGAACGTCTTCAGGCTGTCGGAGACCTCGGGCTCACCGCCCCCGCCCGGCGGCGCACCCGCCAAGCCCGTCGCCGCCGTCGACATCCCGGCCCCGCCGACCACACCCGCACCGTCCGCCATAGCGGTCACCTTCCGCGCGTTCTCCCCGCCGTCAACTCCCAACGCGCTCAGGGTTACAGCCCGTCACCGTCACTGTCCACTCTTCGTACTCGTACGCTGACCCAGAGTACGAGTCGCTGGCCTGGCAAGACGCCCCGGCCGACGTCACCGTGGCCCCATGACCCCACCCCCGCCCCACGAAGTCGCGGTTACCGTACGTATGTTCACTCAGCGCTTCAGCTCGACCCCGCTCGGCGCCCGACTCGCCCGGCACCTCGCCGCCAACCAGCTCCACGTGTGGGGCATCCCGCACGGCACCTCACTCTCCGACACTGCGTCGGTGATCGTCGGCGAGCTGGCCGCCAACGCCGTCACCCACGGCCGGGTACCGGGCCGTGACTTCGAACTGCGCCTGGCTCACGCCCCGTACGCCTTCCTCCGTATCGAGGTCTCCGACACGCGAGCCGAACTCCGGCCGCCGGGGCGCGGGGAGGCGAGGGGCCCCGCACCGCTGGACGAGAGTGGACGGGGCCTGCTGCTGGTCGACGCGCTCGCCGACCGTTGGGAGGTGACCGACCGGGTCGGGCAGGGCGTCGGCCTGCCCGGCAAGACGGTCCGGGCCGAACTGGACCTGATGCCGCGCTGACCGGCCACCGCCGGCCCGTCCGCTCTTTCTGCCTCCACAGCGGCGTCACGCCGGACACTGCGTTCTTCCCTCCGGGCAGCCACCGGCCGCAGGGAAGCGCCGTCCAGGTGACGGGGACGGGTGATGAGGACGAAGGGCGGCAGCGGTTGCCCGCCACGGGGACACCCGGATCGTCACATCCGCGGAACACACGCGTTCCCGCTCGGCCCACCGGTTCCCTTATGGTTGACACCAGCACGCACGCATGCACCACGCACGCACCACGCACGCACGCACCACAGCCCGGCCACCGTCGCCCGAAGGCTCACCACCGCCCTCGACCGACGTCAGGAGGCCGCGCCCCTTGTTCACCGACGCCGCCCGCCGCCTCCCGCCCTGGCTAGCGCACACCCTGAGCGCCCAGCGCGGACCCGTTCCGTGGAACGCGGTGGTCCGGGGCGCGCTGGCCGGCGGGCCGCTGCTGATCGCGGCCCTGGCCGCCGGGCGGACCTCGCTCGGAGTCGTCGCCGCGATCGCCGCCATGCTGGCCGGTATGAACGACCGGCCAGGCAGCCGCCGTACGTCCGTGGTGCGGATCGGCGTACCCGCGCTCGCCGGAGCGACCGGGCTGCTCGTCGGGACGTATGCCGGACTGCACCTCGGGGCCGTCGCCCTGACCCTCCTGCTGACTGGCCTCGGGCTGGTCGCCGGAAGCGTCAGCGCCGTCGGGCCGGTGGCGTCGGCGACCGGGACACAGCTGCTGGTCGGCAGCGCGGTGGGCGCCGGGATGCCGCTGCCCGACCCCGGGTGGCAGAGCGTGCTGGCCTTCCTCGCCGGTGCCGGATGGCTGCTCCTGCTGCGGCTGGTCCTGCCCACGCCCGGCTTCGGCAGGGGCGAAATCCGTGATCTCCGTGATCTCCGCGATCTCCGTATCGGCTTCCGCTACGACGGGGAGCGGGCGGCCGTCGCCGGTGTCTACGAGGCCGTCGCCGCGCTGCTCGACGCGGCCGGTACGGAGCACGCCGTCGCCCGCCGGGCCGCGCTCACCGCCGCCCTCGACCACGCGCAGGACGCGCTCGCCGGACCCCGGCTGCGGCGCCGTGCCTCCACCGCGGCCGAGCGCCGGCTGCACGCCCAGTACGCCGCCGCACTGCCCCTCGGCGAGGCGGCGACCGCGCTGGCCTGGGCGGAGCGGGCCGTGCCCGCGCGGGCCGCCGAAGGCCCCAGACGGCTCGCGGCGGCCGTCCGCGGCAACGCCCCCGCCGGCCCGCTGCCCGCCCCCACCCGCACCGACCCCGCGCTGCGGGCGCTGGACGACGCCCTGCTGCACGCCGCCGACGCCTTCGACCGGGGCAGGGGCCAGGACCTGCACACCCGCCGGCGCTCCGTCCGCTCACGGGTCCGGGCGGTCCTCGGCGCCGGCGGGCGGGAGTACGGGCTGCGGGTCGGGCTGTGCTTCGGCGCCAGTGCCGCCGTCGCCCAGGCGCTGCACCACGGCCACTGGTACGGCTCCCACCAGCACTGGTACTGGATGCCCGCCACCGCCATCTTCCTCGTCAAGCCCGACCTCGGCCCGCTCGTGTCCCGGGTGCTGAGCCGTGCCGCCGGGACCGTGCTCGGGGCGCTGCTGTTCGCCGGGTTCGCCGCCGTGCTGCCCCGGCCGGAGGGGCTCGTCGCCCTCGTCGCCGTGTGCGGCGCCCTCGTGCCGGTCGCCGCACGGCACTTCGCCGCCCAGACCACCGTCGTCACCGTTCTCGTCCTCGCCCTGGTCATGGTGGGCGGCGAACCGCAG
Source organism: Streptomyces mayonensis (assembly GCF_018982965.1). Classification (GTDB taxonomy): domain Bacteria; phylum Actinomycetota; class Actinomycetes; order Streptomycetales; family Streptomycetaceae; genus Streptomyces; species Streptomyces mayonensis. Next base: position 7,623 of record NZ_JACBYP010000103.1, on the reverse strand, counting down.
GCCTCCGCCGGGCGGATCGGCGAGACGCTGCTGGCCTGCGGGATCGTGCTGGTCGCCGGGCACCTGCCATTGCCGTGGCAGCGGGGCGGCGCGGGCGTCCGGGCCGGCATCGAGGCCGCGGACGCCGCCGCGCACGCCTATCTCGCGCACGTCCTGAGCGAGTCCGACGACCGTGCCACCCGGTGGATGCTGCGCCGCGACGCCTACCGCACGCTCGCCGAGGCCCGCGCCGCGATCGCCCGCGCCGCCGCCGAGCTGCCCGCCCTCGCCCGGCACTCCGCCGGCACGGACGAGGTCGCCGCGGTGCTCGAACGGCTCGTCGACACCACCACGGCGTGCGCCGTGCACCTCGACGACAGCGGCCGGCTCACACCCCGCCACACCGAACAGCTCGCCGCCCTGCGGGACGAACTCGCCGAACGGCGCGGGCGCGTGGGGGCACGCCGTACGTTGGCGTGATGACGCCTCCACCCCAGCCCCCGCCCCACGAGGAGCCGACGCCCGGCGGTCTTGCCGGGGAGCCCGCCGACCTCGTCGTCACCGGCTGCACCGTCCTCGTCCACGACGAGCGGGAACGGATCGGGTTCGAGCACGACGCGGCCGTCGTCGTGCGGGACGGGGTCGTCGACTCCGTGACCACCGCGGCGGCCGCGGCCGCGCTGCCCGCCGCCGAACGCATCGACGCGCGCGGCCAGGTCGCCCTCCCCGGGCTGATCAACTGCCACACGCACGCACCCATGGCCGCCCTGCGCGGCCTCGCCGAGGACCTGCCCACCGAGGAGTGGTTCAACGACGTCGTCTGGCCCGTCGAGTCCAACCTCACGGCACGCGACGTGACCCTCGGCACCCGGCTGGCCTGCGCCGAGATGATCCGCGCAGGGGTGACGACCTTCGCCGACAGCTACTTCCACATGGACGCCGTGGCCGAGGTCGTCACCCGGTGCGGGATGCGGGCGCAGCTGGGCCAGGCCTACTTCTCCTCGCAGGGACCCGGGGGCATGGAGGCGTCACTGGAGTTCGCCCTGCGCCGCCGTGACTCCGCCGCCGGGCGGATCACCACCGCGCTCGCCCCGCACGCCCCCTACACCGTGACCGACGCCGACCTCGCCGCGACCGCGCGGCTCGCCCGCGACCACGGCCTGCCCGTGCACCTCCACGCCGCCGAGAACCGCGACCAGACCGACACCAGCCTCGCCCGGCACGGCGCCACGCCCATCGGGATCCTGGAACGCACCGGCATCCTCGACACCGACGTGCTCATCGCACACGGCACCGGCATCCTCGACGCCGACCTGCCGCTCCTGGCCCGCGCCGGCGGCCGCACCGCGGTCGCGACCGCGCCCCGCGGCTACCTCAAGTTCGCCTGGCCCACCACCACGCCGGTGCGCGCGCTGCGCGACATCGGCATCCCGGTCGGGCTCGCCACGGACGGCGCCGCCTCCAACAACTCGCTCGACGTGTGGGAGTCGATGGCGCTCACGTCCCTGATCCAGAAATCCGCCGAGGGCGACCCCCGCTGGCTCACCTCCCGCCAGGCCCTCCACCACGCCACCGTGCAGAGCGCCCACGCGGTCGGGCTCGGCGACGCCGTCGGCCGGATCGCGCCCGGACGGCGGGCCGACCTGATCCTCGTCGACCTCACCGGACCGCACACCCGGCCCGTGCACGACCTCGCCGCCACCCTGGTGCACAGCGCGCGCTCCGCCGACGTCCGCACGACGATCGTCGACGGGCGCGTCCTCATGCGCGACCGCGAGCTGCTCACCGTCGACGTGCCGGAGGTGGTACGGGAGCTGGAGGAGCGGCTGCCCGCCCTGACCGACCGCGGGCACGGCCGGCGCATCCAGCAGTACGACACCTGAAAAGTCCCTGCTCAGAGGCCCCTTGCAAAGAATCTTGCCGGGCAGCGATGAGTTCCGCTCCGCCCTTCGGTCACCACCCCCGACGGCTCCGTCCCGACCCGCCCCGCCGCGGGCCGGAACGGACCGTCGGCCCTCGGACCGAAGCACGTCGCACAGGAGGCTGGAGCCATGTCACTGCCCGAAATCGTCACCCGCGCGGACTGGCGCGCGGCGCGCGAGGCCTTACTGGCCAAGGAGAAGGCGGCCACCCGCGCGCGCGACGCCCTCAACGCCGAGCGGCGCGGGCTGCCCATGGTGGAGATCGACAAGGAGTACGTGTTCGAGGGCGGCGACGGCAAGGTCACTCTCCCCGACCTCTTCGAGGGCCGCGACCAGCTCGTCGTGTACCACTTCATGTTCGCCCCCGAGTGGGAGACCGGCTGCCGCAGCTGCTCGGCGTTCCTGGACCAGATCGGGCACCTCGCACACCTGAGGGCCCGCGGTACGTCGTTCGCGGCGGTCTCCAGGGCGCCGTATCCGAGGATCCTGCCGTTCAAGGCGCGGATGGGCTGGACGCTGCCCTGGTTCTCGTCGTACGTCAGCGACTTCAACACCGACTTCGAGGTGACCCTGGAGCACGACGGCCGGCTGGTCGAGCGGCCCGGGATCAGCTGCTTCCTGCGGGACCACGACCGGGTCTTCCACACGTACTCGGCCTACGAGCGCGGCCTCGACGGGCTCGGCTCGACCACCAGCCTGCTCGACCTGACCGCGCTCGGCAGGCAGGAGACGTGGGAGAGGCCCGAGGGGCGCGCGACGGCGTTCGGCGCGCCCGCGGGCAGTGCGGCAGTCCGGTACCACGACGAGTACGAGTGACGACGGGCGTACCGCGAGTCGATCTCCGGGACGCTCCGTAACGGGGATGTTCCGGACGGGTGAGCGGCGGCTCACGCTTTGCGGTGAACGGGTGTCAACAATGTCTCAGTACCATCACCACTCGAGGCGTTCACTTCATGGTCGGCGTTTGACTCTACGAGTACAGCGCTACATGGAGGTGCGGAGTGAACGGGCGAACGGTGCTCGAACGCTTTCCCGCCGGCGGGCCGCGCGGGTCCTGGCCGGCGGAGGAGTTCGCCCAGGCGCGGCGCCTGGAAGGTCTGCCCGCCGAGGTGGTCATGGACCTGGCCTCGGACATGTTCCTGGTCGTCGTGCGCGGCGACACCGCGGGGGACGCGGCGGCCTGAGCGGGTGCCTACGCGCTCACCGGCCGCGACCATGTGGGCGTCGTGTTCGTCAGCCGGCACAGGGCCAGGTACAGCGGGATGGGCGGGGTGTAGGGCACCGTGTCGTCCGGGCGGTGGATGAGGTCGGGGAGGCCCGGGGTGTCGGGCAGGGCCGCGCCGGTGGCGTACCGCGAGGGCGCGGGCCACTCCAGGGCGTAGTCGGAGTCCGACGGAACGATCCACCACCAGTGCGCGTCGTCGGCGTAGACGCAGCCCACGCGCGGCAGCCGGGGCAGCACCAGGGGGCCGAGGCGGGCGGGCACCGCCACCGCGTCGCAGCCCAGCGGGGCCGTCATCCCCTCCGGCACGGGCAGTCGCAGAGGTGTGCCGGGGGCCCGTCGGCCGCGCTGGAGGCGGACCATGGTGTCCAGCCCGAGCGGTCGGATGCCGGACGCAGCCCTCATAGCCATTCGGTCCCCGTTCCGCGGCGTGTCTGCCGGCTCACTCGACGGCGGGACTCCGCCTCGCCCTCGTCGCCCGTGCCGTCGGCGGGGCCGGGCTTCGGGCGGGCGCCCCAGCCCAGGTCGTTGCGGGGCTCCGGCTGATCGTGCGGCGTGTCGGTACGGCGGGGCAGTTCCGCCCAGACCAGCAGTCCGGGGCCCTGGTCGTGGGCGCCCCAGGCGTCACACAGGGCGTCGACGAGGAGCAGCCCCCTGCCGTGCTCGTCCTCGGGCTGCTGGTCGTCCGAGGGGTGGGGCTGGCCCGGCGCGCAGCCCTCGTCGCGTACGGCTATGCGGACCAGGTCGGCGCCGTCGTGCAGCTCGCACACTATGTGGCGGCTCGCGGTGTGCACGATCGCGTTGGTCACCAGCTCGGAGACCACCAGGGCCGCGGTGTCGCAGGTGTCCTCGCACACCGACCAGCCGTTCAGCCGTGCCCGGGTCAGGCGTCTGGCCTGCGCGGGAGAACCCGGATGGGCGGCCAGCTCGAATCGAAACCGGCGCTCGACGGAGGGCGGCCCCGAAGGGCCGGCTCCCATGGCGGCACCGAGGCCCAGGGAGCCCGCGGCGGCGTCTGTTCCTAAGGGCGCGGACGGAATCACGCTTGCCACTATCGCCCCGCCGTGCACACTTGGCAAGTGTCACTCTGAAAAATGCAGAGTGCGGTGTGACGTTCTGGACGGGCGTGGCACACTGCTCGCAACAGCACGTCGAGCGGCGCCACTTCGGATCGTCGAGTACCTGCACAGGCTCTCGAACAGTTCTTCGATTGGCGCCGTCCGGCTGTCCGCATCAGGACACGCCGGGCCGTCCGTACGAGGGCGCGTCGGGCTGTCCGTACGAGGACATGCCCGGCCGTTCGAGCACGGGCATGCCGGGCCGGCCCGCAGGGGCACTGGACGCACTGGAACGCAGGGACGCAGGGACTCTTCGGGACTCTTAACAGGAGGTGGGCGGTGAGCGAGCCGCGGTCGGCGCCGACGGTCGGCCAGGTCGTGCTCGGCCGGCGCCTCCTCGACCTGCGGGAACGTGCCGGTCTCAAGCGCGAGGAGGCCGCCCGCATCCTGCGTGTCGCCCCCGCCACGGTCCGCCGCATGGAGATGGCCGAGGTCGCCCTCAAGATCCCGTACCTCCAGCTCCTGCTGAAGGCGTACGGCGTGAGCGACGAGGAGGCCGAAGCCTTCGTCCGGCTGGCCGAGGACGCCAACAAACCCGGGTGGTGGCAGCGCTTCCACGACATCCTCCCCGGCTGGTTCTCGCTGTACGTCAGCCTGGAGGGCGCGGCCGCCCTGATCCGTTCCTACGAGCCCCACTTCGTTCCCGGCGTGCTGCAGACCGAGGACTACGCCCGTGGTGTGCTCCGCTCGGGCGCCATCGGACAGACCCAGCCCGACGACATCGAACGCCACGTCGACCTGCGCATGCAGCGCCAGGAACTGCTCACCCGGGAGGACGCCCCCCGGCTGTGGGTCGTGATGGACGAGACCGCGCTGCGCCGCCCCGTCGGGGGGCCGGAGGTGATGCGTGCCCAGATCGACCGGCTGCTCGAAGCCACGAAGCTGCCCAACGTGACGCTGCAGGTCGCGCCGTTCTCCGGCGGGCCGCACCCCGGTACGTACGGGCCCTTCGTGCTGTTCCGATTCGCCATGCCGGAACTTCCGGACATGGTCTACAGCGAGTACCTGACCGGCGCCGTCTACCTCGACGCGCGTGGCGAGGTGGCGACCCACCTCGAGGTCATGGACCGCATGGCGGCGCAGGCCGCCACGGCACATCGCACGAAGGAGATCCTCCGGGATCTCCGCAAGGAGTTGTGAATGAACCGCATCAAGCCCCAGCGCTCGCCCCTGACCCGCGGTGAGCGGATCTACAACGGCATGCCCGCCCGGGAGCTGGGCAGCGAGGGCTGGCACAAGCCGTGGAGCGGCGGCAACGGAGGCAACTGCCTTGAGGCCATGAAACTCGCCGACGGCCGGGTCGCCGTACGGCAGTCCACCGACCCGGACGGTCCGGCACTGATCTACACCTCGGCCGAGATGACGGCGTTCATCCAGGGAGCCAAGGCGGGAGAGGCGGACTTCCTGCTGTCCTGACCACGCACGCTCTTGTTGCTTGTTGATTTCCTAAGCCGTTCCCACTGAAGTCTTTGCCACTGGAGCCGTCGGCGCCGAGCCGACCCGGCTGAACACCCCGGCCCGCGCGGCAGCCCTGCCACGCGGGCCGGGGTGTCGTGTGTCCGGGGCCGGCGGGGAGCTGTTCCAGGCGAGGGCCAGCACGTACGCCACCGACGCGGCCGCCGAGGCACCCGCGCGGACGTGTTCAGGGATCCGGGGACTCCGGGGATCCGCGGGGCGTGGGCACGGGCGTGGAGTGACAGGGTGGGGTGTGGTTCGTGTCTGACGCATCATGGGCGGGTGCGACTGGAAGCGATCACCTGGGACCGGCTCGGCGAACGGATCGCCGAGCGCCTGCTCGACCTGGAGCCCACCGACGGCAGCGACCGGACACGCGTCGCCCTCGACGGCGCCCCCGCCGCCCGCCCCGGCGACCTCGCCGAGCGGATCTCCGACGCGCTGCGGGTCCGCGGCCGTCCCTCCCTCGTCGTCGGAACCCAGGGTTTCCTCCGCCCCGCCTCGCTGCGCCTGGAGTACGGGCACCAGGACGTCGAGTCCTACTACAACGGCTGGTTCGACACCGGCGCCCTCTGGCGTGAGGTCTTCGATCCCCTCGGCCCCGGCGGAAACGGACGGATCCTGCCCGACCTGTGGGACCCGGTCACCGACCGCGCCACCCGCAGCCCCTACGCCACGCTCCCTCCCGGCGGTGTGTTGCTGCTGCACGGCCCCTTCCTGCTGCGCCACTGGTTCCCCCTCGACCTGAGCGTCCACCTCGTCCTCACCCCGGGCGCCCTGCGCCGCCGTACCCCCGAGACCGAGCACTGGACCCTGCCGGCCTTCGCACGCTACGAGGAGGAGACCGGGCCGTCCGACGCGGCCGACGTCCTGGTGCGGGCCGACGATCCCCGGCATCCCGCGTGGAGCGGCTGACGCGCCGGGCCGTCGGCCGGAGCGTCGCCCCCTTCCGCCAAGCGGGACAACTGGGATGATCGCGGCATGACGCGAACCGACGGGTACCTCCTCGACAACCGGCAGTCCGAGGCGGCGGAGCGCTTCGACGCCTTCGCCACGCTCTTCGACCCCACGACGTTCCGGCACCTCGAGAGTCTCGGCGTCGGTCCCGGCTGGCGCTGCTGGGAAGTCGGCGCCGGGGGCACGTCGGTGGCGTCCTGGCTGGCCAAGAAGGTGGGGCCGACCGGCAGGATCCTGGCGACGGACATCGACACCTCGCGGATCGCTCCGGCCGGGCGGCCGCCGGTCGAGGTGCGCGTGCACGACGTGGGCGCGGAGGAACCGCCGGGGGAGGGCTTCGACCTGGTGCACGCCAGGCTCGTACTCGTCCACGTCCCCGACCGGGAGAAGGCGCTGCGCTCGATGATCAGGTCGCTGCGCCCCGGTGGCCGCCTCCTGGTCGAGGACGCCGACCCCGCGCTGCAGCCGCTGCTCTGCCCCGACGAGCACGGGCCCGAGGAGCAGCTGGCGAACCGGCTCCGGCACGGCTTCCGGCAACTGCTCTCCCGCCGCGGCGCCGACCTCTCCTACGGGCGCCGGCTGCCGCGCCTGCTCAGGGAGGCCGGGCTGCGCCGCGTGGAGGCCGACGCCTACTTCCCGGTCACCTCTTCCGCGTGCGCCGCCCTGGAGTCCGCGACGGTCCGCCAGGTCCGCGACCAGCTGGTCGGCGCCGGGGTGGCGACGCACGACGACATCGACCGCCACCTCGCGAACGTCGCGTCCGGCGGCATGGACCTGGCGACGGCCCCGATGATCTCGGCGTGGGGGCGCAAGGCGTAGGCGTGGGGGCGCAAGGTGCAGAGGGGCGCACGGGGACGCCGCCGGCTACGGCGTGCCCGCGGCTTGCCCTGCCGGTCCGTCCTGAGGCGTGCCCGGCCGTCCACCCCGCCCCCGCAATCGGCCGCGGGCCGGGGCGCGGCGCGGGGGGGGG
>NZ_JACBYP010000102.1 GCF_018982965.1 Streptomyces mayonensis | reverse complement strand
CCACGGGGCACGCGGGGCGCGGGGTGCGAGGCACCGTGGAGCACGGGGGGGGGCCGGGGATGCGGGGATGCGGGGACGCCGGTCAGGCGGGGCGTACCGTCCTCGGTCCCGCCACCTCCGCGCCCAGTTCCGTCACCCGGCGGCGCAGCCCGCGGTCGGCCGTCACGACCAGGACGGGGCGGTCCCCGGCCGCCCGCGCGACCAGCGCGACCATGTGGTCGTCGCCGCTGCCGGGCGCCGACTCCACCCGTACGCCGGGCACGGACTCCACCCCGCGGGCCGTGCCCTCGACGACGAGCACGATCTCCACCGGCCCGGACCGCCCCGGCACCCCGTCCGCCGCCAGCCGGTCCCGCAGCCGCTCCGCGGCCCCGCGCCGGTCCCGCCACCAGCCGTCGGGCACCGACCCGACGACGTTCGCGGCATCCACGACCACGAGCGGGGTGCCGTCCTCCATGCCCTCAGGGTCCATGCCGCCAGGGTCGCACGGACACCCCCTGAGCGGTCCCACGGACGGCGGCATAACATGATCAGGTGAACGGCGAGTGGCTCATACGCGGCCGGGACGGCCGCCTCAGCGTCTACCTGATGGCCCAGGACGCCGTCCTCTGGCGGGCGGAGCAGCTTCCGGGCGGTGCCTGGACCGCTCCCCGCAGGATGGGCGGGGACCGGCGGCTGAGCTCCGTCGCGGCGATCGGCCGGGGTGCCGACGGCTACACGCACCTGGCCGCCTGGTCGCCCACGGCCTCCGGCGGCGCCGAGCTGGTCCACACCACGCACTTCCGCCCGCTGCTGGCCCCTCTCGACTGGGCCCCCGTCGGACACCCGGACGGCAAGGGCGGGGCCACCGGAGGGCCCGCCGTCGCGGTGGACGACCAGGGCCGCGGGCACGTCTACGCGCGCAACGGGGGCGGTGGGCTCTCCATGCTCGCCCAGCGGCACAAGGGCGGCTGGCTCGCCTGGCGCGACCTCAAGGGCGCCGACCTCCAGGGCCCGCCCGCCGCCGTGGCGGGCCGGGCCGGACGCATGGAGCTGTACGCGACCGGCTCCGGCACGCTCCAGTACTGGCGGCAGGAGAAGCCCGCCACCCGGTTCGACCTCGTGGAGGCCGTGGAGTCCGACGCCCGTCCGGGGACGCTGCGCGCCCTGGCCACCTCCGACGAGGCCACCACCCTGTTCTTCACCGACGAGTCGGACCGCCTGTGCGTGTGGCGCCCCGGTGCGAAGCCCGTCCCCCTGCTGTCCGCGGCCGGCCCCGGTCCCGTCGCCGCCGCCCGCGCCGTGATAGACGGCCACGACTGCACCCTCCTCGCCCGGCGCTCGGAGGGCAGCGGCCGCGTCGTCTTCGCCGCCTACCCCTCGGAACAGGAGGACCTGGGCGCGACCTGGACGGAGTCGGGCCCCGCGCTGCCGGCCGACGCCCTGGTCTCCCTGGCCCAGGACGCCGACGGGCGGGTGGTGGCGGCGACGCTGTCCCCGTCCGGCGGGCAGCTGCTCCTGTCCCGGCAGAAGGACGAGGCGGGCCTGGCGCTGGGCGCCTGGCAGGCCGTCTGACGGCCCCTCACGGGCCTCTCGCACCCGCGGACACCCCGACGGACAGTGAAGGGCCCCTGCCTCGGCAGGGGCCCTTCAGCGCCGACGTACGGCCGTTACGCCGGGACGCTCGCCACGCCAGGCTCCAGGAACCGCTTCCCGTTCACCCGCTCGGCGACGCCCTCGCGGTCCAGGTACGGCGTGATGCCGCCCAGGTGGAAGGGCCAGCCGGCGCCGGTGATCAGGCAGAGGTCGATGTCCTGGGCCTCGGCGACGACGCCCTCGTCGAGCATCAGGCCGATCTCCTGGGCCACCGCGTCCAGGACGCGGTCGCGGACCTGCTCCTCGGTGAGGACCGAGTCGCCCTGCTTCAGAAGCGCGGCGACCTCCGGGTCCAGCTCGGGCTCGGCGGGGTTTTCGGCGGAGTAGACGTAGAAGCCGCGCTTGCCCGCCTCCACGACCGCCTTCAGGTTCGGGGAGACCGTGAAGCGCTCGGGGAAGGCCCGGTTGAGGGTCTCCGAGACGTGCAGGCCGATGGCCGGGCCGACCAGCTCCAGGAGGACCAGCGGGGACATCGGCAGGCCGAGCGGCTCCACCGCCTTCTCCGCCACCGGCACCGGGGTGCCCTCGTCGATGACGTTCTGGATCTCGCCCATGAAGCGGGTCAGGATGCGGTTGACCACGAACGCCGGGGCGTCCTTGACGAGGACCGCGGTCTTCTTCAGCTTCTTGGCGACGCCGAACGCCGTGGCCAGCGAAGCCTCGTCGGTCTGCTCGCCGCGGACGATCTCCAGCAGGGGCAGGATCGCCACCGGGTTGAAGAAGTGGAAGCCGACGACCCGCTCCGGGTGCTTCAGCTTCGACGCCATCTCCGAGACCGAGAGCGAGGAGGTGTTCGTCGCGAGGATCGCGTGCGCGGGCGCCACGGCCTCGACCTCGGCGAAGACCTTCTGCTTGACGCCCATCTCCTCGAAGACGGCCTCGATGACGAAGTCCGCGTCCGCGAAGCCCTCGGCCTTGTCCAGGACGCCGGAGACCAGGCCCTTCAGCCGGTTCGCCTTGTCCTGGTTGACCCGGCCCTTGCCGAGCAGCTTGTCGATCTCGGCGTGGACGTAGCCCACGCCCTTGTCGACGCGCTCCTGGTCGATGTCGGTCAGCACGACCGGCACCTCCAGGCGGCGCAGGAAGAGCAGCGCGAGCTGCGAGGCCATCAGACCGGCGCCGACCACGCCCACCTTGGTGACCGGGCGGGCCAGGTTCTTGTCCGGGGCGCCCGCCGGCCGCTTGCCGCGCTTCTGCACCAGGTTGAAGGCGTAGATGCCGGAGCGCAGCTCACCGCCCATGATCAGGTCGGCGAGGGCCCGGTCCTCGGCGTCGTAGCCCTGCTGGAGGTCGCCGTTCCTGGCGGCGGCGATGATGTCCAGGGCGTGGTAGGCGGCCGGGGCGGCGCCGTGCACCTTGCCGTCGGCGACGAACCGGCCCTTGGCGACCGCCTGGTCCCAGGCCTCGCCGCGGTCGATCACGGGGCGCTCGACGGTGATCTCGCCCTTGAGGACGGACGCCGTCCAGAGCAGCGACTGCTCCAGGAAGTCAGCGCCCTCGAAGATCGCGTCGGCGATGCCGAGTTCGTGGACCTGCGCGCCCCTCAGCTGCTTGTTCTGGTTGAGGCTGTTCTCGATGATCACCGAGACGGCCTTCTCGGCGCCGATCAGGTTCGGCAGCAGCGTGCAGCCGCCCCAGCCGGGGACCAGGCCGAGGAAGACCTCGGGCAGGGAGAACGCCGGGAGGGCCGCCGACACCGTGCGGTAGGTGCAGTGCAGGCCGATCTCCACGCCGCCGCCCATGGAGGCGCCGTTGTAGTACGCGAAGGACGGCACCGCCAGGTTCGCGAGGCGCTTGAGGACGTCGTGACCGCCCTTGCCGATGGCCAGCGCGTCCTCGTGCCGCTTCAGCAGCTCGACGCCCTTGAGGTCGGCGCCGACGGCGAAGATGAACGGCTTGCCGGTGACGCCGACGCCGACGATGTCGCCGTCCGCGGCCTCCTTCTCGACCCGGTCGATCGCGGCGTCGATGTTCGCCAGCGACTGCGGGCCCAGCGTGGTCGGCTTCTTGTGGTCGTGCCCGTTGTCCAGGGTGATCAGGGCGAAACGGCCCGCGCCGAGGGGGAGGTCGAAGTGGCGTACGTGCGCCTGCGTGACGACCTCGTCCGGGAACAGCTCGGCCGCACCCTTCAACAGCTCTGCGGTGGTGCTCACTTGTCCCCCTCGAAGTGCGGGTTCTCCCAGACGACGGTCGCGCCCATGCCGAAGCCGACGCACATGGTGGTCAGGCCGTAGCGGACGTGCGGCTGCTCCTCGAACTGGCGGGCCAGCTGCGTCATCAGCCGGACGCCGGAGGAGGCCAGCGGGTGGCCGAAGGCGATGGCGCCGCCGTACTGGTTGACGCGCGCGTCGTCGTCGGCGATGCCGTAGTGCTCCAGGAACGCGAGGACCTGGACGGCGAAGGCCTCGTTGATCTCGAACAGGCCGATGTCGTCGATGGACAGCCCGGCCTGCGCCAGGGCCTTCTCCGTCGCCGGGATCGGGCCGTAGCCCATGACCTCGGGCTCGACGCCCGCGAAGGAGTACGAGACCAGGCGCATCTTCACAGGGAGGCCGTGTTCGCGGGCGAAGTCCTCGCTCGCGATGACCGACGCGGTGGCGCCGTCGTTCAGACCGGCCGCGTTGCCCGCGGTGACCCGGCCGTGCACGCGGAACGGCGTCTTCAGGCCCGCCAGGTTCTCCAGCGTGGTGCCCGGACGCATCGGCTCGTCGGCGGTGACCAGGCCCCAGCCCGTCTCGCCCGCCTCTTCGTTGGTGCGGCGCACCGAGACCGGCACCAGGTCGGCCTGGATCTGGCCGTTGGCGTAGGCCTTGGCGGCCTTCTCCTGCGAGCGCACCGCGTACTCGTCGGCGCGCTGCTTGGTGATCGACGGGTAGCGGTCGTGCAGGTTCTCGGCGGTCATGCCCATGAACAGGGCGGACTCGTCGACCAGCTTCTCGCTGACGAACCGCGGGTTGGGGTCCACGCCCTCGCCCATCGGGTGGCGGCCCATGTGCTCGACCCCGCCCGCGACGGCGACGTCGTACGCGCCGAAGGCGACGGAGCCGGCCACCGTGGTCACGGCGGTCAGGGCGCCCGCGCACATGCGGTCGATGGAGTAGCCGGGGACCGAGGTGGGCAGGCCCGCCAGGATGCCGGCGGTGCGGCCGATGGTCAGGCCCTGGTCGCCGATCTGCGTGGTCGCGGCGACGGCGACCTCGTCGATCTTCTTGGGGTCGAGACCGGGGTTGCGGCGCAGCAGCTCCCGGATCGCCTTCACGACCAGGTCGTCGGCGCGGGTCTCGTGGTAGACGCCCTTCGGGCCCGCCTTGCCGAACGGGGTGCGGACGCCGTCGACGAAGACGACGTCCCTGACGGTACGAGGCACGATGGCTCTCCTCCAGGGTGCGGGGTGGCACTGCTGCGGCACGCATGCGCTGAGCGCGCGCTCAGCCCCATGCTACTTATGAGTAACGTAGCTGCCCAGTCCCCCCGGCGGGAGCGGCGAAGGTCACACCGCCCGTCACACCACCGGAGGACCGCCCGGCCCGGCATCCTGGCCGGAACTCGCCGCTCACCACCGCACCGGCCGCCCCGCGGGCGGCCCGGACCGGCGGATCTCAGGCGGTGCCCCGGGCCAGTGCCGGCACCAGGACCGGTGTCACCTGCTCCACCTGCCAGGGCCGGGCCCCGTGCCCGGCGAGGGCCGCGCTCACGGACCCGGCGTCCACGTCCTCGGGCGGCTCCCAGCAGACCCGGCGCACGGTGTCCGGCGTGATCAGGTTCTCCTGCGGCATGTTCAGCCGTTCGGCGAGCGCGGTCACCGCCGCGCGCGCCGCGGTCAGCCGGGTCGCGGCGGCCGGGTCCTTGTCGGCCCACGCGCGCGGCGGCGGGGGCCCGGTGACCGGCTGTCCCGGCTGCGGCAGCTGCGACTCGGACAGGGCTCTGGCCCGGTCGACCGCGCTCTGCCACTGCTCCAGCTGACGGCGGTTGACCCGCCCGAAGCCGTTCAGCGCGCCCAGCGCGTGCACGTTGGGCGGCAGCGCGAGCGCCGCCTCGACGATCGCCGCGTCCCCGAGCACCTTGCCGGGGGAGACGTCCCGGCGCTGCGCGATCCGGTCCCGGGCCTGCCACAGCTCCCGCACGACGGCCAGCTGACGGCGCCGGCGCACCTTGTGCATGCCGGACGTACGGCGCCACGGGTCCTTGCGGGGCTCGGGCGGCGGGGCCGAGGCGATCGCGTCGAACTCCTGCCGGGCCCACTCCAGCTTGCCCTGCCGGTCCAGCTCCTTCTCCAGCGCGTCGCGCAGGTCGACGAGGAGTTCGACGTCGAGCGCGGCGTAGCGCAGCCAGGGCTCGGGCAGCGGGCGGGTCGACCAGTCGACGGCCGAGTGGCCCTTCTCCAGGACGTAGCCCAGGACGTTCTCCACCATCGCGCCGAGCCCGACGCGCGGGAACCCGGCGAGCCGCCCGGCCAGCTCGGTGTCGAAGATGCGGGCGGGCACCATCCCTATGTCGCGCAGGCACGGCAGGTCCTGGGTGGCGGCGTGCAGCACCCACTCGGCGCCGGCGATCGCCGCGCCGAGGCCGGAGAGGTCGGGACAGGCCACCGGGTCGATCAGCGCGGTCCCCGCGCCCTCGCGGCGTAGTTGCACCAGATACGCGCGCTGGCCGTAGCGGTACCCGGAGGCGCGCTCGGCGTCGACGGCGACGGGGCCGCGGCCGGCGGCGAAGGCGGCGGTCACCTCGGCGAGGGCGGCCGCGTCGGCGATCACCTCGGGAATGCCCTCGCGTGGTTCGAGCAAGGGGGTCGGCGCCTGACTCGCAGAAGATCCGGCGTCGTCCGGAGGGGCGCCTCCGGTGGTTCGCAGTGAACGGTCTGCTGCGGTTTCGTGGGCGCCGGGGGGTCGTAAACCGGTCAGGTCGGTGAAAGGACGGGCTGCACGGGATGCCCGTGGGGCGCCCGCGGGGGAGGGGCGGTCAGTGGATGATGCCGGTGCGCAGGGCGACCGCGACCATCCCGGCGCGGTCGCCCGTGCCGAGCTTGCGGGCGATGCGGGCGAGGTGGCTCTTGACGGTCAGGGCGGACAGGCCCATCGAGACGCCGATCGCCTTGTTCGACTGGCCCTCCGCGACCAGGCGCAGCACCTCGACCTCGCGGCCGGAGAGTTCGCGGTATCCGCCCGGGTGGCTCGGGGCGCCCGGGGGGCGGCGGTGCAGTCGGGCGGCGGCGGCGCCGATGGGGGCGGCGCCCGGCCGGGTGGGGAGCCCGACGTTGGTGCGGGTGCCGGTGACGACGTAGCCCTTGACGCCGCCCGCGAGGGCGTTGCGCACGGCGCCGATGTCGTCGGCGGCGGACAGGGCGAGGCCGTTGGGCCAGCCCGCGGCGCGGGTCTCCGACAGCAGGGTCAGTCCTGAGCCGTCGGGGAGGTGTACTTCAGCGACACAGATGTCACGGGGGTTGCCGATGCGGGGACGAGCCTCCGCGACGGACGAGGCCTCGATGACGTCGCGCACACCGAGCGCCCACAGGTGGCGGGTGACGGTGGAACGGACGCGCTGGTCGGCCACGACCACCATGGCGGTCGGCTTGTTCGGGCGGTAGGCGACCAGGCTTGCAGGCTGCTCGAGGAGAACGGACACCAGGCCTCCTGGGGTGCGGGACGGGGCCGGCTCGTGGGGGTGAAGCCGGGACGAACCGTGCTTTCAAGGTCACAGTCGTCTTCGGCAGCGAACCCGTCCGCCTTTAGAGAATGATCACGATCTAGTGAGTAACAATCCGAGCAATTCGGACACGCTGTCGATCATTCGAAGATCGAACGCTTCCGCACTTTGTCGATACATGGCCGAATGTGGCTGTGTCGACAAAGTGACGGAACGTTTCCCGAGGGCGGGAGAGGTCCCGGGCAAAACGGTGCACGATGCGGTTCCGAAGCGCTGTCGATGTGGCGCCGAAGCGGCGCCGATGTGGTGCCTGTGCGGTTCCGGCGGGGGCGGAAGCGTGCAGGAGCGGTCACACGGCGGAGCGCCCGGCCGGTGGGACGGCCGGGCGCTCTGGTGTCCGATCTGTGGAGTCTGGTCAATGTCCGGTCGGTGGTGATCCGGTCGGTGGTGATCCGGTGGTGAGCCGGGCAGTGGTGACCGGGTCGGTGGTAGGTCCGGTCAGCGTGACTGCGGGCCGCGCCGCTGCGGCAGGGTGACGATCGACGCGTCGCCGGGCGCCGCCGGCGGCAGGCCCGCGACCTGGGCCAGCAGGTCGCACCACGAGGACAGGTGCGCCGCGGTGTCCGGGACGCCGCCCAGGCCCTCCCGCGGCGTCCAGGACGCCCGGATCTCGATCTGCGAGGCGGACGGGCGCTCCGAGAGTCCCCCGAAGTAGTGGGAACTCGCGCGCGTGACCGTGCCGCTGGGCTCGCCGTACGTCAGCCCGCGCGCCTGGAGCGCGCCGGTGAGCCAGGACCAGCACACGTCCGGCAGCAGCGGGTCCGCGGCCATCTCCGGCTCCAGTTCGGCCCGCACCAGCGTCACCAGCCGGAACGTCCCGTGCCAGCCGTCGTGTCCGGACGGGTCGTGCAGCAGCACCAGCCGTCCGTCCGCCAGGTCCTCGTCGCCGTCCACGACCGCGGCCTCCAGGGCGTACGCGTACGGGGCGAGCCGCTGCGGTGCGCGCGTCGCCTCGACCTCCACCTGCGGCCGCAGTCGCGCCGTCCGCAGCGCCTCGACGGCGGCCGTGAAGGCCGAGGGCGCGGTACCGGTACTCCCCTTGCTCCCCTGACTCCCCTTGCTCCCGTGGTCCCCGTTGTGCCGGGCCTCCTCCTGGGGCCCCTTCGTCTCGTCCATTCCGCCAGCGCCGTCCGACAGTCGTCCCTGAGCCGCAGCCATGCGGGGAACATTAAGCGGAACGGCGGCCCGGCGCAGGGAGGGACACCCGCGTGCGGGCGCGATGTCCGGATCCTGCGGTCCTGCGGGGGCGCCCCACCCGTGGCAGGTGGTGTCCGGTGCTCGTGGGAGACTGGCCGTGTGAGTGCCAACGAGAGCCCCGCGGGCAAGCAGCCGACCGCCACGTACGACTCCGCCTTCCTGAGGGCGTGCAGGCGTGAGCCGGTGCCGCACACCCCCGTGTGGTTCATGCGGCAGGCGGGGCGCTCGCTGCCGGAGTACCTGAAGGTGCGCGAGGGCATCCCGATGCTGGAGTCCTGCATGCGGCCGGAACTGGTCGCCGAGATCACCCTCCAGCCGGTGCGGCGGCACGGCGTGGACGCGGCGATCTACTTCAGCGACATCGTGGTCCCGCTCAAGGCCATCGGCATCGACCTCGACATCAAGCCCGGCGTCGGCCCGGTGATCGCCAACCCGATCCGCACCCGGGCGGACCTGGCGCAGCTTCGCGACCTCACCCCCGAGGACGTCACCTACGTCACCGAGGCCTTCGGCCTGCTCACCCGCGAGCTGGGTGCCACCCCGCTGATCGGCTTCGCCGGTGCGCCGTTCACCCTCGCCAGCTACCTCGTGGAGGGCGGCCCGTCCCGCAACCACGAGCACACCAAGGCCCTCATGTACGGCGACCCGCAGCTGTGGGCCGACCTGCTCGACCGGCTCGCGGGCATCACGGCCGCCTTCCTGAAGGTGCAGATCGAGGCGGGTGCGAGCGCCGTCCAGCTCTTCGACTCCTGGGTCGGCGCCCTCTCGCCCGCCGACTACCGCCGCTCGGTGCTGCCCGCCTCCCGCAAGGTCTTCGAGGCCGTCTCCGGGTACGGCGTGCCGCGCATCCACTTCGGCGTCGGCACCGGCGAGCTGCTCGGCCTGCTGGGGGAGGCCGGCGCGGACGTGGTCGGCGTCGACTGGCGCGTCCCGCTGGACGAGGCGGCCCGCCGCGTCGGCCCCGGCAGGGCGCTGCAGGGCAACCTGGACCCGGCCGTCCTCTTCGCCGGGCGCGAGGCGGTGGAGACCAAGACCCGCGAGATCCTGGACGCGGCGGCGGACCTGGAGGGCCACGTCTTCAACCTCGGCCACGGGGTCCTGCCCACCACCGACCCGGACGCGCTGACCCGCCTCGTGGAGTACGTCCACACGCAGACCGCCCGCTGAGCCCTCCGGCCACCGGCCGGGCGCCCGGGACCGGGCGGGTCAGTGGGCGTCCGCGCCCGCCAGGACCTCCGCCGCGGCCACCCCGGAGGCCGCGCTCGCGCCGTGGGTGAAGATCTGGGCCGCCGCGGGGCCCTCGGCGCCGGGCAGCCCCATCTCGACCACGATCGCGTCCGGGCGGGCCGCGGTCAGTCCGGTCAGGGCGCGGCTCATCCAGGCGTGCCGGGCGGCGTCGCGCGCGACGATCACCAGCGGGCGTCCCGCGGCCGGTTCGAGGGCGCAGCGCTCCAGCGCCACCGTCCCCTCCTCCAGTTCCTGGCCGCGCACCCGTACCGAGGTGGTGCCGGGCAGCCGCTCCCGCAGCGGGCCGGCCACGCCCCACGGGGTCTCCTTGCCGATGGCCATGTTGGTCACCGGGGCCAGCTCGACCACGTGCGGCGGTGCCGTCAGCGGCAGGGCCTCGCGCGCGGCACCGGTGAGCCGTACGGCACGGCGCGCGGCGGCGCGACCGACGCCCTCCCCGCCCGCCGCTGCCGGGGCGGACAGGGCTCCGGCCCGCAGCCCGGCCGACCAGGCGGCGAACTCCCGTACCCGCTCCGCCGCACCGGCCAGCCGCTCCTCGGGCAGTTCCCCGTCCGACACCGCGGCGGTCAGCGCCTTGACCAGCAGCGCGGTGGTGGCCTCCTCGGCGCTCTCGCCGCCGACGCAGACGGCGTCCACCCCGGCGGCGACGGCCTTCACCGTGGCGCCGTCGATGCCGTACCGGCGGGTGACGGCGCCCATCTCGATGGCGTCGCTGACCACCAGGCCGTCGAAGCCCAGCTCGTCGCGGAGCAGGTCGTGCAGGATGCGCCGGCTCAGCGTGGCCGGCAGGCCGGGATCGTAGGCCGGGACCAGCAGGTGACCGCTCATCACCGCGCGGACCCCGGCCGCCACGGCGGCCCGGAACGGGGGCAGCGCCTGGGCGGCGATCTCGTCCAGCCCGGCCGGGTACGCGGGCAGGTCGTGGTGGGAGTCGACGGCCACGTCGCCGTGGCCGGGGAAGTGCTTGGCGCAGGCGGCGACGCCGGAGGACTGGAGGCCGCGGATCCACGCCGCGGTGTGCCGGGAGACCACGCCGGGGTCCGAGCCGAAGGAGCGTACGCCGATGATCGGGTTGTCGGGGTTGGAGTTCACGTCCGCGCTCGGCGCGTAGTCGAGGCTCACCCCGGCGGTGCGCAGCTGCCGGCCGAGGTCGGCGGCGACGGCCTCGGTCAGCTCCGGGTCGTCGACGGTGCCGAGGGCGAAGTTGCCCGGCCTGGACGAACCCGTGGCGGACTCGATGCGGGTGACGTCGCCCGCCTCCTCGTCGATCGCCACGATCAGCTCCGGGTTCTCCGCGCGGAGTTGGGCGGTCAGCCGGGCGACCTGCTCGGTGGAGACGATGTTTCGGGAGAAGAGCACGACGGAGGCCAGGCCGTCGCCGATGTCGCGCAGCACCCAGTCGGGCGCCTCGGTGCCCACGAAACCCGGCTGCAGAACGGAGAGCGCGAGCCGACGCAACTCGCTGCTGTGCTTGCTGGTGCTCATCGGCCGCGCCTTTCGGAGCCTTGCGGAGGAAGATCCTTGGTATAGACCAAGAAGGTGCGCCTTCAGGTTAACCAGGCGTGTCAAGAGGGGGATCCGTCCCACTCGGGCAACTCCGAAGTAACAACTGGCCCCCTCGGGAACAGTGTTGACACTCTCCCTTGGTCTAGTCCATTGTGAGGCGCACGTTCGGCGAGGGGAACCCGCGACAGCCGCTCCCGCGCCGGGCACCGCCGCGGCCGGCTGCGAGGCCGCCTGCGCGGCGATACCTCCGTACGACGACCTCCGTGACGACCACCCCGGACGAGACGACCGTTCCGGACGGGGGCGCGGGCCGGGCAACGCCCTGAGCGGGGCCGAACCCCGGCCCGGGAGCCGCCCTCGTCGACCCGCCCCCGCCCCGTGGCGCGAGCGGGCCCCGCTGCCACCACCGACCTCAGGTGCGACGGCCCGATCCCCGTCGCACGCACCGCCGTTGCCCGCACGGGGCGACGGCGAGGACCTGGAGCACCCCATGGCGACGCCCGATTCCTACCTCCACCGAGCACCGTCGGACCTGCCCTACTTCAGCGCGGACGCCGACACGTACCTGGCCCGCACCCAGCTGCGCGACCTCGACAAGACCCGGCCGCTGCGGGTGCTGTCCGAGGAGGACTTCGCCCACTGGCAGACGTACGGCTACGTCGTGGTGAAGGAGGCGATACCCGCCGCCTCCGCGCGCCGGCTGCTCGACTTCGCCTGGGAGTTCCAGGGCCTCGACCCCGAACGCCCCGACACCTGGTACCCGGAGCGCGAGTACCGCTCCGACCTCGACCAGGAACTGCACATCTACGGCTTCGTCGAGGCGTACCAGCACCAGCTCATCTGGGACAGCCGCCAGACGCAGCGCGTCTACGACGCCTTCGTCGACGTCTGGGACTGCGAGGAGCTGTGGGTCACCCTGGACCGGCTCAACCTCAACCCGCCCAACACGGGCAACCGCGACCGCGCCCTCATCGACAAGCCCGAGCGCGGCTTCGACATCGAGCTGCACTGGGACGTCGACACCACGCAGGGCATCCTGCCGCAGCGCGTCCAGGGCATCATCGCGCTCAACGACACCAAGCCCGACCACGGCGGCTTCCAGTGCTGCCCCGAACTGTTCCGGCGCTTCGACCGCTGGAAGGCCCTCCAGCCCGACGACCGCGACCCCATCCGGCCCGCGATCGACCGCGAGGACATGCCCGTCGTACGCCCCGACCTGGAGGCCGGCGACCTGCTCATCTGGAACGGCCTGCTGGCCCACGGCGTCGCGCCGAACATCTCCGGGCAGGGCGTGCGCGCGGTGCAGTACCTGTCGATGATGCCCGCGCTGGAGACCCACCGCACCCTGCGCGACTCCCGCGTGGACTCCTGGAAGAACCTCACCACCCCCGACTGGAACGCCACCCTCCTCGGCGACGCCCACCGGCACGAGTCCGAGCGCTACGGCCCCGCCGAACTGACCGAACTCGGCGCCAGGCTGCTGGGCCTGAAGTCCTGGCACGCCGACGCCGGCACGGACGGGACGACCGACGAGGCCACCGGGGACGCCGCATGCGCAGCATCTGCCTGACCCTGCCCACCAACCGGCACTGCCCGGACACCATCACCGCCCTCGGAGCGGAAGCCGCCCACGCGGCCGACCACTTCGGTGTCCAGGTCCACCTCCTGGTCCTCGACTCCAGCGCCCCCGAGGACCGTGCCGCCCACGCCGGCGCGCTACGGCACCTGCCCGCCCACCCGCGGATCACCGCGCACCACCTCGACGAGGCCGCCCAGCGCGACTTCCTGGCCCGTCTGACGGCACGCTCCGCCAGCGCCAAGCCCGAGCTGCTGCTCGACCTGATGCTCCCCGACGGACTGTCCTACGGCGCCTGCACCAACCGTGCCTTCCTGATCGCGGCCGCGCTCGGCTGCGAGTCCGTCCACCGCAGGGACTCCGACAGCCGCTACCAGCACGTGGACGGCCGTACCGCCTTCCCCGTCCACCACGAGCTGCTCTCCCTCGGCAGGACCGCCGCCGACGCGGTGTCCGGCGTCACCGAGCCGGTCGCCCTCCCGGACGGCCTCCTCGGGCGGCGGGTCGCCATGGTCGGCAGCTCCTTCGTGGGCGAACTCTCCGTCGACATCGCGCAGATACGGGACGCCGACCCCGCTGTCTACCACGACGTCGTCTCCCTGTGGGCGCCCGAGGACTGGTCCGCCGAGCAGAAGCGGGAGCTGGTCGAGGAGTCGTTCACCGGCGCGGGCACCGAACCCTTCACGGCGGACCGCTCCCTGCTGACCGTGGTCGACCCCATGCGGGTCGACATGTGCAACATCGCCTTCCACGGCCCGAGCGTCAGTGAGCGCGTGCCGCTGCCGCCCGCCCGGGACACCATCGGCAGCGACTACTTGCTCTTCCACCTCGTGCAGCACGCCCGGCTGCCGGGCGTGCTGCACAACCGCAACATCGTCAACTACTACACGGGCGAACGGCGGACCGGCCCCGGCTTCCTCGCCTACCAGACCCGATTCGCCAAGTTCCTGCTGTCGATGCTCTACCTCCACCACGTCTACGACCGGATGGCCGAGGCCGGTGACGCGCTCCTGGACGGCGACGGCCGGGTCAGCCCCGCCGCCGTGGCCGCCCTGGCCCGCGAGAGCACCGGCCTGGACACCGCCGAGAACGTCCGCAGGCTCGACGCCCTCGACACGGCCTACCGCCGACTGGGCGGCCGGTACGCCGAGTTCGCCGACCTGCTGGCCGGCCGGCGAGCCCGCCTCCTCGACGAGGCGCGCGACGACATGGCGGACTTCGCGGTGCTGACGGAGGCCTGGGAGGGGCTGGTGGCCGCCGCCCGGACCACGCCCCTCACCCGGCCGCCGGGACAGCCCCGGTGAGCGCGCCGACCACGGGCGAGGTCCTGAGCGAGCCGCTGGCCGCCGCCCTCGCCGCCGCCACCGAGGACCGGATCGTCTACGACCTGGCCGGCATCGGACGGAGCCTGGACGCCCTGCGCGCCGAACTCCCCGGCGTACAGGTGCGGTTCGCGCTGAAGGCCTGCCCGGTCGACGAGGTCCTCGGGGTCCTCGCCGGCCGGGGCGCCGGGATCGACGCCGCCAGCCCCGGCGAGGTGGAGCAGGCGCTGCGGGCCGGGGTGCCGGCCGGGCGCGTGCACTACGGCAACACCGTAAAGTCCGACCGGCACATCGCCGAGGCCCACCGGCTGGGCGTGCGCACCTTCGCCACCGACAGCGCCGAGGACGTGGCCGCGCTCGCCGTCCACGCGCCCGGCGCCCGCGTCTTCTGCCGGGTGGCGACCGGCGGGGACGGGGCCGTGTGGGGGCTGAGCAACAAGTTCGGCTGCCCGCCCGAGGACGCCGCCGCCATCCTGGAGCGGGCCCGGGACGCCGGCCTGGTCCCGGCCGGCCTGTCCGTGCACGTCGGCTCCCAGCAGATGACCGGCGAGGCCTGGCACGCCGCCGTCGAGGACCTCGGCGACGTGCTGCGCGACCTCGCCGCGCGCGGCATCCGCGTCGACCACGTCAACCTCGGCGGCGGCCTGCCCGCGCTCGGCTACCGCGACCGGCGCGGCGCGCACCTCGACCCGCCGCTGGACAAGATCTTCCGCGTGATCCGGGAGGGCACGGACGAACTGCGCCGCGTCCACGGCGGCCCCCTGGACTTCGTCGTCGAACCCGGACGGCACCTCGTCGCCGACCACGGCGCGATCCGCGCCCACGTCACCCGCCTCGCCGAGCGCCGCGGAGCCGACGGACGGCGGCAGTACTGGCTCTACCTGAGCTGCGGGAAGTTCAACGGCCTCTACGAGATGGACGCCCTCCAGTACCCCCTGCACTTCCCGGGCCGCACCGAGGGCCCGCGCGTGCCCGCCGTCGTCGCCGGACCCACCTGCGACAGCGACGACGCCTACTCCCACGAGGAGGGGCTGCTCCGGGTCCCCGCGGAGCTGGCCTCCGGCGACCCGGTCTGGGTGCTGTCCTGCGGCGCCTACGCGACCAGCTACACCACCGTCGGCTTCAACGGCTTCGCCCCGCTCCCGCACGCCTTCGCCGGCCGCCCGGAAGGGAGCGGCGCCGATGGATGAAGCCGTGCGCGTACGGCCCCTCGCCGACCGGGACTGGGACGCCGTGGCGGCGCTGGAGCGGGACGCCTACACCGGGCTCGGCCTGTCGGAGGGCCGGGCCGCGCTCGAGTCCCGGGCGGCCGCCTCGCCGGACACCTGCTTCGTCGTGGACGTCGGCCCCCGCACCGCCGGGTACGTCCTCGCCCTGCCCTACCCGCCGCACCGCTACCCGGACCTGGCCAGGACGGAGGAGGCGCAACCGCAGACGTCCCCGTCCAGGAGGTGGGGCAACCTCCACCTCCACGACATCGTCGTGGCGCCCGGCCTGCGTCGGCGCGGCCTCGCCCGCCACCTCCTGCACCACCTCACCGGCACGGCCAGGGACCGCGGCGACGAGTGGATCTCCCTGGTCGCGGTGGACGGCACCGAACGCTTCTGGACGGCGCGCGGCTTCACCGCCCAGCCCGGCGTCGTGCCCGCCGACGCGTACGGCGGCGGGGCCGTCTACATGTCCAAGCCGGTCCCGGCCCACCCGTCCCTGTCCCCGCCCCCCACCCTGCGCGAAGTGAGCTGATGCGCGTGTCCCGCCCGAACGACCCCTTCCTGCGCGGCCAGGTGGCGATCGCCGCGCTCTTCCTCTCGCTGGGCTTCCAGTACGCCACCTGGGCGGCCCGGATCCCGGCCCTCAAGTCCGGCCTGGACCTGAGCGCGGGCGAGGTGGGCGTGCTCCTGATGGCCGCGGGGGTCGGTTCGGCGGTGACGTTCCCGGCGGTGGCGTACCTGATGCGGCGCCTCGGCTCGCGCCGCCTGGCCCTGCTCTCGCAGCTCGGCCTGGCCCTCGCGCTGCTCGGCCTCGCGGCGGCCCCCAACTACCCGGTGGCCCTGCTGGTCATGTGCGCGGACGGCGTCCTGGTCGGCTGCCTGAACGTGGCCATGAACGCGCAGGGCGCGGCCCTGGAGACACGGCACGGACGCAACACCATGGCGAAGCTGCACGCCACCTTCAGCGCCGGATCGCTGCTCGCGGCCCTCCTCGCCTCCGGCATGACCGCGGCGACCGGCTCGGTCACGGCCCACTTCGGCGTCGCCGTCGTCCTCCTGGCCGCCCTGAACGTGACGGCCCGCACGGGCCTGCTCGACGAGGACGCCCCGGCGAAGGAGGTCCCGGCCGAGGAGACCCCGGCCGGGACCGCGGCCGGCCCGGAACCGGCCCGCCGCCGCTGGACGCTCCCCTCCCGCCTGACCCTGTGGATGTGCTGCGCCATGGTCTTCGGCACGGTCGCCGAGGGCGCCATGAACGACTGGTCGGCCCTCTACCTCGAGGACGTCGCGAAGGCGTCGGCGGAACTCGCCCCGCTGGGCATCGCCGTGGTCTCCGGCATGATGGTCGTCGCCCGCGTCTTCGCCGACGGCTGGCGCGCCCGCTGGGGCGACGGACGGGTGGTCCTCCTCGGCAGCGCGGTGGCCGGAGCCGGCCTCGCCGCCGCCCTGGTCAGCGGAGGCGTCGCCCCCGCTCTCGCCGGGTTCGCCTGCATGGGCCTGGGCATCGCCGCCGTCACCCCCTGCGTCTACGCCGCCGCGGCCCGGCAGGGTTCGGACGCGCTGACCCTGGTCGCCGCCATGGGCACCACCGGCCTGCTGGCCGGTCCGCCCCTCATCGGCTTCGTCGCGAGCGCGAGCAACCTGTCCTGGGGCATGGGCGCCGTGGCCGCCTGCGCCGTCGCCGTCGCCCTGTGCAGCACCCGCATCCGCTGGACCCCGGCACCGGCCGAGCAGGAGGAGCCGGAGGAGCAGGAGAGGACGGCAACCGCCTGAGCCCACCCGCCGCCGTGCCCGCCGGGCCGCCCACCGCCCACTGCTCGCGCCGGGCTGCTCGCCCCGGGGCCGCTTGCTGCGGACCGCCCGCCCCTGGTGCTCACCACCCCGGCCGCGCCCGGCGTCCGAACAGCAGGCCGCGCGGCTCGGGCGGAGGCGGGGTGCCGCGCCGCAGCGGCCAGGCGATCAGCATGCCGACGACGAAACCGACCACGTGGGCCACGTACGCCACCGTGCCCGCGTCGGAGACGGCGCCGCCGGAGGAGTAGACCGCCTGGAGCCCGAACCAGAAGCCCAGCACCAGCCAGGCCGGCAGCCGCAGCGGCAGGAAGATCAGGAAGGGCACCAGCACCCAGACCCGGGCCTTCGGGTACAGCACCAGATAGGCGCCGAGCACCCCGGCGATCGCGCCCGACGCGCCGATCAGCGGGGCGCCCGAGTCCGCGTTCAGCAGGGCGAAGCCGTAGGTCGCCGCATAGCCGCACACGCCGTAGAAGAGCAGGTAGCGCAGGTGGCCCATGCGGTCCTCGACGTTGTTTCCGAAGATCCACAGGAAGAGCATGTTGCCCAGCAGGTGCAGCCAGCCGCCGTGCAGGAACATCGCGGTCAGGACGCTCAGCTCCGGCGACTTGTCGTAGTCGGGCGGCGCGACCACGCACCCCGGCCCCTGCGGGCCGACCCCGGTATCGCCCGTCGGCACCAGGCGGGGCATCCGGTGCTGCAGCAGCTCCTGCGGCACCGCCGCCCAGTGGTCCAGGAACGCCCGGAGGCCGCACATCTGCGCCAGACCCCCGTCGCCCGTCGCCGACCCGGTCATGCCGGGGGTGAACAGGAACACCAGGACGTTCGCGAGGATCAGGGCGCACGTCACCCACGGGGTGCGGCGCGCCGGGTTCACGTCATGGACGGGGATGACCACGGGACAGTACTGCCCGCCCGGCGGAAGGCGAACCGCTTCGCCCCGTTGAACGCCGCCGTCCGTGTGTACGTACCCCCTCTCAACCGCCCGCGCCCCGGGGAAGGCGGGCTGCGGGGACGACGTGAGGAACTGGCGATGAACGAACGGGTCACACCGGCCGCGGCGATGCAGGCACTGCCCGACGGCGAGGCCGAGGTCGCGCTCGTGCTGCGGCTGCCGTGGGAGGACGTCGCCCGGCTCGGCCAGGAGGCCGGGCGGCTGGCCGCGCAGATGCAGCGGCCGGTGACGCTGGACGAGGCGGTGAGCCACCGGCTGCGCTCCGTGCGGGCCTCCCACGCCAAACCGGCCGGTGAGCAGCCGCCCGCGGTGGGCGCCCCCGCACCGCGGACCGCTGCCGCCCCCATGAGCCCCCCGGCGTCGGTGTCGTCCCTGCCGGCGCGGCCACCCGCCGAGCAGGCGCGGCAGGCCATCGACCGGATCAACGGCACGGCCTGAGCACCCCGGGCGGCGCTCAGCGCTGCTGCTCCACCACCCGCGTCGCCTTGCGGGCCGCCACCAGCACGGGATCCCAGACCGGCGAGAAGGGCGGCGCGTAACCCAGGTCCAGGGCGGTCATCTGCTCGACCGTCATCCCGGCCGTGAGGGCCACCGCGGCGATGTCGACCCGCTTGCCCGCGCCCTCACGGCCGACGATCTGCACGCCGAGCAGCCGGCCGGTGCGCCGCTCGGCGAGCATCTTCACCGTCATGGGGGAGGCGTTGGGGTAATAGCCCGCGCGGCTGGTCGACTCGACGGTGGCCGTCACGAACCGCAGCCCCACCCGCAGCGCGTCCTTCTCGCGCAGTCCGGTCCGCGCGATCTCCAGGTCGCAGACCTTGCTGACCGCCGTGCCGACCACGCCCGGGAAGGTGGCGTAACCGCCGCCCGCGTTGGTGCCGATGACCTGGCCGTGCTTGTTGGCGTGCGTGCCCAGCGGGATGTGCCGCTCCTGCCCGGAGACCAGGTCGAGCACCTCCACGCAGTCGCCGCCCGCCCAGATGTTCTCGTGCCCGCGCACCCGCATCGCCAGGTCCGTCAGCAGCCCGCCGTGCGCGCCGAGCGGGAGACCGGCCGCCTCGGCGAGGCCCGTCTCGGGGCGTACGCCGACACCGAGGACCACCACGTCCGCCGGGTACTGCGCGTCCTCGGTCGCCACCGCCCGGACCCGGCCGTCGTCGCCGGTCAGGACCTCGGTGACCGCGGCACCGTTCACCATGGTGATGCCGAGGCCCTCCATGGCCGTGCGCACCGTGCGGCCCATGTCCGGGTCGAGGGTCGACATCGGCTCCCGGCCGCGGTTGACGACCGTCACCTCGTAGCCGCGGTTGATCAGCGCCTCGGCCATCTCCACGCCGATGTACCCGGCGCCGACGACCACCGCGCGGCGGCCCCGCGTGCCGGCCAGCGTGTCGAGCAGCGCCTGCCCGTCGTCCAGCGTCTGCACCCCGTGCACGCCGGGTGCGTCGATGCCCGGCAGATCCGGCCGGATCGGCCGCGCACCGGTGCCGATCACCAGTTTGTCGTACGACGTCCAGGACTCCGCGCCGGAATCCACGTCCCGCGCGCGGACCCGCCCGCCGGCCACGTCGATCTCCGTGACCTCGGTGCGCATCCTGAGGTCGATGCCCCGGGCGCGGTGCTCCTCGGGCGTCCGGGCGATCAGCTGCTCCCGGTCGGGGACGTCGCCGCCGACCCAGTACGGGATGCCGCACGCCGAGAACGAACTGAAGTGGCCGCGTTCGAAGGCGACGATCTCCAGTTCCTCCGGGCCCTTCATCCGGCGGGCCTGCGACGCTGCGGACATGCCCGCCGCGTCACCGCCGACCACGACCAGCCGTTCCCCGGCTCGCTTCCCGGTGCCGCCCGCACCGCTCATGCCCATGCTCATGCGGACACGCTACGCGGGCGGGCAGCGCGGGGACGGACCACAGGCGCGGGACCGGCGGCCCGCCCTCAGGGCCACCCGGCCCCGCGGCGGGAGCGGCGCGGTCTGAGACGCTGAGGGACATGTGCGCAAGTGAGAACCCGAGTGAAGGCCCGGTGGGCGGACGCCCCGCCGACCCGCGGCACACCGTCGTCGTCGGAGCGGGCATCGCCGGACTGGCCGCCGCCCACCGCCTGCTGGAGCGCGGCGACCGCGTGACCGTCCTGGAGGCGTCCGACCGCGTCGGCGGCAAGCTGCTGCCCGGCGAGATCGCCGGAGTCCGCGTCGACCTCGGCGCCGAGTCGATGCTGGCCCGCCGCCCCGAGGCCGTCGGCCTGGCCCGCGCCGCCGGACTCGCCGACCGGCTCCAGCCGCCGTCCACGGCATCGGCCTCCCTGTGGACCCGCGGTGCCCTGCGCCCCATGCCCAAGGGCCACGTCATGGGCGTCCCCGGCACCGCCGCCGCCCTGTCCGGCGTGCTCTCCGAGGAGGGCCTCGCCCGCATCGAGCGCGACGCCGAACTGCCCCGCACCGAGGTCGGCGACGACGTGGCGGTGGGGGAGTACGTCGCCGCACGCCTGGGCCGCGAGGTCGTCGACCGCCTCGTCGAACCGCTGCTCGGCGGCGTCTACGCGGGCGACGCCTACCGCCTCTCGCTCCGCTCGGCCGTGCCGCAGCTCTTCGAGGCCGCCCGCACCCACACCTCCCTCACCGAGGCGGTCCGCGCACTCCAGGGCCGCACGGCCACCTCCCCGCCGAGCGGACCGGTGTTCATGGGCGTCGAGGGCGGCGTGGGCACCCTCCCGCTCGCGGTCGCCGAGTCGGTCCGCGCGCGCGGCGGCGACCTCGTCACCGGCACGCCCGTCACGGAGCTGCGGCACACGGCCCGGGGCGGCTGGCGGGTCGTCGCCGGGGACCGGGTGCTGCACGCCGATGCCGTCGTGGTCGCCGTGCCCGCCCGGCCCGCCGCCGAGCTGCTGCGCGCCGAGGCGCCCGCCGCCGCGGCCGAGCTGTCCGGGGTGGAGTACGCCTCGATGGCCCTGGTCACCCTCGCCTACCGCCGCTCGGAGGCCGCCGCGCTCCCCGAGGGCAGCGGCTTCCTCGTGCCGCCGGTCGACGGGCACACCATCAAGGCGTCCACCTTCGCCTCCCGCAAGTGGGGCTGGATCGCCGACGAGGACCCGGACCTCGTCGTCCTGCGCACCTCGGTGGGCCGGTACGGCGACACGGAGATCCTCGGCCGCGACGACGCGGGCCTCGTCGCCGTGTCCCGGCACGACCTGCGCGAGGCCACCGGACTGGCCGCCGCGCCGGTCGCCACCCGCGTCACCCGCTGGCAGGACGGTCTGCCGCAGTACCCGGTCGGCCACCACGCGCGCGTGGCCCGCGTCCGCGAGCACGTCGCGAAACTCCCGGGCCTCGCGGTGTGCGGCGCGGCGTACGACGGCGTCGGCATCCCGGCGAGCATCGCGAGCGCGTACGCCGCCGTCGACCAGGTCCGGGGCGGTCTGCGCGGTGTGGAGGAGCTCACGGCCCACCCGGTGCGGAGCCTGCACGGCGGAGCGGGAGAATAGGGCCATGAGTGACGAAGCCTCCACCCCCGCCGCCGAGCGCACCCCCAACAAGGGCAAGCTGGCCAAGGACCTCAACGAGGTCATCCGCTACACCCTCTGGTCCGTCTTCAAGCTCAAGGACACCCTCCCCGAGGACCGCGCCGGGTACGCCGACGAGGTCCAGGAGCTGTTCGACCAGCTCGCCGCGAAGGACGTGACGATCCGCGGCACCTACGACGTGTCAGGTCTGCGCGCCGACGCCGACCTGATGATCTGGTGGCACGCCGAGACCGCCGACCAGCTCCAGGAGGCCTACAACCTCTTCCGCCGCACGAAGCTGGGCCGTGCGCTGGAGCCGGTCTGGTCGAACATGGCGCTGCACCGCCCCGCCGAGTTCAACCGCTCGCACATCCCGGCCTTCCTGGCCGACGAGACGCCGCGGAACTACATCAGCGTCTACCCGTTCGTGCGCTCGTACGACTGGTACCTGCTGCCCGACGAGGACCGCCGCCGCATGCTCGCCGACCACGGCAAGATGGCCCGCGGCTACCCGGACGTGCGCGCCAACACGGTCGCCTCCTTCTCGCTGGGCGACTACGAGTGGATCCTCGCCTTCGAAGCCGACGAACTGCACCGCATCGTCGACCTCATGCGCCACCTGCGCGGCTCCGAGGCCCGCCGCCACGTCCGCGAGGAGATCCCGTTCTACACGGGGCGGCGCAAGGGCATCGGGGAGCTGGTGGCGGGGCTCGCCTGACCGGCGGGCGTGGCTGTCGGGTCGGCCGGGGGTCCGGGGGTTGTCCCCCGGGGGATGCGGCACGGGCCGCCGCAAGGACATCGGGGAGCTGGTGGCTGGGCTCGCCTGACCGGCGGGCGTGGCTGTCGGGTCGGCCGGGGGTCCGGGGGTTGTCCCCCCGGGGGATGCGGCACGGGGCGGCGCAAGGACATTGGGGAGCTGGTGGCCGGGCTCGCCTGCTCAGGGGCCGTTCCTGGGCTTCGGCTCCGGGCGCGGGGCGCACGACGTGTCCCGCGCCGGGAGGCGGCCCCGAAGCAGGTACGCCTCCAGGTGGTCGTTGACGCAGGCGTTCGGGCCCGCCGCGATGCCGTGGGTCCCGGCGTCCCGCTCGGTCACCAGCACCGAGCCCGACAGCCGCCGCCGCAGCTCCAGCGCGCCCTCGTAGGGCGCCGCCGCGTCCCGTTCCGCGGCCAGGAGCAGCGTCGGCGGCAGCTCACCCGGCGCGGTGCGCACGTCCAGCGGCTGCTGCCGGGGCGCCCGCCAGTAGGCGCAGGGCAGGTTCGTCCACACGTTGTCCCAGGTCTCGAACGGCGCCCGGCGGGCCAGCCGCGTGTTGTCCCGGTCCCAGACCTCGAAGTCCGTCGGCCACGGTGCGTCGTTGCACTCG
The DNA here is from genome assembly GCF_018982965.1 of Streptomyces mayonensis. Classification (GTDB taxonomy): domain Bacteria; phylum Actinomycetota; class Actinomycetes; order Streptomycetales; family Streptomycetaceae; genus Streptomyces; species Streptomyces mayonensis. The sequence continues at coordinate 7,040 of NZ_JACBYP010000102.1, read as the reverse complement.
ACGGCCGTGTACACGGCGTTGGAGTTCTCCGCCGCGACCGCGCCCTCCTCGGTGCGTGTGCCCGCCTGGTCGACCAGCGGCTGCGGATCGCCCTTCAGGTATGCCGACAGCGCCTCGGCGCGGTGCGGCCAGTAGTCGTCGTAGTACCCGGCCTTCAGCATCGCCCCCTGCAACTGTGCGGGCCCGACCGTCCCGCCCGCCGGCCGTGCCGCCAGCCGCGCGCTCGCCTCCTCGTAGGCGTCCTGCACCTTCCGCGGCCGGTCCCCGAGCCCGTACTCGGCGTCGTGCTCGGCGACCCACTCCTTGAAGTCGTCCCAGCGGTCCTCGAACGCCTCCGACTGCGCGAGGTTGTTGCGGTACCAGACCTGTTCGGGGTCGGGATTCACCACCGCGTCGAACACCATCCGCCGCACGTGCGACGGGAACAGCTCGGCGTACAGCGCCCCCAGATACGTGCCGTACGACGCGCCCATGAACGTGAGCCGCCGCTCGCCCAGCGCGGCGCGGACGACCTCCAGGTCACGGGCGTTGTTGAGGGAGTGGTAGTGCCGCAGCGCGTCCCCGGCGCGTGCGGCGCAGTCGTGCGCGTACGTCTCCGCCTCGGCGGCGCGCTCCGCCTTGTACGCGTCCGAGGGGTGCGTCGGAGCGGGCCGGGGACCCTTGAAGAAGTCGCCGGGGTCCTGGCAGGACAGCGGCGCGGAGGGCGCGACGCCGCGCGGGGCGTAGCCGACGAGGTCGTAGGCGGCGGCGATGCGCTTCCACTCGGGCACCATGCCCACCAGCGGGAAGTACAGGCCGGAGGCGCCGGGGCCGCCCGGGTTGTAGAGGAGGGCGCCCTGGCCGGGGACCTTGTGCTTGCTGTTGTCGGGGTCCTTGTGAGTGGCCGGTACGCGGCTGACGGTGAGTTCGATCTGCCGGCCGCCGGGCCGCGCGTAGTCGAGGGGCACGCGGACCGTGCCGCAGCGGATGCCGCCCGGCAGCTCCTCCGCCTTCGGGCACCTGCCGAACTCGATGCCGGCCGCCGCCGCGCGCCCGGCGGCCACGGCGGTGCCGCGAGCCTCGGCCGAACCGGGTCCGGCCGGGGGTGGCGCCGCCCGGACCGGGCCGGTGGCGAGGGCGGTCAGCAGCAAGGACCCGGCGGCCGAGTAGAGGGCGGCAGCTCGCATCGCGTATCCCTTCGGTGCACGGGGGTGACGGAAGGGATGTTCGGGACAACGGCGGGGCGGGGCAAGCACCGGCCGCGGGTGTCGGTGCCGAGTGCCCCCGTGCGCCCCCGACGGCCCCGGCCCGGCGGGTCAGCCCCGGTGTCCGCGGTGCCCCTCGACGTACTTGTCGACGTACTCCTCGCGGTGTGCGAAGGCCGCACGCAGGTCCGGTTCGCCGATGGCGTGGACGCCCCGCACGGCCACCGACGTCAGGAAGGTCCGGTCGTCCGCCGTGCCGTCGGCCCGCTGGACGAGGGCGCCGATCAGCCGCTGCCCGGCGGGGGAGGCCCAGCGCGAGTACGGGTGGATCTCCATGCGCGTGATGGCGAGGCACCCCAGGGTCAGGGCGAGCGGCAGCGCGAACCAGAGGGCGACGAGCAGACGCGGCTCGGTGGTGGGCAGGGGCAGTGCCAGCGCGACCAGGCCCAGCGCGCACACGGTGGCCGCGGCGACCCGCACCCGCCGCACCCCGGCCGCGATGCCGCCGTCGGGCACGGCGAGGCCCGCCCGCACCAGCCGGTCGGCGAGGCCGCGTACCGCGTCGGCGGTGGCCGCGGCGGCCCGGACCGGCGCTATCCGCGACTGTCCCTCCGGTCCTATCGCCCCGATGACCGACCGCTCCATGTCGTCGCGCCCGCACGGGTCCACGACCGTGGCCCAGCCGGTGTGCGCGAGCAGCAGCCGGCGCTGGCGCGCCATGGACACCAGCGTCAGGTCGGCCACCCGCCGTGGACCGCCGGACAGGAACGCCGCCTCGTACAGCGTCAGCGCGTGGTCACGGGCGACGGGGCGCGGGGCTGCGGCGGCGGCCCGCACGGCGGCCAGGCACAGGCGCAGGCACGCGAGACCGGCGACGGCCCAGGCGGAGAGGAGGAAAAGGACCCAGAACATGCCGTACTTCTATGCCAAAGGCTTTCGCGGACGCCATGCCCTGTTCACATTCCGGGACGCAGTGTTGTGGGTATGTGACGTTCCGTTTGGCGCGGGCCTCGCGGCGGTGCGAGGTTCAGCGCCCCAGCAGGACGCGCCTGGTGGCGCGGGCCAGGCGGACCCCCGGTCGCGTCGACCGCGGTGCAGGTCCCGACCGTTCCAGCCACCACTCCCGCAACTCCCGTCGCACGGCCCGGTCCTCTTCCCCGGGCCGGGCCCCCAGCACGTGCTCGGCGAAGTCGAGGGCGTCCCGCCGGTAGCCGCCGGTCAACGGGTGTCCCTGCGCGTACGCGAGGAAGGCCGGCCGGTACCGGGTGCCCAGGATCAACGGGAGTTCGGGCGCGACCCTCGCCACCACGTCCGCTCGCTTCCCGGCGAGCGCCCGCGCCTGCACCCCGAGCCGTGCCCCGTCGAACCCCTCGGGCACGGGCGCCCCCGCCACGAGCGCCGCCAGCAGCGCGGCCTGCGCGTCCCCGAGCCGCCGCCGTGCGTCGGCGTCGGCGCCGCGCTCCTCCGGCACGGCCCGGCGCGGCGCCGCCGCTCCCCGGTCGCGGGGCGTCGTGCCCGCCCGTCCTCCGACGACGGCCGCGCTGTCCGCCCGTCCTCCGACGACGGCCGCGCGGATCGCCGCCACCTCGGTCTCCAGCTCGTCCCCCTCGGGGAAGTTCTCGTCCCGCTCCAGCAGCACGCCCGGCGGTGCGACGCGCGAGGCGAGGTCGGTCAGGATGTCCAGCACCGGCCGCGGAACGGGGTGGGCGTGGCTGTCGTGCCAGACGCCGTCCCGCTCGAAGCCGCCCGCGACGTGGACGTAGGCGAGGGCCTCCAGGGGCAGGTCGGCGAGTGCGGCGGCCGGGTCCTCGCCGAGGTTGACGTGGTTGGTGTGCAGGTTGGCCACGTCGATCAGCAGCCGCACGCCGGTCCGCTCGGCCAGTTCGTAAAGGAACTGCCCCTCCGTCAGCTCCTCGCCCGGCCACGCGAGGAGCGCGGCGATGTTCTCCACGGCGAGCGGCACGGGCAGCGCGTCCTGGGCGATGCGCACGTTCTCGCACAGCACGTCCAGGGCGTCGCGGGTACGCGGCACGGGCAGCAGGTGTCCGGCCTCCATGTGCGGCGCCGCCGTCGGTGCCCCGCCCGCCCGGACGAACGCGATGTGCTCGGTGACCAGCGGCGACCCGAGTACGTCGGCCCGCTCGGCCAGCGCCGCCAGCCGCTCCGGGTCCGGCCGCTCCGCCCCGCCGAGGCCGAGCGAGACGCCGTGCGGTACGACGGTCACGCCGCGTTCGCGCAGCCGCAGCAGCGAGTCCGGCAGGTGTCCGGGGCACAGGTTCTCGGACACGGCCTCGACCCAGTCGATGCCGGGCATCCGCTCGACGACGTCCGCGATCTCCGGACGCCATCCGATGCCCGTTCCCAGTCGCGCCATCGGCTGCATGGCCGCCTCCCCTCCTGCGTACATGCCGGTGGTATCGCCCGCCCCGCCCGGTCCGAACCCCCGACCGGGCATCTCCAGAGCAACATTTGAGCTTCGGGGCCGCCCCGGACGCCGCCGCCTACCGCCGCAGCGCCGGGTGGTCCGCCACCACCGTGCACGAGCCCGGGGCGATCTCGGTGAACCCGGCGTCGCGGACGACGGGCAGACCGCTCGTCGTGAGGCCGGGCCAGCGGGCGGGCTCCGCGGTGCGCACGGCGAGCGGGTACCCCGCCTCCCGCCAGGCGCTCCGGGCCGCGTCGTCCAGCTCCCACCAGGCCAGCTGCGCACCGTGTCCGGCCTGGGCCATCGCCTTGCCCGCCGACATGTCCAGGCCGGGGTTCATCCAGAGCACCGGCACGGCGGGACCGGCGGCGGCCGGCGGCTCGGGGTCGTCGAGGTCGGTGCCGGAGACCTGGAGCCGGGCCAGGTCCTTCGGCCAGCCGTCCAACGGCACCGGCGGGAACACCCGCACCTCGGCCGTCCTCCCGCCGACCGTGATGCCGGGCAGCGCCTCGGCCCGCCGCCACTCCGCGCCGCGGGCCCGACGCACGACCTTGCGGATCCGCGCGTCCTGCCAGTCCCGCACCGCCCGCGCCCACGCGCCGTCGCCGGTGGACCGCTCGTCCCCGAGCATCACCAGCACCGCGCGGGCGGCCGTTTCCAGCGCGTCGGTACGCGCCGGCGGCGCCGCCCGCTCGATGCGCACGACGAGCGGCAGCACGAACTGCGGCGCGAGGTCACGGTCGCCGGGCTCGGGACGGAAGGGACTGTCGGGGACCGGGGAGGAACTGCCGGAGGCCGGTACGGGGACGGGCAGCGCGGGATCATTGCTCACCCCCACAGTCTGCCAACCCGCCCGCGCCCCGCGAGAGGATGACCCCATGCAACGCGAGCTACGGCTGGACGGCGTGGGACGCCGCTACGGCATCCGCGGCCCCTGGGTACTGCGCGGCGTCGAACTGCGCATCGCACCCGGCGCGGTCGTCCGCGTCGAGGGCGCCAACGGCAGCGGCAAGTCGACCCTGCTGCGCCTGCTCGCGGGGATCGACGCCCCCACCGAGGGCCGGGTCACCGGCCGGCCGCGCACCGCCTACGTCCCCGAACGCTTCCCGCCCGCCCTGCCCTTCACCGCCCTCCAGTACCTCACCCACCTCGGTACCGTCCACGGGCTGTCCCGCCGGTCGGCGGCCCGCGCGGCGGGGGAGTGGCTGGAGCGGCTCGGGGCCGCGGAGTACGCCGGCACGCGGCTCGCGCGGCTGTCCAAGGGCAGCAGCCAGAAGGTGGCGGTGGCGCAGGCCCTGCTCGCCGATCCGGAACTGCTCGTCCTCGACGAGGCCTGGACCGGGCTCGACACCGACGCCCGGGCCGGTCTGGAGCGGGCGGTGGCCGAGCGCACGGCGGCCGGCGGCGCCGTCGTCTTCGTCGACCACGACCCGCGCCGCCTGGCCGGCGTGCCCGACGCCGTCCACACCGTGCGCGACGGCACCCTGCACGGCCGTACCGCGCCCGCCGCTCTCCCGGACGGTCCCCGGGTCGTCGTCCGGGTGCAGGGCGCGCCCGGCGCCGTGCTGCCCGCCGACGCGCACCGGACGGCCGTCTCGGCCGAGGAGACCGGCGCCGGTTCCCACGTGCTCACCGTGCCCGCCTCCCACTCCGACGTCCTGCTGCGCGCCCTCCTGACGGCCCGGCCGCCGTGGCACGTGGTGAGCGTGCACGCCGCGCAATACCTTCCGGAGAACCGCCGATGACCGCTCTCCTGCGCTACCGGGCCGCCCTCCTGCTGCGCTCCCAGCGCTGGCTGCCGCCCGTCGTCCTGTACGCCGCCGCGCTCGGCATCGGTGTGCAGGGCGGGCAGCCGGTGCTCGACTCGCTGGGCTGGACGGCGGCCGCACTGCTGCCGGTCGCGGCGTGGCTGGTGCGGATCTGCGTCGGCGGTGAGCCGTCCGCTGCCCGGGCCTGCGTGGCGGCGGCGCGCGGTCCCGCGCGGTCCCACCTGGCGTCGGTGCTGGTGGCGCTGGCCGCCGCGGTGGTCCTCGGCGCGGTGGCCACCCTCGTCGTGACGCTGGTCAGCGACCCCGTCAGTACGGGACGCGGCACCCGCGTCGCCCTGCTCCCCGCGGGCGGCGCCGGACTGCTCGCCGCGCTGGTGTGCGCCCTGCTCGGCACCGCCGTCGGCGCGCTCACCGCCTGGCCGGTGCTGCGCTCGCCCGGCCGCGCCGTGCCCGCCCTGCTCCTGGCGGCCCTGCCGGCGCTGGTGGCGTCCGGGTCCCCTGCCCGCGCGGCGGTCAGCGGCCTGGTCACCGGGTCGAGGTCGGGCGCGGTGCCGCTGCCGCTGCTGCCCCTGGCGGTGGCGGTCGTCATCGCCTCGGCGGCGACCGCCGCGGCCTGTGCGCTCAGCTCGCGCCGGTCACCCGCATGAGCGGGCCGATCAACCCGAGCAGGCCGTGCGCTGGGCCTCCTGCCACTCGCAGACCGGGCAGAGCGTGATGCCCTTGTACGACTCCGGGTACTCCGTGGGCTCCTGGCACAGCACGCAGTCCGCGTACGGCGGGCCGTCGGCCTTCGGGGGCCGGGGCGCGTCGATCAGGCAGTAGCCTCCCGGCTCGCAGCCGGTGCCGTCCGGGTCCCGGTCCTCGTCGTTGCTCATCCCTCCAGGGTAGGCCCGTCAGCCGCGGCCGTTCGAGGCGTCGACCAGGTCCGAGACCTTCACGAAGCGGTATCCCCGGCGGCGCAGTTCGGGTACCACCGACCGCACCACCTCCTCCGTCACCGGGGCGGCGCTGCGGGTGCAGTGCATGACGACGACCGATCCCGGCCGCACGCCGTCGAGCACCTGCCGGGTCACCGCGTCGGCGTCCGTGGCGAAGGCGTCGCCGCTCACCACGTCCCACTGCACGGCGGTGACTCCGGTGGCCGACAGTTCCCTGAGGGCCGCCTTGTCGTAGCAGCCGCCGGGGAAGCGGAAGTACGGCATCGGGTTCGGCACCCCGGCCTTCTCGAACGCCGTGTACGCCCGCTCCAGGTCCGACCGCATCCGGTCCTCGGGGACCGTCGGCAGGCCGTAGCAGTCGTCCGTGTAGGCGTAGTGGCTGTAGGAGTGGTTGGCGACCTCGAACCGCGGGTCGCGGCCGATGGAGCGGGCCTCGTCCGGGTACTCCTCGGCCCAGCGGCCGGTCATGAACACCGTGGCCGGGACCTTCAGCTTCCGCAGCGTCGCGATCAGCTGCGGATTGTCGAACCGTTCGCCCGACGCGGCCCGCGGCCCCTGGTCGGCGGTCATGTCGGCGTCGAAGGTGAGGGCGACCGTTTTGCCGCCGCTGTCCCCGCCCTTCCCGCCGTTCCCGCGGTCCTTGCCGTCCGTGCGCGGGCCGTGTTCGAAGACGGGGGTCAGGCCCGCGGGACCGGGGGCGAGAGTGGGGGCGAGGGTCCGGGAG
>NZ_JACBYP010000101.1 GCF_018982965.1 Streptomyces mayonensis | reverse complement strand
CGTGACGACCGGCGCGACGACCGCGGTGGGCGTTCCTTCGACCGGCGTGACGACCGCGGTGGCTTCCGTCGCGACGACCGCCGTGACGACCGTGGGGGTTTCCGCCGTGACGACCGGCGCGACGACCGCGGTGGGCGTTCCTTCGACCGGCGTGACGACCGCGGTGGCTTCCGTCGCGACGACCGGCGCGACGACCGTGGCGGTTTCCGCCGTGACGACCGCGGCGAGCGCGGCGGTCACCGTGGCAGCGACCGTCCGTTCAACCGCGACCGCCAGGGCGACCGCCCCGGCTTCCGCTCCGGCGGCCACGACCGGCCGTACGGCCGCCGTGACGACCACCGCGGTTCGTCCTTCGGCCGCCGTGACGACAAGCCGCGCTGGAAGCGCAACGGCTGACGCCTGAACACCTGAAACGCGCCGTGGCCTCCGCCCCTCCGGGTGGAGGCCACGGCGCGTCGCGTCACGGACCGGTTTCGGCCACGGAGTGACGCATGTCACGCTCGCCGCGAGGGAATTGCTGGGGGCATGACAGATGACGCCAAGGCGAGTGGCCCCTCGGACGAGGAACGGCTGGCCCAGCTCGGCTACACCCAGGTTCTGGCCCGCCGCATGTCGGCGTTCTCCAACTACGCGGTCTCCTTCACGATCATCTCGGTCCTCTCGGGCTGCCTGACCCTCTACCTCTTCGGCATGAACACCGGCGGCCCCGCCGTCATCACCTGGGGCTGGGTCGCCGTCGGCCTGATGACCCTCTTCGTCGGCCTGGCGATGGCCGAGATCTGCTCGGCGTACCCGACCTCCGCGGGCCTGTACTTCTGGGCGCACCGCCTGGCACCCGCGCGCACGGCGGCGGCCTGGGCGTGGTTCACGGGCTGGTTCAACGTGCTGGGCCAGGTCGCGGTCACCGCCGGCATCGACTTCGGCGCCGCGTCCTTCCTGGGCGCCTACCTGAACCTGCAGTTCGACTTCGAGGTGACGCCCGGCCGCACGATCCTCCTCTTCGCCGCGATCCTGATCCTGCACGGCCTGCTGAACACCTTCGGCGTCCGCATCGTCGGCCTGCTGAACAGCGTGAGCGTGTGGTGGCACGTGCTGGGCGTCGCGGTGATCGTCGGCGCGCTGACCTTCGCGCCCGACCACCACCAGTCGGCGTCCTTCGTGTTCGGCGAGTTCGTCAACAACACCGGCTGGGGCAGCGGCGTCTACGTGGTCCTGCTCGGCCTCCTGATGGCCCAGTACACCTTCACCGGATACGACGCCTCCGCCCACATGACCGAGGAGACGCACGACGCGTCCACGGCCGGCCCGAAGGGCATCGTCCGCTCCATCTGGACCTCCTGGATCGCCGGCTTCGTCCTCCTGCTGGGCTTCACCTTCGCCATCCAGTCCTACGAGGGTGCCCTGACGTCCCCGACCGGCGCGCCGCCCGCCCAGATCCTCCTGGACGCCCTCGGCGCGACCGCGGGCAAGCTGCTGCTCCTCGTCGTCATCGGTGCCCAGCTCTTCTGCGGCATGGCGTCGGTGACGGCCAACAGCCGCATGATCTACGCCTTCTCCCGGGACGGCGCGCTGCCCTGGTCCCACGTCTGGCACTCGGTGAACCCGCGCACCCGCACACCGGTCGCGGCGGTCTGGCTGGCGGCGCTCGGCGCCCTCGTCCTGGGCCTGCCCTACCTCATCAACGACACGGCGTACGCGGCGGTGACCTCCATCGCGGTCATCGGCCTCTACATCGCGTACGTCATCCCGACGCTCCTGCGCGTCCGCAAGGGCGCCGCCTTCGAACGCGGGCCGTGGCACCTGGGCCGCTGGTCGCAGGCGGTGGGTGTGGTGGCGGTGACGTGGGTCTGCGTCATCACGGTGCTGTTCATGCTGCCCCAGGTCTCCCCGGTCACCTGGGAGACCTTCAACTACGCGCCCGTCGCCGTCCTGGTCGTCCTGGGCTTCGCCGCGACCTGGTGGCTGGCCTCGGCCCGGCACTGGTTCCTCAACCCCGACCACGAACGCACCCGCGCCCGCACCGCCGCCCACGCGAACGCCCCCGAGCCGGTGGACCCGTAAGGGAACGTCGTTCCCGTCGTCCGGCTCCTGCCGGAACCCGCGACGCGGCCGGGAGCGGGATACCCGATCGGCCTCCCGGCCGCCTCCGGCTATGCTCGGTGTGGCAACATCACGCAGCACCGCACAACACGGCGCGACACAGCGCCCTGGGCCCTTAGCTCAATTGGCAGAGCAGTGGACTTTTAATCCATTGGTTGTGGGTTCGAGTCCCACAGGGCCTACCGGTCGGACCCCGGCTCACGGCAGGACGAGCCGGGGTTCCGTGTGTTCGGGCCGTCACAGGGGCCAGAGGTGGGCCTTCAGTTCGGCGCGCTTCAGGGTGAGCGGGCCGTCGCCGTAGTGGGCGATCTGGAACTTCACGCGGCGGTCCTTGCCGACGAAGCCGACGGCCGGCACATAGCTGTAGGTGCCGCCGCTGGACCCGATGACCTCGGTCGGCGGGAACGCCTTCACCGTCCGGCCGGCGTCGACGTCGTCCTCCACGAGGCGGATCTGGAGCTCTTCGCCCCGGCCCAGGTCGTCGGTGTAGACGTACAGGACGCCGTTGTAGTGGGCGCCCTTGGCGAAGGTCTGCCCGTCCTCGTAGTGCTGCTTGAGGTCGTCCCTCCACTCGGTGTCGAACGCGATGGTCTTCCACGTGTCGGGCTGGACCGTCATCGGCTTCGTCATGCCGAGACTCGTGTAGCGGGGCATGGGATCGTCCTCCTCGGGGGTCTCGCCCTTGGCGCGGGCGAGGATCGCGGTCATGGGGAAGGCACCGGGGTCGCCGTGGTCGTTCTCCGGGACATGTTGATGCCCGCAGTGCCCGTGGAAGTTGTTCCAGGCGGCGTTGCTCATGCGGACGCCGGAGTTGCCGTAGGAACCGGGGTAGGCCTTGAAGGTGAGGCCGCTGGTGAGCGGGACGCCGTGGTTCTGGTGGGCCCACTTCGCGAACGCGGCCAGGTCCCGGATCACCCAGTCGGGCAGCTCGGGCGAGTAGAGGTGGGGGGTGCTGCCCCACTTCTTGTGCGTGCTCGGGTCGCAGGTGCCGACCAGCTCCACCTGGACGACGTTCAGCGTGTTCGTCTCCACGCCGCCGGACTGGTTGACCAGGGCGCGGGAGGACTCGTCGAAGTCGAAGTGCTGGTACCAGACGAGCCGCCGGGCCGAGAAGTCCGGCTTGGCGGTGAAGTTCGGCGCCGACGCCCCGCCGCCGTAGGACGGGAGGCTGGTGCCCTCGGTGGTGTGCCAGACCACGACGTTGGACTCCATCGCCGAGCCGGGGTACTTGCTGCCGTACCAGTAGGCGGTGGACGCGCCGGGATAGCGCTGGGGACCGGTTCTGGTCACGTCGACTCCTTCGGTTTCCACCGGTGGCGCGGGCCACGGTGGGCGTGCTCGCGGCAGCCCCAGAATTCTCCATTCCGCAGCCCGGGCGAGATCGTTTCGGGCCAACTGAGATCAGGGACACGGGCGTTGCGGCCCGTACTTCTTTCATGCCCATCGAATCCCCGCAGGAGCGTCACACGGGCTGCGCACAGCCTTGCGAAAGTCCCGTTAGCGTGGCTGGCTGCTCGATTCCTTGTGTGAATGCAGCCAGGCCGGCCGTGGCCCGGGTGAGCCGACGGTGCCGTGGAACCAGGAAGACCGGTAGACCGCAGATGGATTACTGCTCCTCATGTCGTCGGCACCTCAACGGCGCCCTGGTGTGCCCCGGTTGCGGTGCCTACGCCCCGGACATCGACCCGCATGTGGCCGGGGACGCGGGGGAGGCCGGGGGCACCGGTGGCGTGGTGCCGTATGCCGCCGCTGCGGTCGCTGCTCCCGCTCCCGCTCCTTCGCCCGGCGGCGACATCGATGGTGACGACATCGATGTCGGGGAGATCCCGCCCGTGCGGCAGCAGGGGCGGGCGGCTCGCCGCCGTCAGCTGGCCCGCTGGAAGAAGAACAAGCGCCGTGCGGTGGTCGCGAGTGCCGTCGCCATCGTCGGCGGCGGTCTGACCATCGCCTCGATGGACCGGCACTCCAACGACCGGACGCAGGCCGCCACCGCGTCGGACAACCGGAGCCCGTCCGTCTCGCAGGAGCACCCGGCCGGGCAGGAGCCCCCGGCGACCGCCGCGCCGGCCGCCCCCGAGCGCCCGCACGCGTCGTCGCCCGCCGCAGGCTCCTCGCCGCCGCAGCAGGCGCGGCCGACGACGGACAGTGCCGCGCCGCCGCGATCCGTCCCGTCCGAACGCCCCTCCGCGGAGACGGCCCCGACCCGGGACGGCGGCACCGAGCCGGCCGGCTCCGCCGCGGATTCGGCGACCGCGCAGCCCCGGCCGCAGACCACCGCCCCGTCGACGGGCGACACGGACCCGGAGAGCTCCGCCCCCGAGACCCAGCAGCCGCCCGCCACCACCGCCCCCGGCGACAGCGCGGAGCAGGACACGCCCCAGGCGCCCCCGGCGGCGGAACCGTCGTCACCGCAGCTCTGCCTGCTGGTGGTGTGCCTCGGCTGACCGCCCCCGTCGTCAGCCGCCGAGCCAGGCCAGCGCGGCGACGGTCAGGGCGCTGACACCGGTGTCCAGGGTCGGCTGGACGACGGGGGCGAAGCCGGCGCTGTGGTTGACCGGGACGTCCTGGGTGACGGTGCCCTTCCGGGCGGCCTCGGCGTAGCGCTCCGGGTCGGTGCCGCCGATCGCCCAGTACGTGAACGGCACCCCGAAGGCCTGCGGGATCTCGCTCATGTCCTCGCTGGCGGTCTGCAGCCCGACGGTGTGGGCGTCGTCGCCGAAGTACGCCGCGAAGGCCTCGGCGACGCGCCGGGTCGGTTCCTCGTCGTTGACGGTGGGCGGGAAGGACGTGATCCGCTCGAATTCGGGGTCCTGCGGTGCGCGGGACGCCTCGCACTCCGCCCGGACGATGCGCTTGATCGCGTCCAGGACCTGGGTGCGGACGGCGTCGTCGTACGTGCGGACGTTGAGTTCGAGTACGGCCCGGTCGGGGATGACGTTGGGGCCGCTGCCCGCGCGGATGCTGCCGACCGTCACGACGGCGGGAGTGGTGGCGGCCAGTTCGCGCGAGACGATGGTCTGCAGGCGTACGACGATCGTGGCGGCGATGACGACGGGGTCGACGGAGGCCTGGGGAGCGGAACCGTGTGCGCCCCTGCCGTGCACGGTGACGCGCAGGCTGTCCGCGGCGGACAGGAAGGAGCCCGGCCGCGTGCCGACGTAACCGGCGGGGTGGGGCAGGACGTGCTGGGCGAGGACGACGTCGGGCCGGGGCGACTTCTCGGTGAGGCCGTCCTTGATCATGGCGTCGGCGCCGTCGCCGTTCTCCTCGGAGGGCTGGAAGAGCGCGACGAAGGTGCCCTTCCAGGTGTCCCGGTGCGCGGCCATCAGCCGTGCGCAGCCGACCAGGCTCGTGACGTGCACGTCGTGGCCGCAGGCGTGCATCACCGGCTGTTCGTTGCCCTGGTCGTCCCGCACGGTCGCGGTGGAGGCGTACGGGAGGCCGGTCCGCTCCTGCACCGGCAGGGCGTCCATGTCCGCGCGGGCCATGACGACGGGGCCGTCCCCGTTCGCGAGGACCCCGATCACGCCGGTGCCGCCGACGCCCTCGGTGACGTCGTAGCCGCTCTCCCGGAGGGCGTCCGCCGCCTTCTTCGCCGTACGGTGCTCGCGCAGCCCGAGTTCGGGGTGGCGGTGCAGGTCCCGGTAGAGGTCCTCCAGGTCCGGACGCACGTCGTCGAGACCGGCGAGGACGGTGCGGGCGGCGTCGGTCGGGGCGGGGCCGGTGCGGCCGGTGTCCGGGGCGCTCATCGGGACTCCATGATTTCGAGCCTACGCACGCTTGCGCGATCGGCCACCGGGAGAGCGCGTCTCGGGCGGCTCGGGGGCGTTGAGGCCGAGGCGGAGACCGACCACGCGGATCAGGAAGCAGGCCGCCGCGGCGCCCAGCGCGGCGGGGAGGCCGTAGCGGCCGGTCTCGACGGTGGCGACCGTGATGGCCGCGCCCACCAGGGCGGGGACGGCGTACAGGCCGGTGCGCAGCACCGTCGGGATGCGGCGGACGAGCGTGTCGCGGATCGTGCCGCCGCCGACCGCCGTGACGACGCCCAGCAGGACCGCGGGCGCGATGCCGAGCCCGGCGTCCAGGGCCTTGCTCGCGCCGATGACCGCGAAGGTGCTGAGCCCGACCGCGTCGAGCACGTCGATCGCCGGTTCCAGCCGCCGCAGGTGCCTGCTCAGGGCGAAGGCGAGCAGTCCGCCGCCGGCGGCGAGTGTGTAGTACCGCCAGTCCAGCAGGGTCGCGGGCGGCAGCGAGTCGATGAGGACGTCCCGGATGAAGCCGCCGCCCAGCGCGGTGATCATGCCGAGTACGACGACGCCCACGACGTCCAGCCGCGCCGCCCGCACCGCCGTCAGCGCCCCGTTCAGCCCGAACGCGAACGTGCCGGTGAGATCGAGGGCGAGCAGCGGCGCGGGTTCGGAACTCATGCGGGGCCGGGTACCCCGGCCCGCGTTCATGCCCCATGCGGCTCCGGGGGCTCCGTTTCGCGCGCGGCGGCCGCGGCGTAGTCGGTCGGGGTCCGGCCGTAGTGCCTGCGGAAGGCGCGGGCGAAGTGGCCGCTGTCGGCGAACTGCCAGCGGGCGGCTATCTCCGTGACGGTCGCGCGCCGGTGCGGCGTGACGAGCGCCCGGCGTGCCTCCTCGAGGCGGCGGACCCGGATGTAGGCGCTCAGCGACCGGCCTTCCTTCGCGAAGGCCCGCTGCAGGGTACGCGTGGAGACGTTCAGTTTCCGTGCGAGAGCCGCGGGGGAGAGGTCGGGATCGGTGAGCCGGCGGTCGGCCAGGTCCCGGGCGGCCTGGGCCAGGGCCGGCGCCAGCAGGGGTTCGGCATCGTCGAGGCCGCCTCCGACGGCGGCCCGGGCCAGCTCGGCCAGGGTGTCGCGGGCGGCGTCGGCCCCGGCCGGCCCGAGGCGGTCCAGCATCCGGCCCACCATGGTGGCGTGCGCGGTCAGCAGCCGCACCTCGGCGGTGCCGACCGGACCGGAGGCCGGCCTGCGCCGTGGGTGCCGTACCTCGGCGGCGGGCAGCACGAGTACCTGCAGGGCGGTGCGTGGCGCCGCGGAGAAGTACGACAGCTGCCCCGTCTGCACCAGCAGGCGGCCGGCGGGTGCCGCGTGCTCGGCACCTCCCGGTTGCCCGAGCCGCCAGGTCCCCCGGTGGACGATCCACAGGCGTACGTGATCGTCGGCCCCGACCCGTCGGCCCGCCGTCCGCAGGGCGGCCGCGGTCTCGAAGCGGTTGAACATGATGTCCCGCACCCGGAACCCGCGGGACCGCGCCGAGAAGCCGGACACGGTCGTCCGGCGGAAGGGCGCCAGCGCGAAGGTCTCGCCCATCCGGCTGTGCCACGCGTGTGCGAAGTCGCTGAACGCGTTCGTGCCGCTCACGTCTGCCGAGAAAGTGCCGCTCATCGTTGTCGCGAATCTTCCGTTCAGGCTGTCGCACCGGTCCGAGCCGCGGAGACCACACGCTTCCTACCGTTGTTCCGGCATGTGTCAGAGATCCGGGATCCGCAGTCCGGAACGTCCGAACAAGGGTAACGAGGTGGCGAATTGAGCACGCTCGCGATCGTGGGCGCAGGCCCTCAGCTGGGGCGCGCGATCGGCCGGCGGTTCGCCGCCGAGGGGGTGGACGTGGCGCTGATCGCCCGCAACCGTACGACGCTGCAGGCGGTGGCCGACGACCTGTCCGACACGGGCGTGCGGGCCGAGGTGTTCCCCGCCGACGTCACCGACCGTCCCGCCCTGCACGCGGCGCTCACCGCCGCCGAGGAGCGGCTGGGGCCGATCGACATCCTCGAGTACTCGCCCGCGCCGTCCCCGGCCGACCTGCGCCGGGCGCCGCTGGTCGAGGCCGCGAAGGTCACCGTCGACTCGGTCCTGGCCCAGCTGGACCTCTATCTGCTCGGGGGCGTCGCGGCGGTGCAGCACGTCCTGCCCGGCATGCTGGCGCGCGGCACGGGGACGGTCCTGGTCAGCAGCGGGGCAGGGTCGGGGCCGGTGATCGCCCCGCACGTGGCGAACGTGCAGATCGCCACCGGCGGGATGCGCAACTGGATCCTCAACCTGCACGCGGCGCTTTCCGGCACCGGCGTCTACGCCGCGCACGTGGCGATCGCCGCCTTCATCGGCCAAGGCGGCCACGACTCCCAGCCGCAGACGATCGCCGACGCCTACTGGCGGCTGCACACCGAGCGCACCGAAGCCGAGCTGGTCGTCCGGGACCTGCCGGACGACTACCTGGAACGGGGCCTGGCGGACAAGTTCGTCGAGTCCTGAGCCCCTGGTCGGTCCCGCGGCTGGTCCCGTGGCGGTCCCGTGGCGGTTCTGCGGCGGTCCCCCGGCCGGTCCCGCGGCGGCCCCGTGGCGGTTCTGCGGCGGTCCCCCGGCCGGTCCCGCGGCGGTTCCTCGGCGGTGCCGGGTGGTGGCCGGTGCCGTTCCGGCGGTCGCGGTTCACGGCCGCACCGCCCGGGAGATCGCCAGGCCCGCCTGCCGCAGCGCCGTCCGGGAGGCGGCCCGGCTTCCGCCCTCGTCCGGCGCGACCAGTGACAGTGCGCCCACCGCGTCACCGCGGCGGTTCAGGATCGGGGCGGCGACGGTCGACATCGTGGCGGGCCCGGAACGCAGGGGGTTGGGCACCGTCGTGGCACAGACACCCTCTCTGCGGACGACGGCCATCAACTCGCGCAGCCGGACCGCGTCATGGGCCCGGGCCAGCACCTCCTCCCGCACCTGGTCGGGGGCGTGCGCCAGCAGGGCGACGCCGATGCCGGTTCCGGCGAGGGGGAGACGGCCGCCGACCCGGTACTTGACCGCTGCCGCGTCCCGTGCCGACAGGCGCTCGACCAGAACGGCCTCGTCGCCCTCGCGCACCGCCAGGAGGACGTGCTGGCCGGTGACCCGGTGCAGGTCCTCCATGAACGGCAGCGCGGCCGCGCGCAGTCCGTGGCCGCGGGGAGCCAGCGAGGCGATCTCGAGCAACTGCAGGCCGACGACGAAGTCGCCGTTGTCGAGGCGCTCGAGGGCGCCGACATCCGTCAGCTGGGTCGCGATCCGGGACGCGGTGCTCTTCGGGAGACCCGCCCGGGCCGCGAGTACACGGAGGGTCAGGCCTTCCCCGGCCTCGGTGAAGGCACCCAGGACCCGGAAGGCCCGCTCCAGGATCGGCTCGCCGTGCAACGGCCGTCCCGAGCGCGGGATGCGGGTCGGCGTTCCACTCATCGGAATCGTCGGTGCGCGTCGCAGGCCACGGTTCCGACAATACCTCTGCGGCATGCCCGTCCGATGGGATGCGGGTCCCGGTGCCGGTCACCGGCGCCGGGACGCGGAAGGTGCTGTCCATCCCTGACGACGGGCGGCGAAGACCAAGGAGACAGCAATGACGACCAGCCCCGCGCTGCGCGACGTCCACGTCCCGCACGCCTACCCCGAACAGCAGGCCGATCTCGGCGAGATCACCATGAACTACGCCGAGGCCGGTGATCCGGACAAGCCCGCCGTGCTCCTGATCCCCGAGCAGACGGGATCCTGGTGGGGATACGAGGAGACGATGGGCCTCCTCGCGGAGAACTTCCACGTCTACGCCGTCGACCTGCGGGGCCAGGGGCGCAGCAGCTGGACCCCGAAGCGGTACAGCCTCGACAACTTCGGCAACGACCTGGTCCGGTTCATCGCCCTGGTGGTGAAGCGCCCCGTCGTCGTCGCGGGCAACTCCTCCGGCGGCGTCCTCGCGGCGTGGCTGTCGGCGTACTCCATGCCCGGACAGATCCGGGGCGTCCTGTGCGAGGACGCGCCGCTGTTCGCCTCCGAACTCGTCCCCGCCCACGGCCACTCGGTCCGTCAGGGAGCGGGCCCCGTGTTCGAGCTGTTCCGCACGTATCTCGGCGACCAGTGGAGCGTGGGGGACTGGGAGGGGTTCCGCCGCGCGGCCGGCGCATCCTCGTCGCCGATGGCGCGGTCCTTCGTGGCGGACGGGATTCCGCAGCACCTGAAGGAGTACGACCCGGAATGGGCCCGGGCCTTCTACGAGGGCACCGTCGCGCTGAACTGCCCGCACGAGCGCATGCTGAGCCGGGTCAGGACACCGGTGCTCCTCACCCACCACATGCGCGGCGTTGACCCGGGGACCGGGCACCTGCTCGGGGCGCTCTCCGACGAACAGGCCGCGCAGGCCCGGCTGCTGATGGAGTCGGCGGGAGTGCGGGTCGACTACGAGTCGCTGCCGGACGCGGCGCACACGATGCACCAGTCCGAACCGGCGCGGTACGCCAAGATCCTCACGCGGTGGGCGGCCACGCTGCCCCGGTGACCGGGCCTCGCACGCCGGCGGCGGCCCCGTCGGCCGGCCGACCGGCCGGACGCGGCGAACGGCCCCGTCCGCCCGGTCGGCCCACCTGGGGAGCGGCGGAGCCTCAGGCCCGCAGCCAGGAGGGGACGGGTTTCGTCACCAGCCCGCAGGTGAACTCCGCCGTCTCCAGGAGCCGGCGTGTCAGCCGGACCCCGGTGACGTGGTGCGCCAGGGCGAACTTGGCCGGCGTGAGGCTCTTCACCTCGTCCGCGTCCTCGTCCCAGTCCTCGTCCGGGTCCTCCATCGGCCCGAACCCCACCGCGCGCATGACGTCGAGCAGGCCGTCCGGACGGTCGCCCGAGCGGAGGTACGGGTCCTCGTCGTACGACATCCGGACGGCCCCGTCCACGTACCAGTAGAAGGGCCCCACGGGCGAGACGTTGGCCATGTGGGAGACCGCGGTCCGCCCCCGCGTCACTGGAAGCATGACCTCCGGTTCGGTACCCATGAAGCCGTTGTACTCGACCATGAGCGTCCAGTCGCCGACCGGGACCACTCCCACCGGCTGCACCTCTTCGAAGGTGTGCTCCCCCAGGCGGTACAGCTCGTTGGTCCACTCGCGCAGCGCGCTCAGGCCGGTCACCGCCGTCCCGGTCCCGGGTGCGATCCGCGGAGCCTTCAGCTCCCGCAGGAGTTCCTCCGGGCGGATGGCCTGCACGTAGGTGAAGCAGTGCGACTCCCCGAAGTCGTCGTCGGTGCCGAAGATGTCGGTGTAGTCGGCTGCCGTGGTGCATTCCGTCACGAGTACGTCCCTTGGGCTGCGAGTGAGGCAGTGAGGAGGACGAGGAAGGCGCTCGAGTCGGTTCGCCCGCCCCTGGCCGGGGACCGTCCGCACCCGCGCGGCCGGTCCCGGCGGCGTCAGGCGGTGGGCGCTGTGTCGCTCCAGGCGGTCACGGTGAGGGCGCCGTTGTCGACCTCCTCCTCGAAGGACACCGTGCTGTGGGAGTTGCTGCCCGTGGGCGAGATCTGGAGGTAGTGCGCGTCGGCGCTGTCGGCGCCGGTGTGCGACCACTGCAGATTGGCGTACGCCGAGTCGCCGGCCTCCAGGGTGACCCGGTGCTCACCGGGGTCCTGGGCGAAGTAGGTGTCGCCGTGCTCGGCGTCGGTCGCTATCGCGGTGTGCCCGGCGCCCTCCAGCGCGAGGCCGGCGTACCCGGAGATCGCGCAGGTGACGTCACCGGTGTTGGTCACCTTCAGGTAGGTGCCCTCGTGGTTCATCTCCTGCTGGCCGTCACCGGGTTCGACGGTGGTCGCCTTCAGGGTGCCGGGCTGGCACTCCCCGGCGCTCTGCGCGGTACCCGCCTGCTGGGTGCCGGCAGCGGCGACGGCGGCGGTGGTGCCGAGTCCGGCGATCGCGAGGGCGGCTGCGACGGCGACGGCGGTGCGCGAGACGTTCATGGTGCGTCTTCCTCTCCTGTGCCAACGGGGCTCCCGGTCCCCGCGGACAACAATCGGTGGCTGCTACACCCTTCATCTGACCGATCACCGGCACATCAATGTCACCGGGGCGTCACAGGTGGGGCCGTCGGTAGGCGTGAAGTCCTTCCTGACTCCGGCATCCGGCCACGGCTTCTTACCGGTCACGACTGAACGGACCTGTTGCCGCGGCGCTCGGTCGCTCGGCGAGTGAGCCGCAGTCGGGGCACGCTCGCCAAGCGTAGGGACAAGGGCGCCGGCGCAAAGCTGCTGGTGTCCATGGAGGACCCGGAGGCGTCTCCCGCGCTGGACGGGCGGATGGCGCCCCCCGGACTGCAGAAGTGAGTGGGAGCCGCTGAAGGGGCTGTCCCGGCTGTCCCTCAAGGAACTCAAGGCGACTGTTTGATGCCTGGCCGCTGTTGTGGAGGCATGACGGCTACTTGGCGCGGTAGCAGGATGACTGGACCGTCACCTCGATAAGCGAGGGGTCGTCACCGTACTTTCGTTCATCGAGCAGTCGCACATCCACCGCATACTCCTCGCCCTTGGACTCGGCGACGATCTGCGGGCTCTTGGCGGGGCTGTCGTCAACGCCGTCCTTCACGACTTTCCAGCCCTTCACCGGAAGTTCGTCGCGGAGGCGTTCCATGGCCTTTTCCATGTCAGGTACTGGTACCTGGTAAACGCTCCACGGGTGACGCGCACGATACACTTCCTCATTCGAGTCATAACCCGCACAGCGAATGGTTACGGCGCCGGTGTCTGTCACCCTTCCCTTGAGGGCCATTATTTCCAGAATTTGACTGGATGCCCGCTCAACCTGCTTCTTGACGACTTCCCCGTCTCGTGCTTCCATGTCGGCCGAATCACTTCCTTGCGAGCAGGCGGTCAAAAGAAAGCAGACCGCAACAGCATGCGTAAGTCCCAAAAATCGCCTATTCAAGTTCAACCCTGTGGTACTTGCCGGTGATGACTGCTGCCTGATTGCGTAGACTCTGGGATTCTGCATCCCAGAATCCGCTGTGTCCGCCCGAGTCGCTTTTCATGATATTTCCGCCGAACGATTCATCGGTGGGAATAGTCAGATTGTCGCCAAGCCCCATGAGGCGACCACCCTGGCGGACGACCTGGTCGTCCCAGGGTCCGCCCATCGCCCACACATGATCCGCCCCTGCACCCAGATCGCCCGCGCGGTCGGCTTGAACGCCAGGGCTTCCAGCGAAGATGTAGTCGTCGACGGCCTCGGGGTCCCGCCAGCTTCCGGTCTGTGCCGATACGCCGACGACCGTGCTTCCATAGCTGTGTCCGACGACCGTGGTGTGGGCGGTGCTTCCGGACGCGTTCTCATGGGATTCTCTGTTCCCTTGAAGGAAATCGTACAGTCGTGGACCGCCTTCCTCGGCAAACTTTCCACTGCTCGCTTGCGGGACGATGCTGTCTGGGGCGTTGTAGTCGAGCCAGGTGATCGTGGAAACGTTCTGGCCCGGTGACATCTTACTGCTTTCAGCCCACAATTTTTCTCCGCGGCCGATGTCCCCATGGTCTTCGCCTTCCCCGATCTTTTCGAGGCCGGCGTAGGTTCCAGGCACGTAGACAGCCACGTGGTCAGCTGTGTCCGGGTTTCCGTTGGCGATGATGACTCTTCCATCGTCCAGCCCTTTGGGGTCGAAGCCGAGCAGATATGCCTCCGGCAGGCCTCCCGTACCCGTCCGGTCGAAACGGTCCTGGATGTAGCCCATACCCTTGAGCGTCTGGTTCAGCTGCGCGTAACGGTCGCCGTACTCTCTGTCCCAGGCCATCCATTCACCGGTGTGCACTGTCATCGGGTAGGGGCCCGGGGTCACCATCCACTCGTTGGCAGGAGGCTTGGGTACTGAATCCAGCTCCATGCGTAGTTGTGCGCGCGTCTCATCGAAAACGATACGGTTGGCTTCGTCTCGGATTATGGACGGAAGTCCGTTCAGTGCTCCTACAGTTTTTGGGTTGGCGGACATCCAGGCTGCCTGCTCTTCAGGGCTGAGCGAATTCCACCACTCTGCGTTGTCCTCGGGTGTGCCCTCCTTCGGAGGCTGCGGCAGGGTGTCGAGGTAGGTCTTGCCCGCCTCGCGTACACCGGCCATGTCCGAGTGAGCGTCGGACCAGTCGGCGTCGGAGACAGTGAGGTCGTCGTCCGCTTGGAGTGCCCGCAGCTTCGGTGCCCATTTCCCATCGGATTCAGTCGCCTCCTTGAGGGCAGTGGCGATCAGGTCGGCGCAGTCCTGGGCGAGGCGGTGGTGAGGGTTGGGGTCGAAGTTGGCAGCCTGCCTGCCGACGGCTGAGGCCGTACTGTCCGTCAGACCGCCCACCGTGCCGCCGTCAGGGGTCTTGCCGTCCTCGCCCTTCTCGCCGCCGGGCGGGTAGGTGACCGACCCGTCGGAGTTCACGGTGAGATTCGCCGCCTTGGCGTTCTCGAGGGCCGTATCGAGTTTCCGCTTGGCCGTCTCCATCTCGTACGAGAACGCTTCGAGAGCGGTGCTCGCGAGGCCGCACTGCACTTGGACGTAGTGGAAGTTCTGGCTCAGTTCCCCCAACTGCCTGCCTGCCGCTGCGGCGGCCTTTCCCTTCAGCTGGTTCCTCAAGGCCACCGCTATCTGGTTGTCGATGCGGTCCTTGGCCGCGCTCGCCATGTCCGAGGTGCTGCGGTAACCGTCGGCCGCTTCGGAGTATTCGGTCGGCTTGAGAGCCTTGAGCGTCGCGAGATCCATGACGTCCAGTTACCGCCCCTGGCCCTGACCGCCGACAGGCGGCGTATCCGCGTACGCGGCCTTCAGTCTGGCGATCTCCGCCTCGACCGACTCGTCGGTCCTTACCTGATCGCTGCCCGCCTTCACCAGCAGGCCCGAGAGCTTTCCGCAGCGACCGCTGACGCGTTCCACGTAGGTGGCCCAGGACTCGTGGACGTCCTTCTGGGCAGCAGCGGTCAGGCAGCCGGAGTCGCTGCCGAGGCCCGCCTGGCCGTCCTTGAGCTTCGCGGTTGCCTTGCTGATGTCCTCACGCAGCGAGCCGACGTCCGTACCGGCCTTCGTCCAGGCCGGTTTGTTGGAGATGAGGTCGCCCTCACTGGCTCCGCGGTCTGCTGGTAGCTGGTTCAGCTGCATGTGTGTGCCGTGCCGCTCGGCCGCCGCTGCCTTGAGCTGTTCCCATTCGTCCCACGCCATGATGGCCCCCTCCCCTGTCCTGTGCCGCCAAGCAGGCCGAAACGTACGACCGCCACGCCGCGGTGATCGATACGGACGGTAGCTGCCCGTGACCAACAGGCCCATCCGTATTGGCCACGATGACGTCTGAGTACGTCTACTCAGGTGGAATCCGGCCATTGTGCGGACAGATGGCGCTTTCCACGCCGATGTAGAGAGGCGTGGGGAGGCCAGAGTGGCCTCTGCCTCAGAGGGATGAGCGGAGCCCTGATGCCTTCGCCGTACGGATCAGCCTGGCGGTGTGAGGCGACAGACGGTCGGTCGGCGGACGAGCGGGCCGTCAGCCGGAGGGAGTGTCCCCGTCCTCGGGGCCGTTCACTGCGGGCTCCTTCGCCTGCACGAAAGTTCCCTTCACCGGGACGGTGATGAGAAGCCCCTGATCGCGCAGTTCCCGGATGGCGCGGCGGACGGTGTTGACGGCCACGCCGTACTCCTCCGCGAGGTCGCGTTCGCCGGGGAGGCGTGCGCCGACGGGCAGCCGTCCCGCCCGGATCTGCTCGGTGATGCGGTGCACGACCTGGAGGTACACGTACACGTGACTTGTCGGGTCGGGTCGCCACTGACGCTCATCAGCCATACCCGAACGCTAAAGCGGTGACAAACACGCAACCACGTACGGGTGCACTTGTCTGCTACCTATTGCTACCTAGTACACCCTGATGCACGCTAGCTCGTGACATCACGAAGACCCCGGCGGCCTGGCAGGGCCCCGGGGCGTGGTCAACGCTTGCAAGGAGCGTCAACGTGCACGACCTTATCCGTCGCATCGCCCAATGGCTGGCCCTTCTCTTCGGTCCAGGCAGCGGCACCCACCGCGCAGGCGCCCGGCGACTCCCGCGTCCGGAACCTCGCGCGACCCGCCGTCCCGCGGGCACCCTCCTCCCGCGTTCCCCGTACTGCACCCACCCGCCGCTCGACGGCACCGCGTCCCGCCTCGTCCGCCCCTACCTCGCCGCCCAGGAGCAGGAACGGGACCGCCAACGGCACCGTCGCCTCGCCCTCGTGCTCGCCGCCGACTTCGGGATCGACCTCGACCAGCACATCGTCGGCGCCCAGCAGCGGACGGTGGCCGCATGACGTACCGGGCTGCCCCTCTCCGCCTCCTCCCGTGGCTGTCGCCGGAAGGAAAGCCCTGCTACCTCGCCCCCGGCAGCAACGGCGGGGTGGTCTCACGGCTCGCGGACGAGACGGAGGCCCGACAGCTCGCCGAAGGGCTGGACGTGTGCCGCTCCGCCCGTCGCGTGCTGGACGACCCGCTCACGCCGCACGCAGAGGTCCGCTACACCGCGATCCGGCTCACCGAATGCCTCGCCGACGCGCTCAGGGTCGCGGAGTCCCGAGGCCGGCGCCTGCCTCAGGGCAACGACACCGATGACCTGGGGGACGACTCCGCCCCCGAGGTCGGCAGCCGCACCGCTGGCCGTGATCCGGGAGCACGCCCATGACCTACCGCGTCACGCCCCTTGCGCAACCTCAGGCCTCCGCCGGCGACCGACTCAGCCCGGCCGCCCTGGCGGGCTGTCGTCGAAGGCACGGTGCGCCGAAGGAGCGCGAAGGAGTACAGCCGGTCATGTCCGCCCACGCCGCAGAACCCACGCCGTTCGTTCCCCCCATGCCCGAGCGGAACCCGAAGGCGCTCCGCGCTGCCGTCGCCCAGTACGCTCCGCAGCTGCTGCCGGACTTCGACGAGCACTGGAAGCGGGCGATCGCCGACACCTTCGGCATCGGGCCGCTTCCCGCGCTCATGGCCCGCTGGTGGGGTGAGTACGCGATCGCCCGTGATCCGGAGCTGGGCGCGCACATGGCAGAACTCCACCACCGCGCGGCAGAGTCCACCGACCTCGCCGAGGCCGAGGGCCTTCTCGAAGAGGTGTCGGAGATCCGCCACAGGGTGCGACAGGTGGAGCCCGGCCAGTGACCGACGGCGGACACTGGCGATGATCGAGACCCTCGGCGTCAGTTCCTCCCGAGTTCCTCCCGACTGGAGTCCCCCTATGCCCCTCCCCCACGTCCTCCTCTCCGCCGCCGTCTCGCTCGACGGGTACCTGGACGACACCGGACCCGAGCGGCTGCTGCTGTCCGGTCCCGCCGACTTCGAGCGGGTCGACGAGGTGCGGGCGTCCGTGGACGCGATCCTGGTCGGGGCCGGCACCATCCGCGCCGACAACCCGCGGCTGCTGGTGAACTCGGCCGAGCGGCGGGCGGCCCGGCGTGCGGCCGGGCAGGCGGAGTACCCGCTCAAGGTCACCGTCAGCGGCAGTGGCGAGCTGGATCCGGCGGCGCGGTTCTGGCACACCGGTGGGGAGAAGGTGCTGCTGACCACGGACGAAGGGGCTGTGCGGGCCCGGGGGAGGGGGGTCGCGGCCGATGTCGTGTCCCTTGGCCCGGGAGTCCTCGACTGGCGGGCCGCGCTCGCGTACCTGCACGAGGGGCGGGGGGTGCGGCGGCTCATGGTCGAGGGGGGCGGGAGCGTGCACACGCAGTTGTTGCAGCAGGGGCTCGCCGACGAGCTGCAGCTCGTGCTCGCGCCGCTGTTCGTGGGGGACCCGGCCGCGCCCCGGCTGTTCGGGCCCGGCGCCTACCAGGGCGGGCGGCTGCGGCTGGTGGAGTCGCGGCGGATCGAGGACGTCGTGCTGATGCGGTACCTGCCGACCGCCCCGGGCACCGGGGACCGCGCGGTCGCCGCCGACCGGCACTGGCTGGCGCTCGCCTGCGAGCTGGCCGAGCTGTGTCCGCCCTCGGAGACGGCGTTCAGCGTGGGGGCCGTCGTCGTCGCCGGGGACGGGAGCGAGCTGGCCCGGGGGTACTCGCGGGAGGGCGGCGACCCGCACGTGCACGCCGAGGAGGCCGCGCTCGCGAAGGTCGGGCCCGGTGACGTCCGGCTCGCGGGGGCCACCGTGTACAGCAGTCTGGAGCCCTGTGCCCGGCGGGCTTCCCGGCCCGTTCCCTGCGCCCGGCTGATCCTCGACGCCGGGGTGCGCCGGGTGGTCACGGCCTGGCGGGAGCCGGACACCTTCGTGCCGGGGGCCGACGGGAGCGGGGTGCTCGAGGACGGGGGTGCCTCCGTCGTCGTACTGGGCGAGTACGAGGGGCGGGCGAAGGCGCCGAACCGGCACCTGGAGGGGTAGCGGGACGGGGGTGGGGCCCGGGGGCGGGGATACCGATGTGCATTCACTGCCCCGGATGACGTACAGTGGTGAACACAACGGCGCGGGGTGGAGCAGCTCGGTAGCTCGCTGGGCTCATAACCCAGAGGTCGCAGGTTCAAATCCTGTCCCCGCTACTGAAGGCCGAGGGCCGGAATCCGAAAGGGTTCCGGCCCTCGGTGCATTTCGTCGTCCACGACATGTGGTTCCGCGACATGTGTTCCGCGTGTGCGTTCTGTCATCCGGTCGGCCCTCAGCGGTCGCCGCGCCTTCCCGTGTCCGGAAACCTGGAGGTTCCGGTACGGCGAGCGGCGCGGACGTGAGGGGGTGGCGGGAGGGCAGTGGTGGGGCCAGGTGACGTGGAGGACGAGGGAGCCTACGCCCGAGCCGGCGGCCGGCTCCCCGGCGACCCCGTGCCCGATCCCGGTCTCGGCCTCGGCGACGAGGGGCAGCCCCTGGCTCCCCCCGAGCCGCAGCCGCGGCGCCGGACCTCGTGGGGCAGGGCCCTCGTCCACGCGCTGCCCGTGCTGCTGATCGTCGTCGCCATCCTGTACGACATCTTCACTCCCCGGTACTTCACCGCAGGTCCCCTCTACACGGCCGCGCCCCTGATCGCCGCCCCGATCTACACGCGGCGCGGCACCGCGCTCACCGGCGTCGCCGTCGTCGCCGCGGTCGTCGCGCTGCAGCTCGGCAAGGGCGTCATCCACTACGTCGACTCCCTCACCGAACTGATCACCATCGCGACCGTCGCCGTCCTCGCCGTGCTCGTGAACGGGCTCGTCCGCCGCACCGGTGAGCGGCTGGTGTCCGTCCGGGAGATCGCCGAGGCCGCCCAGCGCGCCGTGCTGCCCGAACCCGCCGAGCGGATCGCCGGGTTCGAGATCGCCGCCTGTTACGAGGCCGCGCAGGCCGACGCCTTCATCGGCGGCGACCTGTACGCCGTGCAGGACAGCGCGCGCGGCGTCCGGCTCATCGTCGGGGACGTGCGCGGCAAGGGCATGGGGGCGGTGGCCGCCGTCGCCGTGGTGATCGGCGCCTTCCGGGAGGCCGCCGAGCAGGAGACGACGCTGGAGGCGGTGGCGCAGCGGCTGGAACGGGCGCTGGCCCGCGAGGGCACCCGGCGGGACGGTCTCGACGCCTTCGAGGGGTTCACCACCGCCGTACTCGTCGAACTCCCGCACGGCACCGGGACCGTCCGCATCGTCAACCGCGGCCATCCGCCGCCCCTGCTCCTGTACCCCGACGGCACCCTGAGCGCGCTGCCCGTCCGGGAGTCGGCGCTGCCGCTCGGCATGGGCGAACTGGGCGTGTGGCCCGACCGGGCCGAGGAGGCCGACTTCCCCGGCGGTGCCACGCTGCTGCTCTACACCGACGGGCTGTCGGAGGCCCGCGACGCCCGGGGTGAGTTCTACGATCCGCACGCGCGGCTCGCGGGCCGCACGTTCCGGCACCCCGTGACACTGCTCGACACCCTCGCCGAGGACGTGCGCCGGCACTCCGGGGGCGGGATGGCGGACGACATGGCGCTGCTCGCCGTACGCCGTCCGCGACGCGACGAGCATGATCATTGTTACGAGCCGTGAGGGAACGACCTCCCTCCGCATAACAACTGATACACCGTCAGAAGAAAGTGACGTGAAGGGGAATACTGAGGGCCGGTCAACTCGCCCGGTTTTCGCCGTTCGTGGGGCGTACGTCCGGGCCGTTTCCGTTAATGATCAAGAGGAACGGCTTGGAATCCGAGCCCCGGGTCTATTAACGTTCGATAACGCAGCGCGGTCGTCCCAGCCGTCACAGAAGGCGGCTCCGTGCGCACGCGCCGAATCCCGCAAGGGAACCGGGGAACCACCACATTGGGGTGAATCGGGCGTACTACGCCGTGGAGACACGTCGGAACGCGCCCGTAGGAGACCTTCCTGCTCCGAACCCGTCAGCTAACCCGGTAGGCGAAAGGAAGGAAAGGAGTACGCCCACGTGGCGTCCAACCGGCCTGCCCCCGAGGCCCCGTTCGTGCCCAGCGGGTACGACACCGGCACCTTCGGTTACGACAACGACCGCACCGAAGAGGGCCCCTGGGAGGAGTGGAACCCCACCGCGGAGTCCATCCGCCCCGTACGCGGCCGGCACCGCGTCGCCAAGCAGCGCGGCGGGCTCGCCCGCAGCTCCACCGTCCTCGGCGTCGGTGTCATAGCCGCGGTCGGCGCGGGCGGCATGGCCAGCGCGCAGCCGGGCAAGGCCCCGGTCTCCATCTCCATGCCGGACCTGCCGAACGTCGGCTCCCTCATCTCCGACGACGAGGAGTCCGAGCCGGAGGGCTCCACCACCCCGCTCAGCGGCATCGCCGTGGCCGCCGACGCCGGCAACGGCGAGGACACCGGCACCGACGGCGCCGGTGAGTCGCTGCGCGCCCGGATCATGGCGCAGGCCGAGCAGCAGCAGGCCCAGGTCGAGTCCAAGGCCGCCGCCGAAGCCGCGGCCGCCGCCGAGAAGCAGGCCGCGGAAGCCGCCGCCAAGGCGGAGAAGGAGGCCGAGGAGAAGGCCGCCGCCGCCAAGAAGAAGGCGGAGGAGGAGGCCGCGAAGAAGGCCGAGGCCGAGAAGCTCGCGAAGCTGGCCAAGCAGTACACGCTGCCGACCTCCTCGTACACGATCTCCTCCACCTTCGGCCAGGCCGGCGCCTACTGGTCCTCCGGCCACCACACCGGCCTCGACTTCGCCGCCCCCACGGGCACCCTGCTCAAGGCGGTCCACAGCGGCACGATCACGTCGGCCGGCTGGGACGGCTCGTACGGCTACAAGACCGTCCTCACCCTCGACGACGGCACCGAGCTCTGGTACGCGCACCAGTCCTCCATCAGCGTCAGCGTCGGCCAGAAGGTCACCACCGGCGAGGTCATCGGCCGCGTCGGCGCCACCGGCAACGTCACCGGCGCCCACCTCCACCTCGAGGTGCACCCGAGCGGCGGTTCCGGCATCGACCCGATGGCCTGGCTGCAGGGCAAGGGCCTCACGCCCTGACCCGCACCCCGGACTGACTCCTTCCGAGGGCTCCATTCGGGTCGCGGTGCCGCCGGGCCGGAATGGTGTCCTCCTGTGCGGTTGTTGACGTCCTACATGACTTCTCTGCGCACGCTCGGCTCCTCCGACCTCCAGGTCTTCCCCCTCGCCCTCGGCGGCAACGTCTTCGGCTGGACCGCCGACCTGGACCAGTCCTTCGCCGTCCTCGACGCCTACACCGCGGCCGGCGGCAACTTCGTCGACACCGCCGACGTCTACTCGGCCTGGGGCGAGGGCCTCAGCGGCGGCGAGTCCGAGACCGTCCTCGGCAAGTGGCTCGCGGCCCGCGGCAACCGCGACGGCGTCGTCCTCGCCACCAAGGTCGGCCAGCACCCCGAGTACCCGGGTCTGTCCGCCGCGAACATCAAGGCCGCCGCCGACGCCTCGCTGCGCCGCCTGGGCACCGACCACATCGACCTCTACTACACCCACTACGACAAGCCCGAGGTGCCGGTGGAGGAGATCGCCGGCGCGCTCGACGAGCTGGTGCGGGCGGGCAAGGTGCGGCACATCGCCGCCTCCAACATCTCCGCCGAACGCCTCGCGGCCTTCCTGGAGTTCTCCGAGCGCGAGGGCCTCGCCCGGTACGTCGCCCTCCAGCCCCACTACAATCTGGTCTCCCGCGACACCTACGAGGGTGAACTCCAGGACCTCGCCGCGCGGACGGGCCTGGCCGCCGTGCCGTACTACGCCCTCGCGGCCGGTTTCCTCACCGGCAAGTACCGGCCCGGTGCCGACGTCGACAGCGTGCGCGCGGGCGGTGCCGCGAAGCACCTGGAGAGCGAGCGGGGCCGCCGGGTGCTCGCCGCCCTGGACGAGGTGGCCGAGGCCCACGACGCTCCGGTGCCCACGGTCGCCCTCGCCTGGCTGGCCGCGCAGCCGACGGTGGCCGCGCCGATCGCCTCCGCGCGCACGGTGGAGCAACTGCCGGCGCTGCTGGGGGTGGCGGAGCTGAGCCTGACGGAGGACGAGCTCGGCAGGCTGACGCGGGCCTCCGCCTGAGCCTGCCTACGGGCGGTGGTACGGGCCCGGCGGCGGGAGGGAGGGGGTGGGCGCGGGTTGGTGGTGCGGGTGCGGGCCGTACGGGGGCTGTGCCGCGTAGGGGGAGTAGGGCGCGTGGGGCGCGTATGAAGGGTAGGGCGCGTACGGCGCGTACGGGCCGTGGGTTCCGTACGGGTACACCCACGGTGGGGCCGGGCGCGGTGCGGGCGGTGCCGTGGCGCGGGCCGCGTGGTCCAGGGCCGGGCGGGCCACCTCCCGGCGGTGCCACAGGGCGTCCAGCAGCTGCCGCTCCCGTAGGGCGAAGTCGGCGCCCGCCCTGCCCCGGCGCCCGCGCTGCCGCAGGAACGCCAGCGAGGTCGCACAGGCCTCGTACTGCGTCACCGCCCGCGCCCCCTCCTTCCCAGCGTGCCGGCGGGCCTGCTGCCGGGCGATGCGCCGGGCCCGCATCGAGCCGAGCGCGAAGGGCTCCGCCGGGGTCAGCCATCCGGCCACGACGTAGGCGGGCAGCTCGGCGCGTACGGTGCCCAGTTCGCGCTGCCGGGTCCAGATCACCAGCCAGGTCAGCAGGCCGAACGACGGCACCATGAACGCCGCGTACACCGCGAAGAAGCCGTACTCGCCGAACGAGGCCGAGCCGTTCCACAGCGCGTGCATGCCCATCGCGAGCAGCAGGCCGGCGAGCGGGAGCAGGGCGCGGCGCAGGCGGTGCCGGTGGCCCGTCCGGGTCGCGGCGATGCCGACGCCGATGCCGGTGAGCACGGTGAAGAGCGGGTGCGCGAAGGGCGACATCACCACGCGGACGAAGAAGGTGGCCGCGGTGACGGACGCGATGCCGCTGCCGCCGGTGAGCTGGTCGGTGCCGAACGCGGTGCCCAGGTAGAGGATGTTCTCGGTGAAGGCGAAGCCGGTGGCGGTGACCCCGGCGAACACCACGCCGTCGACGATGCCGGTGAAGTCCCGTCTGCGGAACAGGAAGACCAGCAGGACGGCGGCCGCCTTGGCGGACTCCTCGACGACGGGCGCTATGACCGTCGTGCCCAGGGTGTCCGCGCTCGCCGGGTCAGCGGTCGCGGTCGCTATCCACCGGGTCGCGAAGCTGTTGGCGACGATCGCTATCAGCGCCGCCGCGCAGGCGCCCCAGGCGAAGCAGAACACCAGGTTCCGCCAGGGGCCCGGATCCACCCGGTCCAGCCAGCGGAACGCGGCCACCAGCAGCGGTACGGGCAGCACCGCGAGGCCGAGACCCACCAGGAAGCCCTGCGTACCGGTCTGTTCGCGGACCAGGGCCAGGATCACCAGGCCCGAGATCGCGAGCAGCGTGATCAGCGCCCCGTACCGCACCCAGGCACGCTGCCACCAGTGCGGACGCGGCAGTGACGGCGGGCCGGCCGGACGCGTCGGATACGGGGGGCAGGTGGCCACGGCATGGACCCTAACCGGTGGGGTACTGCGCCGTGCCGGGACCGTCCTGTGCTTCGTGCGGGGCATCACGGTGCTGTACGCGGCGGAAGAGCAGGTCGTTCACCACGTGTCCCTTGTCCAGCCCCTGGCCCTCGAACCGGGTGCGCGGCCGGTGCCCGGGGCGCGGCGCGAAACCGCCGTCCGGCACGGTGTTCTCGAAGTCGGGGTGCGCGGTGAGCACCTCCAGCATCTGCTCGGCGTACGGCTCCCAGTCGGTGGCGCAGTGCACCACGGCCCCCGGCGCGAGCCGGGACGCGGCCAGGGTCAGGAACTCGGGCTGGATCAGCCGGCGCTTGTGGTGGCGCTTCTTCGGCCAGGGGTCGGGGAAGTAGACGCGCAGTCCGGCGAGGGAGGCGGGGGTGAGCATCTCGCGCAGGAGGATGATCGCGTCGCCGTTGGCCACCCGGATGTTGGCCAGATCGTTTCGTTCCGCGAGACCGAGCAGGTTGCCCTGGCCCGGGGTGTGGACGTCCACGGCGAGGATGTTGGTGCCGGGGTCGGAGGCGGCCATCTCGGCGGTGGCCTCGCCCATGCCGAAGCCGATCTCCAGGACGACCGGCCGGGCGTTGCCGAACAGCTCGCCCAGGTCGATGGTCCGCTGACCGTCGATGTCCAGCCCCCACACGGGCCACAGCCGCTGCAGCGCGTCCGCCTGCCCGGCGGTCACCCGGCTCCGCCGGGGCTGGAAGCTGCGGATCCGCCGCTCGAAGTGCGAACCGGCGGGATCGGCCTTCGGCCCGTCCGGGAAACGGGGCTCCCCCTTGGCGCGGGTGTGCCGCAGGGAGGCGCCCGGGGACGGGTGGCCGGATGCGCCGGTGCGCGGGTGGCCGGATGCGTCGGTGTGCGGACGTGCGGTGTGCGCGCCGGTCGGGTGCAGGCCGGTGGTCGGCGCGTCTGCGCTGTGCCGGTCTGCCGTGTGCGGGCCGGTGGTGTGCGCGCCGGTCGGGTGGAGGCCGGTGGTCGGCGCGTCGGCACTGTGCCCGTCTGCCGTGTGCGGATCGCTGGTGTGCGGGCCGGTGGTGTCCGGACCGGTGGCGTGTGTGGCGGGGGCCCGGGGATCGACGGTGTGGGGGTCGGGGGTGTGGGAATCAGTCACAATGACTCGATTTTACGAGGGGTGCCGTGCCGACGCGGCTGGTGCAGCCGGTGCAGCCGGTGCAGCCGGGGCGGCGAGTGCGGTCAGTGCCCGGCGGGCCACCTCGCGGCCGATGGGCAGGGACGCGGTCGCCGCGGGCGACGGCGCGTTCAGCACGTGCACCGCGTGGGCGCCTTCCTTGATCAGGAAGTCGTCCACCAGCGTCCCGTCCGCCAGCACCGCCTGCGCCCGCACCCCGGCCGGCGCCGGCACCAGGTCCTCCGTCGTCACCGCGGGCAGCAGCCGGCGAACGGCCGCCGTGAAGGCGCTCCTGGACAGCGACCGGCGCAGCTCGCCCGCCCCGTACCTCCAGTGCCGCCGCGCTATCCGCCACGAGCCCGGCCAGGCCAGCGTCGCGCCCAGCTCACGGGGGCGCAGCACGCCCCAGTCGTACCCCTCGCGGGCCAGCGCCGGTACCGCGTTCGGACCGACGTGGACGCCGCCGTCGATGCCGCGGGTCAGGTGCACCCCGAGGAACGGGAACGCCGGGTCCGGCACCGGATACACCAGCCCACGCACCAGCTCGGGGCGGGCCAGCTCGTAGTACTCGCCGCGGAAGGGGACGATGCGCATGCCGGGGTCGTCGCCGGTCAGCCGGGCGATCTCGTCGCAGTGCAGCCCGGCGCAGTTGACCAGGACCCGGGCACGCAGCACGTCGCCGGTACGGGTGCGCACGGCCACGCCCAGGCCGGGGCGCCGGTCGACGCGGTCCACCGCTGCGCCGTAGCGGATCTCCGCGCCGGACAGGCGGGCCAGCTGCCGGGCCACGGCGGTGTAGTCGCAGATCCCGGTGGTGCCGACGTGTATGGCGGCCAGGCCCCGGACCTCCGGTTCGTACTCCCTGATCTGGGCGGTGCCCAGCTCGCGCACCGGTATGCCGTTCTCCCGGCCGCGCTGCACGAGGGAGTGCAGGCGGGGCAGCTCGGCCCGGTCGGTGGCGACGATCAGCTTGCCGGTGACGGAGTGGGCGATGCCGTGCTCGGCGCAGAACTCGACCATCTCGGCGGCGCCCCGGACCGCGTAGCGCGCCTTGAGCGAGCCGGGGCGGTAGTACACACCGCTGTGGATGACGCCGCTGTTGCGGCCCGTCTGGTGCCGGGCCGGGCCCGGTTCCTTCTCCAGGACCGTGACCCGGGTGCCCGGGGCGGCACGGGTGATCGCGTACGCCGTCGACAGGCCGACGATTCCGCCGCCGATCACCAGCACGTCGCAGTCGTACGCGACGGCGGGTGCCGCGGCGTCCGTCGTCTCGGCCCCGGTGCGTCTTGTCCTCAGGTTCACGTCCACATCCACGTCCACGTTCCGGCTGCACCTCCCGGCTTCGATAGTGCACTGCGCCACTGACAATGCCCGTAAACCCGGGGCCGGCGGGGCGACCGGAACAGACCGGTGCCGGTTGTCCGGTGCCGGGTGTCGTCGGTGCCGGTGCCGGTGCCGGTGCCGGTGCCGGTGGTGGCGGTGGCGGCGGTTGTCCGGTGCCGGGCCGGGTGCCGGGTCGGGTCAGGCCGGGGTCACCAGTAGGGGGCGGGCGCGCTCGCGCAGCTCCACGACGCGCGGCTCGTCGCCGTACGGCTCCAGGCGGTGCAGGAGGTCCTTCACGTACTCGGTGGTGCGGGCCGAGGAGATCCGGCCGGCCACCTCGACGGCGCGCACGCCCTGCTCGCAGGCCGCGTCCAGGTTGCCGGACTCCAGCTCGGCCACCGCCGAGACGACCAGTCTGAGACCGTGGGAGCGTACGAACTCCTCCGTCGGCTGAGACAGGGCCTGCTCGGTGAAGCGGCGGACCTGGCCCGGTGCCTTCAGGTCGCGGTAGCACTCGGCCGCGTCGGCGGCGAACCGGTCGTAGGAGTAGAAACCCAGCCACGACGGGTCGCTGTCGCCGGGGCGGGCGCGCTCCAGCCAGCTCTCGGCGGCCTTCAGCGCGGCGCCGGCCGCCACCGCGTCGTTCGCACGGGCGTGGGCGCGGGCCTCCACCAGGCGGAAGAAGCTCATGGTGCGGGCGGTGGCCAGGCCGCGGTTGCGTTCGAGGGCGGCCTGGGCGAGGTCCACGCCCTCGTCGCCGAAGCCGCGGTAGGTGGCCTGGAGGGACATCGAGGCGAGGACGTAGCCGCCGAGCGGGACGTCGGCCGCGGCGCGGGCGAGGCGCAGGGCCTGGATGTAGTACCGCTGGGCCGCCTCCTGCTGGCCGGTGTCGAAGGCCATCCAGCCGGCCAGGCGGGTCAGTTCGGCCGAGGCGCCGAACAGGGCGCGGCCGACCTCGTCCGAGTAGGAGCCGAGGAGCAGGGGCGCCGCCTCGACGCGTAAGCACTCGGGGACCATCGACGAACGCCAGTCGCCACCGCCGTACTTGGAGTCCCAGCGCCGGGCGTCCTCGGCCGCCTCCCGGAGCTTGCGCACATCACTGTGGCCGACTTTGAGCGGTGCGCCGGAGCCCTCGGCCGGGATCACGTCGCGCGCCACCGAACTGTCGGCCGGGGTTATCAGCCACCGTGAGGCGGGCGTTGCGTATGCGCTCACCGCGAACGAACCGGCGAGCGACTGCCATATGCCCCCGCCACCCGCCCGGCGGCCGGCGAGGTCGAGCCGGTACAGCTCGGTGGCCGACCTGACCGCCTGGCCGACGTCCCTGGGGAAGGCCAGGCCTACTTCGGGGGCCGGGTCCGCGTCCGCCAGACCGATCTCGTGCAGCGGCACCGGGCGGCCGAGCTTCTGGCCGATGGCGGCGGCGATGAGATGCGGAGCCGCACCCTGCGGCACCATTCCCTTCGACACCCAGCGCGCCACCGACGTCTTGTCGTAGCGAAGCGTCAACCCGCGCTGGGCGCCGAGGTCGTTGACGCGCCGGGCGAGACCTGCGTTGCTGATTCCCGCGAGGGCGAGAACGGCGCCGAGCTTTTCGTTCGGCCCGCGTTGCTCCCTGGACATGCGCCACCCCTCGACACAGACGGCTGCCGCGCTGGCATAACCACGCGGCATTCGTAAACCCAGCGTAGTTCGCCGCATCCCAGGCGTTAAGAGGCATTGTTCCGGATGGCGGGATTGTGGTCCGTCCCCAAGTACGGTGCGTGCACGGACTGTTGCGGCGCGCTCCCGCCGTGTGGCCGTGCGCCCGCCCGTGCGCTCTTCTCCGGCCACCGGGGGAGCGGTTCCATGGTCGGTGCGTGGGTCGGCCCGCTGAACTGGATCCAGCGGGCTGGGGGACACCGCCGCCTACATCCCCGCGGGCGGCGGACCGGTCCGGGGGGCGAGTCCCGCCTCCCGGACCGTACGCGGCCGGGCGGTACGCGCGGCCTGTACGCAGCGTGTTCGAGTGTGTGTGCGCAACGCAGATTTGGCTGAAAATCGTTTCCTTTGTTTTTGGGAAACCGCCGTCCTCACCACGGCAGTTGAGGGCGCGTTGGGGAGCCAAAGGGCGCGTTGCGGGGGCGCATTCGCGTCGTCTTTTTCTCCTCCGAGGCGAAGTGGAGGTACGCCGAAGGGGAGTTGACGTTCTCGTCCGAGTGGGGACGGGGACGGGTTCACGGGAGTCCGTACGGCTCCGCCGACGCTCTGTGGCGCGCCCTTCATGGCAGCATGGGGACCAGTTCCTAACGGTGCACTGGTTGTCCCCAGCCTGTGGAGGCGTCGATGCGGTGGTTGGTGGGGTGGAGCAGCGCCGCCGCGGGGGCCGCGGGCATCGGGGGCACGGCGGGATTCGACGGGGCGGGATTCGACCGAGCGGGCGGCTCCGCCGGCGCCACCGGCTACGACGGCGAGACCGTGCAGCCCGTCGGGGCCCAGCCGTTGTGGGGCGACCCCGACCCCCTGTGGGCGGTCGGCGACTGGCGGCCCGACGAGGTGCGCGTCGTCTCGGCCGACGCGCGGACGCGGATCGCCGTCCTGGGTATCTGCGGTGCGAGCGACGAGCAGTTGCGTGTCGCGCTGTTCGCCGCGCGCGGCGGCGCCCTCAGACATCTGACGGCGTGGCCCGGCAGCTACACGGCCGTCGTCCAGGTGGGGCGGCGGATCACCGTCTGCGGCGATCTCGCGGGCGCACGGCCCGTGTTCCACACCCCCTGGGACGGCGGCACCGCCTTCGCCACCGCCGCGCTGCCGCTGGCCGACCTCGTCGAGGCCAACCTCGACTTCGGCCACCTCGCGGCGCTGCTCGCCGCCCCCGACGTGCCGGCCGCGCTGGACGACTCCACCCCGTACGACGGCGTGAAGCGCGTTCCGCCGGGGCACGCGCTGATCCTGCGCGCCGGGGCGCGCGAGGTCGCCGGGTACGAGCCGGTGGCCTCCCTCGCCGTGGCGGCGCCCTCGGCCGATCCCGACCACGCGGTGGACGGCGTGCGGGACGCCCTGGTGGAGGCGGTGCGCACGCGGCTCGCCGCGCCCCGGCACGTCCCCGGGGACGGCATCGACCCCGGGCCGGTCCCCGGCATGGGGCCCGCGGAACGGCGGGCGGCCCGCGGCATGCCGGTACCGGGGATCGGGGCCGACCTGTCCGGCGGGCCCGCCTCGGGCACGCTGGCGCTGCTCGCCGCCGGGCTGCCGGGGATGCCGGGGACCGTGCTCGGACACGGCACCGGTGCGGGGGAGCGGCTGCTGGCCGTCACCTTCAACGACCTCGCCGTCGGCGGGCAGGAACCCGAGCTGGCGCGCGCGGGGGCGCTCGCGGCCAACCCGCGGCTGCACCACGTGGTGGTACCGGGCGGGGAGGAGATGCTGCCCTACGGCATCCTCGACGGGCCCCTGACCGACGAACCGGGTCCCTCCCTCGTCGCCGCCGCGCGGCACCGGGCGCGGCTGGCGGCGGGCAGCGCCGACCACTTCACGGGGTACGGGGCGCGGCAGGTGCTGGACGCGCATCCGGCGCGCCTCGCCGACCTGCTGATGGACCGCAAGCGGCGCCACCTGGTCCGTCCGGTCGCCGCGATGGCCAAGGCCGACGGGTCGGTGCTGGTCCCGGCCCGGGTGTACGGGGCGGCCCGGCGGCTGGCGCGGACGCCGTACCGGGCGGGGCTCGAGGTGCTCGCCGAGCGGCTGCTGCGCCGGCGGTTCGACGCGCCCGGCGACGGGGCGACGGACGCGTCGCTGGCCGCGCTGACCTGGGCGGCGCCGGGGCCGGCGGCGCGGTGGCTGACGGGAGAGGCGCTGGCTGAAGTATCGGTTCGCCTTCAGGCGTCGTCGCAGCGGTCGGGGGTCGGGCCCGGGCAGCGGCCGGGCGACTTCCGGGCGCGGGCGGCGCTGGCGCGGCAGGCGGCGGACGTGCGGGTACTCGAACAGGCCGCGGAGGTCCGCTTCCAGCGGCTGCACGCGCCGTTCCTGGACAACCAGGTCGTCCGCGCGTGCCGTGCGCTGCCGGAGGCGCTGCGGGTGCAGCCGGGGGCGCGGGCGTCGATCCTGCGGACGGTGCTGGAGGGGGCGGGGGTGAGCGAACTGCCCGGCGGGTGGGGAGCGCCCACACAGGCGCTGGCCGCCTCCGCCGCGCGGACGGGGCTGCGGACGGCCGCGGACTCGCTGCTGGGGCTCTTCGACACGCCGCTGCTCGCCGAGGCGGGGCTCGTGGAGGCGCGGGTGGTGCGCAAGGCGGTGCGGGCCACGGCCGCGGGGGAACGGCTGCCGCTGGACGGGCTGGCCGACCTGGTCTCCCTGGAGCTGTGGCTGCGCCGCCTCCTCGCCCGCCGCGGCACCTGCTGGACGGGGACCCCGGCCCGCCAGCGCGCGGTACCGGGCGGCATCGCGCCGCAGCGGGGGGCGCTGGGCCGGTGCTGGTCCCGGCCCGGGTGTACGGGGCGGCCCGGCGGCTGGCGCGGACGCCGTACCGGGCGGGGCTCG
>NZ_JACBYP010000100.1 GCF_018982965.1 Streptomyces mayonensis | reverse complement strand
CCGCGTCACGGCAACGCCCCACGGCGTGCAGCCGCGCCGCGTACGGCACCCCGCACCGGCGTGCAGCCGCCCCACGGTGTGCAGATGCGCCGCGCCACGGCAACCTGCCCACCGGCGCGCAGGTGCCGCGTCACGGCAACGCCCCACGGCGTGCAGCCGCGCCGCGTACGGCACCCCGCACCGGCGTGCAGCCGCCCCACGGCGTGCAGACGCCCCGTCACGGCAACCTCCATCGGCGTGTGCACGCCGGGCCACCGCACCCTCCACCTGCGGGCAGACGCCGCGTCACGACAGCTCCGCCCCGATCGGCGCACCCGGCGTTCCCCGGCCCCGCCCACTCGGCCCACCCGAGCGGCGCACCCCCCGGCGGAGCCATACGCTCGGTCCATGTCAGAGGTCTACGCGGCCCGCCGGACACGCCTACGGGAACGCTGCAACGCGGGCGGCAGCGCGGCGGCGCTCGTCTCCCGGCCCGCCAACGTGCGCTATCTCGCGGGCGCCGCCCCGCACGGCGCCGTACTGCTGCTCGGCAGGACCGAGGACCTGCTGGTCTGCTCCGACCCACCGGAGGACCGGCCGGCCCAGGCCGGACCCGACGCGTCACTGCCGGTGCGGGCCCTGCCGGGACCCGGCGGGGACCCCGCGGTCGCCGCCACCGGCCTCGCCGAGGCCCAGGGCGCCGAGTCGCTCGCCACGGAGGACCACCACCTCACCGTGGTCCGGCACCGTGCCATGCGCTCCGTCGCACCACGGCTGCACCTGACCGACCTCGGCCAGGCCGTCGAGCAGCTCAGGGTGGTCAAGGACGAGGAGGAGATCTCCTGCCTGCGCATCGGCGCCGAGATCGCCGACCAGGCCCTCGGGGAACTCCTGGAGTCCATCCTGGTCGGCCGCACCGAACGCCATCTCGCCCTGGAACTGGAACGCCGGCTGGTCGACCACGGCGCCGACGGCCCCGCCTTCGCCACCTCCGTCGGCACCGGCCCGAACTCCGGGCGCCGCGGCCACCGGCCCACCGACCGGCGCGTGGAGGAGGGCGACTTCCTCTCGGTCTGCCTCGGCGCGACGTACCGCGGCTACCGGTGCGAGATCGGCCGCACGTTCGTCATCGGCACCTCGCCGGCCGACTGGCAGATCGAGCTGTACGACCTTGTCTTCGCCGCTCAGCGGGCCGGGCGGGAAGCCCTCGTACCCGGCACGGCCTGCCGTGACGTGGACCGCGCAGCCCGCCAGACACTCGACTCCGCGGGGTACGCGGAGCACCTTCCGGCCCTCAGCGGGCACGGCGTGGGACTCGAAATCGACGAGGACCCTCAATTGGCCCCCGCGGCCATGGGTAAACTGGACGCTTGTGTGCCGGTCACCGTCGAACCGGGGGTCCACCTCCCGGGCCGGGGCGGGGTCCGGATCGATGACACGCTCGTCGTGCGCCCCGAGGCGGACGGCGGACCCGAGCTACTCACCATCACGACCAAGGAGCTGCTCGCGCTCTAGCCTCGCCTGCGCGCGCAACCCAGGGTCGTCCACGTCAGTCCAGTCCAGGAGATTCCCCAACCGTGGCTTCCACGAACGACCTCAAGAACGGCCTGGTGCTCAAGCTCGAAGGCGGCCAGCTCTGGTCCGTCGTCGAGTTCCAGCACGTCAAGCCCGGCAAGGGCCCGGCCTTCGTGCGCACCAAGCTCAAGAACGTGCTGTCCGGCAAGACCGTCGACAAGACCTTCAACGCCGGCGTCAAGGTCGAGACGGCCACCGTCGACAAGCGTGACATGCAGTTCTCGTACATGGACGGCGACTACTTCGTCTTCATGGACATGCAGACGTACGACCAGCTGCACGTCGACCGCAAGGTCGTCGGCGACGCCGCCCACTTCCTCGTCGAGGGCTTCGAGGCCACCGTC
This sequence comes from Streptomyces mayonensis, assembly GCF_018982965.1. GTDB lineage: Bacteria > Actinomycetota > Actinomycetes > Streptomycetales > Streptomycetaceae > Streptomyces > Streptomyces mayonensis. The sequence goes on along the minus strand of NZ_JACBYP010000100.1, from coordinate 29,211 downwards.
GCGCAGCACGAGGGCGAGGTGCTCTTCGTCGAGCTGCCGGCCGCCGTCGAGCTGACCGTCCAGGAGACCGAGCCGGGCGTGCAGGGCGACCGTTCCACGGGCGGTACCAAGCCGGCCACGCTGGAGACCGGTCACCAGATCAACGTCCCGCTCTTCATCACCACCGGTGAGAAGATCAAGGTCGACACCCGTACGAGCGACTACCTCGGCCGGGTGAACAGCTAACCGTGGCTGCTCGCAACACGGCCCGCAAGCGCGCCTTCCAGATCCTCTTCGAGGGCGACCAGCGCGGCGCCGACGTCCTGACCGTGCTCGCCGACTGGGTCCGGCACTCCCGGTCCGACACCCGGCAGCCGCCGGTGAGCGAGTACACGATGGAGCTGGTCGAGGGCTACGCCGCGCATGCCGTGCGCATCGACGAGCTGATCGCGCAGTACGCGGTCGACTGGACGCTCGACCGGATGCCGGTGGTCGACCGCAACATCCTGCGTCTGGGCGCGTACGAGCTGGTCTGGGTCGACGAGACCCCGGACGCCGTCGTGCTGGACGAGATGGTGCAGCTGGCGAAGGAGTTCTCCACGGACGATTCGCCGGCGTTCGTCAACGGCCTGCTCGGCCGGCTGAAGGACCTGAAGCCCTCGCTGCGCCGCGAGTAGCTCCGCAGGTGTCGCGGGGGACTTTTCGCACAGCGTGAAAACCGCCGGGGTGGCCGGGACCGAACGAACGGTTCCGGCCACCCCGGCGGCACGTTTCTGCTGGGCGGGTGAGGTCAGAGTTCCTCGTGGGACGCCACCGCGCGGCGCGCGTCCGCGTCCAGCACGCCCCAGCTGATCAGCTGCTCGGTGAGGACCGAGGGCGACTGGTCGTAGATGACGGCGAGGGTGCGCAGGTCGTCCTGGCGGATCGAGAGCACCTTGCCGTTGTAGTCGCCGCGCTGCGACTGGATCGTGGCCGCGTACCGCTGGAGCGGGCCCGCCTTCTCGGCCGGCACCGTGGCCAGCCGGCCCAGGTCCAGGACCAGCTTCGGCGGCGGCTCGGCGGCGCCGCCCGGGGTGGTGCCCGGCAGCAGCTCCTGCACCGGAACGCCGTAGAAGTCCGCCAGCTCGGCGAGGCGCTGCACGGTCACTGCACGGTCGCCGCGCTCGTAGGACCCGACCACCACGGCCTTCCAGCGGCCCTGTGACTTCTCCTCGACACCGTGGAGGGAAAGGCCCTGCTGGGTGCGGATGGCCCGGAGCTTGGCCCCGAGCTGTTTGGCGTATTCGCTGGACATATGGCTCCCCGGACAAGGTGTCGACGCGGTCGGCTCTGTATGTCGGCCGCGCGGCTGGTAACTCACTGTGAGGTTACGCAGCGTTACTCTCCCGCGTCAAGCCGAATGGTCCGCACCGGCTCTTCCGTGGTATTCGCCCGCCGTTGACCCGGACGGGTGACGCGAGCGCGTCGCACGAGTGACAAGGGGGATCGGGGACGGGGCGTCGGGGCGCCGCCGAGGGCCTGCTACGGTAGGTGGCGCAAATCCGACGTCCTTTAAGGTCCGTCCCGTGAGGCGGAGAAGGGGGTCCGTTTCGTATGGACAAGCAGCACAAAGCCGCGCCGAACGACGAGCGGCAGGGTGCGGGGCCCGAGGCCCGGCCCGTTCTGGAGGGGCCCGACATCGCACGGGTCCTCACCCGCATCGCCCACGAGATCGTCGAACGCGCCAAGGGCGCCGACGACGTGGTGCTCCTCGGCATCCCGACCCGGGGCGTCTTCCTCGCCCGGCGGCTCGCCGACAAGCTGGAGCAGATCACCGAGCGGGGGATCCCGGTCGGCTCGCTCGACATCACCATGTACCGCGACGACCTGCGCATGCACCCGCCGCGCGCCCTCGCCCGCACCGAGATCCCCGGCGACGGCATCGACGGCCGCCTCGTCGTCCTCGTCGACGACGTGCTCTTCTCCGGCCGCACCATCCGCGCCGCCCTCGACGCGCTGAACGACATCGGACGCCCCCGCGCGGTACAGCTCGCGGTCCTCGTCGACCGCGGCCACCGCGAGCTGCCCATCCGCGCCGACTACGTCGGCAAGAACCTCCCGACGTCGCTGCGGGAGACGGTCAAGGTCCTGCTCGCCGAGGAGGACGGCCGCGACACCGTCCTGCTCGGCGCCAAGCCGGCCGCCCCGGGCGCCCACCCGTAGCACCCCGCGTACGCGCCCACCCGTGCCGTACGCCTGCTGGGTGTGCCCCCGCGCACGCCAGGCCGCCCGAATTATCCCGCTCTTCCGCATGACTCGCCCTACGGAGCCTGACAGATGCAGCGTCATCTCATCTCGGCCGCCGACCTCACCCGCGACGACGCCGTCCTGATCCTCGACACCGCCGAGGAGATGGCCCGGGTCGCGGACCGGCCGATCAAGAAACTGCCCACCCTGCGCGGCCGCACCGTCGTCAACCTCTTCTTCGAGGACTCCACCCGGACCAGGATCTCCTTCGAGGCCGCCGAGAAGCGGCTGTCCGCGGACGTCATCAACTTCACCGCCAAGGGCTCCAGCGTCTCCAAGGGCGAGTCCCTCAAGGACACCGCCCAGACCCTGGAGGCCATGGGCGTCGACGCCGTCGTCATCCGGCACGGCGCCTCGGGCGCCCCCTACCGCCTGGCCACCTCCGGCTGGATCGACGCCGCCGTGGTCAACGCCGGCGACGGCACCCACCAGCACCCCACCCAGGCCCTGCTCGACGCCTTCACCATGCGCCGCCGCCTGGTCGGCCGCGACGCCGGGCTCGGCAAGGACCTGGAGGGCCGCCGCATCACCCTCGTCGGCGACATCCTGCACAGCCGCGTCGCCCGCTCCAACGTCGACCTGCTGCACACCCTCGGCGCCGAGGTCACCCTCGTCGCCCCGCCCACCCTGCTGCCGGTCGGCGTCGGGAGCTGGCCCTGCGAGGTCTCCTACGACCTCGACTCGACGCTGCCCAAGTCCGACGCGGTGATGCTGCTGCGCGTGCAGCGCGAGCGGATGAACGCGGCCTTCTTCCCGACCGAGCGCGAGTACTCCCGCCGCTACGGCCTCGACGGCGACCGCATGGCGAAGATGCCCGACCACGCCGTCGTGATGCACCCCGGCCCGATGGTCCGCGGTATGGAGATCACCGCCGAGGTCGCCGACTCCGACCGCTGCACCGCCGTCGAACAGGTCACCAACGGCGTCTCCATCCGGATGGCCGTCCTCTACCTGCTGCTCGGCGGCAACGAACCCGCCGTGTCCCACGCCCGCCCCACCGAGGAGAAGTAAGAACATGAGCAAGACCCTGATCCGCGGTGCGAAGGTGCTCGGCGGCGAGCCGCAGGACGTCCTGATCGACGGCACGACGATCGCCGAGGTCGGCCGGGACCTGTCCGCCGAGGGCGCCGAGGTCGTCGAGGCGGACGGCAAGGTGCTGCTCCCCGGCCTGGTCGACCTCCACACCCACCTGCGCGAGCCCGGCCGCGAGGACTCCGAGACCGTCCTCACCGGCACCCGCGCCGCGGCGAGCGGCGGCTACACCAACGTCTTCGCCATGGCCAACACCTTCCCGGTCGCCGACACCGCCGGCGTCGTCGAGCAGGTCTGGCGGCTCGGCCAGGAGTCCGGCTACTGCGACGTGCAGCCCGTCGGCGCCGTCACCGTCGGCCTGGAGGGCGCCAAGCTCGCCGAACTGGGCGCCATGCACGAGTCCGCGGCCGGCGTCACCGTCTTCTCCGACGACGGCAAGTGCGTCCACGACGCCGTGATCATGCGCCGCGCCCTGGAGTACGTGAAGGCCTTCGGCGGCGTCGTCGCCCAGCACGCCCAGGAGCCCCGGCTCACCGAGGGCGCCCAGATGAACGAGGGCGTCGTCTCCGCCGAGCTGGGCCTCGGCGGCTGGCCCGCCGTCGCCGAGGAGTCGGTCGTCGCGCGGGACGTGCTGCTCGCCGAGCACGTCGGCTCCCGCGTCCACATCTGCCACCTGTCGACCGCCGGGTCCGTCGAGATCGTCCGCTGGGCCAAGTCCCGCGGCATCGACGTCACCGCCGAGGTCACCCCGCACCACCTGCTCCTCACCGACGAGCTGGTGCGCTCGTACGACCCGGTCTACAAGGTCAACCCGCCGCTGCGCACCGAGCGCGACGTCATGGCGCTGCGCGAGGCGCTCGCCGACGGCACCATCGACATCGTCGCCACCGACCACGCCCCGCACCCGCACGAGGACAAGGACTGCGAGTGGGCCGCCGCCGCCATGGGGATGGTCGGCCTGGAGACCGCGCTGTCGGTGGTGCAGGAGACCATGGTGGACACGGGCCTGCTGGACTGGGCCGGCGTCGCCGACCGGATGTCCTTCAAGCCCGCGCAGATCGGACAGGCCACCGGGCACGGCCGTCCCGTCTCGGCTGGTGAGCCCGCCAACCTCACCCTCGTCGAGTCGGCATACCGTGGCCAGGTGGATCCCGCGGGCTTCGCCTCGCGCAGCCGCAACACCCCGTACGAGGGTCGTGAGCTGCCGGGCCGTGTGACGCACACGTGGCTGCGGGGCAAGGCCACGCTCGTCGACGGGAAGCTCACGTGACATCTGCAGCACCGGTAATCCTGCTGGCCGCCGAGAAGGAATCGGCGGAAGTGACCGACTGGGCCGCCCGCGTCGGCTGGGTCGTCGGCCTCGGCCTCTTCGTCGCGCTCGTCTACTGGCTGATGCGCGAGGGCTGGAAGTGGCGCGGCACGCTCCAGGGCGACCTGCCGGAGCTGCCGGCCGCGCCGGACGAGCCGGGCACCGCGAAACTGACGATGAGCGGCCGCTACCACGGCTCCACCACCGCCGGGCACTGGCTGGACCGCATCGTCGCGCACGGCCTGGGCACCCGCAGCCGGGTCGAGCTCACCCTGACGGACGCGGGCCTTGACGTCGTACGCCCCGGCGCCGCCGACTTCTTCGTCCCGCTCGCCCAGCTCCGCGAGGCCCGGCTCGACAAGGGCATCGCCGGCAAGGTCCTCACCGAGGGCGGCCTGCTCGTCGTCACCTGGGCCCACGGCGACAAGGAGATCGACTCCGGCTTCCGCTCCGACCACGCGGCCGAGCACAACGAGTGGGTCGACACCCTGAACGACATGATCAACAAGACGGAAACGGAAGGCGCACGATGACGACCTCCACCAGGGGAGCCCACCGGACTCCCGCCGTACTCGTCCTGGAGGACGGCCGGATCTTCCGCGGCCGTGCCTACGGGGCCGTGGGGGCCACCTTCGGCGAAGCCGTGTTCTCCACCGGCATGACCGGCTACCAGGAGACCCTCACCGACCCGTCGTACCACCGCCAGGTCGTCGTGATGACCGCCCCGCACGTCGGGAACACCGGGATCAACGACGAGGACATGGAGTCCAGGAAGATCTGGGTCTCCGGATACGTCGTGCGCGACCCCGCGCGCGTGCCCTCCAACTGGCGCTCCCGGCGCACCCTCGACGACGAGCTGGCCGCCCAGGGCGTCGTCGGCATCTCCGGCATCGACACCCGCGCCCTCACCCGCCACCTGCGCGAGCGCGGCGCCATGCGCGTCGGCATCTTCAGCGGCGACGCGGTCCAGGACGACGCCGCGCTGCTGGCCCGCGTCCAGGAGGCCCCCGAGATGACCGGCGCCGACCTCTCCGCCGAGGTCGCCACCACCGAGGCGTACGTCGTCCCGGCGATCGGCGAGAAGCGGTTCACCGTCGCCGCCGTCGACCTCGGCATCAAGGGCATGACCCCGCACCGCATGGCCGAGCGCGGCATCGAGGTGCACGTCCTGCCCGCCACGGCCACCGTCGACGACGTCTACGCGGTCGAGCCCGACGGCGTGTTCTTCTCCAACGGCCCCGGCGACCCGGCCACCGCCGACCACCCGGTCTCCGTCATGCGGGGCGTCCTGGAGCGCGGCACCCCGCTCTTCGGCATCTGCTTCGGCAACCAGATCCTGGGCCGCGCGCTCGGCTTCGGCACCTTCAAGCTGAAGTACGGCCACCGCGGCATCAACCAGCCGGTGCAGGACCGTACGACCGGCAAGGTCGAGGTCACCGCGCACAACCACGGCTTCGCCGTCGACGCGCCGCTCGACCAGGTCTCCGAGACCCCCTACGGCCGCGCCGAGGTCTCCCACGTCTGCCTCAACGACAACGTGGTGGAGGGCCTCCAGCTCCTCGACCGGCCGGCCTTCAGCGTCCAGTACCACCCCGAAGCGGCAGCGGGCCCGCACGACGCCGCCTACCTGTTCGACCGCTTCGTGAACCTCATGGAGGGCCAGCGTGCCTAAGCGCACCGATATCCAGTCCGTCCTGGTCATCGGCTCCGGCCCGATCGTCATCGGCCAGGCCGCCGAGTTCGACTACTCCGGCACCCAGGCGTGCCGGGTGCTGAAGTCCGAGGGCCTGCGGGTCATCCTCGTGAACTCCAACCCGGCGACGATCATGACCGACCCGGAGATCGCCGACGCCACCTACGTCGAGCCGATCACCCCCGAGTTCGTCGAGAAGATCATCGCCAAGGAGCAGCCCGACGCGCTGCTGCCCACCCTGGGCGGCCAGACGGCCCTCAACACCGCCATCTCCCTGCACGGCAACGGCGTGCTCGAGAAGTACGGCGTGGAACTGATCGGCGCCAACGTCGAGGCCATCAACAAGGGCGAGGACCGCGACCTGTTCAAGGAGGTCGTCGAGGAGGTCCGCAGGAAGACCGGCCACGGCGAGTCCGCCCGCTCCTACATCTGCCACTCCATGGACGACGTCCTCAAGGGCGTCGAGGAACTCGGCGGCTACCCCGTCGTCGTCCGCCCCTCCTTCACCATGGGCGGCGCCGGCTCCGGCTTCGCCCACGACGAGGAGGAGCTGCGCCGCATCGCCGGCCAGGGCCTGACCCTCTCGCCGACCACCGAGGTGCTCCTGGAGGAGTCCATCCTCGGCTGGAAGGAGTACGAGCTGGAGCTGATGCGCGACAGGAACGACAACGTCGTGGTCGTCTGCTCCATCGAGAACTTCGACCCCATGGGCGTGCACACCGGCGACTCGATCACCGTCGCGCCCGCGATGACGCTGACCGACCGCGAGTACCAGGTGCTGCGCGACGTCGGCATCGCGATCATCCGCGAGGTCGGCGTCGACACCGGCGGCTGCAACATCCAGTTCGCGGTGAACCCCGAGGACGGCCGCGTCATCGTCATCGAGATGAACCCGCGCGTGTCGCGTTCCTCCGCGCTGGCCTCCAAGGCGACCGGCTTCCCCATCGCCAAGATCGCCGCGAAGCTCGCCGTCGGCTACACCCTCGACGAGATCCCGAACGACATCACGCAGGAGACCCCGGCCTCCTTCGAGCCGACCCTCGACTACGTGGTCGTCAAGGCGCCGCGGTTCGCCTTCGAGAAGTTCCCGAGCGCCGACTCCACGCTGACCACCACCATGAAGTCGGTCGGCGAGGCCATGGCCATCGGCCGCAACTTCACCGAGGCCTTCCAGAAGGCGCTGCGCTCGCTGGAGAAGAAGGGCAGCCAGTTCACCTTCGTCGGCGAGACCGGTGACAAGGTGGAGCTGCTCAAGGACGCGGTCCGGCCCACCGACGGGCGCATCAACGCCGTCATGCAGGCCATCCGCGCGGGCGCCACGCCCGAGGAGGTCTTCGCGTACACGAAGATCGACCCCTGGTTCGTCGACCAGCTCTTCCTCATCAAGGAGACCGCCGACGAGCTGGCCGCCGCGCCCGAGCTGACCGCCGGCCTGCTCGCCGAGGCCAAGCGGCACGGCTTCTCCGACCAGCAGGTCGGCGAGATCCGCGGCCTGCGCGAGGACGTCGTCCGCGAGGTCCGGCACGCGCTCGGCATCCGCCCCGTCTACAAGACGGTCGACACCTGCGCCGCCGAGTTCGCCGCGCGGACGCCGTACTTCTACTCCTCCTACGACGAGGAGAGCGAGGTCGCGCCGCGCGAGAAGCCCGCCGTCATCATCCTGGGCTCCGGCCCGAACCGCATCGGCCAGGGCATCGAGTTCGACTACTCCTGCGTCCACGCCTCCTTCGCGCTCTCCGACGCCGGGTACGAGACCGTGATGGTCAACTGCAACCCGGAGACCGTCTCCACCGACTACGACACCTCCGACCGGCTGTACTTCGAGCCGCTCACCCTGGAGGACGTCCTGGAGATCGTCCACGCCGAGCAGCAGGCCGGTCCGGTCGCGGGCGTGGTCGTGCAGCTCGGCGGCCAGACCCCGCTCGGCCTCTCCCAGGCGCTCAAGGACAACGGCGTGCCGGTCGTCGGCACCCCGCCCGAGGCCATCCACGCCGCCGAGGACCGCGGCGCCTTCGGACAGGTGCTGGCCGAGGCCGGGCTCCCCGCCCCCAAGCACGGCACCGCCACCACCTTCGCCGGGGCCAAGTCCATCGCCGACGAGATCGGCTACCCGGTCCTGGTGCGGCCCTCCTACGTCCTCGGCGGACGCGGCATGGAGATCGTCTACGACGAGACCCGGCTGGAGGCCTACATCGCCGAGTCGACCGAGATCGGCGCGTCCCGGCCGGTCCTCGTCGACCGGTTCCTGGACGACGCGATCGAGATCGACGTCGACGCCCTGTACGACGGCGAGGAGCTGTACCTGGGCGGGGTCATGGAGCACATCGAGGAGGCCGGCATCCACTCCGGCGACTCGGCGTGCGCCCTGCCCCCGATCACCCTGGGCGGCTTCGACGTCAAGCGGCTGCGCGCCTCCACCGAGGGCATCGCCAAGGGCGTCGGCGTGCGCGGCCTGATCAACATCCAGTTCGCGCTGGCCGGGGACATCCTCTACGTCCTGGAGGCCAACCCGCGCGCCTCGCGCACCGTCCCCTTCACCTCGAAGGCGACGGCGGTGCCGCTGGCCAAGGCCGCGGCGCGGATCTCGCTGGGCGCGACCATCGCCGAGCTGCGCGCCGAGGGACTGCTCCCGGCCCAGGGCGACGGCGGCGACCTGCCGCTGGACGCGCCGATCTCCGTCAAGGAGGCCGTCATGCCGTGGTCCCGCTTCCGGGACGTCCACGGCCGCGGCGTCGACACGGTCCTCGGCCCGGAGATGCGCTCCACCGGCGAGGTCATGGGCATCGACTCCGTCTTCGGCACGGCGTACGCCAAGTCGCAGGCGGGCGCCTACGGGCCCCTGCCGACCACGGGACGGGCGTTCATCTCGGTCGCCAACCGCGACAAGCGCTCGATGATCTTCCCGGCCCGCGAGCTGGTCGCCCACGGCTTCGAGCTGCTGGCCACCTCCGGCACCGCCGAGGTCCTCAGGCGCAACGGCATCAACGCCACCGTGGTGCGCAAGCAGTCCGAGGGCACCGGGCCGAACGGCGAGAAGACCGTCGTCCAGCTCATCCACGACGGCGAGGTCGACCTCATCGTCAACACCCCGTACGGCACCGGCGGCCGCCTCGACGGCTACGACATCCGTACGGCGGCCGTGGCCCGCTCCGTGCCCTGCCTGACCACGGTCCAGGCGCTCGCGGCGGCCGTCCAGGGCATCGACGCCCTCGGCCGGGGCGAGGTGGGAGTCCGCTCGCTCCAGGAACACGCCGAGTTCTTGACCGCGGCCCGCGACTAGCGGCCCACGAGGGGGACACCGGAAACGGTGTCCCCCTCTTCATGAGGCCCGGAGCGGCTCGACTGCTTCGCGGGCACAGAGTTTCCCGAGGACACATGTACAAGACCTTCTTCAAGCTCGTCTTCTCCCGCATGGATCCGGAGCAGGCCCACCACCTCGCCTTCCGCTGGATCCGCCTGGCCGCCCGCGTCCCCGTCCTGCGCACCTTCGCAGCGGCCGCGCTCGCGCCCCGCCACAAGGAACTGCGCACCGAGGCCCTGGGCCTGCGCATGCACGGGCCCTTCGGGCTCGCGGCCGGCTTCGACAAGAACGCGGTCGCCATCGACGGCATGGCGATGCTCGGCTTCGACCACGTCGAGATCGGCACCGTGACGGGGGAGCCGCAGCCCGGCAACCCCAGGAAGCGGCTGTTCCGTCTCGTGGACGACCGGGCGCTGATCAACCGCATGGGCTTCAACAACGACGGCTCGCTGACCGTCGCGGCCCGCCTCGCCTCCCGTACGCCCGCCTTCCGGACCGTCGTCGGCGTCAACATCGGCAAGACCAAGGTCGTCCCGGAGGAGGACGCCGTCGCCGACTACGTGAAGTCCGCCGAGCGGCTGGCCCCGCACGCCGACTACCTGGTCGTCAACGTCTCCTCGCCCAACACGCCCGGGCTGCGCAACCTCCAGGCGACCGAGGCGCTGCGCCCGCTGCTGCGCGCCGTGCGCGAGGCCGCCGACCGCGCGGTGACCGCCCGGCGCGTCCCGCTGCTGGTCAAGATCGCGCCGGACCTCGCCGACGAGGACGTGGACGCGGTGGCCGACCTGGCCGTGGAGCTGGGCCTGGACGGCATCATCGCCACCAACACCACCATCGCGCGCGAGGGACTCGGCCTGACCTCCTCGCCCGCCCTGGTCCGGGAGACCGGCGGACTGTCCGGCGCCCCCCTCAAGGCGCGCTCCCTGGAGGTGCTGCGGCGCCTCTACGCGCGCGTGGGGGACCGGATCACCCTGGTCGGCGTCGGCGGTGTCGAGACCGCCGAGGACGCCTGGCAGCGCATCCTCGCCGGGGCGACGCTGGTCCAGGGCTACAGCGCCTTCATCTACGAGGGGCCGTTCTACGCCCGCCACCTCCACAAGGGGCTCGCCGCACGCCTGCGGCAGAGCCCCTACGCCACCCTCGCCGACGCGGTCGGCGCCGACGTGAGGAAGTCCGGATGACCGGGACGACGGTGTGGGAACCCTTCGGCGCGCGCCTGCGCCGCGCGATGGACGAGCGCGGGCCGCTGTGCGTCGGCATCGACCCGCACGCCTCCCTGCTCGCCGAGTGGGGCCTGAACGACGACGTGGCGGGGCTCGAGCGCTTCAGCCGCACCGTCGTGGAGGCGGTGGCAGGCAGGGTCGCCGTCCTCAAGCCGCAGAGCGCCTTCTTCGAGCGCTTCGGCTCGCGCGGCGTCGCCGTGCTGGAGAAGTCGGTCCAGGAGGCGCGCTCGGCGGGTGCGCTGGTCGTCATGGACGCCAAGCGCGGCGACATCGGCTCGACCATGGCCGCCTACGCGGAGTCGTTCCTGCACACGGACGCACCGCTGTTCTCGGACGCGTTGACCGTCTCCCCGTACCTCGGCTACGGCTCCCTGAAGCCGGCCGTCGACCTGGCCCGCGAGAGCGGCGCCGGCCTGTTCGTGCTGGCGCTCACCTCCAACCCGGAGGGCGGCGAGGTCCAGCGCGCGGTCCGGGACGACGGACGCGGCGTCGGGGCGACGATGCTGGCCCACCTGGCCGCCGAGAACGCGGGGGAGGAGCCCCTCGGCTCCTTCGGCGCGGTGGTCGGCGCGACCCTCGGCGACCTGTCCGCGTACGACCTGGACGTCAACGGTCCGCTGCTCGCCCCGGGCATCGGGGCCCAGGGAGCCACGCCGGCCGATCTGCCCCGGGTGTTCGGGGCCGCGGTGCGCAACGTGGTGCCCAGCGTCAGCCGGGGTGTTCTGCGTCACGGGCCCGATGTGCGCGCCCTGCGGACGGCCTCGGACCGTTTCGCGGAGGAGATCAGGACGGCGCTCACGGCGCTCTGACTCCGCCCCGACGCTGAATACATCCTCAAATCAGAGGCAATATGTCCAAAATGTCTGGCCTGACGGAGGCTGACCAGGACTTTTCCGCTGTTCTCGCTGACTCTGGCGGACTTGACCGCTAGTCTCCGTCGAGAGTCAACGGGCAAGCGTGTTGCTCGTGGCTCACCAGGTGTGGGGCGACTAGGTTCCTCACCGGTCCGTATCCGACAGTTCGACATCCGAGGTGACGTAGGCGTGGCTCTTCCGCCCCTTACCCCTGAACAGCGCGCAGCCGCGCTCGAAAAGGCCGCCGCGGCTCGCCGGGAGCGGGCCGAGGTCAAGAATCGACTCAAGCACTCCGGTGCCTCCCTCCACGAGGTCATCCAGCAGGGACAGAAGAACGACGTCATCGGCAAGATGAAGGTCTCCGCCCTCCTCGAGTCCCTGCCGGGCGTGGGCAAGGTCCGCGCCAAGCAGATCATGGAGCGTCTGGGCATCTCCGAGAGCCGTCGCGTGCGCGGTCTCGGCTCCAACCAGATCGCCTCCCTGGAGCGCGAGTTCGGCAGCACCGGCAGCTGAGTCCGGACCACTCCGGGATTGCTGGAATAATCGCTGCATGGCTGCAACACCCCGGGGGACGTCCCCCGTACCCCCGGACGCACGTCCGCGACTGACCGTGCTCTCCGGCCCCTCGGGGGTCGGCAAGAGCACGGTCGTCGCCCATATGCGCAAGGAACACCCCGAGGTATGGCTGTCGGTCTCGGCGACGACCCGCCGGCCCCGGCCCGGCGAGCAGCACGGTGTGCACTACTTCTTCGTCACCGACGAGGAGATGGACAAGCTGATCGCCAACGGCGAGCTGCTCGAGTGGGCCGAGTTCGCCGGCAACCGCTACGGCACGCCGCGCGCGGCGGTGCTGGAGCGGCTGGAGGCCGGTGAGCCGGTGCTTCTGGAGATCGATCTCCAGGGCGCCCGCCAGGTCCGCGAGTCCATGCCCGAGGCCCGGCTGGTGTTCCTGGCCCCGCCCTCCTGGGAGGAGCTGGTGCGCAGGCTCACCGGGCGGGGCACGGAGTCGCAGGAGGTGATCGAGCGCCGCCTCGCCGCGGCCAGGGTCGAGCTGGCGGCCGAGCCGGAGTTCGACCAGACCCTGGTCAACACCTCCGTCGAGGATGTGGCGCGCGAGCTGCTAGCCTTGACGAACGTCGTGTGATCGTGAGTGGTCTGCTGATCACGACCGATCAGCTGGCCGATCACCTCGACCGGTCGTCCCGACTGAATTCTTTCCCATCCATCGGAAGGTAGAGCGTGTCCTCTCCCATCTCCGCGCCCGAGGGCATCATCAACCCGCCGATCGACGAGCTCCTCGAGGCCACGGACTCGAAGTACAGCCTCGTGATCTACGCGGCCAAGCGGGCCCGCCAGATCAACGCGTACTACTCGCAGCTCGGCGAGGGCCTCCTCGAGTACGTCGGTCCGCTCGTCGACACCCACGTCCACGAGAAGCCGCTCTCGATCGCTCTGCGCGAGATCAACGCGGGGCTGCTGACCTCCGAGGCCATCGAGGGTCCGGCGCAGTAGTACCGGCGGTACTACCGGCGGTACTACCGGCGGTATCGGCGGTACGCGGTACATCGGCGGTAAGATCTTCAGCCTTATGCTGACTTTTCCACAGGCCCGGCGGCCCGTCCGCCGGGCCTGTGGTGTGTGATGGTCCTGCGCGGCAGCCGGGCACCGGAGCCGAGCGTGACAGCCGAGTCGGGGAGAGGTCGGGAGAGACGGTGGACAAGACCGAGGTCGTACTGGGGGTCAGCGGCGGCATCGCCGCGTACAAGGCCTGTGAGCTGCTGCGCAGGTTCACGGAGTCGGGGCACGAGGTCCGCGTCGTCCCCACCGCCTCGGCGCTCCACTTCGTCGGGGCCGCCACCTGGTCGGCTCTGTCCGGCAACCCGGTCTCGACCGAGGTGTGGGACGACGTCCACGAGGTCCCGCACGTGCGCATCGGCCAGCACGCCGACCTGGTCGTCGTCGCCCCGGCCACCGCGGACGTGCTCGCCAGGGCCGCCCACGGCCTCGCCGACGACCTCCTCACCAACACGCTCCTCACGGCCCGCTGCCCGGTCGTCTTCGCCCCCGCCATGCACACCGAGATGTGGGAGCACCCGGCCACCCAGGAGAACGTGGCGACGCTGCGCCGCCGCGGCGCGGTCGTCGTCGAGCCGGCCGTCGGCCGCCTCACCGGTGTCGACACCGGCAAGGGCCGGCTGCCCGACCCGGGCGAGATCTTCGAGGCGTGCCGCCGGGTGCTGGCCCGTGGCGTGCAAAAGCCGGACCTCGCCGGGCGGCACGTCGTCGTCAGCGCCGGCGGCACCCGGGAGCCCCTCGACCCGGTCCGCTTCCTCGGCAACCGTTCGTCCGGCAAGCAGGGCTACGCCCTTGCCCGCACCGCCGCCGCCCGCGGCGCCCGCGTCACCCTGCTCGCGGCGAACGCGTCGCTGCCCGCCCCGGCCGGCGTGGACGTGGTCCCGGTGGGCACCGCGGTGGAGCTGCGCGAGGCGGTGCTGCGCGCGGCCGCGGACGCCGACGCCGTCGTCATGGCCGCGGCGGTGGCGGACTTCCGGCCGGCGACGTACGCCACCGGCAAGATCAAGAAGGAGGACGGCCAGGAACCCGCGCCGATCTCCCTGGTGCGCAACCCGGACATCCTCGCGGAGATCTCCGCGACCCGGGCCCGCCCCGGCCAGGTGGTCGTGGGCTTCGCCGCCGAGACCGACGACGTCCTGGTCAACGGCCGGGCCAAGCTCGAGCGCAAGGGCTGCGACCTGCTCGTGGTCAACGAGGTGGGCGAACGCAAGACCTTCGGCTCCGAGGAGAACGAGGCCGTGGTCCTCGGCGCCGACGGCAGCGAGACCCCGGTGGCCCACGGCCCCAAGGAGGCGCTGGCGGAAACGGTCTGGGACCTCGTGGCGGAACGGCTGGCCGGATGAACCATTCACTCCACTGAACGCACCTTTCACCCCACGGACCTCGCGAATCACCCCACGGACCTGGCGAACCCCGCGTTTTCGAGCGTGGCGACCCTGGCCAAGGACGCCGCGTTCTGGGCAGAATGCCCGTGCCGCAGGTCACAGCCCTCCCGAGAGCTGAGACAGGTGGGCCCGTGGCAGAGTGCGACCGATAAACTGTTCTCGGACGTCGCCGGGTGCAGCTCCCCGTGCCGTCCACAACTGATCAGCCAGCAGCCGCTGCAACCCCAGGGAGCGTTGTGTCCCGTCGCCTGTTCACCTCGGAGTCCGTGACCGAAGGTCACCCCGACAAGATCGCTGACCAGATCAGCGACACGATCCTCGACGCGCTCCTGCGCGAGGACCCGACCTCCCGGGTCGCGGTCGAAACCCTGATCACCACCGGTCTGGTGCACGTGGCCGGCGAGGTCACGACCAAGGCCTACGCGGACATCGCCAACCTGGTCCGCGGCAAGATCCTCGAGATCGGCTACGACTCCTCCAAGAAGGGCTTCGACGGCGCCTCCTGCGGTGTCTCGGTCTCCATCGGCGCCCAGTCCCCGGACATCGCGCAGGGCGTGGACACGGCCTACGAGAGCCGGGTCGGGGGTGCGGTCGCGGGCGACGACAACGACGAGCTGGACCGGCAGGGCGCCGGTGACCAGGGCCTGATGTTCGGCTACGCGTCCGACGAGACGCCGACGCTGATGCCGCTGCCGGTCTTCCTGGCCCACCGCCTGTCCAAGCGCCTGTCCGAGGTCCGCAAGAACGGCACCATCCCCTACCTGCGCCCGGACGGCAAGACGCAGGTCACCATCGAGTACGACGGCGACAAGGCCGTCCGCCTCGACACCGTGGTCGTCTCCTCCCAGCACGCGAGCGACATCGACCTGGAGTCGCTGCTGGCGCCGGACATCAAGGAGTTCGTCGTCGAGCCCGAGCTCAAGGCGCTCCTCGAGGACGGCATCAAGCTCGACACGGAGAACTACCGCCTCCTGGTCAACCCCACCGGCCGCTTCGAGATCGGCGGCCCGATGGGCGACGCCGGCCTGACCGGCCGCAAGATCATCATCGACACGTACGGTGGCATGGCCCGCCACGGCGGCGGCGCGTTCTCCGGCAAGGACCCGTCGAAGGTCGACCGCTCCGCCGCCTACGCGATGCGCTGGGTCGCCAAGAACGTGGTGGCCGCGGGCCTCGCCGCCCGCTGCGAGGTCCAGGTCGCCTACGCCATCGGCAAGGCCGAGCCGGTCGGCCTCTTCGTCGAGACCTTCGGCACCGCCAAGATCGACACCGAGAAGATCGAGAAGGCGATCGACGAGGTCTTCGACCTCCGCCCGGCCGCCATCATCCGCGACCTCGACCTGCTCCGCCCGATCTACGCCCAGACCGCCGCGTACGGCCACTTCGGCCGCGAGATTCCCGACTTCACCTGGGAGCGCACGGACCGCGTGGACGCGCTGCGCCAGGCCGCGGGGCTGTAGGCCCCGGGCGCGCGCCCGACAGCACGGAGCGAGGCCCGGCGTCCCCGGTGGGGTCGCCGGGCCTCGGCGTGTCCGGGCCCGTCGGCCTTCCGGGCCGCAGGCACCGGCCGGTTCGGCCGGGCCGGTGCTCTCCTGCCAGGGCGGCGCCTGGCGGGTGATGGCTGAGCGCCTGGCGGCTGACGTGTACGCGCTTACACGCTTGACGCCTGACGCGTACGCTCCTGGCGGCTGGCGGCTCACTCATACGCGCCTGCGTCCGTGCGCCCGTGCACCGGGGCGCCGGTGCGCCTGACGTCGGGCGTCGGCGCGTCATGCGTGTGCGGTCGTGCATGGGGGCCGGCCGCGCCGACGCGGGCGGCCCGGATGTCAGTGGTCTTTGCGAGAATGCAAGGCGTGAGCAGCGAGAACGAACCGGCGGCGGGCGGCGCGGAGGACGCGCCGCCCGAGCAGCTCGCGCTCATCCGGGAGACGGTGCGCAGGGCCAAGACCCCGCGGGCGAAGCCGCGCACCTGGCGCGGAGCCGCGCTCGCCAGGGAACGGCCCGTCGCCAGGGTCCTCGTCGACAAGGGCGTGCTCCACCTCGACCGGTACTTCGACTACGCCGTACCCGAGGAGCTGGACGCCGACGCACAGCCCGGGGTCCGGGTGCGGGTCCGCTTCGGCGCCGGACGGCACCGGGTGCGGGACGGGCGGCGCGAGGGCGGGGGGCTCATCGACGGGTTCCTGATCGAGCGGCTCGCCGAGTCCGACTACTCGGGACCGCTTGCCGCGCTGGCCCAGGTCGTCTCGCCCGAGCGGATCCTCGACGAGGAACTGCTGGGGCTCGTGCGGGCGGTCGCCGACCGTTACGCGGGCAGCGTCGCTGACGTTCTCCAGCTCGCGGTCCCCCCGCGCAACGCGGCCGCCGAGAAGCGGGCCTCGCCGCAGCCCCTGCCCCCGCCGCCCGCGCCCGGGCCGGGTTCGTGGACGCGGTACGAGCAGGGTCCCGCCTTCGTGGCGGCCCTCGCGGCAGGGAGCGCGCCGCGCGCGGTGTGGAACGCGCTGCCGGGACCGGAGTGGGCCGACGAACTGGCCCGCGCCGTGGCGGCGACCCTGGCCTCGGGCCGGGGAGCGCTCGTCGTCCTGCCGGACGGCCGGGCGGTCGCCCGCGTCGACGCCGCGCTGACCGCCCTGCTCGGCGAGGGGCGCCACGCGGTGCTCACCGCTGACGCCGGACCCGAGAAACGGTACGGGCAGTGGCTGGCGGTGCGCCGCGGGGCGGTACGGGCCGTCGTCGGGACCCGCGCAGCCATGTTCGCGCCGGTGCGGGACCTCGGCCTGCTCGCCCTCTGGGACGACGGCGACGACAGCCACAGCGAACCGCACGCGCCGCAGCCACACGCCCGCGAGGTCCTGCTGCTGCGCGCCGCCCAGGACCGGTGCGCCTTCCTGCTGGGGGCGTGGAGCTGCACCGTGGAGGCGGCTCAGCTCGTGGAGACCGGCTGGGCCCGGCCACTGGTCGCCGCCCGCGAGCAGGTGCGGGCGGTCGCCCCGCTGGTGCGGACCGTGGGTGACCAGGACCTGGCGAGGGACGAGGCCGCCCGCGCCGCCCGGCTGCCGTCCCTCGCCTGGCAGGTCGTCAGGGACGGGCTGCGGCACGGACCGGTACTGGTGCAGGTGCCCCGGCGGGGTTACGTACCGCGGATGGCGTGCGCGGCCTGCCGGACGCCCGCGCGCTGCCGGCACTGTGCCGGCCCACTGGAAGGACAGGAGTCCGCTTCCGCCCTGCGATGCGGCTGGTGCGGGCGTGAGGAGGGCGACTGGCACTGCCCGGAGTGCGGCGGCTTCCGGCTGCGCGCGCAGGTCGTGGGGGCCCGGCGTACCGCCGAGGAACTGGGGCGGGCCTTCCCGGCCGTGCCGGTGCGCACCTCGGGGCGGGAGCACGTGCTGGACACCGTGTCGCAGGCGCCCGCGCTGGTGGTGAGCACCCCGGGGGCCGAGCCCGTCGCCGAGGGCGGCTACACGGCGGCGCTGCTGCTCGACGGCTGGGCGATGCTCGGCCGGCCCGATCTGCGCGCCGGTGAGGACGCGCTGCGGCGCTGGCTGGCCGCGGCCGCGCTGGTCCGGCCGCAGAGCGCGGGAGGCACCGTCGTCGCGGTCGCGGAGCCGACGCTGCGACCGGTGCAGGCGCTGGTGCGCTGGGACCCGGTCGGCCACGCCGTACGGGAACTGGCGGAGCGGGCCGAACTGGGCTTTCCGCCGGTGTCGCGGATGGCGGCCGTGACGGGACCTCCGGACGCCGTGGCCGGGTTCCTGCGCGCCGTCGAACTGCCGGGTGAGGCCGAGGTGCTCGGCCCCGTGCCGTTGCCGGTCACCTCGGAGGGGCGGCCGCGGCGGGTGGGGGCGCCGCCGCCCGGTGAGCACTGGGAACGGGCGCTGGTCCGGGTGCCTCCGGGGCGCGGGGCGGCGCTGGCCGGTGCGCTGAAGACCGCGCAGGCGGCGCGAACGGCGCGGACGGCGCGGGGCAGCGATGCGACGGTGTGGGTGCGGATCGACCCGCCCGACATCGGGTGACGGCGAGGGGGACGTTGGACCGGCATCCGGCATCCGGGCCCGGAGGCGCCGCGGCCCTCCCCTTCCCGGAGGGGGCCGGGAGCGGGAGGGCCGGTGTCGTCGCGGCTCGGCCGCCGTGGTTCAGCCGTTGCGCGGGCTGGGGAAGGCCGTGGTGGGGCGGACCTCGTCGCGCAGGACGGGACTGCCCGACGTCGGCTGGGTCGGCATGGCGCGCGCCGCCGGAACCGTGGGTACCGGGGGGAGGCCGGTGCCCACGTTGACCGGGCGGGTCCCGGTCGGCTCCGGTGCCTGCTCGGGGGCCTCGGCTGCCGCGGACGCCGGCTGCGCGGCGGCCCGGCGGGAGCCGTAGCGACGGTGCACCGCCTGCTTGGTGACGCCGAGGGCCGAGCCCACCGCGTCCCACGAGAAGCCGAGCGAGCGGTCGAAGTCCACGGCTGCCGTGACGAGGGTCTCGACGCTGTCCCGCAGCTCCTGCGCGAGACGGACCGTCGGGGCGGGGGCGCGCCCGTAGACGACGAAGCCCGTGGAGGGACCGGAGCGGCGCGGGCGGTAGACGTTGCCCAGCTGCGCGGTGAGGGTGCGCAGTGCGTCCACCTGCCGGCGGACCCGCTCGATGTCCCGCACCAGCAAGTGCAGGCTGGCCCGAGCCTGGGCGTCGTGGGTTGCGTGGTCGGCCATGAACAAGCCTCTCGAACCGGCGTTGAAAGGAATCGGACCGCGCGGACGGCCCGGTGTGTCAACTCTTTCTTGACCAACGTGCGGGTGCGCCGTTGGTCACGGGGTGGGGGCGTGGAACCGTGTGCGCGCGCCCACCACGGCAGTGGGCGCGCCTCGCCCCCGGCCCCCGGGATTCTGGCTCCGACCCGCCGCGGGGAGTCGTCTCCTTGCCCCCGCCGTGGCCCCATCGGGCCGTCAAGGAGCACCGGTGCCGACGTGCCCCCACCGAGCCCCTGCCCGGCCGCGTTGCCGCCTGTGCCCCCATGAGCCCCATGAGCCCCGTCGCGCCGTGCGCCCTGCTGCCCAGGCGTGCCACCCGTGCCACGCGTGCCACGCGTGCCTGCGACGCGAGGGCGCGCGTACCCGTTGTGCCGCCGGTGTCACCGGTGCGGCTTGTACCCCCGTTCCGCCACACGTGTCTGCGTCGCGTCGCCGTCCGTCTGCCCGCCGTGCCGAGCGGGTCCGCGTCGCAGTACCACGCGTAGCCCCCGTCGTGCCGCTCCCTGCCCCCGCCTCCGACCGGCGCGGCGGTGGGGGGGGGCGTGCCGTCGGCGGACGTCCGTCGGCGTCGGGCTCGTAGACTGGTGCGTCGCCCGCAACCGCCCCCGCCCGAGAGGCCCGTCCCACCCATGAAGCTCGTCTTCGCCGGTACCCCCGAGGTCGCCGTTCCCGCCCTGGACGCCCTGATCGCCTCCGAGCGTCACGAGGTGGCCGCCGTCGTCACGCGGCCCGACGCACCGGCCGGGCGGGGACGCCGGCTGGTCGCCTCTCCCGTGGCCGAGCGGGCCGAGGAGGCGGGCATCGAGGTGCTCAAGCCCGGCAAGCCCCGCGACCCCAACTTCCTGGAGCGGCTGCGCGAGATCGCGCCCGACTGCTGCCCCGTCGTCGCCTACGGGGCCCTGCTGCCCCGTGTCGCCCTGGACGTGCCCGCCCGCGGCTGGGTCAACCTGCACTTCTCGCTGCTGCCCGCCTGGCGCGGCGCGGCCCCCGTGCAGCACGCGCTGATGGCGGGCGACGAACTGACCGGCGCGTCCACCTTCCTGATCGAGGAAGGTCTCGACTCCGGCCCCGTCTACGGCACGGTCACCGAGACCGTCCGCCCCACCGACACCAGCGGCGATCTGCTGACCCGGCTGGCCTTCGCCGGCGCCGGGCTGCTCGCCGCCACCATGGACGGCATCGACGACGGCAGCCTCAAGCCCGTACCGCAGCCGGCCGAGGGCGTCACCCTCGCTCCGAAGATCACCGTCGAGGACGCCCGGGTCGACTGGACCGCCCCGGCGCTGCGCGTCGACCGTGTGGTGCGCGGCTGCACCCCGGCGCCCGGCGCGTGGACCACCTTCCGCGGCGAGCGGCTCAAGCTCGTCCAGGCCGTGCCCCTGCCCGACCGTACCGATCTCGCCCCGGGACAGATCGCCGCGGGCAAGAACAACGTGTACGTCGGCACCGGCTCCTACGCCGTCGAGCTGCTGTGGGTGCAGGCCCAGGGCAAGAAGCCGATGCGGGCCGCGGACTGGGCGCGCGGGGCCCGGATCACCGAGGGCGACCAGCTCGGCGACTGACCCGCGCCACCGCATCGGCACGCCACCCCGCGCCGCGCCCGGCGTACGCTGGTCGGCGCACTTCACCCCACACCCGGAGCACCTTTTTCGTGAGCGAGCAGTCCCGCCGTCCCCGCAAGCCCAGCAAGCCGTACCGCAGGCCCCAGAAGGACCCCGTCCGCATCCTCGCCTTCGAGGCGCTCAGGGCCGTGGACGAGCGGGACGCGTACGCCAACCTCGTGCTGCCGCCGCTGCTGCGCAAGGCACGCGAGAAGGAGGGGCCCGAGAAGTTCGACGCCCGGGACGCGGCGCTCGCGACCGAGCTGGTGTACGGGACGCTGCGCAGGCAGGGGACGTACGACGCGGTCATCGCCGACTGCGTCGACCGGCCGTTGCGCGAGGTCGACCCGCCGGTCCTGGACGTGCTCAGCCTGGGCGTGCACCAGCTGCTCGGCACCCGGATCCCCAGCCACGCCGCCGTCTCGGCCTCGGTGGAGCTGGCGCGCGTCGTGCTCGGCGACGGGCGGGCCAAGTTCGTCAACGCCGTGCTGCGCAAGGTCGCGCGGGACGACCTCGACGGGTGGCTGGAGCGGGTCGCGCCGCCCTACGACGAGGACCCGGAGGACCACCTCGCCGTCGTGCACTCGCACCCGCGCTGGGTGGTCTCCGCGCTGTGGGACTCGCTGGGCGGCGGCCGGGCCGGCATCGAGGACCTGCTCGCCGCCGACAACGAACGCCCCGAGGTCACCCTCGTCGCACGGCCGGGCCGGGCCACCCGCGAGGAACTGCTCGGCGAGGAGGCCGCCGTACCGGGGCGCTGGTCGCCGTACGCGGTGCGGCTGAGCGAGGGCGGCGAGCCCGGAGCCGTGGAGGCGGTGCGGGAGGGCCGCGCCGGGGTGCAGGACGAGGGCAGTCAGCTGGTCGCCCTGGCCCTTGCCAACGCGCCGCTCGACGGACCCGACCGGCGCTGGCTGGACGGGTGCGCGGGGCCCGGCGGCAAGGCCGCGCTCCTCGGCGCCCTCGCCGCCGAACGGGGTGCCTTCCTGCTTGCCTCCGAGAAGCAGCCGCACCGCGCGGGTCTCGTGGCGGGGGCGCTGAGCGGCAACCCGGGGCCGTACCAGGTGATCGCCGCGGACGGCACCCGTCCGCCCTGGCGGCCCGGCAGCTTCGACCGCGTCCTGGTCGACGTTCCGTGCACCGGCCTCGGCGCGCTCCGCCGCCGTCCCGAGGCGCGCTGGCGGCGCCGCCCGGAGGACCTGGACGGCTTCGCCCCGCTCCAGCGAGGGCTGCTGCGCAGCGCCCTGGAGGCCGTGCGCGTCGGCGGTGTCGTCGCCTACGCGACCTGCTCGCCCCACCTCGCCGAGACCCGCGCGGTCGTCGCCGACGTCCTCAAGCGCGTGCCCGGCACCGAGCTGCTCGACGCCCGGCCGACGCTGCCCGGCGTCCCCGCGCTCGGCGAGGGCCCCGACGTCCAGCTCTGGCCGCACGTGCACGGCACCGACGCCATGTACCTGGCGCTCGTGCGCAGGACCTCCTGACCGACGCCGCGCGTCACCGGCCCACCCGTACCGGGTGGTTGGGCGCCGGACCTGGTCGGTGGGCGCCTGACCTGGTGGTGGGCGCCGGGCCTGGTGGTGGCCGCCGGTCCGGATGGGGCGGGCGCCGGTCCGGATGCCGGGGCGCAGGTCCGGACTCCGGCGGCCTCGCGGCCGTACCGCGGCCGGGGCCGGCACCGGCGGGCACGCCCCCGGCCGGGCCCGCTGCCCGGACGCCTCCGCGTACCCGGGCCCCCGCGAGCAACCACGTACGGCCCGCGGCCGCACAGCAACAGCCCGCACGACAAGCCGCACGACAGCAACCGCCCCGGGGCCCCGTCCGGGCCCGCTCCCGCGGGGCATGGCAGGCTTGGGAGCATGGCCGCGCAGATCAACCCCAGCATCCTGTCCGCAGACTTCGCCCGCCTCGCGGACGAGGCCGCGGCGGTCCGCGGAGCCGACTGGCTCCACGTGGACGTCATGGACAACCACTTCGTCCCGAACCTCACGCTCGGCGTGCCGGTCGTGGAGTCCCTGGCCCGCGCGACGGACACCCCGCTGGACTGCCACCTGATGATCGAGGCCCCCGACCGCTGGGCGCCGCAGTACGTGGAGGCGGGCGCCGGTTCCGTCACCTTCCACGTCGAGGCGGCCGCCGCGCCGGTGCGGCTGGCGCGGGAGATCCGGGCCAAGGGCGCCCGCGCGTCCATGGCGCTGCGGCCCGCGACGCCGATCGAGCCGTACGAGGACCTGCTCCCGGAACTCGACATGCTGCTGATCATGACGGTTGAACCCGGCTTCGGCGGGCAGGCGTTCCTCGACATCATGCTCCCCAAGATCCGCCGCACCCGTGAGCTGATCAGGAAGCACGGCCTTCAGCTGTGGCTGCAGGTCGACGGCGGGGTGTCCGCGTCGACGATCGAGCAGTGCGCCGAGGCCGGCGCGGACGTCTTCGTCGCGGGCTCCGCCGTCTACGGGGCGTCGGACCCGGCCGAGGCGGTACGTGCACTGCGCACGCAGGCCGAGACGGCGACCGCCAAGGCATCCTGGGCGTGCGACCACTGAGGAACAGAACGTGAACGGCTCCCATCAGGGCTGATCAAGTGCGCCGAATCTGCAAGGATGAACGGCGTATCCAGAGTGTGAACAGCAGTGAGGAGAACGCCGTGTCGGGTATGTCGGCGGGCCGTTCAGCCATGCGGATGGGACCCGCTGAGCTGGTCCAGGCGGCGGCCATGGCCCGCCGCTTCTACCTCGAGGGCAAGTCCAAGATCCAGATCGCGGAGGAGTTCGGCGTCAGCCGCTTCAAGGTGGCCAGGGTTCTCGAGACCGCCCTCGAGAGAGACCTTGTACGAATCGAGATCAGGGTGCCCGCCGAACTGGACGCCGAGCGTTCGGACGCGCTGCGTGCCCGCTACGGGCTCCGGCACGCCGTCGTCGTGGAGTCCCCGGCCGACGCCGAGGAGACCCCCGACCCGGAGAACCTGGGGGAGGTGGCCGCCGACCTGCTCGGCGAGCTCGTCACCGAGGGCGACGTGCTGGGCCTGGCCTGGGGCCGGTCCACCATCCACATGGCGGCGGCCCTCGACCGGCTGCCGCCCTGCACGGTCGTGCAGCTGACGGGCGTGTACGACGCCGGGACCGCCGAGCGCGGCTCGGTCGAGGCCGTCCGCCGCGCCGCCCAGGTGTCCGGCGGCGACGCGCACCCCATCTACGCGCCGATGCTGCTGCCGGACACGGCAACCGCCCAGGCGCTGCGGCACCAGACCGGGATCGCGCGGGCCTTCGAGTACTTCGACAAGGTCACGGTCGCCTGCGTCTCCATCGGCTCCTGGGAGCCCGGCATCTCGACGGTGCACGACATGCTCAGGGAGGAGGAGCGCGCGCACTACGCGTCGCTCGGCGTCGCCGCCGAGATGTCCGCGCACCTCTTCGACGCCGAGGGGCGCCGGGTCGGGCGGGACCTGGGGGAGCGGTGCATCACGGTCAAGGCCGACCAGCTCCGCCGTATCCCCGAGGTCGTGGCGATCGCGGGCGGGCAGCGCAAGGCCGCGGCCATCGACGCGGTGCTGCGTTCGGGCCTCGTCACCAGCCTCGTGACGGACACGTCCGCCGCGGACTACCTGATGACGGCGGGCTCGGCGCCGAAGTCGACGCTCAACCGGGTCGACCCGGACGGGATCTGACGGGTCACCGGGACGGGAGGACCGTGAGAGAGGGACGAAGGGCTGTGGCATGACCGAGGACTCCGCGGGGCGGCTCGTGGTCACGCTGGACCTCGGCGGGGTCACGGACGAGGCGGGCCTGATGGACCGCTGCGCCCGTGACCTGGGGCTGCCCGACCGGTCCGGCCGGGACTGGGACGCGCTCGCCGAATCCCTCGCCGACCCCTCCGTCTGGCCCGGGGGCGCGGCGGAGCGGGGGCTGGTCCTGGTCGTGGAGGGCTGGCGGGCGTACGCCGAGACACGGCCGGACGAGTGGGCCGTCGCCGAGGAGATCTTCGCCGAGGCCACCGACCGGGGCCCGGGGCTCTTCGTCGCCCTCGGCCCTGGAGGTTCCTCCAAGGAGGGGCCTGACCAGCCTGGATGATCTGCCCGGGGGTTGCGGGCGGCCGGTCGTGGGACAATGAAGTACGTGCTCTTTCCCCCTGGCTGACCTGTCCGGGGGCCACCTCTGATCGACTGGGATGTGCAGCACGTGCGTTTCCTCAATGACATACAGCCCTCGTACGACCTGACGTACGACGACGTGTTCATGGTCCCGAGCCGCTCCGCCGTCGGCTCCCGGCAGGGCGTGGACCTCGGCTCCCCGGACGGCACGGGCACCACGATCCCGCTCGTCGTCGCCAACATGACCGCCATCGCGGGCCGGCGCATGGCCGAGACGGTGGCCCGGCGCGGCGGGCTGGTGGTCCTCCCGCAGGACATCCCGATCGAGGTCGTCACCGAGGTCGTCACCTGGGTGAAGGGCCGGCACCACGTCCTGGACACGCCGATCGTCCTGGCGCCGCACCAGACCGTCGCCGACGCGCTGTCCCTGCTGCCCAAGCGCGCGCACGACGCCGGAGTCGTCGTCGACGAGGACCACAGGCCGGTCGGCGTGGTCACCGACGCCGACCTGACCGGCGTGGACCGCTTCACCCAGCTCGAGGAGGTCATGTCCAAGGACCTGATCCTCGTCGACGCCGACACGGACCCCCGCGAGGCCTTCAACACCCTCGACGCCGCCAACCGGCGCTACGCGCCCGCCGTCGACAAGGACGGCCGCCTCGCCGGCATCCTCACCCGCAAGGGCGCCCTGCGGGCCACGCTGTACACCCCGGCCGTCGACGCGCGGGGCAGGCTCCGCATCGCCGCCGCCGTCGGCATCAACGGCGACGTGGCGGGCAAGGCCAAGCAGCTCCTCGACGCGGGCGTCGACACCCTCGTCATCGACACCGCGCACGGCCACCAGGAGTCGATGATCAGCGCGGTGAAGGTGGTGCGCGACCTCGACCCGCAGGTTCCCGTCGTCGCCGGCAACATCGTCTCCGCCGAGGGAGTGCGCGACCTGATCGAGGCGGGCGCCGACATCATCAAGGTCGGCGTCGGACCGGGCGCCATGTGCACCACCCGCATGATGACCGGCGTCGGGCGGCCGCAGTTCTCCGCCGTCCTGGAGTGCGCCGCCGAGGCGAAGAAGTACGGCAAGCACGTGTGGGCCGACGGCGGCGTCCGCCACCCGCGCGACGTGGCGATGGCCCTCGCGGCCGGCGCGTCCAACGTGATGGTCGGTTCCTGGTTCGCCGGCACCTACGAGTCCCCGGGCGACCTCCAGCACGCCGCCGACGGCCGCGCCTACAAGGAGTCCTTCGGCATGGCCTCCGCGCGCGCGGTGCGCAACCGCACCTCGGAGGAGTCGGCGTACGACCGGGCCCGCAAGGCGCTGTTCGAGGAGGGCATCTCCACCTCGCGGATGTTCCTCGACCCGGCCCGGCCCGGCGTCGAGGACCTCATCGACGCGATCATCGCGGGCGTCCGCTCCTCCTGCACCTACGCCGGCGCCGGCTCCCTGGAGGAGTTCGCCGAGAAGGCGATCGTCGGCATCCAGAGCGCCGCCGGTTACGCCGAGGGCAAGCCGCTGCACGCCAGCTGGAGCTGACCGGCGCCCGATCGGTCCGGGGTTTCCGTCCGTCCGGGGATTCCGTCCGTCCCGGGTTTCCGTCCGTCCGGGGATTCCGTCCGTCAGGGTGGCTTGACGTCAAGCCACCCTGACGCGACGCTGGGCGCATGACGACACCGCAGAGCATCGAGCCGCAGCACACCCTGCTGACCGCCGTGGCCCGCCTCGACGAACTGCGGGCCCGGGAGTCCCTCGCCGGGTTCGGCAGCGACGACGAGGCCCTCGACGGCCCCCAGCTCCTCGAACTGCTCGCACTGAGCGAGGTGGTCGCCCGCAAGGCCGCCTACGGACGCCAGCTCACCGTCCGCGCCGCCCGCGAGGCCGGTGCGTCCTGGGCGCAGATCGGGGCCGCGCTCGGCACCAGCAAGCAGGCCGCCTGGGAGGCCCACATGCGCTGGATCGACGCCCAGGAGGCCGCCCGCGGCCGGCCCGGGGAGATCGGCTTCGACGCGGCGGACACGGCCGAGGCACGCGCCGTCGCCGGTGAACCGGACGGCGGCAGCTGACAAGGCCCGTGTTCTACTTCGGGTACGGCCACCGCAGGCCCCCACCCGCCACGCCGGACACCCCGCAGGTGACCGCGCACCGGAAGTGAAGTGAACGACCCGCAGTGCTGAACGATCTCGACGAACACATCGTGCACGCCCTCGCCGAGGACGCCCGCCGCTCCTATGCGGACATCGGGCAGACGGTCGGCCTGTCCGCGCCCGCGGTGAAACGGCGCGTGGACCGGCTGCGCGCCACCGGCGCCATCACCGGCTTCACCGTCCGGGTCGACCCCGCCGCGCTCGGCTGGGAGACCGAGGGGTTCGTCGAGATCTTCTGCCGCCGCAACACCTCGCCCGAGACCATCCAGCGGGGCCTGGAGCGCTACCAGGAAGTCGTGGCCGCCTCCACCGTCACCGGCGACGCCGACGCCGTGGCCCAGGTCTTCGCCTCCGACATGCGGCACTTCGAGCGGGTCCTGGAGCGCATCGCCGGAGAACCGTTCGTGGAGCGCACCAGGTCGGTGCTGGTGCTCTCCCCGCTGCTCCGGCGCTTCTCGTCGGGCTCGCCCACGTAATCCGCTGGGCGGGACGTCCGCCGCCGTCTAGCATC
The DNA here is from genome assembly GCF_018982965.1 of Streptomyces mayonensis. Lineage (GTDB taxonomy): Bacteria > Actinomycetota > Actinomycetes > Streptomycetales > Streptomycetaceae > Streptomyces > Streptomyces mayonensis. The sequence goes on along the minus strand of NZ_JACBYP010000100.1, from coordinate 1,509 downwards.
GGCGGCATGACCCGCCGACATTGATCCACCCGAGGATTCACACGAGGATCCACCCGTAGAGCCACGCGTGAAGACACGTGTCGACCCACCCGTGGCGCCGCCTCCCGAGGGCCGCCCCGGACGCCGTACCCCCGGTGTCCGATCCGCCCCCTCGGGAAGGCCTCATGACTCCCTCACCCACGCCCGGGCGTGCCCACGGCCCCGCCGCCACCCGGCGGCTCGCGCGCACGCTGTACGCCTCCGCGTTCTGCGACGAGTTCGTCCTGCTCTACCCGGTGTACGCGCTGCTCTTCAGCGACACCGGCCTGTCCGTCTGGCAGATGGCCTCGCTGTTCGCCCTGTGGTCGCTGACCGGCGTGCTCCTGGAGGTGCCGTCCGGTGTCTGGGCCGACGCCGTCTCCCGGCGGCTGCTCCTGATCCTCGGCCCGCTGCTCACCGCCACCGGCTTCGCCCTGTGGGTCCTCGTGCCCTCCTACGGCGCCTTCGCCCTCGGCTTCGTGCTCTGGGGAGCGGGCGGAGCGCTCGGGTCGGGTGCCCTGGAGGCGCTGGTCTACGACGAGTTGGAGCGGACCGGCGCGGCCGGGCAGTACGCCCGGCTGATGGGCCGCGCCCGGGCCCTCGGGATCGCCGCGACCATGACGGCCATGGGCCTGGCCGGTCCGGTGTTCGCCTGGGGCGGTTACGACGCCGTGGGCGCGGCCAGCGTGCTGACCTGCCTGGCCGCGGCGGTGGTGGCGACCCGGTTCCCCGAGCACCGCACCCCCTCCGCGGGCGGCGAGTCCTGGACCGCGACCCTGCGCGCCGGACTCGTCGAGGCCCGCACCGACCGGTCCGTGCGCGGCGCGCTGCTGCTCGTACCGGCCGTCACCGCGGTGTGGGGCGCGCTCGACGAGTACACGCCGCTGCTGGCGCTCGACACCGGTGTGGCACCCGGAACCGTGCCCTGGCTGCTGCTGGTGATCTGGGCCGGTGCGACGGGCGGCAGCCTGCTGGCCGGTGCCGCGGAACGGCTGCCCGCGGGTGGTTTCGCCGTCCTGCTGACCGGTTCCGCGCTCGCCCTCGCCGTGGGCGCCCTCGCCGGAACCCCGGCCGCGCTGGTCCTGGTCGCGCTCGCCTTCGGCGGCTTCCAGCTGGCGACCGTGCTGGCCGACGTCCGCCTCCAGCGGCGTATCGACGACAGCGGCCGGGCCACGCTCACCTCGGTCGCGGGCCTGGGTACCGAGCTGGGCAACCTCGCCACCTACGGTGCCTACGCGGCGGTGGCCACGCACACCGGGCACGGCACGGCCTTCGCCGTCTCCGCGGTGCCGTACCTGCTGACGGCCCTGCTGCTGGCGGGTGCGGCACGCGGCGCGGTGCGGGCCGCGTCGGACGTGCGCGGGGGATGAAGACGGCGGGGGAGACCAAGCCGGGACGGGAGGCAAGCCAGGACGGGAGTCAAGCCGGGCGCACGAGACGCAGCGCAGGGTGAGGGCCGGGGGGCCACGTGTGGGGTGCAGGGTGAGGGTG